>JAHBWA010000073.1 GCA_019637195.1 Labilithrix sp. | reverse complement strand
GGACGTGATCGCTCGAGACGAACGCGCGCCTCGGCGAGCCGCAGCAGCGACTGCCACGTCGTCCGCACGCGCGCCGCCGTAGCGCGATCGAGCGGGACGTCCTCGGCGTTCCGCCGGAGCTCGGCGCCTCGCTCGAGCTCTCGCCTCGCCGGCTCGGAGACGAGCGACGCCGCCTCGTCGAGGGCGTGGGCGACGGGATCGTCGGCCTCGACGAGGAGCGGCAGCGCGGCGAGCACGGCGGCCACGACGGCAGCCACCGCGAGGACCGGGAGCGACGCCGACGTGAACGAGCTGGAGAGCGCCCCCGCGAACCCGCCACCGACGAGCGCCGTCACGACGTGCACCGCGCGCGCGGTGCGCGACCGTACGCGCGTCGTCCGCTCGGCGAACGCCGCGGCGACGAGCACCGCGCCTGCCGCCGCCGGCGACACCGACGCGAGCACGCCGCTCCCGAAGGCGCCGAGCGCGCCGCCGCCGATCGCCAGCGACTGGATCGTCCCGCTCGCGGCGATGGCGAGCACCACGCCGAGCCACACGAGGGCGAGCGAGCCCGCCACGGGCCCGAACCGATTCGCGAGGGGCGCGAACGCGAAGAGAGAAGCGGCGGCGACGACGAACGCGATCTTCTTCATGTCAGAAGCTCGATGCGCGGTTGAGGTTGTCGAGATCCTTCACGGCGGCCGCTTTGGCCGCGCTCTTGCCCTCGGCGCTCTGCGGTCGGTGCGCGCCGAACCCCCGCTTCTGCTCCGAGTAGGCGTTCATCTGCGCGGTGAGCGCCGGCGCCGCCGTCGGCGGCGCCGCGGCGAGCGCCGCGCCGAGCGACGCTTCGTTCTCCGCGGCGAGCCGCGTCGCCGTGACGACGTCGCCGCGCGAGTACGCGCTCGCGGCCTCGAGCTGGCGCTTCGACGCGACCACGCTGGCGGAGCTCGCCAGCACCGCGCCGTCTCGACCGCGCTCGACCTCGGAGGGATCCGCCGTGGCGACGAGCGAGAGCGCCGGCACGGAGACCGACGTCGTCGCCTGGCCGATCCGGTTCCACGTGGCGCTCGGGCGGATGGCGGAGCCGGAGCTCGAGCCGTCCGCGGCGAGCTCCACGATCACGCGTCGCTCGTCCCCGGCGAAGAGCGAGCCCAGTCGGAGCTCGACGCGCGCGCCGTCGAAGGTCGCGTCGGCGCCGGTCGCCGAGACGAAGCGCGTCCCGCTCGGGAGGTCGATCGCGACGCGGGCGTTCTCCACGGTCGTGGTCGCCGTCTCGTCGAGCTCGCGCTTGAGGAAGCCCGCGAGGCTCCCGCCGTCCTTGATGAACGCGAAGTTGCCGTGGCCGCTCTGCGCGACCGCGCCCATGTAGCTCTCGTCGAAGTCGAGCCCGATGCCGAGCGACGACACGGTGATCCCGCTCGCGAAGCTCGTCCGGGCGAGCGACTCCGCCTGCGCGCGCGTCCCGTCGAGACCGTCGCTCACGAGCACGATGCGGCGGACGCGCCCCTTCGCTGCCTCGTCGAGCGAGCGGAGCCCGTGCGAGAGACCGCCCGGGATGTTCGTGCCGCCCTCGGCGGTGATCTCGCGGATCCGCGCGCTGAGCGACGCGCGGATGCTCCCGACGCGCGTGAGCGGCTGCAGGAGCTCGCTCGTGTCCGAGTAGCGGATGACGGTGATCTCGTCGTCGTCGCGCATGTCGGACAAGAGGCGCAGGACCGAGCGCTTGGCGTCCTCGATCTTCTCGCCGCTCATCGAGCCCGACGTGTCGAGCACCACCGCGAGCGAGATCGGCGCGCGGACGGCGGCTCGCTCGGCGGGGTCCGCGACGAGCCTGAGCTCGGCGTACACGGGGGTCGTCTGTCCGGCGAGGACCTTCGTGTGGCTGAGCGACAGGACCCCGTGCACGCCGGGGCCGCGGAAGCTCACCGCGTTCTTGCCGTCGGCCGTGAGCGGGGTCCGGATCGGGTGCGACGGGTCGATCGGAAAGGCCTCGGAAGGAGCCGCTTTGTAGAGGACCAGGCCACCTGTCGAGAGGACGACGGCGGAGAGCGCGAACGCGCGCCGGAGCTTCGCGGACCGGAACCAGAGCGCCATCGGAGAACCTCGCATGTCGCCCTGAGACGGGCGTGATCGCGATTCGGTTTCCGCGACGTGAACAATCGTGCGCGGCCGAATCGAGGCGCCCACGCGCACCTCCTCGCACGGCCGCCACCACGCCGGATTCGCGAGGGAGCGGCCGTTCGCGGACCAGCCTCAGAGAAGAACGAGCGCTACCGAGAGCTCCGCAGAGGTCGAAGCGCTACCGAGCGCGCCGCAGAGGTCGAGCGCTACCGAGAGCTCCGCAGAGGTCGAAGCGCTACCGAGCGCTACCGAGCGCGCCGCAGAGGTCGAGCGCTACCGAGAACGAGCGTCACAGCGAGCGCTTGCCGCTGGCCGTCAGGGCTTCGTCGGCGCGTCGGTCGTGACGCCCGCGCCGTACCACGCGACCGGGACCCCCTCCTCGGTCAGCGTCGTCAGGGTCGTCCCCTCGCCGGTCTGCATGTCGATCTCGATGATGTTCCCGCTCTCGTCGAAGCCGTACGCGGTGCCGGCCCACTGGGCGAGGCCGTAGAGGTTCTTGTGGCTGACGTCGCCGACGATCTTGATGATCCGCCCGGTCTTGGGGTCGACCTCGGCGAGCAGATCGTTGCCCGACCCGGCGTCCGTCCCGATGGGCTTCACCGTGAGGTACGCTTTGTTGCCGTTGCGGATCATCGACATGATGTCGCCCGACGATCGGAACTTGGTCGGGGCAGCGGGATCGTTCAGCGTGCCGATGTTCACCATCGTGCCGTCGGGCTCGATCTTCGCGTAGATCGTGGCCTGGTTCGTGGCCGCCGGGTCGAAGCGGTAGCCGACGAGCACCTCCTTCGTGTTGTCGACGGTGCCGATCGGCACGAACGCGAGCGAGTTCGGGTACTGAGCCGCCCGGTCCTCCTTGACGTAGAAGCACGAGGCGTCGACCGGATCGATCTTCAAGAAGCCGTCGTCGCTCGTCCCGTACATCACGCCGTCGCGATCGAGCGCGATGTCGAGCATGCGATCGCCCGCCTTCAGGCAGGCGAACTCGCCGATCTTCGTGAGGGTCTGCCCGAGCGGCTCGAACAGGTAGAGCGTGTCCCTCGTGTGGGAGTAGACGCGGCCCGGCGGCTTCCCGCCGTCGGGCAGCGGCGGGTCCTCCTCGCCCTTCGGCTCATCGCGCGGCGGGCGCGTCCCCGAGTCCCGCTTCGGCGCGTCGTCGTCGCGATATTCGATCGGGTTGCGGTTCGGGGGCTCGGGCGCGGAGCACGCGGCCACCACCGCCATCACGGACACACCGCTCGAGAGCGCAAGAAAAAGAGCAAAGCGACGACGCATGTTCGTTACCTCGAAAGAGACACGTCAAAGATACGCGACGCGGCGCCGCCCGGCCAGCCAGCGCCCGCGCCGCGGTTCCCCGCGCTCTTCTGCCCTGTTCTCCCGCAGCCGCCGCAGCCGGCGCGGCTGCATCCGCAGCCGGCGCGGCCGGATCCGCAGCCGGCGCGGCCGGATCCGCAACCGGCGCGGCCGGATCCGCAGCCGGCGCAGCCGGATCCGCAGCCGGCGCAGCCGGAGTGGGAGTAAGGTTCGCCCCATGGCGGACCTACAAATCGAGGATCTCAAGGCAGGCGACGGTCAGGAGGCGAAGGCCGGTGACCGCGTCACGGTGCACTACGTCGGCACCCTCACCGACGGCAGCAAGTTCGACAGCTCGCGCGATCGCGGCAAGGGCTTTGGCTTCGAGCTCGGCGCCGGTCAGGTGATCAAGGGCTGGGATCGCGGCGTCGCCGGGATGAAGATCGGCGGCATGCGCAAGCTCACCATCCCGTCGGACCTCGCCTACGGCGCGCGCGGCTTCCCGCCGGTGATCCCGCCGAACGCGACGCTCGTCTTCGAGGTCGAGCTGCTCGGCATCGGCTGATTCGAGGTCGAGCGGCTCGGCATCGGCTGATTCGAGGTCGAGCGGCTCGGCACGGCTGATTCGCGGAGCACGCCAAAAGCAAACGGCCACGGCATCCTCTCGGACGTCGTGGCCGGTGCGCTGGCGCGGGACTCGCGGCCACGACGCTCACGCGTCGTGGCCGTTCGCGCGGCGGCTACGCCAGGAGCTGGCGGAGCACGTACGGCAGGATGCCGCCGTGCTTGTAGTAGAGGATCTCCTGCGGCGTATCGATCCGCACGGTCGCGCGGATCTCCTTGGTCTTGCCGTCGGCGGCCTTCGCCTTGACGACGACCTCGCGCCCGCCCTTGAGGCCGCTCTCGAGCAGCTCCGGGAGGCCGACGACGTCGTAGGTCTCCTCGCCGGTGAGCCCGAGCGAGGCGGCGTTCTCCCCGGCGGGGAACTGCAGCGGGAGGATGCCCATGCCGACGAGGTTCGAGCGGTGGATGCGCTCGTAGCTCTCCGCGAGCACCGCGCGGATGCCGAGGAGCTTCGGGCCCTTCGCCGCCCAGTCGCGCGACGAGCCGGAGCCGTACTCCTTGCCGGCGATGACGAAGAGCGGGACGCCGTCGGCGATGTACTTCACCGACGCGTCGAAGATCGACATCTGCTCGCCGCTCGGGAGGTGCCGCGTGACGCCGCCCTCGGTGCCGGGCGCGAGCTGGTTCCTGAGGCGCACGTTGGCGAACGTGCCGCGCACCATGACCTCGTGGTTACCGCGGCGCGAGCCGTAGGAGTTGAAGTCCTCCTTCTTCACGCCGCGCTCGAGGAGGTACTTGCCCGCAGGGCCGTCGGCCTTGATGGATCCGGCCGGCGAGATGTGGTCGGTCGTGATGCTGTCACCGAGGAGCGCGAGCACGCGCGCGTTCTCGATCGGGGCGATCGCGCCCGGCTGCGCGCCCATGCCCTCGAAGTACGGCGGGTGCTTGACGTAGGTGCTGTCCTTCTCCCACGCGTAGAGGTCGCCCTCGGGGACGACGAGCGACTGCCACTCGGCGTCGCCGGCGTACGTGTCCGCGTAGACCTTCTTGAACATCTCGGGGGTGACGGCGCTCTCGACGATGTCCGAGACCTCGCGCTGCGTCGGCCAGATGTCCTTGAGGAAGACGTCCTTGCCGTCCTTGCCCTTGCCGATCGGCTCGGTCGTGAGATCGATGTCGGCGCGCCCGGCGAGCGCGTAGGCGACGACGAGCGGCGGCGACGCGAGGTAGTTCGCGCGCACCTCGGCGTGGACGCGGCCCTCGAAGTTCCGGTTGCCCGAGAGCACCGAGGCGACGAACAGATCGTTTTCGTCGATCGCCTTGGAGACCGGCGGCGGGAGCGGCCCGCTGTTGCCGATGCACGTCGTGCAGCCGTAGCCGACGATGTAGAAGCCCACCTTCTCGAGCGAGTCGAGGAGGCCGGCCTTCTCGAGGTACTCGGTCACGACCTTCGAGCCCGGGCCGATGCTCGGCTTGACCCACGGCTTCGACGTGAGGCCCCTCTCGGCGGCCTTCTTCGCGAGGAGGCCCGCGGCCATCAGCACCGACGGGTTCGACGTGTTCGTGCAGCTCGTGATCGCGGCGATGACGACGCTGCCGTCGGCCACGTCCTTGTCGGCGACGGCGCCGTCGTCGGCGAGGAGGCTCTTCTTCTTGGGCGCCTTCGGCCGCGCCTTGTAGGCCTCGAGCGCGGCGTTGAACGAGGACTTCACGCCGGGCAAGTTGACGCGGTCCTGCGGGCGCGCCGGGCCGGCGAGCGACGGCTCGACGGTGCCGAGGTCGAGCGAGAGCACGTGCGTGTAGGTCGCGTCGGGCGTGCTCTCGTCGAACCAGAAGCCCTGCTCCTTGGCGTACGCCTCGACGAGCGCCAGCTGCGCGTCCGAGCGGCCGCTGAACTTCAGGTAGCGGACGGTCTCGGCGTCGATCGGGAAGATGCCGCAGGTCGCGCCGTACTCGGGCGCCATGTTGGCGATGGTCGCGCGGTCGGCGAGCGGGAGCTTCGCCAGGCCGGGGCCGAAGAACTCGACGAACTTGCCGACGACGCCGTGCTTGCGGAGCATCTGCGTGACCGTGAGCACGAGGTCCGTCGCGGTCGCGCCCTCGGCGAGGCTGCCGGTGAGGCGCACGCCGATGACGTGCGGGAGCAGCATGCTGACGGGCTGGCCGAGCATCGCCGCCTCGGCCTCGATGCCACCGACGCCCCAGCCGAGGACGCCGAGGCCGTTGATCATCGTCGTGTGCGAGTCGGTGCCGACGAGCGTGTCCGGGTAAGCGAGCGGCAGCGCGCCCTGCTGGCACGGCGCGGTCATGACGACGCGCGCGAGGAACTCGAGGTTGACCTGGTGGACGATGCCCGTGTCCGGCGGGACCGCCTTGAAGTTCTGAAAGCCCTGCTGCCCCCACTTGAGGAAGCGGTAGCGCTCCTGGTTGCGCTCGAACTCGAGGGCCGCGTTCTTGTGGAGGGCGTCCTTGCTGCCGAAGGTGTCGACCTGCACCGAGTGGTCGATGACGAGCTCGACCGGCTGGAGCGGGTTGATCTTGCGCGGATCGCCGCCCATCTTCTTCATCGCGTCGCGCATCGCGGCGAGGTCGACGACGGCCGGGACGCCGGTGAAGTCCTGGAGCAGCACGCGGCTCGGCGTGAAGGCGATCTCCTGCGAGGGCTCGGCGGTGGCCTGCCACTTCGCGACGGCCTCGATGTGCGCCTCGGTCACCGAGACGCCGTCCTCCGTGCGGAGGAGGTTCTCGAGCAGGATCTTCAAGGAGAACGGGAGCTTCGCCGCTTCGCCGTGCTTCTTGTAGACCGCGTCGAGCCGGTAAATCGTGAACGAGTCCGATCCGACCTTGAGGGTGGCCTGGCTGCCGAAGGAGTTCTTGGACATAGCGGCGGGACTATAGGCGCGACGCGTCATCCGCGGCAATGGCCGGCGCGCCGAAGTCGAGCGGCCCCGCGGCATTCTGGCGGCGCGCGGCCGCCTGCGGCCCGTCGCGGGCTCGGGTATGCTCCGAGGGCATGCAGGCGGACCCTTTCGAGGAGGCAGCGTTCTTCGACGCCCTCGCGTCGAGCGGAGCGAGGGTCCTGCTCATCGGCCGCCGAGCGCTCGTCGCGCTCGGCATTCCCGTCGGAACGTTCGACTACGACCTCTGGGTACATATCGACGACATTCAGCTCTTGAACGACGCCCTGGCGCCGTTCGACCTGTTCCCGAACAAGACGCCGGAGCAAGCTCGGGCGACAGGAATGTACGTCCTGGAGAACGGCGAGAAGGTCGACGTCTTCGTGGCGCGCTCGGCGCCGACGAAGGACGGGGCGCTCCGGCTCGAGTTCGACGACGCGTGGGCGCGCCGGAGCACGCTCCCCTACGGCGAGCGCGGCGCCGTCACGTTGCCCTCGATTCCGGATCTGATCCTCACGAAGCGCTGGGCGATGCGCCCCAAGGACGTGCTCGACATCCAGGCGCTCGAGGTCCTCCTGAGGAAGGCCTCGTCGTGAAGCGCGATCCGGAGATCACGGCGATCTACGAGGCGCCGCTGTCGGCCGAGGAGTTCGACGCTCGCCTCCGCGAGGCGATGCAGAGCCTCGACGGGCCGGAGGGCGCCCAGCTCGCCGAGCTGATCGCCTGGTTCTCGCGGCGTTACCCGACCGCAAAGGAGCGGCTCGCCTATTGCCGGCGCCGGATGAAGGAGCTCGAGGCGGCCGAGCGGCGCTAGGCGTGCGTCATCTCCTCGGGCTTCACGTGCGCGTCGAACTCCGCCGCGGTCACGAGCCCGAGCGAGACGGCCGCCTCCTTCAGCGTGATGTTCTTCTCGTACGCGGTCTTCGCGATCTTCGCCGCGTTGGCGTAGCCGACCACCGGCGACAGCGCCGTCACGAGCATGAGCGAGCTCTCGAGGTGCTTCGCGATCGCCTCGCGGTTCGGCTCGATGCCGACGACGCAGTGCTCGCCGAAGCTCTCGCAGGCGTCGGCCAGGAGCTCGACGCTCTCGAGCACGTTGTGGACGATCATCGGCTTGAAGACGTTGAGCTGGAGGTGCCCGCTCGCGCCCGCGATGCCGACGGCGACGTCGCTGCCCATGACGTGCGCGCACACCATGGTCAGCGCCTCGGCCTGCGTCGGGTTCACCTTCCCTGGCATGATCGAGCTCCCCGGCTCGTTCGCGGGGATCAGGAGCTCGCCGAGGCCGGCGCGCGGACCGCTCGCGAGGAGGCGCACGTCGTTCGCGATCTTCATGCACGCGGTCGCGAGCAGGCGGAGCGCGCCGCTCATCGCGACGAGCGCGTCGTGGCCGGCGAGCGCGGCGAACTTGTTGGGCGCCGAGCGGAACGGCGCGCGCGCGAGCCGCGCGATCTCGGAGGCGACGCGCGGCGACCAGTCGGGGTGCGAGGTGACGCCGGTGCCGACCGCCGTGCCTCCGAGGGCGAGATCGTAGAGGCCGTCGAGCGCCTCGACGAGGCGCCGCTCGGCGAACGAGAGCTGCGCGGCCCACCCGCCCATCTCCTGACCGAGCGTGAGCGGCGTGGCGTCCATCATGTGCGTCCGGCCGATCTTCACGACGCCGGAGAACGCGTCGGCCTTCTCCTCGATCGCGCCGCGGAGCGCGTCGACCGCGGGCAAGAGGCGCTCGCGCACGCGGAGCGCCACCGCGAGGTGCATCACCGTCGGGAAGACGTCGTTCGACGACTGCGACATGTTCACGTGATCGTTCGGGTGCACGGGGCCGGGCGCGCCGAGCTTCGAGCCGAGCAGCTCGTTGGCGCGGTTCGCGATGACCTCGTTCGCGTTCATGTTCGTCTGGGTCCCGCTGCCGGTCTGCCAGACGACGAGCGGGAACTGATCGTCGAGCGAGCCTGCGATGACCTCGTCGGCCGCGCGGGAGATCGCGTCCGCGCGCTCCGCGTCGAGCTTGCCGAGCTCGCGGTTCACGTGGGCCGCGGCCTTCTTCACCACGCCGAGCGCGTGGACGACCGGCGGCGCGAAGCGGTGCCCGCCGATGCGGAAGTTCTGGAGGCTCCGCTGGGTCTGCGCTCCCCAGTAGCGGTCCGCCGGCACCTCGACCTCCCCCATCGTGTCTCGCTCGATCCTCGTCCCCATGGGCGCGGTGATAGCACGAGGCGCGATGTTCCTCGCGCCTCGTCGCTGCGCCTCCGTACGCTGCGCCCACGCGCTGCGACGCGCACGCGGGTCGAGCGGCGACGTCGGGCGGGAGAGACAGCGGCGCGCTGCGTCGTGCGCGCGCGGCGAGCGGCGGCTCCGAGGCTCCGGTGCGACGGCTCGCGCGAGCGCTACTTCGCGCCGAGCACGCGCGGGATGCGCTGCACCGCGCTCCGCACCGCGGCGCGGGCCACCTGCTTGCGAAGCTCCGCCGACGCCGGGCCGTCGGCGTGCGCACCGGCCTCGATGATGCCGATCATCACGCCGGTGCGGGCGTCGCGCACCATCGCGTTGACCGTGCACGCGATCGTCTTGTCGGCGACGGCGCCGGTGAGCGCGAAGGAGACGACGACCTTCCTGCGATCGCGCAGGCGCGAGGCGTCGATCTGGCGGATCTCGGCGGCGGCGACGTCGCGCAGGAGCGAGACGTCGATGCCCGAGCCGGCTGGTGGAGGGGTGACCTCGCCGACGGCGATCGACTCGTCGGCGGCGCCGGCGATGGGCGTGACGAGCATCGACGCCACGAGCACGACGGCGGCCGGGAGCGACCGTCGCCAGCACCTCGATCCAGTCCGGGTCGTGCGGTCCGTCGTCATGCCTTCGACAACAGCAACCCGCGGGCCGAGGGGCCAACTTCAGCACCGCAAACGAGTGGGCGCGTGTATGCGGGCGGGGCGAAACGCGCTGCATTCGTGCTCGTTTGCCGGCGTCGCGGCGGCAAACGAGGAATCGCGCCACGCTCGCGCTGCGGCGACGACGCCCCTCGAGAGCATCCCGATCGAGCGAGGAAGAGCGCCTCAGGGCGCTCGAGCTGTTCCGGAGAGCCTCAGCGGCGCGCTCACGCGCGCGACGTGGTAATCGAGGGACCTCGCCCCGCACGCAGCGCCGCCGCGAGAGGCGCTCACCGCACGAAACCCCACGCCAGGAAAGAGAGCGTCGTGATGAGCCAGAAGAACTTCCTCGAGCAGCTCAAGAGCATGACCGTCGTCGTCGCGGACACCGGCGACATCAACTCGATCGAGAAGTTCAGGCCCCGCGACACGACGACCAACCCGTCGCTCATCACGACCGCGGCGTCGATGCCGGCGTACGCGAAGCTCGTCGACGACGCGCTCGCCTGGGCGCGCAAGGAGGCGAAGGGCGGGGGCACCGACGAGGTCGTGAAGCACGCGATCGATCGGCTCGCGGTCGAGTTCGGCCTGGAGATCCTCAAGATCGTCCCCGGCCGCGTCTCGACCGAGGTCGACGCGCGACTCTCGTACGACACGCAGGCGACCGTCGACAAGGCGCGCCACCTCATCGCGCTCTACGAGGCCGCCGGCACCAAGCGCGACCGCATCCTCATCAAGATCGCGTCGACCTGGGAGGGGATCCGCGCGGCGGAGATCCTCGAGAAGGAGGGGATCCACTGCAACCTCACGCTGCTCTTCGGCATGCACCAGGCGGTGGCGTGCGCCGAGGCGAAGGTCACGCTCATCTCGCCCTTCGTCGGGCGGATCCTCGATTGGTACAAGAAGTCGACCGGCAAGGACTACGCGCCCCACGAGGATCCGGGCGTCCTCAGCGTCACGAGCATCTACGAGTATTACAAGCACTTCGGTCACGCGACCGAGGTCATGGGCGCGAGCTTCCGCAACATGGGCGAGATCGTCGAGCTCGCGGGCTGCGATCTGCTCACGATCGCGCCGAGCCTCCTCGCCGAGCTCGAGGCCGCCACCGGCGATCTCCCGCGCAAGCTCGATCCGGCGAAGGCCAAGGCGAAGTCGATCGAGAAGATCGAGATGAACGAGGCCGTCTTCCGCAAGATGCACGACGCGGATCCGATGGCGAAGGAGAAGCTCGACGAGGGCATCCAGGGCTTCTCCAAGGCGCTCGTCGCCCTCGAGAAGCAGCTCGCCGAGCGCCTCTCCGCCGGCGCGGGCGCGTCCGCGTCGACCTGATCGATCGCGCGAGAGCGCAGCCCCCTTCGGCGCCCGCCTCGAGGCGGGCGCGTCACGAGCGGTGCGATCGACGCGCGGGCGCCTCACGGGCACGCGGGCACCTCACGAGCGGTGCGATCGACGCGCGGGCGCCTCACGGGCACGCAGGCACCTCACGAGCGATGCGATCGACGCGCGGGCGCCTCACGGGCACGCGGGCACCTCACGAGCGATGCGATCGAGGCGCGGGCGCCTCACGAGCGGTGCGATCGACGCGCGGGCGCCTCACGGGCACGCGGGCACCTCACGAGCGATCGAGCGCGGATCCGATCAGAGGCACTCGCGCTTGGCGCGGCGTACGCCGCGCTCGTCGATCGTGTAGGGCGGGTTGCAGTTGGGGGCCGCCGCCGCGCCCGTCGTCGTGGGCGCGGCGGTCGTGGACGCCGCCGCCGAGCGCGACGGGGTCGGATCCTTCTTCACCGGCAGGCGCCCACCGGGGCGGGCCGGAGAGGGGGTCGACGCGGCGACGGCGATCTCCGCGCTCTCCGCCGGCGCAGCGCTCGCGGTCGCCTGCTCGCTCGGCGAGCTCGTCACGCTCGGTACCGCGGGCGCGGCGTGCGCCTGGCTCGCGGCGCTCTCGGACGGCTCGCTCGTCGCCGCGCTGCGGAGCGCGTCGGGTTGCGCCGGATCCGCGACCGGCGCCGCGAGCCGCCAGGCGACGAGCGGGAGGAGCACGCCCGCGATCGCGCCGACGACGAGCAGCTTGCGCGTGCGCGACCGGCGCTTCGCGGCGTCCGGGGAGGTCGCCGACGAGGAGACCGCAGAGAACGTCGCGGTCATCGGGAGCAGCGCGACCTCGACCGACGCGCCGCTTCCTCGCGACGACGCAGGTCCCAGCGCGGCGGTCGCGACGAGCGACTCTCCGGAGAGGGGCTCGTCGGACGCGGGCGGAATGGTCGACGCGAGCGCGGCGTTCGCCTGGCGGCGCCCCTCGCCGAGGACCCGGCGGATGCGCGACACGCCGTGGGCGAGATCGGGCGAAGCGAACGGGGCGATCGCGGCCGCGAACTCGGCGACGTCGGCGTAGCGGGCGGTGCGCTCCTTCGCGAGGCAGCGCGCGATCACCTCGTCGATCGCCTCGTCGAGCTCCGGGCGCGAATCGCGCGCGCGCGGCGTGGGCTTCTCGCGGATGAGGATCCCGAGGTGGACGATCGAGTCGCCCTCGAACGGGAGGCTGCCCGTGAGCAGCTCGAAGAGAATGACGCCGAGGCTCCAGATGTCCGAGCGCGCATCGACGTCGCGCGACGCCATGAGCTGCTCGGGAGACATGTAGACAGGCGAGCCGAGCAGCGTCGCCGTCCTCGTCACGGCGCCGCCGTCGGGCACCTTCGCCACGCCGAAGTCGAGCAGCTTGACGAGGTCGTCGCCGCCCGGGCCGCGCGCGAGGAAGATGTTCGCGGGCTTCAGGTCGCGATGGACGATACCGGCCGCGTGCGCCTCCGCGAGCGCCTGGCAGGCGTCGAGCAGGATGTCGGCGACCTGTACGGGCTCGAGCCGGCCGAGCCGCTCGAGGCGCGCCGCGACGTCCTCACCGTCGAGGTGCTCCATGACGATGTACGGCTCGCCCGTCTCGAGGCGCCCGACGTCGAAGATGCGCACGACGTGCTCGCTCCGGATGCGCGCCGCCGCGCGCGCCTCACGGAAGAAGCGGTCGGCGTGCCCCGCGTGCTCCCTGTGCAGGAACTTGATGGCGACGCGCTCGCCGAGCTCCAGGTGCCGCCCCGCGAGCACCACGCCCATGCCGCCGCGCCCGAGCACGCCGGAGACCGCGTAGCGCCCGCCGATCACCTGCCCAATCGGAATAGGGAGGTCGCTGGACGACGGGGAAGACATGGATCGGGGAGCATACGGGCAAGGGGCGCATAACCGATCAACGAAAGTTGATGTTTGTCGCGCGCGAGCGGGACGCGGGCAGGCGCGTTCGATGGCGCGGCTCCTCCGCGTTCGGCGGCGCAGTCCGCTGCGCGCTCGACGGCGCCAGCCGCGCCGGGCTCCGTGCTCTACGGGCGCGTGTTGCGCCGCCCGAAGGGCGCAAGTTGAGCACGGCGGCGCGACGACAGCGGCGCCCTACCGGCCGTCCTCGAGCGGCGGGTCCGCCGCCGTCTCCCGCGGATTGTTCAACTTTCGTTGGTCCTCCACCGCCATTTCTGCTGTTAGTCTCAAACGCATCTCGCTGTTCGTTTGCCAATGAGACTCCCGTTTTCCGTGAATTCGAGAGTATCTGCGACGACGGCACAGCGGTTGCTGCAGCATCGGGCAACACCCATCCTCTCTCCCGGAAGGACCCCCACCTCATGCCCCACCTCCGTCGTCTCGTCGTCACGCTCGCGACCCTCGGCACCATCGCTCTGCTCGGCGGCTGCGCCGTCGACGACTCCGGTGACGCCACCGCCAAGGACGACGTGAACGTCGACGTGGACACGGATCTCGTCGCGGACCGCTCCCGACCGTCCGCCTCGTGCGGAAAGAACCCCGCAGCGCAGCAGCGGACGGCGTCGGAGCTCGCCTCGTTCGTCCTCGGCGGGGACAACATCACGCACGCGATCTCGCCGTGCACCAAGCTGGCGTGCATCATCGACCTGCGAAACCGACTCGCCAGCGGCGAAGTGACGGTGAACACCTCACTGCCGCTCGAGATCCAGTGCGGGTCCAAGAAGCTCATGGGCATCCACTACGAGCTGACCGTCCCCGAGATCGATCTCACGACCTGCGCCACGACCGTCCAGCAATACTGCGACGTCGGCCCCTTCTTCGCCCACCGCGCGAAGATGCTGACGATGGACCCCGAGCCGGCGACGACGAAGGAGAGGCTCGGCACTTCGACCGGCGCGACGGCGGCCGCCGTGTTCGTGAACAGCAACGAGGAGACGAAGGTGCTGAAGTGGCCGACCGCGTACAACACCGGCGGCGCAAACCCGCCGGCAGCCGGCACCCCGTGCTCCCCGACGACGCTCAGCGAAGGCACGCTCACCACCAAGGTCATTCAGGCCTCGGGCACGCTCCGCCGCTGCATCTGACCACGGCGACCGTCACCCTCGTCGGGGCGCCCTCGCCCGCGTTCTTTCTTCGGACGCGGGCGAGCGGGGCCCGGTAGATTGGACGCTCACCTCCGCAGATCTGCCCTCACTCGACGAGCTCGATGCGCGTAGCGTCGGCCGCGCGGACCACGAGACCTCCTTGAGCAAGACACCCGCGATTGCGCTCATCGCCTCGTCGCTCCTCTTCGTCACGCGCGCGACGCTCGCCCAGCCCGGAGACGACTCGGCGTCACCTGCGACGGCGGCGGAGCAGGACGCCGACATGTGCACGAGCTCCTACGAGCATGCGCAGGTCATGATGAAGTCGTCTTCCGGGCAGCCCGCCAGGCTGATGCAGGCCCGAGAGCAGCTCCACACCTGCCTACGTTCGGGCTGCAAGGACTGGATGGTCTCCGACTGCTCGCGGTGGCTCCCGGAGGTGGACGCCCGCATTCCGACCGTCGTCTTCTCCGCGCGCAACACGGCGAAGCGCGATCTCATCGACGTCCGCGTGACCACGCCGGGCGGTGAGGAGCTCGCGGCTCGCCTCGACGGTCGCGCGATCGAGATGGAGCCTGGGGAGCAGTCGTTCGTCTTCGTCGGCCCCGATGGCGCCAAGGTCGAGCGGCACGTGCTCGTGCGCGAGGGAGAGAAGGCGCAGAGCGTCGCGGCGGTGTTCGACGCTCCGGCCGAGGAGCTCGCCGCGCTCTCTCCAGCGACCGGCGCGACCGCGCCCGGGTCGGATCTCGGGCCCAAGACCTCGACGAGCACGCTGCAGTACGTCGGCTACGGCGCGGCGGGCGCAGGCGTGATCGGCCTCGGAGTCGGCGCCGTCTTCGGGATCTCGGCGCTCATGAAGAAGGGCGACGCCAACTGCGACGTCAACGGCGAGTGCGACGAGCCGCATCTCTCCGACGCGCGATCGGCGGCGCGCATGTCGACCATCGGCTTCATCGCCGGCGGCGTGCTGCTCGCCGGGGGCCTCTCGCTCGTCCTCTTCGCGCCTCCGCGCGTCACCGTCGTCGCGAGCGCCGCCCTCCGCCCGGGCGGCGGGACCTTCGGGATCGGCGGGCACTGGTGAGCACGCTCGCGCGTCACGCGCTCACGCTCGGCGTCCTCGGTCTCTTCGCGTGCGGTCCCTTGCTGGGGCTCGACGATCTGCGCGTCCGCGCCAGTGGGGCGGACTCGAGCGGAGACGCCGGCGACGACTCCGACGCTGCGCCGGAGTGCACGGCGAACGCGGAGTGCATCGCGAAAGCCGGAAACGCCCCTGCGCTCTGCGTCGCCGGGAGGTGCGTCACCGTCGACCAGGATCTGTGCTTACCGCAAGTGCTGCCGTCGAACGAGGTGCTCGCGCGTGACAACGTCGTCGTCACGGCCTCGTTCATTCCCTTCGAGGTCGCGAACCAGCTTCGTAACCGCTTCGTGTACGCCTACGACCTGGCCCTCACCGAGCTCGCGGAAGCCGGCGGCATTCCCGGCCAGACGCGTCGCGACGTCGCAATGCTCCTCTGCGCGAGCGAGCCCGAGGTCGTGGAGCGGAGCGTCAAGCACGTCGTCCAGGATCTCGAGCTCCAGGCGATCATCGCCAACTTCAGCGCGGGGGACATGACCCGGTTCGCGACGGAGATCACGGTGCCGGCCGGGGTCTTCACCATCAATCCGAACGTGACGGCCGAGACGCTGAAGTTTCAGCCCGTCGAGCAGCTCGTCTGGAACCTCCTCGGCACGCCAGAGGACGTCGCCCTCGCCTACCGTCCGCTGCTCGCGCGCGTGGAGAGCAAGCTGCGCCCGAACGGCCTGGCCGACGGGCCGCTCAAGGTCGCCCTCCTCGACACCAACGCGTCGATCGAGAGCGCGATCTCGACAGTCGTTCGGCTCGGCCCGCAGGACCGCACCGTCGAAGGCTCGGGGAAGCGCCTGCTCGAGAAGGCGATCGCCTTCAACGGAAAGTCGGCCGCGGACAACGACGGCAACTTCAGGCGCATCCCGTTACCCGCCATCGAGCAGAACGGATCCCCGAACTACGCGGAGATCCGAGCGAGCCTGATCGACTTCCGGCCCGACGTGGTCCTCGCGATCACCGCGGACGAGATCATCGACGTCGTGAGGGAGGTCGAGACGGGGCTGTCGGACGCTGGCGCGCCTCTGCCCCACTGGCTCCTCGCCCCCCGAAACGCGCGCGCCGTGCTCGAAAGCTACATCAACACGAACGTGAACGAGCCTCGCGCCGAGAAGCGAAAGCGCTTCATGGGGGTCCAGTACGCCGGCGCCGCGGACGACACCCAGCGCGTGGCGTGGCTCGAGCGGATGCAGGTTCGCTTCCCGAATGTCCCCCAAGCGGAGTACGCGGCGGCCGAGAACTTCTACGACGCCGTGTACTGGATCGCTTACGGCCTCGCCGCGTCCGAGCCCGGCGCGCGCGCCACGGGCCGGAACATCGGCGACGGAGTCCGGAACTTGCTCTCCGGACCGTCGATTCATCCCGGCCCTCTCGACGCCATCGCCAACGCCTTCCGGCTCATCACAGCCGGGGAGACCACGTACGAGGGCGCGCTCGGGCCGCCGGACATCGACAAGCGGTTCGGCACCTGGAACAGCGTCGGCGGCGTCTACTGCTACGGCATCGCGGATACGCAGCCGCCGTCGTTCGCGCCCGTCTACGACGTCCTCCGTTTCGATCGGCAGTCGGGCGGCTTGACCGAGGCGCCGGACATCGCGGGCAAGTGCTTTATCGGCTTCTGACAACGCGCAAATAGGGAGAATGCGAACGATGATGTGTCGACGACGACTCTTGTCGATGGCCGCGTGCGTGGCCAGCTTGGCGACCGCCGCGGCTGTGCTCGTGGCCTGCAGCGACTCGGACACCACCACGCCCGACGACGGGACGTCTCTCGACGCAGGGCCCGACACTTCTCCCGGTGACACGGACGCCGGCGCGCCGGATGCTGCCGACGGAGCCGCCCCGGACGCCGCACAGGACGACGCCGGACCGACCTTCACGTCGGCGCTGGGCTCTACCGGCTACCTGCAGATCCGGGACACGTACATCGTCGCGCAGTTCCGCGAGGACGACACGGTCCTTCGCGCGTCGAACGCGCCCGAGTGCGTCGCGCACATCCGGTCGGCAACGAAGCCCCTCTCGGCCGCGGGCAGTTTGACCATCGGCGGCGCGATCGTCGGCGCCGACGGTGGACCCGAGCAGGCGATCGTCGTCGATCCCCTGGACCCCACCGATCCGCTGTACGTCTACCAGCCAGACCCCCCGCCCGACTTCGGAGGCGTCTTCCCGCCGACCGAGACGCTCGTCGTGCAGATCGAGGGATCGGGCTCGCTCGCGTTCCCGCCCATGCCGGCGCAGCCGCTCCCGTCACCCGCCGCGGGAGCGATCGCCTTCACCAAGCCCGCGGTGGACCTCGACAACCCCGAGATCGTCCTCACGACCAGCGACGCGTTCGAAGTCACCTGGACGCCTCCGGCGAATCCGCACGCGGACCACCGGATCATCCTCGCGCTCCAAGACGTCGATGCGGAGGAGGCGCCGCGGCTCGGCAGCCTACACTGCAGCTTCCCCATCGCCGCAGGTAAGGGCACGATCCCGGCGAACCTGCTCGCCGAGCTGAGGAGCCGCGTCGGTGGTCAGGGGACCGCCACCGGCCTCTTCCACATGATCGCCGGCGGATACAAGGAGTTCACCGGTGGCGGCGCCTCGTACGTGATCGAGGTCTCGCGCGACGACACCGGCTTCACCGTTCTCCCCGCCGAGCTTCGATAGCGCCAGCGCACGCGGGCGCTTGCTCCGCAGCGCCTGCTGATGCGGGCGCTCACGCAGGCGCTTGCTCCGGCGCAGCGCCTTCCAATGAGCAAGCACTTGCTCCGGAGCGGCGCCTGCGGGCGCTTGCGGCGGCGCCTGCTCATGCGGCCTGCTCCGGAGCGGCGCCTATTTATCCGGGCGCTCGCCATGCCGGCGCTTACACGCCGGCCCCGCGCGCGCACTCGGCTCGCTTGCACCGGACGCCCGCTCACGCCGGCCCCGCGAGCGCACTCCGCTCGCTCAGTCGCGGCGCGCGCTCGCGCCCCGCCGCCGCGCCAACGCGACGACGGCGAGCGCCAACGCGACGACTGTCGGCGACTCGCCCCCCCGGCGCGCCGACGTGAGCGCGCAGCCCGCGTCTGCGGGCGGCGGCGGCGCAGCGTCGTCCGCGTCAACGCACGCGTCGGCGCTGCAGCGCTGGCCAGCGGGGCACGCGACGCCCGCATCACCGCACACCGAGGCGCACGTCGCGGCGGCGACGTCGCACACCGCCGAGCGGCACTCGTCGTCGCGCGTACACGGAGCGCCGTCCGCGGCGAGCCAAGGCGGCCTCTCGCCCACGTACCAGGGCTCCTCGCCGATGGCGGCGTAGGCGCGGCGTACGAGCTCCTCGTGCGGAGCGAGCGCCGTGAAGACGTTGCGCGTGAACGCTAGCGAGCAGACCACCGGCTGACCGTCGATCCGCGAGTAGATGCCGGCGGCGGCGCCGTCGATGAGGGCGACCGCGCCGCTGTCGCCCAGGCAGAGCGAGTTTCCCGCGGTCGCGAAGGTGCCGACGGGAATGCGGCCGGGTCCGATCTCGGTGATCGCGAGCGCGTCGAGCGTGGAGCGCTCCTCCGGGAGCCGATCGCGGGCGTCGCTCGTGTAGCCCCAGCCCGAGACGCGCATCGTCTCTCCGATGCGCACGGGCTCGCGCCGGAGAGGCGTGCGCACGTCGAGCCCGGGCTCGGCGAGGACGATGAACGCGACGTCGGACCGGCAGACGGTGACCTCCCGGCGCGTGAGAATCTCGCGCGCCGCGACGCGCCGCTGCGTCCCCTTCCGCGCGCCGATGTAGACGCTCACCTGCTCGGGCGGCTCGGTGCGGAGATCGGCGTCGTCGCCGAGATCCGCCGAGCTGCCGTCGGGCTTGCAGCGAACGTCGATGCTGCGCCTCTTCAGGAGGCAGTGACGCGCCGTCACCACGAGCCCTGGTGCCACGAGGTAGCCGCTGCAGCGGAGCGGGCTGCCCTCGCCGAGCGTCTCGATGTAGACGGCGGCGTCCTCGTCCGCGCCGGAGGGCCGGCCTTCGAGGATGGCGGCGCTCGTGCGCCCGACCGGCTCCTCGCCGCGCTCGGTCGAGCACGACGCCGCGGAGAGCGCCGCGAGCACGGCCGCGACGCGGACCGAGCGCGCGGCGCGGATGGCGCGCGCGCTCGATGCGCCGCCAGTGACGATCTGCACGTCACCGGCGGTCGGGAGGAGGAAGCGCGCGGCGCGGAAGACGCGGACGATCGACCGCCCGCCCTCGGCGACCGGGACGTTCGTGGCGCGGACGGTCGTCCGGAGCGAGACGCGCGCGGCGAGGGCTTGGGGCGGCGAAGACGTCGGGCTGCGAGAGCTGGTGCGCATGGTTCGTGGACTCTCGTCCGAGCCGCCCGGTGCATGCACCGGGCGAGCCGGCTCAGGGCAACCGCTTGCGAGGCCGCGGCAGCTCGTACTGCGCGAGGCGCTTCACGAGCGTGCGCCGCGGCATGCCGAGGAGCTTCGCCGCCGTGCTCTGGTTCCAGGCCGATCGCTCGAGGGCGTCGACGATGCGCTCCTTCTCGGTCTTCGGCTCGGACGCGCTCCTCGGCGCGGACGCGGACTTCGGCTCGGAGGTGACGCTCTCAGGATCGCGCGCGGAGGCCGCGCCCGACGACGGCGACGCCTCGGCGGCCATGTAGCGCTCGATGTGGATGTCGGCCGGCCGGATCTCGTCGCCGTCCTGGACGAGGACGGCGAGCTCCATCACGTTCTTCAGCTCGCGCACGTTGCCGGGCCAGGCGTGCCCCTCGAGGAAGCGCACGGTCTCCGGCAGGACGCGCGGGACCGGGCGACCGATGCGCCTCGAGGCGGTCTCGACGAAGTGCATCATGAGCGGCGCGATGTCGTCGAGGCGCTCGCGCAGCGGCGGGATCGCGAGGGAGATGCTCCCGATGCGGAAGAAGAGATCGCTCCGGAACGTCTTCAGCTCGATCTCGCGCCGCAGGTCGCGGTTGGTCGCGAAGAGGAAGCGCACATCGATCTGGCGCGGCGAGAGCGCGCCGACGCGCAAGACCTCGCGGTTCTCGACGACCCGGAGGAGCTTCGCCTGCATGCCGAGCGGCATCTCGCCGATCTCGTCGAGGAAGACCGTGCCTCCGGCCGCCGACTCGAGGAGGCCCGCCTTCGCCTGCGCGGCGCCGGTGAACGCGCCGCGCTCGTGCCCGAAGAGCTCGCTCTCGAACAGCGCCTCGGTGAAGGCCGCGCAGTTGAGCGCGACGAACGGGCGGCTCGCGCGCCGCGAGCGCGCGTGGAGGGTGCGCGCGAGGACGTCCTTGCCCACCCCCGTCTCACCGACGATGAGGACCGGGGCCTCGCTCGCGTCGAGCTTCGCGAGCAACGCGTCGACGGAGCGGAGCCCGCCTTGGAAGACGACCGGCGGGACGACGGCGCGCCGCTCGGCCGACTCGCCGCGCCCGAGCTCGGCGAGGAGCGCGTCGAGCGTGCGCGCGCTCTCACAAAAGGCCACCGAGACGCGCGCGGCCATGCCGTGCGTATCGCAGATGCGCTGCACGAGCGCCGCGCTCTCGTCGACCTTCTCGCGCAGCGTGTCGGGCAGGAGCACGAGGATGCGCCCGCCGTCGAGCGCGCCGATGACGCCGCGCGAGCGGGCGATCCGCGCGAGGACCTGCTGGAGGCCCGCCGGCGGCCGGCCGTCGCCGAGCGTCGTCGTCGATCGCGAGCCGCCGCCGAGCTCCCAGCGGATCTCGACGAGCCCGGTCGGAGCCGCGCGCCCCGAAGACGCCGGCGCGAGGGCGCTCGCGGCGGCGCGCTCGAAGCTCGCGCGATCGAACGTCCACGGACCGGTGGGCGACTCCGGCGCCCGCTCGAAGACGAGCACCGCGCCGCCGATGCGCACGACCGACGTGGGCCGAAGGACGACAGGGGCGTTCGGCGCGACCCTCTCGCCGTCGAGGAGGCTCCCGTTGCGGCTCCCCAGATCCTCGAGCTCGATCGCTCCCCCCCGCAGGCGAACGACCGCGTGCCTGCGCGAGACGCGCCCGTCGGAGAGCGCCACGCGGCACTCGGGATCGCGCCCGACGACCAGCTCGGTCCCCTCGGACAGAACGTGCTCGCTGGTCCCGGTTCGCCCGTGGACGAGCACTTTGTACACGGCCGCAGCCATAGCCGCAGCGTACCCGATGCGGGGCGATCGCAGGTCGGCTCAGTTCGCGCCCCCCGTGCTCAAGTTGCGCCGCCCGGAGACCCGCCTCCGGCTGCCGTGACGCAGAGCGGACGCGGAGGCGGCGCCGCTGCGGGCCGCCGGCGCGCGCCGCCAACGCGCTGCGAGCCACGTGGCTCGCTCGCGCCGGTCAGGCACGACCCTCGCTAGTAGGAGCGTTGGTGGTGCACGCAAACGGTGGGCTCGAGGTGCGCGCGCTCCGCGAGGCGCTCGCGACGCTCGGCGAGCGCCTCGGGCTTGGTCTCGTCGTGGCGAGCACCGCTGGCGCCGTCGTCTTCGCGACGGAGCGCGCGGAGCGCCTGCTCGCCCTCCGGAACGGCGCCCTCCCCTCCGAGCTCCAGCGGTGCGTCGACGGCGTCGCGCGAGAGAAGGACGAGAGCCCGGGCGCGCGCGTGAAGCTCGCGGGTAGCCGGCACACCGTTCGAGCCCGGGCGACCCGGCTCGCGGGCACGCGCCACGTGCTCCTCACCTTGGAGGAGGAAGGCCCACGACGCGACCTGTCGCAAGGCCTGGTCGAGCGGTTCGGTCTGACGGCGCGCTCGGTGCAGCTCGTCCAGCTCGCGAGCCGCGGCCTGACGAACCGCGAGATCGGCGAGCGCCTGACGCTCTCCGAGGCGACCGTAAAGACCTACATGCACGCCCTCTTCCGCGAGCTCGGCGTGCGAAACCGCGCCGAGCTCGTCGCCCTCGCCGAGCGCACCGCGAAGGGAGACTGAGGGAGAAGGTGGGTGGGAGCGGCTGGACGACGCCGCTCAGTTCTGCAGCTCGATTGACACGTTCATCTTCGGAGGCAGATCCGCGCACATCACGGCGCCGTTGCCCGCCCTGAGGTCCACCTTGCCCGTCACCTGGCTGGTTGGTGGCACGGTCGTCTCGAGCAAGCCTCCCCGCGCGTTGGCGGCGCCGGGGAGCAACGTACCGGTGTCGAGGTTGAGCGAGAACGTCTCCGCGGGCGCCGACTGCCCGGGATCGAGGGCGACACTGATATTGTACGGCGCGGAGACGTTCCCCGTGTTCGAGATGGTGAACGCCGTCGACTTCTTGTGTCCGACTGGCTTATCGAGCACGACCAGCGCGATCGGCGCCATCACGAACACGGCTCCCCGCGCGGTCTGATTCAAGGTCGTCACATGTGGCTGATCGCCGGGTGCCGTCGTCTCGATGCGGAGTGTGTCGCCGAAGGCGTTGTCGGCGGTGCTCGCGACGTTCGGGACCGTCTTCGGTACGACTCGCAGATCGAACGTGCTGTTCGCGGTCATGGGCACCGGTGTGCCCGGGACGACGCTGTCACCATTCGCTGCGTTCTCCAGAGTGAACGGCGACGTATCGGTCTCTCCCTTCACGAGCACCGCCCGAAAGCTCATGGCCGCGGTAGACGTGATCTTGACGAGCTGGGATAGCGCCTGCGCTCCGCAGTTGATCTGCCCGAAATTTAGCGTCCCCGGCGCCACGAGCACAGACGTCGCCCCCTTGCCCTTGAGGGTCGTGTTCGTCGGCGGAGGCTTGCAATGCACAGCCGACGTGTTGAACGACACAGCTAACGTATCGGTGTAGGCCACAGTATCCGACGGCGCGAGCGTGAGCGACTGCGACGCCGTCTGCGCGGGCTTCAGCGGAACCGTCGACGTCTGAGCGCCCGCGATCTTGAAGTCCTGCGCGCCGAGCGCGAAGCTCGCGGTGACCTCGACGTTTCCCGCGTTGGTCATACTGAACTGGTGCGTCCCGGTCGTCGCGACCTTGACGTCACCGAAGTCGTACGTCCCCGCTGCGAGGGTCGTCGAGATGATGGCTCCGCGCGCCGTCTGATGAAGACGGATGATGGTGGGCGGTCGACCGTCGGCGATCTGCACCTCGACGGTGCCGGCGTAGAGGTCGGGCGTGACGTCGGAGGTCTGCGGGATTGGCTTCGGGACGATCTGGATCGTGGCCTCGCCGTTGGCCGAGACCTCCCCTGCTTCGGAGCTCAACGCGTAGAGGTCGGCGCCGGACGTCAGCTTCGCCGTAAAGCTGACGGCGCTGGCCGTCGGGTTGGTGAGCTTGAGCACCTTGTCCGGGGCCTGCGAGCCACAGTTCACGAGTCCTTCATCACCGAAGAGAATGCCTGCCGTCGGGTCGAAGCCCGAGATCGAGACCGTCGCCGGCGCGTCGTCTCCCGAACCGCCGTCCACAGCGCTCGCATCCGGCGCGAGGTCTTGCGCAACCTCCGGTCGTTCGCCCCCGCCGCAGTTGACGAGCGCCACGACGGCGCTCGACAGGACGACCATATACGCAACGGAAACCAGCCTAGTCGCATGCCCGCTCATGTAAGCACCTCCGCCGAGACGGCCCGCGCGCAGCCCCTGCGCGCGGTGGCCGAGGTTAACGGGCGCGAAATCCCGAGGCAAGAGACGTCACGTCGCGACCGTCGCGACCGCCACGACGCGCCCTCCCGTGAACAGCGGGCCGCAAAGAGAGCTCGGGCGCCGCGACGAGCCGCGCCCTACACAAAGCGACAACCGCAGCACGGTAGGTGCATCACCACCAACACCTCGGCACACTGGCACCATTTTCCACGAATTAATCCTATGATGGCATTTATGTTGAGTTCGTCGTTTCGCGGCGCTAGATTGACGCCGTGTAGCGATCTCGCCTTGACCGGCCGAGGTCGCACGCGGGGGATGGGGGCGGTCGACGCAGCCTCACTCCTGCGTCCCACACGCGTGGACACATGCCGCGCGCACCTCATCCCGGAACGGAGCCACTCATGCCGACGAACAACGGACGCCCCCTGCGCTGCGTCCTCATACCCGTCGTCGCGTTCTCGGGCGGGTGTGGATCTCAGCGTGACTGCACGTTGATCACCACAGCGGAATCGACATCGGAGCGTTCGGTTCGGACCTGCGGGAGGCGTGGGCGTGCTGTAGGCCGGGAGGGGTAGGCGACAAGTTGATGGTGCAGGTTCCCGCGACGATGGCGAAGCTCGCAGCGGCGATGACCGCGCTGGCGGAGCAGGTGGAGGCGCAGGTGGCGCGCAGCGCCGCCATCGGTCCGTCGGCCTACGACGCGTTCGAGGCGGCGCTCATGGATCGCGTCGCCGCGATCGAGAGCGCGGCGCATGAGCCCGCGCTGAGCGCGCTCGACTCGACGCGCCGGCGGTCACGATCGACGGCCTCCGCTTCCGTCGCGTGTTGCGCTCGCCGGGCGACCATCATTCGCGCGCGGGTAGCGTCTCCGTGACGAGGACGCTGTACCGCGAGGCGGGGAAGAAGGACGCAAGCTCGATCGATTTGGTGTCGTTGCGCGCCGGCGTGGTGGCCGATGGGTGGCTGCCGTGGACGGCGAAGCAGATGGCCCATCTTCTTCAGCAGCGGATCTCGCGCGAGGCCGAAGCCACGGCGCGGCAGATGCGGACGCTGTCGTACTCGCGCTCGAGGTTCGAGCGGGAGGGGCACGCCGCGGGGAAACGCTATGTGAAGCAGGCCCCCGCCATCGAGCGCGCCCTTATCGACGACGAAGATGTTCCAGACGAAGCGCGGTCGATCAGCGTCTCGCTCGACCGCGTCCCCGTGCCGATGGAGGAGCCGCGGGCCCGTCCGGCCGGACGACCGCGAAAGGGAGCGGCGAAGAACCCGATCTCGCACGTCTTCCGCATGGGCTACGTCGGCACGGTGTGCCTCCACGAAACGGAGGGCAACGCCATCCGGGGCCTGCGCTACGGCACGATCCCGGGAGGCGATCCCGAGCGCCTCTGCGGAGGGCCCGCTGACGACGTCTTGCAGGTACTCGCAAAGCGTCCGCGCCTGCGTCTGTCGCTGCTCTGCGATGGCGCGGCGCGGAGCGAGATCCTCCGAGAGCTCCGCGCGTCGGGCGCGGAGCGTTCGAAGGTCGGCGAAGACGAGCCCGTGCACAACGCCATCACCTACCTGGAGAACAACGCTGGGCGCATGGACTACGCCCGTGCGCGCAAGCTGGGGCTGCCGCTCGGGAGCGGCAACGTGGAGGCGACGTGCAAGAGCCTCGTGAACCTGCGGATGAACCGAAGCGGCGCCCGCCGGAAGATCGACACCGGAGAGCACATCATCCAGCTCCGCGCGCTCTCCCTGTCCGACCGATGGGACGCCGCCATGGCGCTCGCGCTCGCTCCGCCGAAACCGCGCATCCGGCGCGCCGCATGACCGCTCAGTTTCGGAGCCACACCCTCTCGGGCAAACGCCTTTCCGACACCTAATTTCTCGCTCAAGGAGAACGCAATGAAAATCTGCCGAAGTCGGGCCCGCCAACTCCTCACCCAATGCCTGACGGCGGGATCGCTTGCCACCTGGCAGCTGGGCTGCGGTTACCCAGTCGACGAGACCGAGTCTGAGGCCGCACCAACCGTCGACGAGATATCCAATCCAGTTATCGGCGGTTGCTGCGGCACGAACACTGTCGACCCAGGAATCAATGGCTTTCGTTTGTCCACAACACCGCACGACCCAGTCCATCATTCTGGCGCCAGCAGCTCTCAGCTGTATCTAGTCCCGTACACATCGAACATGATTTCTCTATACGACGGCAACGCGTGGGTCGCACGCTCGGCAGTCGTAACCGTCAGCTCCTCCAACGAAACATACTTAACAAATACATACTATAACGTATTTGCGTACTGGGATGGGCAGGACGTTCGCCTGGAGCTGATCGCAGAGCCATCCCCAGCCTACCCTGCACTGAATTTGCAGGACAGCATTCAGGTAAAATCGGGAGATGCAAGCCGGCGGTATGTCGGTGTCGCTCGAACTGTGGGAAGCTCATTTGTCGACACCCCCAGTAGCCGGCTCGTATGGAATAGATACAATCAGGTAGCCAGGCATTTTGACGCCTACCACAACACCACCTGGAGTTTCTCAGGAACAAACTCTTGGCGGCCCGTCGGGGGTAACTCAAATAACGGGCGCGCTGCGATTGTGGCGGGCTCGCTCGGCCAAATCACCCGACCCAGCACAAGCATATCCATAACCACTGCCGGAATGTGCACTAGCTCCCAAAACGGATACTATGCGGCCTCTGGCATTGGCATTGACTCCACGACAGTAAATTCGGCCAACATCGTCGAGCTAGACAACGGCGGACCGAGTGCATACGCGCACTTGAGATCAGCTTATAACGGGTACCTTTCTCCTGGGTACCACACGATCAATTGGCTTGAGATCGGCCAGACCGGTTCAACGTTTGCGTGCATCGGGTATGCGTACTCACCTCCATTTGGTCAGCTTGGTTTGACAGGCATGGTCACAAACTAGAGCGTGGCACCCACCATCGCAATCGCTCGCAACCTGGAAACGACCACTTGTTCATAACCATGCAGTTTGGTCAAGGGACCCGACAACTCAGGCGTCGCGTATCACTCCCCGTGTCGTCCTGGGCGCGAGAACAACACCGGCAGAGCGGAAAATGGCGACGCGGAGGAACCTATCGATGGTCTCACCGGACCAACCGCCTACACCGATGCCCATGCAGCCATCAAGGTAGGCCGCATTGGCATCGTCTCCACAAGTCGGACCCGAAACACCGTAACACCCTGCATTGCGGTGCAGTCGTCCGAGTCACGTGCTGACTCATCAATCAATCGCAAGCTCGCAGCTCGCTCGACCGCAAACAAGGACACTCTCGGATGCGCCACATTTTGCCGACATGGTTGCGCTCGTTGGCGCTGCTCAGTCTCGTGCTCATTTGTCTGTCTTGCTCGGGCGGCTCGAGGACGAGGCGCGATCTCTCGAACCGAGACCGAAGCGCGACGATTACCGGCGAAGGCCACTGCCGAACGTCGATGCTCGACGCGGACGGGACCTCGAATGATCCTGTGACAGAGAGCGCGATCGACGCGCTACATCCCGTCATCGGCTATCTTCCTCGCACTGCGGAGGTTCTTTGGTGGCGCGCCTCGGGCGACTACCAGGGGACCGGACAGGTTAACTTCACTGCCGAGGAAGGCAGCGGCGGTTTCGAGCTCATCGCCGAGCGTGATCGCACGATTCGTGTCGGGACCGCGCTCCCTGGGACACCTTCGGCCTCCACACTGCTCCACGTCACGTCCTTCAGTCTCACGTGGCAGGTTACATCGAACGTACCGGCATCGCCGCCCCCGTCGATCGGCATCCGCGTGCGCGTGTCGCCCTTCATGGACGGCGGCACGAATCGCTGCCTGATCTACTCCTGCGATCCGGCGACAGGACCGCTCGTCTGCTCTCCAGCGGACGAAGGCACGATCTGCTCGGACGGCAACGCGTGCAACGGGCTCGAGACCTGCGACGGCGAGGGCGTCTGTCTCGCAGGAACGCCTCCGCCGGCGGGCACTTCTTGTTCTGACGGTAACCCCTGCAACGGTGAGGAGACATGCTCCGCCGGTGAGTGCGCACCCGGGACACCTCTCACGGCAGCGGATGTCGACGACCAAAACGCCTGTACCGAAGACTCCTGCGATCCCTCTCGGGGTGGCATCGTCAACGAGCCGATCGTGACCTGTCAATCGAACGCTGACGCACCGCAGCTCGATCCGACGACCCCGACGAGCTTCGACCGGTCGACCGAATTTCTCTACACCGGATTGAACCCGGTTCAAACCGGAGTCTCTCCGGGGACGATCGATCCCAAGCGAACAGCGGTCATCCGCGGGCGGGTGTTCACGTCCCCCTCACCGGCGTCAGCACACACAGTCGCCGCTCCTGGAGCGATGGTCACTATAGTCAACCATCCGGAGTACGGCTCAACACTCACACGCAGTGATGGCCACTTCGATCTCGCGGTCAACGGCGGAGGCACGTTCACCGTCAACATCGAGGCATCTGGCGCGCTCACCATGCAGCGTACCGTCAAGACCTCACCGCATGGCTTCGCGTTTGTCGAGGACAGCGTGCTCACGCCGGCCTACACTAACCCAACGGAGAAGTTCCTCCCGGGCTCACCGACCCCTCAGGTCGTCCACGGTGAGGTCACGCCGGCAGGCGAAGATGCCGACGACGCGCGCCAGGCGATCATCTACTTTCCAGAGAACACAACCATATCGAACTTCTCACCTCCGCCAAGCACACCGCTCTCGGTTCAGCTCACCGAATATACTCGTGGGCCGAATGGCAGACAGAGAATGCCCGGCATCCTGCCACCAACGAGCGGCTACACGTACGCGTTCGAAGCGAGCATCCCCGCCGCGACATCTGCCGGAGTCGAGGACGTCCACTTCAACAAGGACGTATCCGTCTATATCGACAACTTCACGCACTACCCCGTCGGCGAGCACGTCCCCCTAGGCTACTACGATCGCGAGAAGGGCGCCTGGATGGCCGAGAAGTCGGGCCGGGTCCTCAAGGTGCTGAGCGTAGGCGGCGGGACTGCGACCGTCGACATCACGGGCGACGGCATCGCGGACACGGGTGTCGACCTCGACGCACTCGGCATCACAGCGACCGAGCTGCAGACGCTCGCGTCACTATACGGCGCAGGCGCAGAGATCTGGCGCATTACTCTGCCTCATTTCTCTCCCTGGGACGCAAACTGGGGCTTCGGTCCTGGCCCAAACGACGGGCCCCCTCCGGACCTGAATCTTTCGGATAGAAGGACCCCGTGCAACAACGAGGAGAACGGTTCAATCATCGGGTGTGAGTCCCGCACTCTCGGCGAAGAGGTTCCCGTCGTTGGAACCCCCTTCAAGCTCCGCTATCAAAGCGATAGAATGCTTGGATTTTCGGGCAAAGGCCTCCACTTCAAAATTAGTGGCGAGAACCCACCAGAAAATCTCATTAGAGCACACATTGAGATCCATGCAGCGGGTCGCCTATTTCAATACCAGCGTTCGGCTCCGCTGGCGCCGAATGCCACATTTACTTGGACGTGGGACGGACTCGACGCCTACGGCCGGCACGTTGAAGGATACACAGACGTTCGGATCCGCGTCGGCTACCAGTACCCTGGCGTGACGCTGACGGGCTCCGGCGGATTCGGCGCCGGCCCTGGCGGCCCCGGCGTCGTCGCTCCCATCACGGGCGTTCGCGCCGCGCGAGTGGTCATCATGTGGCGAGAAGTCACTCGTCGCATTCAAAGCTCCGACGCACGGGGGCTCGGATTCGGCGGCTGGCTACTAGACGCTCACCATGTATACGACGCCGAGAACAAGGTGATCCTTCGCGGCGACGGTCAGCGCGAAGGCGAGGTAGACGTACTCGGAAACTACGTCGTCGAGAGCATCGCGGGCGGTGGGGCGCCACTAGCTTATGGCGACAATGGACCGGCGACCAATGCCTACATAAACCAGATCTCCGACTTGGCACTCGGAATCGACGGCAGCCTGTATATCGCGCAAGATGGACACGCCACCTCTCCCAATGGACGAGTGCGTCTCGTTGATAAGAACGGCATCATCACGACTGTTGCGGGCGCCGGCACGCTCCCGAAGCAGGACGGCCAGCCGGCGTTGAACCGAGCCATCGGGCCCACCCATCTCGCCGTGGCCCCCGATGGCAGCATCATATTTTCGGAACAGAATCGCCATCAAGTCTGGCGTATCGTGCTCGGCCCAACGCCGACACTTGAGCACATTGCTGGCAACGGCGCGACGCCTCCTAATAGTACGGAGTGCATCCATCCTGCACTGCCGAACTGTGGCGACGGAGGTCGGGCAACAGTTGCTGATCTCCGTAATCCGACCAGTGTGGCAGTCGCCTCGGACGGCACGATCTTCGTGGTGGACCTTGGGCACAACCGCATTCGACGAATTGGCCCGGAAGGAACCATCTCCACCTATTTTGGACCTACCGACAGCGCAGCTCCCGTCGCGCTTTCACTTCGCAACGATGGCGTCATGCTCGTCCAGGGCCATGTCGATTCTGTTATCCGGATCGAGCCAAACGGGATCTCGACGACCGTTCTCGGTAGTTCAATCAACAACGCATGGTGCGATCACCCCCACGCATTTGGCGGACAGTTGGTCGCGCTCGCAGACGAATCCATCTTGCTATCTTGCAGCAGCAAGATAGTCCACCGCGCCCCCTCCGGGAGTCTCCTACGGATCGCTGGCCCGCATGAGTATGGCGTAAACGACTACTCCGGAGATGGTGGCCCGGCGCTACAGGCCCGATTCGCCGGCCCACGTGCGCTTCTCTATGGTGAAAATGGCGATATCTTCATAGGAGAGACGACTGGCGCCCGAGTGCGCCGACTTCGCAACCCCATAGACTCCGCGAATTCTGGCGTCTACCGCATCCCGAGCCGCGCAGACTCTCACGTCCTTGAATTTGACATTCTCGGCAGACACACCCGTACGCTATCTGCGACCAATGGCGTAGTGCTTCAATCATTTTTCTATGATGTGGCAACCAAGCAACTCACGTCCGTCGCCGACGGACTCGGCAACGTCACGACGATCTCACGCGTTCCGGGGCAGATCACGATCGCGGCACCGCATGGCCAAACGACAGTCCTTGGCCTGGACACGAACGGATACATCAACACCATCACGAATCCGAATGGTGAGGTCACGCTCGCGACCCATTCATCTTCCGGCCTGCTGACGCGTCTGGTCGACCCGAAAGGAGGTACGCATCGCTTCGAGTACGCCTCGGACGGCCGACTCGTTCGTGACGTGAATGGTCTCCCCGGGTCCGCAGGCATCCGGCTCGCTGCGAGCGACAGCCCGGGAGGTTGGAGCGTCGATGTCACCTCATCCGAGGGGCGCCTGCGGCGGTATCGCGTCCAGACAGACGGGGCCTTTGGCGACAGCGCGGTGCGCGAGCGGCGCACTTTCACGCTCGGGACGACGCTGACTACCGTGACGGATCGGTACGCAGACGGGCGATTCGCACGAACGTACCCCGATGGTTCGACGGAAAAGGTCTTGGCTACCGCGGCTGACCCTCGCTGGGGTGTAGGCGCGAGCTACGCGAAGGAGTTCCGAATCGAGAGCGGGACTCGATCGATGCTGCGGCGCGAGAACCGGACGGCGACCCTCGCGACAGCCGGCGAGCCCTTCAGCGTAACGGGGCAGACTATCACCACCCAGCTTGAGGGGGCCGGACTCCCCAGCTCGGTGTCCTCGCGCGTATTCACGGCGGGTTCACCGTCGTACTGGACCTCGACATCCGCGGAGGGCCGCTCCAGTCGCGCGTATCTCGACGATCGCGAACGGGTGGTCGAGATCGCAGCGCTCGGCGTGGACCCGGTCGAGTTGCACCCGATGCAGTTGCGGTACGACACGCGGGGGCGCGTTGATCAGGTCACGCACGGCTCTCGCATCTATTCCACAACGTACAGTCCTAGCACGGGGTGGGTGCTCAGCACGTCAGCACCAGCCGGGCTTGGCGTCTCGTACGCACAGCATGACGGGAACGGCCGACCGAAGCTCGTCGGGCTGCCCGGGGGACGCTCGCTGGAGCTCGACTACGACGGCGCCGGCAACCTCATCTCCATCGCGCCCCCGAGCAAGCCCGCGCACGGCTTCTCGTGGGGCCCGACTACCCTGCTTGCATCGTACGCGCCGCCGAGCCCGGGCGCTTCGACGACCTACAGTCGAGACACCGACGGGCTGCTCCTCCACAAGAGCCAACCCGGCACGCCAACAGGCTACGCATACGACGATCTCGCTCGCCTGCGCCAGGTGACGGACGCAACGACCACCTCGTACAGCTACGATGCGCAGGGGCGTCTCTCTGGCGTCGCCAACGACGCTGTCACCCTCGCGAACAGCTACGACGCCTCGCTGCTTGTCCAGCAAGCGGTCACCGGGCCGTTCAGCCATGCGCTGAACTTCACCTACGACAACTTCTTTCGCATCTCGTCGTGGAACCTCGATGGCACGGGGGCCATCGCGTACCATTATGATCGTGACAACCTGTTGACCGACGTAGGAGCAATGTCGCTCACGCGCGGGATCGACACCGGGCTGCTGAAGAGCACCTCGCTCGGTAGCGTGGTGGACTCCTTCGTCTACAGCGCCTACGGCGAGGTCGCCAGCCACACCGTTACCGGGTCGCTGCTCGGCTACAGCGCAAGCTACGACCGCGACGCCGCCGGGCGCATTCACATCAAGACAGAGACGATCGACAGCGTGACCGAGACCACGCGCTACGAGTACGACACCGCTGGTCGGCTATGGCAAGTCTACGAGAACGGCGCGGGCTCGCCCACACGCGAGTACGAGTACGACGCCAACGGCAACCGCACCGACGGGACGTACGACAGCCAAGACCGTCAGCTAACCCACGGAGCGGTCACCTTCGAGTACCGACCGAACGGCGAGCTCTGGAAGCGCGACGACGACGGAGACGTAACGACGTTCGACTACGACGCTGACGGAAGCCTCCGCACCGTCAGCCGGCCAGCCCCACTCACGCCCATCGAGTACGTGATCGACGGTGGTGCCCGCCGCGTGGGCAAGAGGGTCGCGGGCGTGCTCACGCAAGGCTTCATCTACAGCGGGAGCCGTATCGTCGCCGAGCTGGACGGCGCCGGCGCCGAGATTGCTCGATTCGTGTACGGCACGCGCGCCCATGCCCCCGACTTCATGGTCAAGGGCGGGGTTGCCTACCGTTTCATCACGGATCATCTCGGCAGCCCCAGGCTCGTCGTTGATGCCAGCACTGGAGCGGTGGCTCAGCGGCTCGACTACGACGAGTGGGGAGTCGTCACGAACGATACGGCGCCCGGATTCCAGCCCTTCGGCTTCGCGGGCGGGCTGTGGGATCGAGACACGAACCTCGTGCGGTTCGGGGCGAGGGACTACGACCCGACGACGGGACGGTGGACGACGAAGGACGGGTCGAGGTTTGGCGGAGGGCTGAACTTCTATGCGTACGCGGCCGACGACCCTGTCAATCTCATCGATCCGACGGGGTATGCGTACGCGCCTCCCGGCGCCTTCAGAAACCACTTCGACGGCTGGTCTCGAGGCCTCTTCGAGGCGAGTGCGGGACTCTTCTTGCATGCGGGAGATGCATGGAGTGCCGGACACTATGGCGACGCGATCGGGGACATAGCTGGAGGGACCGGTACGGCAGCTTTTGCTGCGCTCTTCCAGGTGCTCTCGTTGCCTGTGACGCAGGACGCGATTAACATCGGGGTCGGTATTGCAGTTAGCTGCCCTCGCGGCACCTTCTACGTGGATCCCAAAGGGAACGCGATCCCAACCCCCCCCGGCGGCCGTATAGTAGGATCACCCGATGGTCGATTCATTCAGGCAGTAGACGCCAATGGAAGACCGACAGGGCTTCGAATCGATGGCGGACATAACCCAGCAACACACTCGGATCCTCGGGCACTCGGGCCGCACGGACACGTACCCGGCGTGACGAATCCAGACGGGACACCATGGCTGCCGATCAAATGAACGATGGGTCCGAGCGCACTTGGGGCGACACGGTGCGCGTGCGATTTTGTGCGCCGATGTCAATGCGTCCAGGCGCGCTCGCTGAAGTCGTGGGAATTCGGTCCGTCGAAACATTGGAACAAGCGGCTGAGTTCGGGGTACCCGTACACACCAAGATCTACTTGGTTGAGTTCGGAGATGGAGAGGCTATTGAATTGCCTGAATTTTGGATCGAATCAGCTTCGAAGATAACCTAGCAGCCCGTTGAAGAAGCGGCTCGGCGGGGGATCGACGCCGACCGCGGAGATGGACAGGGTTGCCGACCATGGCGATGGGACGGCGGAAGGCGCAGCAGACGCCGATGTGGCTGTCGGGGCCGGCGGCGGCTGCAGACGAAAGATGCGAATTTTCTCACGAGCGGCACGTCCAACCTGCCGATGACGAGTTGCGCTACGTCCATCGGCCTGCCCGTCATGGCCGAGTTCGCCGTCCGCCCCAACGAGCATTGGTTCTCCTCGATCGGATGCGTGGTTCACCGCGGTGACGAGCGCGACGTCTTCGTCGGCGGCACGCTGATCGGGAGCTTTCACGTGGGCGACGACGGCCATCGCAACGTGCTCTTGGTCGGGCTGATGGCCGACAAGGCCGCGCGCGTGGGCAGGCTCGCCGCGGCGTTCGACCTGGTACCTGAGACGCTTCGGGTCCTCCGAAAGGTGCATGAGGACGAGGGGCTTGCCGCCGTCGTCGCGCGCAAGCACGGAGGCAGCGATAGCAAGGTCACGCCGAAGCTCCGCGCGCGGATGTACGCCATGTTCGCCGCGGGTCTCGGGGCGAGCGCGGTGCACGGCAAGCTGCGCGGGCAGCTCTCCCTCCGCACGGTGAGCTACGCCCGAGCCGCGTGGCGTGTGGAGCACTCGCCCGCGAGCGTCGCGGAGACCGCGACGCCCGCGGATGCGCAGCTCCGGATGCCGCTCGAGGCCGCCAACAGAGAGGCTGGATCGGCGAGCACGTCCGTCGAGGCGGGCGTCCAGGGGTCGGCCGAGGAGGGCGACGGCACGGAGCGCATCGCCACGCGGCTCCCGCTCGCTGGCCGCTTCGTTCAGCACCTCGGCACCTGGCTGATGCTCGCCTCCGTCGCGCGGCTCGGTCTCCATCGGCGCGCCGATGAGTATCGCGGTGATCGGGTTGAGGAAGACACGCTGCGGATCGCGCTGGACAGCGTGGTGTGTGCGCTCTCGGTCGGAGAAGGCTGCGTCGAAGGGGTTCGTCGGCTCGCGACGCGAGCGCGGGCGTGCTCCTGTGCGCCGAGCGCGCCCCATCGGCGAGCTGGACACGCCGCGTACTCGGTCGCTTCGCCGACTCGCTCGGCGCCGTGTGTCTGCACCTCGGCATGAGCCACGAGTACATCGAGACGGCGCGCATCAAGGCAGGGGAACGTCCCGTCGTGTTCTACGTCGACAACCACATGCGTCCGTACACCGGCGCGCAGACGGTCCGACGCGGCTGGCGCATGCAGGACAAGCGCGTGCGCCCCGGCATCACCGACTACTACGTCCGTGATGAGGACGGGCGACCGGTCCTCCGCATCGACGTACCGAGTCACGACGCGCTCACCTCCTGGCTCATCCCTCTCGCTCAAAGGCTCCGCAACGCGCTCGGACCCGACGCGAAGATCCTCCTCGCGTTCGACCGCGCGGGCGCCTTCCCCGAGCAGATGGCCCCCCTTCGTGAGGACGGGTTCGAGTTCGTCACCTACGAGCGAAAGCCGTTCTCCCTCCTCGCCGCGACCGCCTTCCAGAACACGCTCAAGCTCGACGACGAGACCGTTCACTACTCCGACGCCCGCACGAATCTCGGCAAGGCGCGGGGACGAGTCCGCCGGATCGCCATGCGGATGCCAGACGGGCGGCAGATCAACCTCGTCGCCGTCTCCGGCGAGGACGCGCCGTGGCTCATCGGCGTCATGCGCGGACGTTGGGCACAGGAGAACGCGTTCAAGCATGGCAACGAGCGGTGGGGCATCAACCAGCTCGATGGACGAAAGGTCGTCGCCTACCCGCCCGACACGATCGTCCCCAATCCTGCTCGTCGTCGTCTCGACCGCGCCCTCCGCCTCGCTCGTGCTCGCGACGGTGAGGCGCGGCGCGAGCTCGCTTCTCTTCCGCCCGATCATACGCGCCGCGCTCGCCTCGAGAAGGAGCTGGCCGAGGCCGTCGAGCAGCAACGACAGCTCTTGGCCGTGCGGCCTTCCACGCCGAAGAAGGCGCGCCTCGCCGACACCGAGCTCGCCGGCAAGCTCGTCAAGCATGCCTCCAACTACAAGACCGCGCTCGACGCCGTCCGCATCGCCTGCGCGAACGCCGAGGCGGACCTCGCCGGTGACCTCGCGCCCTTCCTCGCTCGGCCCGCGGAGGCGAAACGTACACTCCGCAATCTCCTCGCCGCTCCCGGTCATGTCCGCCTCGGAAAGCGATCCATCTCCGTGACACTACTGCCCGCTGCTGGTCAGCCTCTTCGAGCCGCACACCGACATCATTCGCAAGGATCGGCGGGACACGTACTTCGGTCATAAGGTGGCGATCTCGACGGGCCGGAGCGGACTCGTGCTCGATCTCGTCATCGAGAAGGGCAACCCCGCGGACTCTACGCTCACGGTCCGATCCGCCGAGCGACACACGAAGCTCTTCGGCGTCGCCCCCGAACGTGCTGCGTTCGACGGAGCCTTCGCGTCGAAGGCAAACCACGAATCGCTCAAGGTCTCCGGTACCGCGGAGGTCTGCTTCTCGAAGCCAGCGGGCGTGCCCATCGACGAGATGACGTCGACCCCGAGGATCCGTCGCATCCTGAAGCGATTCCGTGCTGGAATCGAAGCCACGATCTCCTTCCTGAAGCGACCTTTGGCCTCTCGCGATGCACGTGGAAGGGGCTCCCTCACTTCCGTGCGTATGCGTGGTGCTCGACGGTTGCGCACAACCTTCTCACCGTCGCTCGCATCGCCATCGCTCGCTCGATCGCGATCTGAAGAGCCTCGCCGCCCGCTTTCAAGGTAACGCCCAGGTGCGTCAAGGGCGTGATCGGCCTATTTTGTGGCCAATGAGTGCAGTGTGCACTCATTGGCCACTTTGAGAGTAGATGCTCGCGTTTCGTCTGGCCGTCACGCGTCGCCGCCGAGAGTCGATCGGGCCGAATTGCGGCGTTCCCGGACGGGAACTAGCTAGGGACGTCGGAGCAATCCATGCATTTCCCAGCTAGAGTTAACAACGCGCGGATAGCCGGTGGATCTAGATCGTCCAGAGCCATCCATGAACCAGATCGCCGTCTGCCCACTCGAATCAAGCCGCCACATGATATCGGTCTTGTTGTCGGCATTGAAGTCGCCGATTCCAAGCACCGTCCATTGGAACGGAATCGCGCCTGGATATCCGGGTGCCCGGATCTGGTCACCGCTATACCAAATGCTGGTTACACCCGAGCCCGTCTGACGCCAGAGTACGTCCGACCGGCTGTCACCATCGAAATTTCCGACCCCCTCAAAAATCCAGCTTGCGCTGACCGAACCGGGGTAGTGCTGAGGTCGTACCTTGTCGCCGCTGTACCAGATGGCGGTTACGCCGGTGTTGTGTCGCCAGAAAACATCGGAACGACCGTCCCCATCAAAGTCACCTACACCTTCGAACTTCCAATCGAATCCGACTGTTCCGGGATAGTGCTGGCTGCGCACCTTCTGGCCATCGTACCAAATGGCCGTTACGCCTGACGTGTGTCTCCAGAATAGGTCGGAGCGACCATCGCCGTCGAAGTCTCCGACGCCCTCGATTTGCCAATCGCTACCTACAGAGCCAGGAGCAATAGTGTTCACGAGAGCACCGTTGTTCATAAACCAGATCGATGTCACACCGGTAGTCGTTCTGCGCCAGAAGATATCCCACGAGCCATTTCCGTTGAAATCCCCGACGGCTTCAATTTTCCATGTTGAGTCCGGTGCTCCAGGGTAGACTTCCCCAAAGATCTTGTCCTCATTCATCTGCCATGCTGCGACTTGACCACTGTTCTGGCGCCAGAGAGCGACCTGGCGCAGGGGGGGCGTTCCATAAATCTGCTGGGCGCCCTGGATGTCCCCAAGACTGAGTCGTTGCAGCGCACCAGGGCAATACCATAGTCCCATTACGGACTCCGGATCCGGCCCACCAACGGCGATTCCGCCATCGTAATCCCTTTGCTGATAGCATAGGTCGGACGGGTTTCCCTGTGGATGTTGGTACTCATGATCAAACCCGAGTATGTGACCGAATTCATGCATCAAGAGTGCCCTGAACGCGTCTCGGGTCCCGGTGTCGTTCCAGGTGGAAGGCACGTTGATGCGAAATCCAGGAGGGTCTAGCCCTGGGCCACGATCAGCCGGGGATGTAAGGGCAACCATTCCCAGATCTGCCAAGCCGCCCAAAAACCCCGTCGTGTTCCACACGAACTTGGTGCGGACGTGTTTCGCGGTTCCTGAGGTCGGGCAGTCCACCCAGGAAACGTTAAGCCGTGTGAACCTATGCCAACTTTGTCGTATGGCTTCGATCACCAGAAGCTTCAGCGCTTCCTGCTCACCAGTGGGAACTCCGATGAACTCATGCCAACACATTGGTACATTGTATGAGTTCGACGTCCACAGTGTTGCCCCAGGATGTCGAACGAGTGGCTGAGTCTGCGTTTGTGTGGTGTTTTCTAGATTTGTGTCAGGTTCGACCGGTGAGTCTGGTGCAGAGCATGAAGATATGCCAATGAGGCATGGCAGGGTGGTGATCGCGAGGCGGTGTTTGAATGATGTGCTCATTGACTTGCCTTGGATATGGTGTGTGGGCAACGTGGTGAACTAGAATTGGTGCGGCAAAGCCTTCGGTGCCGTTGCGGCGCGATGTGCCCGGCCCACGCCCTGCTGAGAGTCGCTATCGCGGCCGCTCGAAGGTGTTGGTGTCGGTCGAATTTGTGGTCGAGGGCTCTCGCGACAGCGAATCCGGTGGAGCTTCGGCTGGTGACGCCGTTGATGCGACGCAGTCGCCTCCCGATGCGCAGGCCGGGAGTTCGGCTATGGAGAGCCCGAGTACGGATAGACGCTGCACACCCGCCGAGGACCCAAATCGTGCGATCCTCATGGAGTGGAAATGACCACAACCGGAAGGAGTTCGACGATCTCGAGGTGGCACATCAGGCCGTTGCAGACGAGAACCGTACGCGACGCAGCAGAAGCGATGAACTTACACCGCTGTAGAGCGTTCCGGCCCAAAACTTAACAAGTGGTCTGTTGGCGCTCGCGAATGGAATAAGGTCGAAGCCGAGCGTGGCCTGCGACGCATCTCGTGAACGTCTACTTGAATTGTGCTGGCGCAAGAGTGGGCAAACGGGCCCGAGCCTGCCCGGCCACCGACGTCTCTGTGCTCACCCCCTTCTTTGCGCCGAACCAGCCGTCCAATCTCGTACTCTGTCTCGTACGTAACGGCAAGGTCTAAAATGACTAGATAGTTAACATCGTGTAAAATGTCAAAAGTGACGCGAGGGTGACGAGGGTGAGGGCGCTGACCGGGAAGGGCGCCTGCGTCGCGAGCACGCTTCGTTCCTGCGCCGCTGTAAGGGTAACCCGCTCACGAGGGGCGTGTAGCGGCAGGGGCGCACGCGATGGCACGGATGTGGACGGAGGACTCCGCCATGTCGAAGCCGTTGCCGATCCCGTCGGACCGCACCCGCCGCCGTTGGACCGAGAAGGAGGCGCGTGCCGCACTGGCGGCGCTCGCGGCGTCGCGACTCACGAGTTCGCCGCGCGTGAGGGATCGACGTCCAGCGGCTGTACAGCTGGCGCCGAAAGCGAGCAGCGTCACGTCGCGCGCGACCCTCGCGCCGCCGGCGGACAAACGACGTTGCCTACGCCGCGTCATCGGCGCGCCCCGCGCCCGCGCCCGCGTCAACCTCCGACGGTAGTGCTAGCCATGAAATAGTCAGAACTTGAAATAGATGAGCGGCACGAATTTCGTGTTCACGATCTGAATCAGCGAGAGCAGGAGGAGCGCTGGCGCGGTGCCGATGTAGACCCATCGCCACTTGCCATCCTGACGTGGTCGCCCGAACGCTGCGCGGACGATCACGAAGAAGACGCCGAGTGTGATGAAAAAAATGCTCCGGTTCGGCGCCAGGAGTGCCGGCACCAGCTTTGCGGCCGCGGGCGTCGATCCAAGGCCAGCCATCGCCTTTAGGAATGCGGCGGCTTGCTCGACGTCGTGGGCTCGGAAGAATACCCAGCCGATCACGACGAGACCGAACGTGAACGGAATCGCGAACCATCGCGGTGTGAGGTCGCGCCAGCGCCTCCCGAGCGTGGTCCGCTCGAAGAGGTTCAACAGGCCGTGGTAGAGCCCCCACAACACGAACGTCCAGCTCGCGCCGTGCCACAGGCCCGAGAGCGTGAACACGAGGAGGACGTTGATGCGTGTCCGACGTTCGCCGTGCCGGTTGCCACCGAGCGGAATGTAGAGATAATCGCGTAGCCAGCTCGATAGCGACATGTGCCATCGCGTCCAGAACTCGGTGATACTTGCCGAGCTGTACGGATCGTTGAAGTTTTCCTTGAAACGAAAACCCGCGATGCGACCGAGCCCGAGCGCCATGTCCGAATATCCGGAGAAGTCGTAGAAAATCTGGATCGCGTACGCGAGAGCACCGAGCCACGCGACGCCGACGGAGATTTCAGTTGGACCGTGAGAAAACGCGGCGTCCGCGGTGACCGCCGCCGCGTCCGCGATCAGGATCTTCTTCGCGAGGCCCCAGACGAAGCGAGTGAGCCCCGCGACGACGTCGTCGAGGCTCTCGTTCCGCGACCGGAGCTGTCCTTCGAGATCCTTCCAGCGAAAGATTGGGCCCGCGATGGAATGCGGAAAGAGCATCAAGAAGAGGAGGTACTGCGGTATCGACTTCGAAGGCTTCGCGTCGCCACGGTAGACGTCGACGACGTAGCTGATCTCCTCGAACGTGAGGAACGACACGCCGATCGGGAGTGTGACGTGCGTCCAATGGAAGGGGCTCGCTGTCACCAAGCCGAGCTTCATGAGCAGGGAGTCGACCTCCCCGACGAAGAAGTTCGAGTACTTGAAGTACGCCAGCACCGAGAGGTGCATGGCAACCGCGAAGGTGACGATCCATCGTGCCGCTCGCGTGCCGCGCCGCGCGTCGATCGCGAGCGCGAGGTAATAGTCGACGACTCCCAGCGCGAGGAGCACGGGTAGAAACCAGGGCGCACCCCAAGCGTAGAAGGCGATGCTCAACGCGAGGAGCGTCGCGTTCCTCATGAAGCGCGGCGACAGCCAGTAGAGGGCGACGTACGCCGGCAAGAACGCGGTCAGGAAGAGGAGGGAGCTGAATGCCATGCGCACCCGTGGGCTGCGAGAGCAGTGATCGGCCGGCGACGTTTCCGTGCCGCACACTACTCGAATCTCCACGCGGGCGGGGCGGGGTACGGCGGGCAACATGGGGATGATCGCGGAGTCATGGGTCGCGCGCGTGGTGTCTTGCAGCGACCACACTTCGGACCTCGCTTGACGGCCTCTGGCGTGGGTGGCACTAATCTCCGCGGGAACGGCTCTTGCCCATCGGGCACGCTCAGGGAGAGGTCACCTCGTGTTCGACGTAAAGCTGATGCGGTGGATCGACAACCAGGTCGGCAACCTGGCTTGCACCGCCCTCGCTACCGCCAAGCGCATCGGCGCGCCGTTTCGTCGGGACACGGTCGACTACAAGAAGATCGTCGTCACGAAGTTCTTCGGGATGGGGTCAATCATCGTCGCGAGCCCCGCGCTCCAGGCGCTGCGCGACGCGTACCCCGATGCCGAGATCCACTTCGTCTCGTTCCGCTCGAACAAGGAGATCCTCGAGATCCTCGGGCTGACCGACAAGAACTGGTTCGTCGACATCTCGACGCCGGCCGCGTTCGCCGCGTCGGTGCTCACGCTCGCGCGCGACCTCCGCGCCGAGAGGTTCGATCTCATGATCGACTTCGAGTTCTTCGCGAAGTTTCCGCTCGTCCTTGCCGGGCTCGCAGGAGTTCCGAAGAAGGCAGGCTTCTACCTCACGCAGGAGCCGTGGCGCCGGACGCTGCTCGACGTGTCCGGCTCGTACAACCACTACTTCCACACGAAGGACATCTTCGTCTCGCTGGTCTACCTGCTCACGACGGGCGATCTCTTCTACCTCGACTTCGAGGACTTCC
>JAHBWA010000072.1 GCA_019637195.1 Labilithrix sp. | reverse complement strand
GCCCGGGAACGGGTACGAAGCGGAAGAAAGAGTACCGCTGGAGCTTCGGCCTCTGGGCCGGCTTCGGCGACACGCAGAACCTCTGCCCCGGCGACTCGGGAGGCCCGCTGCTCGACGTCGAGCGCAACGCCGTCGTCGGCACCAACAGCGGCTACGTGAACGGCGACGACGCGTTCGGCGACGTCCCTGCGAACCGCGTGGCCATCCTGGCGATGATCGCCGCCTGGGACCGACGCTGAGAGCGCCCCGTGAGGCGACGCTCCGCGGGCACTACCCGGCGTCGTCGCTCGCGCCGGCGTCCGATGCGTCCGGCGCTCCGTCGCCGCCCGTGCCGCTCCCGAGCGAGTCGGGATCGCGAGCCTCCTCGCCGTCGCTCTCGTCCGGAGGGTTCGCCGGAGGAAGCGGCTGCGGATTCAAGGTCGGGCCGGTCGACTCGACGCTGCAGCCGAGGACGGCTGCACCGGCGGCGCCGGACGCCACGACGAGGACGGTCAGCGCGTAGAGGCTCTTTCTCATCGTCGTGGACATCGGTGCGCTCTCGCTCGCCGGTTGCAGCAAGCACGGTTCCATCCGGAAGAGCTCGATCGTACACGCGGACGAGCCCTGCGCTGTGCCGAAATGAGCCACCTCGCTCACCGCCCGCCAGGGTCCCCGCCTCCCTCACGGAGATGCCGGGCGCGGACGCCCCGCACGGATCCGATGCACCGCGGAGCGGACAGCACGCGCGGAGCCGACGCACCGCGGAGCGACAGCGCGCGGATCAGACGCACCGCGGAGCGGACAGCGCACGGACCCGACGCACCGCGGCGCGCACACCACACGGAGCGGACGCACCGCGGAGCGGACGCACCGCGGCGCGCACACCACACGGAGCGGACGCACCGCGGCGCGCACACCACACGGAGCGGACGCACCGCGGAGCGCACACCACACGGAGCGGACGCACCGCGGAGCGGACGCACCGCGGTGCAGGCGCCGCGCGGAGCGGGACGCCGCGCGGAGCGGGACGCCGCGAGGGCGCGGGATCAGACCTCGAAGTCGGCCTTCTCGAGGATCTCGCGGACGCGCCAGAGGAAGCTGTTCGCCGCGACGCCGTCGACGACGCGATGGTCGTAGCTCAGCGCCATGTACATCACCGGATGGATCGCCATCTGGTCTTCCTTGTTCGGCCCCTCGACGACGACGACGCGCTTCTTGATCTCGCCGACGCGCAGGATCCCGACGTTCGGCTGGTTGATGATCGCGCCGCCGAACAGGTTGCCCTTCAGGCCAGGGTTCGACACGCTGAAGGTCGCGCCAGACAGATCGTCGATCGTGATCTTGCCGCTCCGCGCGCGCGACGCGACGTCGTCGATCGAGCGGACGATGCCGCGGATGCCGAGCTCGTCGGCGCGGCGCACGACCGGCACGACCAGACCGTCCGGCGAATCGACCGCGACGCCGATGTTGATGTCCTTGTGAACGACGTACGCGTCGTCCAGCACGCGCGCGTTCATGGTCGGGTTCTCACGGAGCGCCCGAGCCACCGCGACGGTGACGAAGGCGAGCATCGTGAGGCTCATGCCTTCCTTCTTGTAGCGATCCTTGTTCGCCTCGCGGAGCTTCGACGCCGCGTAGAGATCGCACTCGGCCACCGTCACGACGTGAGGCGAGACGAGCTTCGAGTAGACCATGTGGTCGGCCGTGATGCGCCGGCGGCGCGTGAACGGGACGACCTTGTCGCCGGGCTTCTCGCGGTACGCCGGGAGCTTGAACGAGCCGAAGCCGACGCCCGGCACCGGCGGAACGAAGCCGCCGCCCTGGTTGACCAGCTTCTGGACCTGCGCCGCGTCACCGCCGCGCGAGACGACCGGACGCGACGCGTCGGCGAGCTGAGCACGAAGCGACGGCGAGAGCGGCGGCTCGGTGCGCGGAGGCGCCTCGTTCACCGCACGCATGACGTCGTCGCGCGTGATGCGACCGTGCTCGCCGGAGCCGCGGACGTCGCGCAGATCGACGCCCTGCTCGAGCGCCGCGCGACGGGTCGACGGCGCGGCGAGCGGCTTCGCCGGGAGCGTCTCGCCGGACGGCGGCACGGGCTCGGCGCCCTTCGTCGCGATGTTCGGCGACGCCGCGTGCGGCGCTGCCTCGTTCGCGCTGGCGCCGCCGGTGGCGGTCTCGTCGATCTGGCAGATGACCGTGCGGACGGGGACGACGTCACCCTCGCTGGCGAGGAGCTTCACGATGCGGCCACGCGACGGCGCCGGGAGCTCGCTGTCCGCCTTGTCCGTGGCGATCTCGGCGATCGACTGATCTTTTTCGACCATGTCGCCTTCCTTGACGAGCCACTTCGAGATCGTTCCTTCCGTCACGCTCTCGCCGAGCTGAGGCACCTGTACGTCGATCATCGCGGTCAACCTACCTTATGCGTGGGCCGATCCGCAACGCGGTCAAGCCCCGAAACCGCGTATCGCTGGCGGCGTTCTCCCGTGTTCCCTGCGGAGAAACCTCACGCGCGTCGCCGGAGCGACGCGACGAAGTAGCCGTCGGTCCCGTGCTCGTGCGGCAAGAGGCGGAGCGTCGTGCGCTCACCCGCGACGGCCGCGACCGCGGGAGACTCGAACGGCGCCGGCTCGAGCCCGGCGCTGGCGGCGACGTCGGCGAGGACGTCCTCCGCCTCTTCGCGGAGCACGCTGCACACGGCGTAGACCACGCGGCCGCCGGGGCGGACGAGCGTGGCCGCGCGCGCGAGGATCGCGCGCTGGAGCTTCGCGAGCTCATCCACGTCGGCCGAGGCCCGACGGAGCGCGAGCTCGGGGCGCCGTCGGAGCGTACCGGTCCCGGAGCACGGCGCGTCGACGAGGACGCGATCGTAGCCGCGCGGGTCCGGCGCCGCCGCGTCGCCCGTTCCCCGCGACCAGTCCACGGCGAAGGTGGCGCGCGGGCGGCGACCGATACGCTCGAGCTCACGCGTCAGCCGCTCGAGCTTCTTCGGGTGCACGTCGGCGGCGTCGACCGAGCCGGCGTCGCCGACGGCACGCGCGAGCAGGCCCGTCTTGTTGCCCCGCCCCGCGCACGCGTCGAGCACGGCCTCACCGGGGCGCGCGCCGAGCGCGAGCGCGATGAGCTGCGAGCCCTCTTCCTGGGGCGTCCACGCGCCCTCATCGTAGCCCGGCAGCTCGACGATCCTTCCGGCGCCGCGCGCGAGGACGGCGTGGGGCGAGACGCGGCCGGCCTCGAACGTCGCGTGAGGACGCGCCTCGGCGAAGCGGGCGAGCCACTCCGCGCGCGCGCCCGCGTCCTCGATGCGGAGGCCGAGCGGCGGCGCGCCCTCGTGCGCGCCGAGCAGCGCGCGCGCCGCGTCGTCGCCGATGGCCCGGACGATCGCCGCGCGGAGCGAGGGATCGGTCGACTCGAACGCGGCCCGCGCGAGCTCCTCCGCCGTCGGCCTCGGCTCGGCCGCGAGCTTGCGGAGCACCGCGTTGGCGAAGCCCGCGACCTGGGCACCACGCGCGCCGCGCACCGCGCTCACGGCCTCGCTCACCGCGGCGAACGCGGGCACGCGCGTGAGCACGAAGAGCTGGTAGGCGGCCACGACGAGGTGGGCGCGCACGAGCGGGTCGAGCTTGTCGATCCCGCGCCGCGCGTGGCGGCCGATCCGCGCCTCGAGCCAGCCGAGGAGCCGGAGCGTCCCGTAGACCAGCTCGGTGGCGAGCGCCCGGTCGCGCGCGTCGAGCTGGACGGCTCGGTCGAGCTCCGCGTCGAGCGCGGCGGCGGCGAACGCCTTGTCGGCGACGACACGCGCGATGACGGCGGCCGCGACGCCGCGTGCGCTCGGGACGAGCATCGACGACCACGCCTAGCACGCGATCCGGCGCGGCCGGAAGCCGGACCGTCGCGGGCGCGCCGCAATCGCGGCCCCCGCAAGCGGACGCCCCGCAAGCGCGCGCCCCGCAAGCGGACGCCCCGCAAGCGGACGCCCCGCAAGCGCGCGCCCCGCAAGCGGACGCCCCGCAAGCGCGCGCCCCGCGATCGGACGCGCCGCTCGGCGGAGCGTCACTCCGGCCGGAGCCGGATCCGCGGCGGCGCCTGGAAGGTCGCGCTCGTGTAGTCGTACGGCTGGATGTGGACGACGGCCTTCTCGCAGACCCCGAGCTGGAGGCCGCCGCCGTTCGCCTTCGTGAGGCCGGGGCAATACGGGCTGCCGCCGGACTCGGGGCTGGCGTAGCCCCCGACGCCGTTGGTCCCCTCCGCGACCACGAACGCGCAGCCGAGGCGCTCGGTGTCGTTCGCGGGCACGGTCGGCCGCCGGTAGAACGTGAGGAACGCGTCGCCGCCGGTGATCCCGCTGCAGTCGGCCCACGCCGAGAGCGTCACCGGGACGCCCGCGGTGTTCTGGACGACCGCGTAGCGGCCGGGTTGGAGCACGTCGGTGTAGAGCGGCGCCGTCGTGCACGAGCCCGCGGTCGCCCAGCGCGACATCAAGCCACTCGCGTTGAAGTTGGTGTTCAGCGTGGTCGTCGTGCCGACGGAGCCGAGCGCGAAGCCGACGCCGGTGGTGTCGCAGCCGACCGTGAGGTTCGCGCCCTGGCTCGTTCCGCCGCCAGGCGCGGGGTTCTGTACCGTGATGGTGACGCTGCCCGGGTTGAGCAGGTGGTTCGCGGGGATCGTCGCGGTGAGACGGCCGCCGTTCACGTAGGTCGAGGCGACGGCCTGGCCCATGCTCCGCACGGAGCTCGCGGCGACGAAGCCGCTGCCGTAGACGGTGACGACCGTGTCCGGCGCGCCGGCGACGACCGCCGACGGCCCGAGCGAGGAGATCGTCGGCACGCCGTTGGCGACGGTGAACGGGAGCGCGGCCGAGATTCCGCCGCCCGGCGCGGGGTTGACGACGCGCACGGAGAGCGACGCTGCGCTCGCGAGCTGCGCGGCGGTCAGCGTGGCCTTGACGTGCGTGCTGTCGATGAAGGTCGTGGCCGAAGGCGCGTTGTCGATCGTGATCTGCGTCGTGACGAAGAAGCCGACGCCCGTGACCACGACCTCGGTCGGTCCGGAGCCCGCCGCCACGGTGCTCGGCGCGAGCGAAGACGCCGACGGCGCCGGGTACTGCAGCTTGAACACGACCGGCGCGCTCACGCCCCCGCCCGGCGGCGGGTTCTGGACGGCGATGGGGAAGTCGCCCGCGGCCGTGAGCGACGAGGCCGGGACCTGCGCCTTCAGCGAGGTGGCGCCCTGGTAGGTCGTCGGGAGCGGGCTGCCGTTGAAGAGGACGGTGCTCCCGCTCACGAAGCCCCCGCCGTGCACGGTCATCTCGAACGCCGCCGAGCCGACGAACGCCGCCGACGGGTTGATGTTCTGCACCGCGGCGCTCGGGTTCGAGATCGTGAACGCGATCGAGGGCGAGGTCCCGCCGCCGGGTCCCGGCGTCACGATCGTCACGGGGACGCTGCCCGACGTCGTGAGGAGGCCGAGCGGGATCGTCGCCGAGAGCTGCGAGCTGCTCGTGAAGGTGGTGGCGAGATCCGTCGTCCCGAACACGAGCTTCGAGCCCGGGACGAAGCCTCCCCCCGTGACCTCGAGCGGGGTCGCGGGCGAGCCGGCGAGGACGGAGAGCGGCGCGAGCGTCGTGAGCTGCGGCTCCGGGTTCACGACCGCGAACGTGAGCTCCTTGCTGGCGCCGCCGCCGGGAGGCGCGGTGCCGACGGACACGCGGAGCGTGCCGACCGCCGCGAGCTTGCCCGACGGGATGGTCGCGCGGAGCTCCGTCCCGCTGACGAAGGAGGTCGCGAGCGGCGCGCCGTCGAGCTGGACGATCGTGCGCGGGACGAAGTTGTTGCCGGTGACGACGATCGACGGGCCGACGGAGCCGACCGTCGCCTGGCTCGGCGTGATCGCGTCGACCTCGGGCAGGGAAGCCTCGTCGGGATCCTTCGGCTTCGGCTTGTCGTCCATGCTCGGGACGGGCTCGGTCGAGTCGTCGGTCGTCGTCGTCCCGGCGTCCGTGTCGAAGAGCGCGCGCGGCTCACCCGCCGCACAACCGCCGGCGGCGATGGCGAAAAGGACTGCGGGGACGGCGAGGAGAAGGTGCTCGAAGCGGGGTCGGATCATGGTGTCGAACCGCGGTCTTGCGCCGTTTGAGCAAGCGCAAGCACACGACCGCCCGGCGTATGCCACACCCCATGTAGGTGCGCCATCGACACCGCAATTTTTCAGCGAATGAGACGCAACCGATGCGCGGCCGTCGCGTGAGCTCGGCGCGCGCCGGCGCCCTCAGTTCACGATTTCGCGCACTTGAACGACGATCGCGTCCCAGTGCCACTTGCGCGAGACGTCGTTCTTGAAGGCGACGAGCATCAGCACGGCGAGCACGCTGATCCCGAAGAGGCTCGAGAGAGCGCGGGCCCGCACGCTCACGGGCCGCCGGCGAACCCACTCGATGAAGAAGAGGAGGAGGTGGCCGCCGTCGAGCACCGGGATCGGCAGCAGGTTGAGCAGGCCGAGGTTCACGCTCGTCACGGCCATCGCCCAGACGAAGTACGTCGTGCCCTTGGCGCCCGCGTCACCCGCGACGTCGTAGAGCGTGATCGGACCGCTGACCGTCGCGAGGCTCACGCGGCCCTGCGCGAGGCGGACGAAGCCGACGACGATGAACTTGATGGCGTTCATCGTCTCCTCGAAGCCGCGGCGCACCGCGTAGACGACGGGGTCCGGGTTCGGGACGAGCTTGCTCGGCGCGCGCGGCTGCCAGTGCGTGGTCCGGAAGACGTAGCGCTCGTAGTGCTGACCGAGCTCGTCGTCCCACCGCTCCTTCCGGAGCTGGAACGTCCCGCTCATGCGCTCGCCGTCGCGCGTCCACACGAGCTCGTGCATCCGGTTCGGCTCGCGCAAGAGCATCCCGACCATGGTGGTGTCGTCGACGGCGTGGCCGCCGCGGCGCTCGACCTTCCACATCCGCTGCGGGACGCCGTCGAGGTGGGTGACGCGGTCGCCCGCGCGCAGGCCCATCTTGTATTCGCTCGAGCCCTCGGGGACGAACGCGACGTACATCTCGACGCCCTCGATGCCGGTGCGGTCGAAGACGTCCTTGGCGCGCCCCTCCGGATCGCCCTCGCGGACGACCGCGCCCTCCGGCCGGGGGCGCGGCGCGAGCGAGGCGATGCCGGTCTCGAGGACGGCGAAGTCGCAGAGGCTCCCGAGGCCGTGCACGGTCACCGGGCGGACGTACGTGAGCACGACGTTGTCGCCGCGGTTCTGCGAGAGCACCTTCTGGAGGTCGACGAACGTGTCGACCTTACGGCCGTTCACCGCGGTGATCCGGTCGAACGTGCGGAGCCCGGCGCGCCACGCGGGCGAGTCCGTCCGCGGGATGCCGATGACCGGCGCCGCGAACGTCGGCGCGATGCCGACGCGCCCGACGTGCTCGTACAGCTCGAGCTCGCTCGGCTCGACGACCTCGACCTCGTCGTTCGGCGTGACGGTGACGTCGACGCTCTTGCCCTCGCGATCGATCGTGACGAGCAGCGGCGCGCCCGCCCTCTTGGCGAACGCCTTCTGCACCTCGGGGAAGCTCTGGACCGGGGCGCCGTCGATCGCGGTGATGACGTCGCCCGGGAACAGCTTGCCGTCGGCCGGCTTGCCCGGAAAGACGGCGCCGACCGTCGGCGGGAGGAACTCTTTGTCCTCGAGGTACACCGACGTGTAGAGCGCGACGGGGAAGACGAGGTTCATCGCCGGACCGGCGAGGACGATGACGACGCGCTTCCACAGGGGCTGCGCCTCGAACGTGCGGTGCTTCTCCTCAGGGAGGATCGGCTGCTCCGCCTTCCCCTCCTCGAGCATCTTCACGAAGCCGCCGAAGGGCAGGATGCCGATGCAGTACTCGGTCTCCTTGCCGCGGACCTTCAGCACCTTCGGCCCGAAGCCGATGGAGAACGTCAGCACCTTCACCCCGAAGAGCTTCGCGAACGCGAAATGCCCGAACTCGTGGATGAAGATCAGGATGCTGATGAAGAGGATGAAGTAGAGGAGGTCCACGCTGGCCGAGAACGGAGGCAGGTGCCCACGAGGCTGGCCTCTATTGCCGCTCGCGGCGCGCGCGCGTCAAGCGCCGAGGCGCCGGCGCCGCGGCGAGACCCCAGAGGGCGGTTTGGGCCCGACGCGCCGCGAAGGCTGCTAGTAGCAAGCGGCCGATGTCGCCCGAACCGCCGCCGATGGCGCCGCGCCCACACGACCGGAGCCGTCGTCGCCGCGTCGCGCTGCTCGTCGCGACCGCCCTCGCCGGGGCCACCGCCCACGAGGACGCCCGGGCGCAGTCGAACTATCGCAGCGCCCCCGTCGGCGGCCGCTCGCAGCTCCTCGGCGGGACCGGCTTGACCTACGGGCGGGACGCGGCCGCGGCGTTCCTCAACCCCGCCACCGCCGTGCTCGTCGACGACGAGCGCCTCTCGTTCTCGGTCAACTTCTACACGGTGTCGTTCGTCTACGCGCCGCGCTGGTATCGGCCCGGCCCGATCGATCGCGCGAGGTTCGGCGCGCTCGACCTCGGCGACACGACGATGACCGACCTCGAGTTCAACGCCCTGCCGTCGAGCCTCTGCATCTTCTTCCGGATGGGCGACGTGAAGTTCCTCGCGAAGGCGCAGAAGGATCCGCGCACGCGCGAGGCGCGCCTCGGCCTCTGCTTCGCGACGATCTCGAGCCAGTCGTTCGATTTCGCCGCCGAGGGCTTCAGCGAGACCCGAGGCGCGAGCGTGTCGCGTCAGGCGCAGACGCTCTCGCAGAGCTACACGCGCTTCGCGGCCGGGCCGACCTACGCGATGCACGTGTCGAACGCGCTCGCGATCGGCGCGTCGCTCCACGCGAGCCTCGCGAGCCACCGCAGCTTGCTGGCGGCCACGGCGACCACGTACGGCTCCGCGCCCTCCGCGATCAACTCGATGTTCTACAGCGGCTCGCGCGGCGACTCGTTCCAGATCGACGCCACGGTGGGCGCGACGCTGCGCTTCGGCAAGCAGGCCGTCGGCATGTCGCTCCGGAGCCCGTCGATGCACGTCTTCGGCGTCGGCGGCGCGAACCAGCAGTCCTACTTCGACGGCGCCGGCAGCGAGGCGTCGCTCGTCTCGGCGCAGGGCTCGTTCGTGTCGCGCTCACCGCCCCGCCTCGCGCTCGGCACCGGCGTCGAGGGCTCGTGGGGACTCGCCGAGCTCGACACGAGCTACCAGCTCCCCATCAACTCCTACAGCGCGGAGCTCGAGGGGCACCAGGTGACGACGGTCGACGGGGTCGTGGACGATCGGCCGGCGCGCTTCGATCTCGCCGAGCGCGCCCGCGGCGTCGTCAACTTCTCCGCCGGAGCCGAGGTCTTCGTGTCACCGCACGTGAGCGTCCTCACGGGCGTGTCCACCGACTTCAGCGCGGTGCCGCAAGGCGCGCTCAAGGGCGGCAGCCTGTTCAACTACTACCCGCACCAGACGCATCGCCTGGCGGGCTCGATCGGCGTCAGCTCGCACGGCACCGGCGGCGAGCTGCTCGTCGGCGCGGAGGTCTCCGTCGGCTGGGGCCAGCGCCTCGCGGTGAACTCCTACCAGCTCCCGCCCGAGGTCGGGACGACCGGCCACGGGACGTACCAGCTCATGTTCGTCATCGCCGGATCGACGAGCCTGCGGGCGATCAAGCGCGCCGTCGAGGACGTCCGCGAGGTGATCACGAAGCCGACGCCGCGCGCGCCGGCTCGCCCGAACGCGCCGTCGCCCACGTACAACCCGCGCGTCCTCGAGGAAGAGCGGCGGCGCGAGGAGCGCGAGCGAGGGCCGGCCCAGGACTGACCGCCGGCCCAGGGTGGACCACTGGCCAGGGACGGACCGCCGACCGGGGATGAACCGCCGACCGGGGATGAACCGCCGGCCCAGGGTGGACCACTGGCCGGGGATGAACCGCCGACCGGGGATGAACCGCTGGCCCGGGACGGACCGCCGGCCGGGGATGAACCGCTGGTGCGCCTCGCGCTGCCCGCCGAGAACGCTCAGCTCGCGGCGCGGGGCGCGCGCACGACAGCGTCGAAGAGGTCGCGCCCGTTCGTCCCGCCGAGACAGGCCTCGCTCATGCGCTCCGGGTGAGGCATGAGGCCGAGCACGTTCTTCTTCGGACCGCCGTAGATGCCCGCGATGTTGGCGACCGAGCCGTTCGGGTTGGCCTCCTCGCCGACCGCGCCGCGCTCGTCGCAGTAGCGGAGCGCCACACGTCCCTCGCCGTCGAGGCGCGCGACCACCTCGGCGGACGCCTGGTAGCGCCCCTCGCCGTGGGCGATCGGCAGGCGGAGCACCTCGCCGGACGGCGGCGAGAACGGACCGTCGGCGGTCACCTTCACGAAGACGTCGCGGCACTCGAAGCGGAGGTGCAGGTTGCGCGTCAGCGCGCCCGGGAGCAGACCGCACTCGGTGAGGATCTGGAAGCCGTTGCAGACGCCGAGGACGTAGCCCCCGCGCTCGGCGTGGTCCGCGACCGCCCTCATGATCGGCCCGACCTTCGCGATCGCCCCGCAGCGGAGGTAGTCGCCGTAGCTGAACCCTCCCGGGATGGCGACGAGGTCCGTCCCGGCGGGGAGCGCCGCGTCCGTGTGCCAGACCGTCGTGACCTTCGCGCCCACGAGCTCGAGCGTGCGGATCATCTCGGCGTCCGCGTTCAGTCCGGGGAAGATGACGACGGCGGCCTGCATTGCGGCCCGGTTACCACGGGCGTCCGGCGCGCGGAAGGTGGACCCGCTCCTCCACGCGCGGTCGCGCTCGATCACGGCCTGCGCGCCGTCCGCTCGACCCAGGCGCACCACGCGTCGATCCCGTCGGCGCGCGTGCGCGTGACGGAGAGCGGCAGCACGGGGAGGCGCGAATTGACCCGGCGGGCGTTCGCGACGCAAGCAGCCTGGTCGAGCTCGACGTGCGGGAGCAGGTCGGTCTTCGTGAGGACGAAGAGATCGGCGGCGCGGAAGGCCTGCGCGTACTTGAGCGGCTTGTCCTCGCCCTCGGTGACGCTCATCACGACCACCCGCGCGAGCTCGCCGAGGTCGTACAGCGCAGGACAGACGAGGTTGCCGACGTTCTCGACGAAGACGACGCTCCCGGGCTCCGGCGCGAGGGCGCTCAGCCCGTCGGCGACCATCGCCGCGTCGAGGTGGCAGCCCGCGCCCGTGTTGACCTGGAGCGTGCGGCCGCCGGCGCGGCCGATGCGCTTCGCGTCGAGGTCCGTCGTCTGGTCGCCCTGCAAGACGGCGAACGCGACGCCGGCGGCGCGGAGGCGAGGCACGGTCGCCTCGAGGAGCGACGTCTTGCCGGCGCCGGGAGCGCCGATGAGGTTCACCATCGTCACCCCGATGTCCGCGAGGAGGCGTCGCGTGCGGGCTGCGACCTGGGTGTTGCCGGCGAAGAGCTCACGCTCGAGGCGCACCGTCCGGACCTCGCGCACGCAGCCCTCGCGCGGCGCGAGCGCGCGCCCGCGGTGGTCGTGATGATCGCTCCGCTCGCGCACGAGGACGTGTCCGCTCTCGCCTTCGGGGCCGCGCGTCGTGCACATTCAACTCACCTCGACTTCCTCGAGCCTGAGCTCGTCGCCGTCCGTCTCGACGATGTCGAGCGCCGCGCCCGCCAGCGGCGTGCCGGCGGCGCAGACCTCGAAGCACGACCGCAGCGCGCGAGGCGACGCCCCTGACCGCAGCCCGACCACGAGCCGCACGAGGTGCACGCGGGCTCCGCGGAGCTCACGCGTCACCGCGGCGACGACCTCATCCATCAGCGACAGCTCGTGCACGTCGAAGCTCGACCAACAAGAAGCGGACCCGTCCGGGCGCGCGGTGCCCGCGGGGCTCGGCCGAGCCAGCGCGCCCGGCGACGGCGCGAGGGCGCCCCGGTGCGCACCGGGACGCCTCGCGCGGCGCCCGAGCCGCGAGCTCGCGCCCGCGCGGCGCGTCCCGCCGGCGGCGATGCGACGGCGCGCGCCTGCGCCCCCTCGACCCGCCGGATCGGACCGGCTAAGAGGGCGCTCATGGCGACGGAACTCGACGCGGGCCGAGGCCCCTCCTCGGCGGGCGACTCCACGAACTTCCCGGGCGACCTGCCGATCACGCCGGAGGTGATCAAGCAGCACAAGGTCACGGCGGAGGAGTACGGCCGCATCGAGGGCGCGCTCGGCCGCGCGCCGACGTACACCGAGCTCGGCGTCTTCTCCGTCATGTGGAGCGAGCACTGCAGCTACAAGTCGTCGCGCGTCCACCTGAAGCGCCTGCCGACCAAGGGGCCGCGCGTCATCCAGGGCCCGGGCGAGAACGCGGGCGTCGTCGACATCGGCGACGGCTTCGCCGCCGTCTTCAAGATGGAGTCGCACAACCACCCGAGCTTCATCGAGCCGTACCAGGGCGCGGCCACGGGCGTCGGCGGCATCCTCCGCGACGTCTTCACGATGGGCGCGCGGCCGATCGCCGGGCTGAACTCGCTCCGGTTCGGCCGGCCCGATCACCCGCGCACGCCGGAGCTGCTCCGCGGCGTGGTCGCCGGCATCGGCGGCTACGGCAACTCGATCGGCGTGCCCACCGTCGGCGGCGAGGTCCAGTTCGACGCGAGCTACGACGGCAACATCCTCGTCAACGCGTTCACCTGCGGCGTCGCCCGGACGGACCGCATCTTCTACGGACGCGCCGCCGGCATCGGCAACCCCATCCTCTACATCGGCGCGAAGACCGGGCGCGACGGCATCCACGGCGCCACGATGGCGTCGGACGAGTTCGGTGAAGCCAAGGAAGGCAAGGGCGAGCTCGCGACCGCGAGCTCGATCAAGAAAGGCGTGCGTTCGACGATGCAGGTCGGCGATCCCTTCATGGGAAAGCTGCTGATCGAGGCGTGCCTCGAGCTCTTCGCCGCGGACGTGCTCGAGGGCATCCAGGACATGGGCGCCGCCGGGCTCACGTCGTCGAGCGTCGAGATGGCGGGTCGCGCCGAGAACGGCCTCGAGCTCGACCTCGACAAGATCCCGCGGCGCGCACGGAAGATGACGCCGTACGAGATCCTCCTCAGCGAGTCGCAGGAGCGCATGCTGCTCGTCGCGAAGCGCGGCCGCGAGGACGAGGTCTTCGCGATCTGCAAGAAGTGGGACCTCGACTGCGCCGTCGTCGGCCGCGTCACCGACACGAAGCGCTGGGTCGTCACCGCCACGCCGGGCTACGACCCGCTCGACGGCGCGCCGCCGCGCGGGGAAAAGCGGGTCTGCGCCGACATCCCGGTCGCGTCGCTCACCGACGCCGCGCCCGTCTACGATCGCCCGAGGAAGGCCGCGCCCCCGCGCGCCGACGTCGCGGTGCCCGACACGACCGATCCCCGCGCCGATCTCCTCGCGCTGCTCGCCTCGCCGAACGTCGGCTCCCGCGCCTGGATCTGGCGGCAGTACGATCACATCGTCCGCGGCGGCACCGTCGTCCGCCCGGGCTCCGACGCCGCGGTCGTCCGCGTCCCGTGCGAGCGCGACGGCGCCGTCGTGATGAAGCACCTCGCCTTCGCCGTGGACTGCAACGGGCGCTACGTCGAGCTCGCCGCAGAGGACGGCGCGAAGATGGCGATCGCCGAGGTGTGCCGGAACCTCGTCTGCTCGGGCGCCGAGCCGATCGGCATCACCGACTGCCTCAACTTCGCGAGCCCGGAGGATCCGGGGACGATGGACCAGATCTCCCGCGCGATCGACGGGCTCGGCGAGGCGTGCCGCGCGCTCGACGTCCCGATCGTCAGCGGTAACGTCAGCCTCTACAACGAGACGAGCGACGCCGCCGGGCGCAAGCCGATCCTGCCGACGCCGACCGTCGCCGCCGTCGGCCTCGTCCGCGAGCCCGAGGACATCGTCACGCAGTGGTTCGCCCGCGAGGGGGACGTCGTCGTCCTGCTCGGAGACGGCGCGGGGAACGACGCGCTCGGCGGGAGCGAGTACCAGGCGCTCAAGACCGGCCAGCTCGGCGGGCCCGCGCCGCGGATCGACCTCGACGCCGAGGTCCGCCTCCAGCGGCTCGTGCTCGACCTCGCGCGCGCCCACGTGCTCTCGAGCGCCCACGACGCCGCCGACGGCGGCGTCGCCGTCGCGCTCGCGGAGAGCTGCTGCACCGGCCCGAGCCTCGTCGGCGCCGAGATCGAGCTGCCGGGGCCAACCGGCTCCGCCGCCGGCGCGCTCTTCGGCGAGGCTCCCTCGCGCGTGGTGGTCTCGACCGCCAAGGGTCACGAAGCCGACGTGCTCGCCCGCGCGAAGGCGGCCGGCGTCCCTGCGACGGTCATCGGCCGGACGACCGCGGCGGGACCGGGCGCGACGCTCGCGATCCGCGCCGGCGCGCACCGTCTCGATGTCCCGGCCGCGGATCTCCGCGGAGCGCGGGAGCGCTGTCTCGCCGGCATCGTCGGCGCCTGACTCCGGCGGAGGACGCCAATCGGCGCGCCTGAACCCGCGTCGGGCGACGCCGACCGAGCGCGCTCGAGCCCCGGCGGGCGACGCCGACCGAGCGCGAAGACGCCTCGCACCCACACGGCCGAGGAGCCAAAAACGCGGGCGCCGCGCCAGAGGCGACCGCGAGCGCCGAGCCGTGTTACGGTTGTCGGGAGTCGGTTCGGATGGCCAAGTTTCAGTCGCCGCTCCTCGGGTACAACAACAACGTCCGCCACCGAGGGCGCGTCTTCCACATCCAGACGGAAGACTCGGGCGTCAACCACCCGCACATCATCACTCACCTCTTCATGGATGGCGGACGCATCCTGAAGAGCGTGAAAAAGTCGTACGCCGAGCACGTCGGCGCCGACAACATGAGCGAGACCGTCCGCGCGCTCATGAAGGAGCAGCACAAGGCGATGTTCATCGCCCTGCGCGACGGCCAGTTCGACGCGCTCGTCGACGGCGCGAAGAAGCCGTCCGGCGCCGTCGTCGCTCCGACCGCCGCGGCCGTCGGAGGTCGAGCCTCCGCGCCAACGGGCTCGTCGCCGAGCGCGAACGCGGCTCCCGCCGCCGCCGCGGCGAGCGCTACGGCGTCTCCAGTGAGCGCCACGGCCGCGACTCCTGCGACGGCGACGCCCGCGAGCGCGAGCGCGACGCCCGCGAGCGCGAACGCGACGCCCGCGAGCGCAAATGCGACGCCCGCGAGCGTGCCAGCGAGGTACCCCGAGGCGAGCGCGCCGGCGACACCTGCCGCTCCTGACCTCGAGGTCGCGGTCAACGACGTGGCCGTCGTCTCGGTCGTGACCCTCGCGGGCGACCGCGACCCCGCCGCCCAGGTCGACGACGCGTCGCCGAGCCCGAACACGACCCCCGAGGCCCCTCGGGGCGTACCGACCGACGACGTCGCCCCGGTCACGATCGACGAAGGGCGCCGCGCGGGCGCCTCGCACCTGCCGCTCAGCGCGGATCCGCCCCTCCCGCCGGAGGTCGAAGCGCTGCTCCGCGACGAGCTCCCCCCGGTGACCAATCCGGCAGCCTCGGGCGGTGCGCGGCGCGACCCCGACCTCGAGCCGAAGACGGCCCGCGAGCCGGAGCGGCGACGCTCGGCGCAGGAGCTCACGCTCGACTTCGACGCGCTCGAGCGCGACACGGGAGCCAGCCCGATCTTCCAGCAAGCGGACCTGCCGCCCCCGCCGAAGAACCTGTTCGCGAAGGAGCCGCGAACGGGGCCGTACCGCACCGTCGACGCCGACGCCGAGCACGACGCGTCGCGTCCGCAGCCCAGCCGTCCGGGTGGGCCGACGGGGCGGCCCGCTCCCGCTTCGGCACCACGGCAGGTCACGGCGCCGCCGCCGCGCGCGCCGGGGACGCCGACCCAGAAGCCCGCGAGCGAGGGGCGCTACGCTCCAGCTCGTCCCGCGGCGATCTTCGGCGCCAGCGCGAAGCAAGCGTCGCCGTCGATCTTCAGCGACGACCTCGTGAGCGACAAGTCGCTCGACGAGGTCATCCTCAGCTACCTGGCCGAGGACCTCGATCCCCCGCGCCGTAAGTAGCTCGTCGCGAGCTCGAGCTCGAGCAGCCGGGCGTTGCCCTGCGCAGCGGCACCAACGCCGCGTCCCATTTCGTCGTAGGGGGTCTTGATCGCGGCGCGAGCGTCCCCATGTTGAATGAGGTGATGGCGCATGGATGGCGCCGTCCGAAAGCTCGGGCTTGCGCGAGCCCCCTCCCCCGAACGCGCAGGCCCTCCGTGCCCAGGTGGTCAGGCCGCCTGGGCACTCTCTTTTTGTCGGCGTATGGCTACGCGTGCACGCAGCCGTTCGCACGTCGAGGCCTCAGAACGAGCCGGCGAGCGCAGCGTGCATGCTCAGGTCGATCGTCCGACCGGACGTCACGTCGCGGTTGCTGAAGTCCCACAGCTCGGTCGAGAGCTTGACCCGGAGCCCTCGCTCGATCGCGTACGCCGTGCCGACCGTGTAGCGCAGCACGGCGGCGCGACGGGTGAGCTCGCTCGCCGCCTCGATGTTGCCGATGCGGAGCATCCCGTCGACGCGTCCGATCAGGTCGAGCTCGGGCGTGAGCGCCTGCTCGATCTCCGCGTAGGCGCCGTGCTTCATGAAGAAGTCGCCGCGCGCGTCGGCGACGACGTACTTGAAGGCGGCCGCGTCCGACGTGTCGAACGTGGTGCGCCGCGCGAGGTACTCCGCGCGGAGGTTCGTGTCCCCGAACCGGAAGGACAGGTCCGCGCCGTAGATGAGGTACGTCTGCCGGTTCTCGGGATCGTACGTCCCGAACATGCCGCTCGCGCCGAGCGTGACGTCGCTCGACTCACCGAGGCGGTGCGTGAGCGCAGCGCGTCCGCCGACCGTGGGGCGCGCGTTGTTGTCGACGTAGTAAGTCACCGGGCTCCGCGACAGCGTGAAGTCGACGTCGAGCGGGCGCGCGTCGGCCTTGAAGCCCGTCACGCCGTAGACGGCGTAGTCGAGCTGCGTGGACTGGCCGATGAACGTCGAGCCGTCGATCTCGATCCCGTTGTCGGGGAACGGGCTCGGCAGGACGCTCATGTTCCACTGCCGCATCCGGAGCATGCGCCCCATGTCGTAAGGGAGCGGCTTGTCGCTCAGGCGGTGGTTCGCCGGATCGTGCCGGAGGTTGAACGCTCCGAAGCTCGGGCTGAAGCGCCCGACGCGGAAGTTCAGCTCGTCGGCGACACGGAAGTCGAAATACATCATGTCCGCTTCGAAGCCGTGGCAGCCGAAGCAGACCTTCATGTTCGCCGAGACCCTCTCCGAGAAGTCGACGGCGAGCTTGCCCGCGAGCTCCATCGTGAAGCCGTCGAAGGCGCTCGGGAACGCCTTCGCCTGCCTCGACGTCGGGACGAAGTGGTAGTCGAGCTGCGCGGAGCCCGCGAAGTTCCGCTCGAGCGCGCGCGCCGGCGTCGCGAGGGCGGCGAGCGCCGCCAGCGCCAAGAGGAGCGCACCGACCGCAGGCCCGAGACGCCACCGCGAGCGCATCACGAGCTCCCTTTCCCGCCGGGCGCGACGTCGGTCGCCGACGACGGCGCGGACGCAGCGGACGGCGGCGTGGCGGAGGACGGCGCGGGCGACGGAGACGCCGGCGCGGAAGAGGACGGCGCCGGCGCCGCTCGCTTCTCCGCCTCTTGCCGGCGCAGCTCCGCGGCGTGCCAGCGGAGAAACCGGAGGATCCGCTCCTGGTCGTCGTACGAGATCCCGCTCCCCGGCTGGCGCCGCATGCGGTTGACGTAGAGCGACCACTGGTCGTCGTCGGTGATCCCCGCCGTGAGCGGCCGCGCGAGCGAGTGGCATTTCGAGCAGCGCTGGGTGAAGAGCGCGTAGTCCGCGCGCAGGCTCTCGGGGACCTTCCCCGGATCGAGGCCCTCGGTGCGCGAGCCGCTGCACGCCGCCACGCCGAGGAGCACGCCTCCGGCGAACGCCCCGGCCTTCGTCGCGGCGCTCACGGCTGACAGCAAACGAGCGGGCGCGACTCCGACCGTCAGAGCAGCGCCGACCGCAGACAGGACACGAGCGCGAGCGGTCATTCGCCGTCGGCTCCCTCCGCGCCCTCCGCGATCCAATCGATGACGAGCTGGATCGCGGGCGCGTCCCAGTGCGGTCCGCCCCTCGGCATCCGTGCGCCGCCGAAGGTCCCCTGCAGCTTCTGCACGAGCGCGGAGCTGCACGGCTTGCCCGGCACGACGATTTCGTCGGGCGGCGAGCTCCGCCCTCCGCGACGCAGCGTCTGGAGCGTCTCGAGATCGAGCCCTGTCGCCAAGAGGCCCTCGCGGGATCCCCCCGCGTTGCTCCCGTAGTGGCACTGCCGGCAGCCTCGGATCCCGGGCGCGTCGCCGTTCATCATCGGACGAATCTCCGTCGCGAACGAGACGCGCTTCGCGGGATCCGAATCGGCGTCGACGCACGCCATGCGGAGCTCGCCCGTCTCCGGCGAGATCTCGGCGCACCCCGCGCCGGCCGAGACGAGCGCGACGAGCGTCGTGACCGCGCACCTTGCTCGCCCGGAGGCTCCCACCACGAGCGCCCTCTACCACAGCGCTCGAGCAGCCGGATCGTTCAGTCGCACGCGAACGAGACGGGGACGTCGAATTCGGGATCGCCGGTCTGGTCGCCGCCCTTGAAGCTGACGCTCGCGGTCTTCCCCGTGGAGGTCGCGATGCATTGCGCGAGCGCGGGGGTGCAGCCCGAGCAGACCGCGCCGCGGAAGACCCGGTTGTCGTTGAACCGGATGCGCACGGTCCCCGCGACGCGCCCCGCGGGCCGCTCCTTGAGCGTGGTCCTCGCGCAGCTCGTCCACGCAGCGTCGGCGCCGCGAAGCGTGAGATCCTTGGCGTTGTACCCGCTCGCGGACTTGGGCACGCCGAGCGTCGCGCGGCACGTCGCGGCGTTGAACGCCGGCGCAAGAGGAGGCGCGGGCGCGGCCGTCGGCCCGGGGCCGGCGGTCGGCCCCGGCGCAGGCGTCGGCCCGGGCGTGGCGGTCGGCCCGGCCGCAGTCGGCGCGGGCGCAGGCTCAGGCTCGCTCGCAGGCCCAGGCGGCGCGGGCTTGTTCGCAGCAGCCTTCGCCGCTGCTGGGCTCGCGGGGACCTTCGGGCTCGCGGGCGCCGTCGTCGACCCGGGCGCCGTCGCGGTCGCGGAGGGCTCGAGCGAGGGCGGCACCTCCGAGAGCGGCGCCTCCGAAGGCGCGCCCTCCGGAGGCGCGCCCTCCGAAGGCGTCCGCTGCGAAGGCGCACCCTCCGGAGGCGCGCCCTCCGCCCGCGGGGCCCTCGACGACGGCGGAGGCGGAGCGCGCTCGCCTCGGTCGACCGGCGACGACGAGCCGGCCGCGGGCGTCGTGCTCGGCTGGACCTCCACGCCCTGCAGCTTCTGCGCGAGCACGACGCCGGCGCCTCCGAGCACGACCGCGCCGAGCGCGACGGCGACGACGAGCGGCGCGCGCGAGCGCCCCGCGTCCGGAGACGTCAGCTCGGCGACGAGCGGCGTCCCTTTGCTCGAGCCCAGCGCGGACGCCGGCGGAGGCTGGACGAGCGTGCCGCCGGCTCCCTGGCCCGCCCCCGTCGTGGGAGCCCCCGGCGGCGCCGACGCAGGCGGGCCGGCCGAGCCGTCCGCGCCGGCGAGCGCGTCGACCGAGGTGGCGGCGTTCGACTCGAGCGGCATCGGCCGGCCCTCGATCGCCGCCTTGATCGCCGCGCGCATGTCGCGCGCCGACTGAAAGCGCTCCTCCTTGGACTTCGCGAGGGCGCGCAGCGCGACGGCCTCGAGCCCCTTGTGGACGCCGGGGTAGATGACGCTCGGAGGCTCCGGCGGGTCGGTGATGTGCTTGAGCACCACCGCCAGCGCGGTCTCCGCGAGGAACGGCGTCCTCCCGACGAGCAGCTGATAGAGGATGACGCCCATCGAGTAGATGTCGGAGCGCGGGTCGAGCCGCTCGCCCCGCGCCTGCTCCGGCGACATGTACTCCGGAGTTCCGACGAGCACCCCGGCCGTCGTGAGCTTGGCGCCCGCGGTCCGCGGGGCGGCGTCCGGCGCGCTCTCGTCCTTCTCCGTGATCTTCGCAATGCCGAAGTCGCAGACCTTGACGATGTCTCGTCCCTCGTCGTCCTTGCGATCGAGGATCATGATGTTCTCGGGCTTGAGGTCGCGATGGATGACGCCCATGTCGTGCGCCACCGCGATCGCCCCGAGGGACTTCATCATCACGTCGGCGATCCGCGGCTCGGCGAGCGGCCAGTCCTCGTGGATCACCTTGTAGAGGTCGCGCCCCTCCAGGTACTCCATCGCGATGTAGAGCAGGCCGTCGGGCTCCTCGCCGAACTCGATGACGCGCATCGAGCTCGGGTGATCGAGGCGGCTCGCGGCGCGCGCCTCGCGGTGGAACCGGCTGACGAAGCTCGGATCGACCGCGACCGTGGGGAGCATCACCTTGAGCGCGACGGTGCGCTCGAGGCTGTCGTCGCGCGCGCGGTAGACGGCGCCCATCGCGCCGCCGCCGAGGAGCTTCTCGACGACGAACTTCCCGGCGACGCGCCGTCCGATGAGCGCGGGCACAGCCCCGTCCGACATGCCGGGAAGCATAGCCGCATTTCGACGGACGCGGTCCGCCCGCCTCGCCGGCCGCGGCACCCGTGATAAACAGGGCCCATGCCTCTCACCCGAGCGCGGCGATCCATCGAGCGGCTGCGGTTGCTCGCGGCAAAGACCTTGCGCGTGCACGCGCCTCGCCTGACGCTCGACGGCGCGCTGGCCCGCGAGCTGTTCGCGTCGCAGCTCTTCTGTCGACTCACCGACGTCGAGGCCCACGAGCTCCGCGCGCGCAACGAGGGCTACTACACGATCTGCAGCGCCGGCCACGAAGGCAACGTGGCGCTCGGCGCCCTGACGCGCCCGACCGATCCGGCGCTCCTCCACTACCGGAGCGGCGCGTTCTTCCTGGCGCGCGCGCGCCAGGGGTCGGGCGACCGGCGCGACGCCGGCGTCTACGAGCTCTTGCTGTCGCTGGCGGCCTCCGCGGACGATCCGATCTCGGGCGGGCGCCACAAGGTGTTCGGGAGCGTCGCGTGGGGAGTGCCCCCGCAGACCAGCACGATCTCCTCGCACCTCCCGAAGGCCGTCGGCATGGCGCTCGCCGTCGACCGCGCGCGCAAGCTCGGCGTGACGGGCGACGGCCTGGCCGCGCGCGAGGGCGTCACCCGGACGGCGAAGGACTCGATCGTCGTCTGCACGTTCGGCGACGCGTCGCTCAACCACTCGACCGCGCAGGGCGCGATCAACGCCGCGTCGTGGGCGGCCTACCAGCGGGTGCCCGTCCCGCTCCTCTTCGTCTGCGAGGACAACGGCATCGGCGTCTCCGTCCGCACGCCCACGGGGTGGGTCGAGGCGCGGATGCGGGCGATGCCCGGCGTCGAGTACGTCGCCGCGGACGGCCGCGATCTGTCCTCCGCGTACGAGCAGACGAAGCGCGCGGTCGAGATCTGCCGCAAGCGGCGCACCCCCGTGTTCCTCCACCTCGCGTGCGAGCGCGTCTGGGGCCACGCCGGGAGCGACGCCGACGGAGAGTACCGCGAGCGCGACGAGATCGCGCGCGCGGAGGACAACGATCCCGTGCTCCTGACCGCCCAGTCGCTGCTCGACGAGGGCGTGCTCACGGGCCCCGAGCTGCTCGACGAGATCGATCGCGCGCTCGAGACGGTCACGCGTCTCTCGCGCGAGGCGACCCGGACGCCCAAGCTCGGCTCGCGAGCGGACGTCATGGAACCGATCGCGCCGTCGCGCGCCGGCCTGGTGCGCGAGGAGGCGCGACGCGCAGGATACGCGGCGCTGCCGGCGGACGCCGACAAGCCGAAGCCGCTCGGCCACTGCATCCGCATGGGGCTCGCCGACCTGATGCGCAAGCACGGCGAGATGATCGTCTTCGGCGAGGACGTGGCCGAGAAGGGCGGCGTGTACGGCGTCACCGTGGGGCTGTGGAAGACCTTCGGCCCCGGCCGCGTCTTCAACACGCTGCTCGACGAGCAGACGATCCTCGGCGTCGCGATCGGCGCCGGGCAGGTCGGTCTCCTGCCCGTCCCGGAGATCCAGTTCCTCGCGTACCTCCACAACGCGGAGGACCAGCTCCGCGGTGAAGCGGCGACGCTCTCGTTCTTCTCGCGCGGTCAGCTCAAGAACCCGATGGTCGTACGGATCGCGGGCCTCGGCTACCAGAAGGGCTTCGGCGGGCACTTCCACAACGACGACAGCCTCGCTGTCCTGCGCGACCTCCCGGGCGTCATCGTCGCCGTGCCCTCGCGCGGAGACGACGCCGTGAAGATGCTCCGCACGCTCGTCGCCGCCGCGCGCGTCGACGGCCGCGTATCGGCGTTCGTCGAGCCGATCGCGCTCTACCACACGCGCGACCTCTTCCCCGGCGACGGCGCGTGGAGCTTCCCGCTGCCGCCGCAGGGCGAGGCCATCGACGTCGGCGAGGTCGGCGTCTACGAGGCGCAGGCGGGCGCACCCGACGTGGTGGTGTTCACCTACGGCAACGGTGTCCCGATGGCGCTCCGCGCGGCCCGCGCGCTCGCGGCCGGCGGCGTCGGCGCGCGCGTGGTCGACCTGCGCTGGCTCGCGCCGCTGCCCGAGGACGCGATCGTCGCGCAGGCGAGCGACGCGCGCGCGATCCTCGTCGTCGACGAGTGCCGGCGGTCGGGCAACGTCTCCGAGGCGATCGCCGCCGTCGTCGCGGAGACGCCGGCGCTCCGCGGCAAGCCCTTCGCGCGCGTGACCTCGGCGGACTCGTTCATCCCGCTCGCGGAGGCCGCGAACCTCGTCTTGCTCCAGGAGGACGAGATCGTCGAGGCCGCGAAGGCGCTCGCCGGCCCGCGCGTGACCGCCGTGGCCCCGGAGGCGCGCCCGTCCTGATCGCGGCCGCACGCGAGCGCGGCGACGGCTCGTCACCGGCCCTGCGCCCCGAAGACAGGCCACTCGGGCGCGACTTCAGAAGGAGCGGACCCGCGCGGCGCGCGCCTCTTCCACGACGGCGCGCTCGGCGTCGCCGACCGCGCTCGCTTGCTCGGCGACTTCGCGCGCGTCGTCCCCTCGGAGGATGCGCTCGCGACAGACGGCCGAGCCCGTGAGGAGGTCGAACGCGGGGACGTCGTCGACGAACTCGTACTTCTCGGTGCGGAAGCGGAACGCCTCCGGGTGCGCGTGGTGCGCCAGCGCCACCAGGGCGACGTAGGTGGCGACCGGACGGAACGCGGCGGCGTCGGTGACGTGGATCTGCACGCCCCCGCAGGTCTGCCGCCCGTGCTTGTGGAACGTGGGCTCGAACGAGACCGCCCGCGCGACGAAGCCGGGCAGCCCCGTCGCGGCGAGGCCGCGGGCGAGCCGCGCGCCGTCGACCCAGGGCGCGCCCGTGAGCTCGAACGGACGCGTCGTCCCGCGCCCGTCGGAGAGGTTCGTCCCCTCGAGCAGGCAGCCACCCGGATAGACGAGCGCCGTGTCGTAGGTCGGCATGTTCGGCGACGGCATCACGAAGGGGCGGCCCCACGCCGGCGCGTGCGCCGCGCGCGCGAGGCCCGCGACGCGGACGACGGTGACGAGGTCCGCGTAGCCCTCGACCTTCGCGCGCCACGCGACGATCTCCCCCAGGGTGAGGCCGTGCCGGATCGGCGCGCGTTCGAGGCCGACGAACGACTCGAAACGCGGCTCCTGCAGCCGGCCCTCGACGACCTCTCCGCCGAGCGGGTTCGGACGATCGAGCACCACGACGCGGACGCCGGCGTCACGGCACGCGCGCGCGACCAGCACCGCCGTCCAGACGAAGGTGTAGTAGCGCGCGCCGACGTCCTGCAGGTCGATGACGACGACGTCGATCCCGTCGAGGTGCTCCGGGCGAGGCGAGAGGTCCTCGTAGCGCTCACCATACAGGCTGACGACGCGCGCGCCGGCCTCGCTCCCGTCCCCGACCCCGATCATGTCCTGCGCGTGACCGGCCCAGCCGTGCTCCGGCCCGAAGAGGACGCGCGGCGTCACGCCGAGGCCGCGGAGCACGTCGAGCGCGTGCGCGAGCTCACGCGTGACCGACGCGGGGTGCGCGAGGAGGGCGACGCGCGCCTCGCGCAGCTCCGCGAGCAGCGGCGCGAGCGAGGGATCGGACGAGAGGCGGTCGAGCCCGAAGGCGGGAGCGGAGGTCACGGCGCGCCATCGTAGACGCTCCGCGCCGCGCCCGACCGCGGATTCCTCGCGCCGACGCGACGCGCTACAGCGTCGACGTCCCGAACGTGTCGCAGGCGGCGATGTCGCCGCGCTCGTAGCCCCTCCGGAACCAGCGCGCGCGCTGCTCGGCGGTGCCGTGCGTGAACGTCTCGGGCGTGACGACCCCGGTCGCGTGCTTCTGCATCCGGTCGTCGCCGACCGCCGAGGCCGCCGTCATCGCCTCCTCGACGTCGCCCGGCTCGAGGAGGCCGCGCGTCTCGGTCGAGTGCGCCCAGATCCCCGCGAAGCAGTCGGCCTGGAGCTCCAGTCGCACGTTCGCGCCGGCGGCCCCCTCGCGCTCCGATCGCCGGAGCCCGCGCACGGCGGCGGCGGCGCCGAGCTGGTTCTGCACGTGGTGACCGATCTCGTGGGCGATCACGTACGCCTGGGCGAAGTCGCCGCGCGCGCCGAAGCGGCGCGCGAGCTCGTCGTAGAACGAGAGGTCGATGTACACGCGGCCGTCGCTCGGACAGTAGAACGGCCCCGTCGCCGACAGGCCGTAGCCGCACGCCGTCGGCGTCTCGCCGTCGAAGAGGACGAGCTTCGCGTTCTCGTAGCGGCGCCCCCGCTCGGCGAAGATCTCGCGCCAGGTCTTCTGCGCGTCGTCGAGGACGAACGCCACGAAGTGCTTGTCTTCGTCGCCGGCCCCGCTCGCGCCCGTCGTGTGCGTCACCCGTGGGGCATCCGTGTCGCTCGTGCCAAACGTTCCCAACAGGACCGAGCCGAGGAGCAAGAGGACGAGGAGCACGATCCCGATCGGGTGGCGCACGAGCAGCGGCGCCAGCGCGAGGATCACCCCCGGCCCGCCGCGACCGCCGCCGCCCCCCTGCCCCCGCCGATCGATGAGGTCCGGGCTGTCGTGGCCTCGATCCCAGCGCATGAGCCGACCTGAAGCAAAGCGACGGCCAGGCGCGGGGCGCGCGCACGCCGTCGCGGATCGTGCGGTGGAAAGAATTGCGATGCGACCGAACGCGTCCTCGTCGGCCTCTAGAATAGTGGTAGTCTCGGCCTCGCAACTTTTGCGAGGTGGCCGTCATGCGCCGGGTCCTGGTCGTCGACGACGAAGAAAACATCCGCCTCGTCCTGAAGACGCTGCTCAAGCGCCACGGCTACGACGTCGAGGTCGCCGACAGCGGCGAGACCGCGCTCGCGCTGGTCGACGCGTTCGGCCCGGACGTCATCCTCACCGACGTGCGGATGCCGAAGATGAACGGCCTCGATCTGCTCGCGACGCTCAAGGCGAAGCAGAACCCGGCGACCGTGATCGTCATGAGCGCGTACGGGAGCGTCGACCTCGCGCTCGAGGCGATGAAGGCCGGCGCGTACGACTACGTCGGCAAGCCCTTCAAGCCCGACGAGATCGTGCTGGCGCTCCGCAAGGCCGAGGAGCGCGAGTCGCTCCGGCGCGAGAACCGGGCCCTGAAGGAGCAGATCCACAAGGACAGCCAGTTCGAGTCGATCCTCGCGAAGAGCCCGGCGATGACCGAGATCTTCCGCACGATCACGAAGATCGCGGACTTCAAGACGACCGTGCTCGTCCAGGGCGAGAGCGGCGTCGGCAAGGAGCTCGTCGCGCGGGCCGTCCACGCGCGGAGCGCGCGCAAGAACCACGCGTTCGTGCCGATCAACTGCGGCGCGATCCCGGAGAACCTCCTCGAGAGCGAGCTGTTCGGGCACAAGAAGGGCGCGTTCACCGACGCGCACTCCGATCGCCGCGGTCTCTTCGAGGAGGCCGACGGCGGCACGCTCTTCCTCGACGAGATCGGCGAGCTGCCGCTGAACCTGCAGGTGAAGCTCCTCCGCGTGCTCCAGGAGGAGTCGATCCGTCGCCTCGGCGACTCGAAGGACGTGAAGGTCGACGTCCGGATCATCACCGCGACGCACCGCGACCTCGGCGCCGAGACCAAGGCCGGGAGGTTCCGCGAGGACCTCTTCTACCGGGTCAACGTCCTGCCGATCATGATCCCGCCGCTCCGCACGAGACGCGAGGACATCAACCTGCTCATCGATCACTTCATCACGCGGAACAACGCGCGCCTCGGCACCCAGATCCGCGCGCTCACCGCCGACGCGCGCAAGCTGCTCCTCGAGTACGCCTGGCCCGGGAACGTCCGCGAGCTCGAGAACACGATCGAGCGCGCGATGGTCCTGTGCGACGGCGACGTCGTCGACGCGCACGACCTGCCCGAGCGCCTCCGCGAGGCCCTCGATCCGGTGCAGGTGCAGCTCGCGACCGGCGAGCTCTCCGTCAAGAAGACGACCGCGGCCATCGAGGAGATCCTGATCCGCCGGGCGCTCCAGAAGACCCGCGGTAACCGCACACGGGCCGCGGAGCTGCTCGAGATCAGCCACCGCGCGCTCCTCTACAAGATCAAGGACTACAACATCACCGACCTCTGATCCGAGTCCGGCACGGCGGCTGCACTCCCCGGTGCCATGCGCGCCGTCAAGCTCGGTTCTCTCGTGATTCTCGCCCTGATCGCGTCGTGCGGCGCGGCCGAGGATGGCTCCCTGGACACGGAGGACGTCGCCCCCGGGACACGCGCTGCGGCAGCGAGCGCGACCGCGGGCGCGGAGGAGCGCCACGCCGAGCCCGCCGACGTCGCGCCCCCGGCGGGCGCCGACGAGGCGATGCCGACCGCGGCGACCGCCCCCAAGCTCGCTGGCTTCGTCGGGGCGCGCTTCGTCGTGTTCGACACCGACGATCGCACGGTCGTGTTCGACGCGGAGACCGAGCACGCGTTCGGCGTCTTCGGGCACCCCGTCACGGCCACGAACGACGACTTCGACGTCTGGCGCGAGGCGCGCTTCGCCCCCACGCGGAGCGCCACGCGCGTCCTCGCGAGCGACGACGGCGCCGCGATGCTCGTGAGGACCGACGCCGGGATCCAGGCCGTCGATCTCCGGCGACGCGGCGCCTTCCGCACGGGGTGGCGCGGAGAGGCGTCGGGCGCGGCGCTCGCCCCCGACGGCTCGCTCTTCGCGGCGTGGACGTCCGACCGCCTCGATCTCGTGCGCGTCGCCGACGGGGCACGCGCGAGCTACGCGGTCGCCCTCACCGACCGCGCGGCGCCCGATGTCCAGTGGACGGCGGACGGCGCCTACTGGATCGACGCCGACGGGCTCCGGTTCGTCGAGACGAGCTCGTTCCGCGAGCACCGCGTGACGATGCCGAACGCCCAGGTCGCCACCTCGAAGGACGGCGCAGTGTTCGTCGTGTGGCGTTCGGGCAGCCGCGCCGAGCCCGGCGTCATCGAGGTCCGGCGCGCCGGACCGAGCGGCCGGCTCGAGCGTCGCGCTCGCCTCGCCTCGGCCTTCGTGGCGCAGGTGGTGATCGACGACGACGGGAGCCGCGTCGCCTGGTCGGAGCAGGCGAACGCGTACGACGAGCCGAACGAGCAGCCGGCGCTCCTCCACACGCTCGACGTCGAGAGCGGCGCGCACGCGCGCTTCCGCGCTCAGGCCCGGCATTGCTCGATCGGGCCCGAGTGGATCGTGGGCTTCGAGGGCGGCACGCTGAAGACGGACGCCGAGTGCAGCCCGGGGTGCCCTTCGATCGCCTCGCAGGCGGAGCTCATCGCGTACGACGTCTCGAGCGGGAAGAAGCTCCGCGAGTGGCTCGGCGAGCGGCGCCCGCCGTTCAACGAGGAGCTCGGCGAGCACGTCGCGAAGGGCGAGGAGCTCGCCCGGCGCTTCGGGGTGGTCGCCCCCGAGGGCGAGAGCCTCCCCTTCGCCCACCACCCGTCGGCTCCGACGTTGGTGGTCGCGACCGCGACCACCCTGCGCGTAGCCACCGAACGCGACGGCCGCGTCCTCGCGGAGCTCGACCGCTCGAGCGGCTTCCGCGCCGCGGGGGTCCGCTTCACCCCGGACGGCGCGCGGATCGTCGGCGTCGGTGAAGGCGGGCGGCTCGCGATCTGGGACGCCGCCGACGGCCGTAGCGTCTGGTCGTGGAACTGACGCCGAACTCCCCGCCGCGACCGTGCGCCTCCTGTAGAGTGGGTGCGCGCCTGCTCGCTCCGCGGCAGGACGCAGGCGGCGACGACGATGCGGCTCGAAGCGATCTTCCAGGACGACGCGCGCGGACGTGACGCCGCCCTCGCGGCGTGCGCCGCGGCGCCCGAGCACGAGCGGTCGGCGTTCGCCGTCAAGGTGGCCACGGCCGCCCGCGACGCGGCCGGCGCCCTCGCCACGGAGGACGCCGCGGGGAGAGCCACGCTCACGCACGAGACCGCGTTCGGACGCGCTGCGGTCGCGCTCGCGGTGCTGCGGGTGGAGGGCGCGAAGAGCGCGCTGCTCCGCATCGCGGACGAGGGCTCGACGACCGTGAAGGCCGCCCTCGCGCGCGCGCTCCGCGAGACCACGACGCCCGAGGGCCGGACGGTGCTCGTCCACCTCCTCGCCGACGACGACGCGCGCGGTGACGCGATCCTCGCCATCGGCGCCACGCCGTGGCCCGCGGTCCTCCCCGCGCTCATCGAGGTCGCCGAGGCGGACGACTACGCCGCGCGCCTCGCGGCGGCGCCGATCGCCAAGTGTGGCGCGGCGGCGGGGCCGAACGAGCGGAACGCGGCCGCGGATTTCCTCCTCGAGCAGCTCGACGACGACGTCGCGCTCGTCGCAGCGATGGACGCCCTCATCCGCTTCGGGGCGGGCTTTCCGGGGGTCGCGACGCGCGCGCGCCGGCTCGCCAAGGAGCCGGGGAAGCGGAAAATCGCGGGGCTCTGCCTGGTCGCCGCGTTCGGCGACGAAGGAAATGCCGACTTCCTCGAGCTCGCGCTCTCCGGGGCGAAGGCGACCGAGAGCACGGCGCGCACCGTGCTCGGACCGCTCCTCCACGACGCCGACGGGCGCATCCGCGGCGCGGCCGAGCGGACCTGGCAGGTGCTCGATCTCGGGAACGCGGGCCCGCCGTCGCGCTAGACCGCCCCCGCGGCTCGGGAGCCGGTGCAGCCGACAGCTCCTCATCGTGCTCGGCGACGGAGGTGGTATAGTCCCGCGCATGCGTGGCCTTGTATTCTTGGTCTGTGGGGTGGGGCTCGTCGGGGCGGTCGCTGCGTGCGGCGCCAAGGAGAAGCCGAAGGACGCGACCGACACGCCGCCGGCGTACACCGACGAGACGCCGAAGTGGGAGGGCGCGACGGCGCCCGATCCGAACGCGCCCTCGAAGACGTCGGGCGGCCCCACGGTCAACGAGGCCCCCGCCAAGCGCAGCGACCAGTACGACAAGGAGGCGACCGAGGTCGTCCTCAAGCGAGCCGCGCGTCAGGTGAAGGAGAACTGCGGCCAGGCCAAGGACGAGGACGGCAAGGCCGTCGGGCCGTGGGGCAAGACCACGGTCCAGGTCGCGCTCGGGCGCAACGGCCACTCCAAGGGCACGATCGTCCCGGCGCCGTTCCAGGGCAAGCCCACCGGCAACTGCGTGGAGAAGGCGTTCACGAACCTCACGTTCCCGCCGTGGAACGGCGCTGACGCCCAGGTCGACTGGGAGGTCGAGCTCATCGAGCCCGGCAAAGAGGCTCCCAAGAAGTAGGGCGAAGGCTCGACCCGCGGAGCACGGCGGACGCCGGCGGCCATCGCCCCGGCGCGAGCGCGACGCGCAGCGGGTCACCGCCCAGCTCCCGACGAACGCGGCCTCTTCATGGCGTAGCGACTGCACGCGCGCCCAGAAGGAGGCTGACAATGAATACGTTCGTTCGACTCATCGGTGTTTGCAGCGTGGTCTCGCTCGGCGTCCTCGCGGCGCCGCTCAGCGCCAGCGCGAACGAGGCCGTGCTCAGCGAAGAGGTCGGCAGCAGCAGCGCTGCGATGCACGCGGGCGCGCGCAAGGTCTTCGAGAAGGCGCTCGCGGACGTCGAGCTCCGGCCCGAGCAAGAAGAGGCCGTCTCCAAGCTGAAGTCGGAGGCCAAGGAGCGGCGTGCGCCGCTGCGAGAGGCGAAGCGCGGCTTGATGCTGGCGGTCGCCGACCAGATCGAGAAGGGCAAGATCGACCGCTGCGGGCTGAAGGACGAGATCCAGAAGGTGGCGTCGGCGACGGCCGACGCGCGGCCGGGCGACCGGGCCGCGCTGGAGAAGCTCCACTCGATCCTCGATCCCGACCAGCGCACGCGCTTCGTCGACGCGCTGAAGAAGCACTGGGAGGAGCACAAGAAGTCGTACGAAGCCGGCGCCATGACGGACAAGCTCTCCCGCGAGCTCGACCTGACCGACGAGCAGAAAGACAAGGTCCGGCAGATCCTCTCCGGGCTGAAGGAGATCGCCGAGGCCGAGCCCGCGCACGAGGAGCACCGCGCGAAGTGGTCGCGCATCCTCGAGGCCTTCAAGGGCGAGCACTTCGAGCTCGACGAGGTCGCCCCGAGCAAGGACGTCGCGGAGAAGACGACCAAGCGGATCGAGGCTCACCTCTGGGCGGCGGAGGCCGTGCTCCCGGTGCTGACCGACAAGCAGCGCGGTGAGCTCGCGGACAAGCTGCGGAGCAAGGCGCAAAGGCACCACAACGAGACGGAGCGCGGCGCCAGCTCGGGTATGGACGACATGGATTGAGACCGCCTCCCTGCGGCCTCGCACCACGCCGCGCCGCCGGCGGCCGTGAGCCTGCGCGCCCCGCCGCCCGCAGGCTCCGGCCCCCGCCATCGTGCCCCGACGCCGGACGCGTGAATATCAGGCGCGCCCCGCCGTCTCCATCTCCTGCAGCCCACGGCGGGGAGATGTCGTGCCGGGGCTAGCGTAAGCTCGAGAGCCATGCCCACCGCTCGACTCGCCTACCTCGCCGACCGGCAGGTCCACCTCGTCTTCGACGACGGGACGGAGGACGCGCTCGTCAGCGCTTTCGTCGAAGGCGTGCAGCGCCGCGAGGCGAGCATCGAGCGCAAATCCGCCTGGAAGAACCGGGGCACCGGCGCCCGCTTCATGGGCGCCGCCGCGCTCTGGGACGAGGGCGACGGGCGACGCTCGCCGGCCACCTTCACGTCGCTCTCGAAGGGCCGCAAGCGGGGCGAGATCCTCTACGCGATCACCACCGGGCCCGTCAGCGGGCTCTTCGCCTACGACGTCGAGACGAAGGAGGAGGAGCGCCTCGTTCACGGGACGGACGGCGCCGCCGTGGCGATCGCGACGAGCGACGACCACCGGGTCATCGCGATGGCCCGCGATCAGAAGAACGGCTCGCGCAACCTCGCCGTGATGCGCGACGACGGCGGCGACTCGGCGCTCGTCACCGACGGAGACACCATCGACGACGCGCCGTCGTGGGTGCCGGTCGGCCCCGAGGTGACGGAGGGGCGACACCAGCTCGTCTACCAGTCGACCGGCATCGGCCGCGACGCCGCCGGGATGGTCGCCGGCTTCGGACCGACCGAGATCAACCTGCTCGACGCCGAGCGCGGCTCGCTGAAGACGATCCTGTCCGCCCCCGAGCACGACTACCTCGCGCCGCGCATGGCGCGCGACGGCACGCTCTACGTGATGCGCCGCCCGTACCACGGCCTGACGAAGCCGCCCGATCCGGCGGCGTATCTGAAGGACGGCCTCCTCGCGCCGCTGCGCCTCGCCTACGCCGGCTTCCGCTACCTCGACTTCTTCTCGATGCGCTACACCGGCAAGCCGCTCGCGAACGCCGGCAACAGCAAGGCGCGCAACATCGACGCGCGGAAGCTCCTCGAGCGGCAGAACATCGCCGCCGCCGGCGAAGAGGAGGACGACGCCAAGCTCCGCCGCGCCCCGGCCGACTGGGTCCTCGTCCGCCGGCGGCCGGACGGCGACGAGGCCGTCCTGGCGAAGAGCGTCGTGGCCTACGACGTCGACGCGAGCGGTGTGGTCTACGTCAGCGACGGCGACGGCGTCGACCGCGTCGGGACCGACGGGAAGTCGGAGCGTCTCTCGCGCGCGCAGCGGGTCATGGCGCTGGCGGCCACGCGCTGAAGGTCAGAGCCCCTCGTCCATGCGCCGCATGCCCTCGAGCAGCAGCGCCTCCGCCGACTCGGCGACGAGCCGCTTGGGCGGGACGAACGACGGGTCGAGCGCGAACTCACCGTCCTGGAAGCGCACCATCGCGTAGAACGCGTCCGCGCCCGTCAGCTTGCCGAGGACCGCGTTGGCGATCGCCCCCTCGAGGAAGTGGATCTCGCCGGAGCTCCCGGCGCTCTTCACGTTCAGCTTGCCGGTCTTCCGCCCGTGGAAGAGCACCTGAACGATGTCGGGCAGGCCCATCTCGCGGAGGCTGCCGCTCACGCCCTTGGCGCCGCCGCCCTTGCCGCTCTGGGATCGCTGCTCGAGCATCGCCTTGATCTTCGCGACGAGGACGTCGGCCTGAACGGGCTTCGCGACGAAGTCCATCGCGCCGAGGTCGAACGCGCGCTGCGCCTCCGCGCGCCCCTGCTTGTGGGTGTGCACGATCCACGCGACGTCGCGGCCCCAGCGCTCCTTGCGCGCCTCGGAGAGGAAGGCGAGGCCGTCGGCGTCCGGGAGCTCGACCTCGCAGACGACGAGATCGAACTCGACGCCGTCCATCCCGACGAGCTTGCGCGCGGCGTCGGCGCTCCGGGCGATCTTCACGTCGAAGCCCTGCTCGACCATCCGGAGCTCGAGGACCGTCGACTCCTCGGGATCCGGATCGACGATGAGCGCGCGGTGGCGGTTCGCGAGGAGCTTCGCCTTCATGTCCTCGCCGAGGACGAGCGCCTTGAACAGGTCGAGGATGGAGGGGTCGAAGATCGTCCCCTTGTGCTTGAGGAGGACGTCCATCGCCTCCGCCGGGCCCAGCACCTTGCGGAAAGGGTTGCGCGGGTTCTGCGTGAGGTCGGCGTAGGTGTCGGCGGCGGCGAGCAGGCGCGCGCCGAGCGGGATCTCCTTGCCGACCAGCTTGTCGGGGAAGCCCTTGCCGTCCCAGCGCTCGTACATGTGGAAGACCGCGTTCTTGATCGCGGGCGGGAGGCGCACGGCCTCGAGCAGGCGGAGCGGCGTGTCGTGCGCCTTCTGCGCGGCGAGGCGGTGCCCCTCGTACTCGCTGCAGTTGAGCGCCGTGAGGTGGAACTGACCCATCTTGCCGATGTCGTGGATGTGGCCCGCGACGACGACCGCGTACGTATCGCCCTTGTCGAGGTTCATCCGCTCGGCGACGCGGCGGAGCAAGCGCGCGACCTGCGACGAGTGCCCGCGGAGCTCCTGCCGGGCGTTCTCGAGGAGGCTCACCATCACGGTGAGCAGCTCGACGGTGGTGTCGTTCTGGAACGCGTTGGCCTGGTGCTCCGACGGCGCCGGCGGCGGCGCGCCGACGCGCGTGATCAGCGACGACGGCTCCTGCGGCGGAGGCAGCGAGTCGAACGACGGCGCGGCCGAGCGCGCGGGCTGCGGCGCCGGGACGTCGCGCCGCGCGGGCTCGCGCGTCGACACGGGCGGCGGCGGCGGCGCCGAGAGCGAGACGTCGGCGGTGGCTCGCTTCACCGACGCGCGCTTGCTCGGGAGCGGCGGCGGCGACGGCATGTCGAAGTCGGAGGAGCCCGCCCGCACGTTGGAGGCGCTGGGCCGGACCCCGCGCATCAGCTCGTCGTCGTCGTCCGGGCTGGACCGGCGCTGGACCGGGGGCGGCGAGACGCGATCGAACCCGATCTCCTCGTCGATCGTCGAGGAGTTTCGCTTGAACGTCTCCTTCGCGCCCATGACGCGACCGTCGGCGAGGACCTGCTGCCCGAAGTCGTACGACGCCGCGCGCTCGAAGCGCTCGAAGGCGCGAACGTCACCGGCGTGGTGCTTGCGGATCGCGGCGACGACCGCGGCGGGCCGCGCGACGAACGCCTTCACGTCGCGCGCGCCGGAGACGAGCTTCACCTCGCGCAGCATCTCGGCGTTGTCGGGATCGGGCGTGACGACGCTGAGCACGCTCGTCTGGCGATCGAACAGCACCGGGAACACGCCGAGCGTCTCCGCGACGCGGCGCGGGATCATCTGCACGGTCGCGCGCGGGATGTCCGCCTTCGAGAGCTTCTCCGCCGAGACGAAGTGGGTGCGGTAGATCCCGGAGAGGGCCTTCAGGAGATCGGCCTCGCTCAGGATCTCGTTGTCGATGAGCACGTCCTCCGCGCGGTCGTTCGTCGCGTGGAGCAACGCGACGGCGCGGTCGTATTGGGGCCGCTGCAGGACCTGCGCGCGATGCAGCAGATCGACGGCCTTCGTCTTTGGCGTGCTCTGGGCGCTCACGGAGGTGACCACCTCCTAGTCTAACCGCCCTCGCTGGCCCTTTGGCGTACGAAACTCAGGAGGAAATCGAGGGCCACCCGGTTCTGACCGCCCTCGGGGATGACGATGTCGGCGAAGCGCTTCGACGGCTCGACGAAGGCGAGGTGCATGGGGCGGACCGACTCGTAGTACTGCTTGCGGACCTGGCCGAACGTGCGCCCGCGGTGCTCGAGATCCCGCCGGATCCTGCGCATCACCCGGATGTCGGGGTCGGTGTCCACGTAGAGCTTCACCTCGAAGCGCGACCGCAGCCGGTCGTCCGCGAGCACCAGGATGCCCTCGACCACGATGATCGCCGCCGGCTCGACGTGGACGCCGGTCTTCAGGCGGTCGTGGATCGTGAAATCGTAGGTGGGACGCATGATCGACTGGCCCGTGCGGAGGGCGTCGAGGTGCTGCGTCATGAGGTCGAGCTCGAGCGCGTCCGGGTGGTCGTAGTTGACGCTGGCGCGCTCCGACTCCGGCAGGTGCGCCTGCGAGCGGTAGTAGTGGTCCTGCTGGAGGAGGACGCCGCGCCCCGGCGGGAGCGCCTCGAGCACGGCGCGAGCGATGGTGCTCTTCCCCGATCCGGAGCCCCCCGCGATCCCCAGGATGAGCGGCGGGCGAAACGTCGGAGGCGGCTGCATCGGCGCGTTACCTAGCACACACGCGTCGGACGGTCGGCGCCGATGTTGCTCCAGCTTACTTCGACGCGTTGACCAGCCAGGCGAGAGGTCGACGGTAGGTGCTGATCATCCGATCACTCGGGACCTCGTGCCCCATGCCGGCGACGAGCTTCACCCGCACCGGGACCTTCACCTTCTTGAGCGTCTCGCCGACCCGCACGGTGTTCCGCGCGACGCCGTCGTTCTCGCCGGTGAGGAGGTACACGCGCTCGACCTTGCGCTTGTCCTTGGCGAGCGCCTCGCTCACGTCGCCCCAGTAGGCGTCGCTCGCGCCGAGGATGAGCCAGCGCGACCACGTGCGCTGGTCCTTCAGGCCGACGTTCATCGCGACCCAGGCGCCTTCGCTGAAGCCGACGAGGACGTTGCCGCGGCGCTGGAGCTTGCCCTTGTACTTGTCGCGGAGCGCGGTGAGGGTCGCGTCGATCACGCGCTGGGCGTCGGCGGTGCCGTTCGTCCAGGTGCGCCCGCCCGCGTCGTTGACGCCGCTGCCCGACGGGCAGACCACCCAGCCGAACTGCGTGGCGACGCGCGCCCACTTCCGGCAGTCCTCGGCCGGACGGCCGCCTCGCCCGTGGAGGTACATGATGACGGGCTTCGAGCCCCGGCCCTGAGGCTTGTAGTAGTAGGCGTCGGGCGCGCCGGGCACCGCGATGCGCAGCGGATCGGGGATGGTCGCGGTCTTCGCGAACGCCACGCGCGGGAGCAGCGCGAGGAGCGCGGTCGCGAGGAGGGCGAGAAGCACGCTACGCATCGAGCGCCGGAGCATAGTCGAGGACGGCCTGGAGGCAACCCTCCCCTGGCGTCACGGGGGACGAGCGCTCAGCGCAGGAGATCGGCGCCGACCTCGGCGCCCAGCGCGGTGGCCTCGGCGTCCGACGCGGGCCACGGGAAGGTCCGGTCCTGACGCGCCGCGCGCCCCGAGCGCTCGGCGGTGAAGGCGCGGAGGCGCATCGTGACGGCGCCGCCAGCCTCGACGCGCTCGGCGTAGGCGCCCATCGGGGTCTTGCAGTCCGCGCCGAGCGCCGCGAGGACGCCGCGCTCGGCGTGGACGCAGCGGCTCGTGGTCGTGTCCGCGAGCGGCGCGAGGAGCGCGCGCGTCGCCTCGTCGTCGACGCGCGACTCGATCCCGAGCGCACCTTGTCCGACAGCCGGCAGCGAGAGCTCCGGGGACAGCACCTCCGTCGCGCGATCTCCGAGCCCGAGGCGGACGAGACCGGCGCGCGCGAGGATGATGCCGTCGGCCTCGCCCGCGTCGACCTTGCGGAGCCGCGTGTCGACGTTCCCGCGCAGGGGGACGATGACGAGGTCGGGCCGCGCGGCGAGGAGGCTCGCCGCCCGCCGGAGGCTGCTCGTGCCGATCCGCGCGCCCGCGGGGAGCTGCGCGAGCGTGCCGTGACGCGGCGCGACGAGCACGTCGCGCGGATCCTCACGCAGCGGGATGCACGTGATCGCGAGCCCGTCGGGGAGCGCCGCCGGGACGTCCTTGATCGAGTGCACCGCGATGTCCGCGCGCCGCTCGAGGAGCGCCTCCTCGATCTCCTTCACGAAGAGGCCCTTGCCTCCGACCTCGGACAGCGGCCGATCCTGGATCCGATCCCCGGTCGTGACGACCTGCTCCTCGACGAGCTCGAGCCCCGCGTGCGCCTCCGTCAGGCGCGCGACGAAGGCGCGGCACTGCGCGAGCGCGAGGGCGGAGCGGCGGGTGGCGTAGACGAGGCGCGGCATCGGACGCGCATCATAGCGCGGGGCACGGCGACCGGAGCGACGGCGAGCGGACACGCCGCACACGGGCAGGCGGCGACCGCGACGCGAGCGGGCGACCGCGACGCGAGCGGGCGACCGCGACGCGAGCAGACCGGCGACCGCGACGCGAGCGGGCGACCGCGTCGCGGCTGAACGGCCCGGCGCGTCGCGGCGCCGGCTCAGTGTGGGAGGAGCTCCTCGCTCTCCGGCGCCGGCTTCTTCGACGCGACGCTCGACGTCGACGTCGACGTCACGGGGGGCTCCTTCGCGGGCACCGACGGGAGATCGAAGAGGTGCTGCGCCGCGCGGACGAGGTCGTTGCCGTCGCTCGCGCCCGCCGCTTGCTTGAGGCGCGTCGTCGGCGCGTGGAGGAGCTTGTTCGTCGCGCTCTCGATCATCTGGGAGAGCGCGGCGCGATCGGCCTCGCCGAGGTGCTTCAGCCGCGTGCCCAGGCTCCGCTCGAGCTCGGCCACGAGCACGCCGCGCGTCTTCGCGCGGAGCGCCACGATGGTCGGGTTCACGTTGAGCCCGCGCGCCCACTGGAGCCAGAGCGCGAGCTCCGCCTCGACGATCTTCTCGGCCTCCGCGACCTCCGCCTGGCGCGAGCGCATGTTCTCGGCGACCTCGCTCTCGAGGTCGTCCACGTCGTAGACGTAGGCGTTGTCGATGTGCTCGTGGATCGCCGGGTCGACGTTGCGCGGCACCGCGATGTCGACGAAGAAGAGCGTGCGGCCCTTGCGCTGCTTCATCACCCGCTTGACGAGGTCGCGCGTGATCACGAAGTTTCTGCTCGACGTCGAGGCCACCACCACGTCCGACATGACCAGCTCGGACTCGAGCTGCTCGATCGGCGCCGCGGTCGCGTTGAAATGCGCGGCGAGGTTCGCGGCGCGATCGAAGCTCCGGTTGCAGATGCGGATCGACTTCGCCTGCTGCCCGAGGCTCTTGGCGGCGGCCTCCGCCATCTCGCCGGCGCCGACGAGCAAGACGGTGCGATCGCCGAGATCGCCGAAGATGCGCTTCGCAAGATCGACGGCGACGCTCGAGATGCTGACCGTGCCGGCGCCGAGCTGCGTCTCGGTGCGGACGCGCTTCGCGACGGAGAAGGCGCGGCTCACGCAGCGAGAGAGGTTGCTCCGGAGCGCCCCGGCGGCGACCGCCGCGTCGTAGGCGTCCTTGACCTGCCCGAGGATCTGCGGCTCGCCGAGGACCATCGAGTCGAGGCTCGCGGCCACGCGGAAGACGTGGCGGACCGCGTCCTCGCCCGTGCGCTCGTAGAGGTACTCGCGCAGCTCCTCGACGCTGTGGGCGCCGATGTGGTCGCGCAGCGCCTCGCGGATCGCGTGCGACGCGAGCCGCGCGGCCTCCTCGTGGCTGCTCGCCAGCTTGGGGAGGCCGATGATCTCCACGCGGTTGCAGGTCGAGAGGAACATCACCTCGTCGATCTCCGCGCGCGCCGTGAGCCGCGCGAGGACCTCGGGCAGCACCTCACTCCCGCTGGCGAAGCGCTCGCGCACCTCGACGGGCGCCGTTTTGTGCGACAGTCCGATGACGACGACGGGCAACGTCATGGATGCATCTCGGACGCTCGGCCCTCCGCCGCGGGATCGGCGAGGCGCGAGGGGGGCGCGCCGGCCAGCGAGAACCTCGCCGCGCTCGACGCGGGGTGCGAGGCGGTGACCGTGCCGGGCGAAGGAGCGCGAAGCAAGTAGAGCGTCAGCACGACGACCGCGAAGCCGAAGCCCGCGATGGTCCCGTAGGCCGCGCGCCTGCCGCGCCACCCCGCGGCCGCGCGGAGGAAGAGCACCGCCGCGATGACGAGCCAGGTGACGTAGCCGAGGATCGAGCGGAGCACCTCGCTCGACGAGCCCATCTCGACCCGCCGCGCCCAGAGCGTGCCGGTGATGATCCCGATGGTGAGCAGCGGGAACCCGGCGAGGAGGAAGCGATGCTCCGCGCGGTCGAGGACGTCGAGCGGCGGTAGGCGACGGAAGACGCCGTCGATCTGCTTCTTCTTCAGCAGCCGCTCCTGGATCAGGTAGAGCGCGGCGGCCGAGAACGCGAGCGTGAAGAGGGCGACGCCGAACAGGTTCGTCGTCACGTGGAAGGGCAAGATCGCGCTCTTCATCCGCGCGCTCGGCTCGGCGCTGCCGACGAACCGCGACGCGAGGAGCGACGTGAGGGCCAGCGGCGCGATGAAGGCGCCGGCGACCTCGATCTTCAGCCGGCGACGCGCGAGCACGTAGGCGATCGCCATCGACATCGACGCGACGCTCATGGGGAAGTGAATGCCCTCGACCGGACACACGCGCAGGACGAGCGACGCGACGACGATGTGGACCGCGTGGAGCGCGGCGCCGACCGCGATGAGCCGCGGCCCGAGGACGCCGACGTCGCCCTTGCCGCGGGCGAGGAAGCGCAGAAAGAGCACCGAGGCCGCGACGTACGCCGCGGCGGTCAGGTAAAAGAGGCCTTCGGCGACGGTCTCGTTCACCACGGGACGGCTCCCCTAGAGGGTACCCTCGGCGAAGCGCTCGAGCATCTCCTCGTCGCTGTTCGGCCCCGAGCCGATGTCGGTGCGCCCGGCGCGCGCCGTCATTCGCTCCGGAGACAGCAGGTGATCCTCGAAGGGGAGGACGGGCGTGCCCGCCCAGCCGGGGACGACGTCGTAGGCGTTGTCCCCGATGATCATCGAGTTCTCGAGGATCTCCGCGCCCATACCCTCGAGCTCCGCCTTCGACTTCACCTTTCCGATGAGGCCGTGGGGATCCGGCGAGCCGGTGACCTCGACGACCACGCGCACGACCTCGGTGATCTCGTAGCGGCGCCCCTCCGCGAGGAGCACGATCTCGGTGCTGGTGAGTTCGATCTTGCCTTCGACTCCCCACTGATCGAGAGATGCTTGAGGGAAGAAGACGCGGTTTCGCATGGGAGGACGGTCGGAGCAGGACGAGCTCGAGCGGCGGGTGACCTCGAGCCGGGGTGGCGTGAGCTCCCCCGAGGATACCACGCCGGCCGAGGTGATCGCGGCGTACGAGGCGATTATCAGCCTCGGCGACGCCGCCCTCCTCGGCGCCGAAGCCGCGCGGATGAAGCGGGAGTTCCAGCGTCGTACCGGGACGTTCGGGCCCGAGGACCCGTGGTTCGAGACCCGCGCTCGCGCTTTCTGGGACGACGCCCTCACGACCCAGGGCTTCGCCGCGCGGGCGGTCGAAGAGCTCGACGGCGACCCGCGGGCGCCGGTCACGATCCGCGCGATCGCCGCCTCGCTCGCCCGCGCCCACCGCGGCTTCTTCCTCGTCGAGGAGGTGGACGATCGCGGGGCGTACCTGGTCGACGTCTGGTCGGGCGCCGAGCTGCTCGTCCGGCACCTCGACGAGACCCAGGCGCTCACGCTCGAGCACGCCGAGGGCGCGATGGACGCGCGCGTCACGGCCGGCGCGGCCGGCTCGGACCTCTTCCTCCTCCCCGGCGCCTACCACCACCCCGCCGACGCGCTCGAGCCCGCCACGCGGGTCCTCGTCGCCGCGCAGGAGCGAGGCATGTCGACCCAGGACGCGCTCGACGCGCTCATGCGGATGGAGCTCGTATTGCGCTCCTCCTCGCGCGTGAAAGCCGGGTTCGCGTACCGCGTCGAGGGCCTCGCCGCCGCGCCCCCGGCCCAGCGGTCCCCGTAGACCCGGTAGACCCTGCGGGACCGAGGCGCTATACGCGCCGAGACGATGCCCCCGCCCCCGACCTTCGACGTGCGGCTCGCTCGGTCGCGGATGCTCTCCCCGAACGTCCGCGAGCTCCACTTCGAGCGCGTCGACGGCGCGCCGTTCGAGTTCCAGGCCGGGCAATGGGTGAGCTTCGTCCTGCCGCTGCCCGACGGCGAGGGGCGCCGCGCCTATTCGATCGCCTCGCCGCCCGACGGCACGGCGGGCCTCGCCATCGCGGTCACGAAGGTCGAAGGCGGCCCCGGCTCGACCTTCCTCCACGACCTCGCCGAGGGCGCGACGGTCCGCGCGATCGGCCCGCAGGGCTTCTTCACGCGCCCGCGCGGCGCCGGGTACCCGTCCCTCTTCGTCGGGACCGGCACCGGCGTCACCCCTCTCCGCAGCATGATCCTCGACGCGCTCGCGACGGGCGACGGGTCGCCGATGACGCTCCTCTTCGGCGTCCGCCACCTCGAGGACCGGCTCTACCTCGACGAGCTCGAGTCCCTCCGCGCGCGCTACCCCAACTTGCGTGTAGAATACAGCCTATCGAAGCCGCCCGCGGACTGGCCGGCGCGCCAGGGCTACGTCCAGACCCACGTCGAGGAGCTCTGGCGCGACCTCGAGGCCCGGAACGCGGGCGCGCCGCACGCGTACATCTGCGGCCTCGAGCGGATGGTCGGCGCCGTGCGCGATCTGCTCCGCAAGCAGATGGGCGTCGAGCGCAAGCAGGTCCACAGCGAGCGCTACGACTGACGAGCGGCGAAGCGCGCGCTCCGCCGCGGCGATGCGCGCCGGCGGGCGGGGCCGCGCGCTCCTCCGGCCGGTGATGCGCGTCAGTTGCCCGATCGGCGGGCCGCGTCGCGCAAGCGGACGAGGAACTCCTCGAGCCGGCCGACGAGCTCTCGCGCGCTCGAGCGCGTCGAGTCGGTGATCTCCTTCGCGGACTGCTCGGCCTCGAGCACGCGGGGCGCGAGCTTCTCGTCCCACTCCTTCTTCGCGTCGAGCGACGCGAGGTGGAGCTGGAGCTTCACTTCGTCGCGGAGCGTCGCGAGCTTCTCGATGCTCTTGTCGACCTCTTCCTTGATCTGCTGGGTGTCCATGACTCCCTGCGTTACAGGAGACGTGCCACGCCCGGCCGCACGAGGCCTGCGCGCAGAAGACCTCGCCCCCAGAGGCCGCGCCGCCACGCGCGGCGGCGCGAAGCCGCGCTCGGAGTGGGGCAAGCCTGCACGGCGCGGCGATCGTGCTCGCCGCAAGCCCGACCGAGCGACCCCAGCGGAGCGCGCCGCCGCGCGGCGCCCCGCCCGACCGAGCGACCCCAGCGGAGCGCGCGGCCGCGCGGCGCTCAGTAGCCTTTGCGCGCGAACGCCTTGTCGCCGAGCTCGATCTCGCGGCGCGACGTCGTGACGAGGGCCATCGACGTGCCTTTCTTGACGTTGATGACGCGCAGCTCGGCGAGGACCTCCTCGGGCAGCGCGGCGGCGCTGCGCGGCCTCGTGATGTCCTCCATGGCCGCGGGGGACGGGTCCTCGAGCGCGATCCGCTTGGCGGCGCTGCGCGACGGCTGCGTGGCGTGGAACCCGTCGCCCTTGCGGACGACCAGGAGGCGATTGCCGGGCTTGAGCCCCGCGTCCTCGCCCTTGTCGAGGAACACGACCTGGTTCTGCCCGTAGAGATCGTGGGGGTGGATGCTCGTCAGGATCTTCGCCTCGACGTCGCTGTCGTTGCGCACGGGCGGCACGACCTCGAAGCGGCGGGTCAGCGGGCCCACGCGGGCGCCGCGCTCGATCGTGTCGAGCGCCTCGGTGACGCGCGCGCGCGCGATGCGCTCCTTCGGGTTCCACTGATCGATCGTGACGGTGCCCTGGATCTCGACGAGGCGCCCGCCGGCCTGCGCCTTGATCGGGCGGTAGACGGTGAGCTGCTGGCCGATCTTGATGTCGTGGTCGCCGCCGATGCGGAGGTACGCCTCGTCGTAGTCGGTGAGGAACATCTTGTCCTCACGGGCGCCGGTGATCTCACCCCAGTTGACCGACTCGTCCTCGACGAAGCCCTGGTTGCGGAGGAAGATGGTGTCGGCCGGGACGCGGCGCCCGCGCTCGGCGATGTTCGCGCGACCGTCGCTCTGCGGCTCGATCGCGCCGCCTTGCCGGAGCTTGACCTGGTCGCCGGGGTAGATCCAGTGCGGGTTCTGGATCTGCGCGTTGTACGACCAGATCCGCGGCCACTGGTACGGGTTGTTGAAGTAGTAGCCGCAGATGCCCCAGAGCGTGTCGCCGCGGCGGACGTTGTGCGTGTTCGGGACGGCGCCCGAGAACGCGCCGCGGCTGGTCGAGCCGCCGAGCACGAACGAGCCGTTCGGATCGCCGCGCACCGTTCCGCCCTCGCCGCCGCCTCGCTTGAAGTCGAAGCTGTCGGTCTCGGTGCCGGTGATCGGCTTCGATGACGAGAACTGCGCGTTGCCGCCGCCGAGCGTGCCGCCCGGGGGAACGGGCGCGACGCCGCCGGGGAAGTAGGTCGTCGTCGTCGGCCCGGGGACGCTCGTGACGGTGGGCCCCGCGGACGTGCCGCCCTGCCCTGCCGCGCCGCCGCCGGCGGCCGCGCCGCCGCCGCCGCCGCCCGTGTTCACCTGCTGGGCGAAGGCCACCGTGACGTGCGCCATCGGCAGGACGACCCCGAGCGCGACGGCGACCGCGCGCCGGGAGGTAAA
>JAHBWA010000071.1 GCA_019637195.1 Labilithrix sp. | reverse complement strand
CGATCGCGTGCTCTTCGCGCCGCTCGGGCGCACGAACATCCCCGCGGCCGAGCGGCTCGACGTCGCCGCCATCGCCCGCGCGATCGGCGAGGGCGCGAGCGCGGCAGAGGGCGTCGACGCGATCGTCGCCACCCTCGTCGCCGAGGCGCGCGCCGGCGACGTCGTCGCGCTGCTCTCCAACGGAGCGTTCGGCGGGATCCACGCGCGCCTCCTCCGCGAGCTCGGTGCGCGCCCATGACGACCGCGCCCGATCCGACGACGCCCCGTGGGCTCGAGGCGATCCTCGCGGTCACCCGTGAGGCCGCGCGCGAGGCCGCGACGCTCGTCCTCGGCGGGTTTCGTCACGCGCCCGCGGTCGAGCACAAGGGCGCGGTCGACCTCGTCACGAGCTTCGATCGCGACAGCGAGGAGCTCCTGCGCCGGCGCCTCGGCGACGCGCTCCCCTTCGCGATCGTCGGCGAGGAGCAGGGCGGCGCGGCCGACCACGTCGCGTTCTTCGTGGATCCGGTGGACGGCACGACGAACTTCGTCCACGGCCACCCCTTCTGGTGCGTCTCCGTCGGCCTCGTGATCGCGGGCCAGCCCGTGCTGGGCGTGGTCATCTCGCCGCCGCTCGGCTCGGAGTGGTTCGGCTGGGTCGCGGCGTCGGGCGAGCGACGCGCGCTCCGTCGCTCCGCCGAGAACATGATCGCGCGAGCGATCGTCTCCGGCGCGGCGCCGGCGCCGCTCCGGATCGTCGAGGAGCCGTGCGCCGTGAGCGAGACCGCCGCCCTCGAGGACTCGCTCCTCGCGACGGGTTTTCCGTACGATCGCCGCGTCAGCGCCGAGAACAACTTCGACGCGTTCGTCACGATCAAGCAGCGCTGCCGCGCGGTGCGCCGATGCGGCTCGGCCGCGCTCGATCTCTGCCTCGTCGCCGACGGCACGTACGAGGGCTACTGGGAGCGCAAGCTGCGCCCGTGGGACATCGCGGCCGGGATCGCGATCGTCCGGGCGGCCGGCGGCCGCGTGACCGATTTCGACGAAGGCGACGCGTTCATGCAGAGCGGCCACGTCATCGCCACGAACGGGGCCATCCACGGCGCGCTGACGACGGAGCTCGCGCGCGTCGTGCCCTCCACGCGTACGCCGCGCGGCGCCTGAGACCGCGCGCGCGTCCCGGCGAAGGAGCCATCGTGGGAGCACTGCGGCCTTTGTGCGAAATGTTTTTCGCACAAAGGCGTGGCGGAAACTCTTCACGCGATCCATCGTTTAGGGAAACGCGAACGGAGCTTCGCACTGACGAGCTCGACAGGTTGGAGGGCCGCATTCGTGAGACGCATCGCTCATCTCTCCGACGTCCACATCCTCGACGCGCGCGCCGGCACCCGGCGAGCGCGCTACCGCTTCACCACGAAGCTCGTGAGCATCGGCCAGCGCGCCCCGGATCCTCACGCCCGCCGCCGGAAGCTCGCGCGCGCCCTCCGCGCGGCGAAGGAGCACGGCGCCGACCACGTCGTGATCTCCGGCGACCTGACCGAGGTGGGCGAGGACGCCGAGTTCGAGCAGTTCGCGGAGGTGCTCCACGACGCGAAGCTCCCGGCGGGCAGCGTCACGCTCGTCCCCGGCAACCATGACGCCTACACCAACGGCGACGGCTGGGCGCGCGCGATGCGCGGCCCCCTCGCGGCGTTCGCCGCCGCGAGCGCCGCGGCGCCGGGCAAGGTGGTGGAGCGCGACGACGTCGTCTTCCTCCCGCTCGACACGACGCGATTCCAGACGATCGCCTGGTCCGGCGGCGTCTTCACGAAGGAGACCGCGGCCGCCGTCGAGCGCCGGCTGACCGATCCCGCGTTCCGCCACAGGGCGATGGTCCTCGTGGTTCATCACCCGCCCTTCCACCCGGTGAGGGCGATGAGGTGGATCGACGGCCTCCGCGGCGCCGCGAACGTCCTCGATTTGCTCGCGCGCCACCCGCGGCTCCAGCTGCTGCACGGCCACCTTCACCGGATCTTCAACCACATCGTGGCGACGTCGAGCGCCGTCGGGGCCGCGGTCGGGCTGCTCCCGAAGACGGACGCGACCGACGCGCCGACCCGCCTCTTCGGCGCCCCGGCGACCTGCGACGGACCGGAGCATGACGATGACGGCGCGGAGTCGGCGCCGAAGCTCCGTCTCTACGACGTCGCGGACGGCGCGCTCCAACCGCTCTGCGGCTGACGGCTCTCCCGGCCTACGGCTCTCCCCCGGCTGACGGCTCTCCCCCGGCTGACGGCTCTCCCCGGCTGACGGCTCTCCCCGCGCGAGGCGCTCCGCCGCCCATGGCTGCCCGCGCGGGGCGTCCGACATCGCCACACGGATCGCCCCCTGGGCCGCGAGATACGGGGCGAAAATAGGCTCCGAGTTCCGCTAGTCTTCGTCCAATGGCGATTTTCGCGATCGGCGACGTCCACGGGTGCGCCGACGAGCTGGAGGAGCTGCTCGGAATGCTCCCGCTCGGGGACGGCTCGACCGTCGTGATGCTCGGCGACTACATCGATCGCGGCCCGTACTCGCGCCGCGTGATCGAGACGCTGATCGAGTGGAAGGCGAAGCACCCCATCGTGACGCTCTCGGGCAACCACGAGGAGATGCTCCGCGAGTTCCTCGACGGCTCGAACCCGCAGCGCGTGGCGCGCTTCATCCTCAACGGCGGCTCGAGCACCCTCGCCGATTTCGCCGACGACCACGGCGAGTGGGTCATCCCGAGCTCGCACGTGAAGTTCCTCGACGAGCTGAAGCTCTGGCACGAGACCGACGAGCACTTCTTCGTCCACGCGGGCGTGCCCGACATCGCCCTCAAGGAGCTCGATCCCGTACGCGACCGCGACGAGCTGCTCTGGATCCGCCGCGCGTTCATCAGCAGCACGCGGCGCTGGGAGAAGCGGATCGTCCACGGCCACACCCCCGTGAACGCGGTCGAGGTCAGCGCCTCACGCATCAACGTCGACACCGCGTGCGCCTACGGCGGCTTCCTCACCGCCATCGAGCTGCCGAGCCACCGCATCTACAGCGTCCCGCGCAAGACCGGCCTCCGCCCGGCGTTCCTCCGCGACAAGGCCTCCCGCCGCGCGGCCGTCCGCTTCCTCGGCTCCGTGCCCGTCACGATCCATCACGAGCGCCACGGCGACCTCAAGCTCGAGACCCTGAACTACAGCGAGATCGGCATGCTCCTCTGGTCGCCCGAGGAGGCGGACCGGACGAAGCAGCTCCTCGAGCAAGGCGAGGCGGTCAGCGGCACGGTGGGCGACGGCTGGCAGGTCCCGTTCAACGCCCGCGTCGTCCACTCGCGCAAGCAGAGCGACGGCTGGCAATACGGCCTCGCGGTCGACCTCGAGGGCTGAGGGCCGGCTCACCGCGTTCACGCGACGGCGCGCGACGCGCGTCAGCGGGGACGCTGCGTCGCCGACAGGAGCGCGGCGCGTCAGCGGGGAAGTTTCGTCGCCGACAGGAGCGCGCGCGTCAGCGGGGACGCTGCGTCGCCGACAAGAGCGCGACGAGCATGTCGGCCTGCTCCTGCGTGGCGAAGTCGCGCGTGTCGCGGGCGAGCAACTGCATCGAGCGCGCGTGCAGCTCGGCGATCTTCCGGAGGCCGCCCGCGCGCGAGACGTCCTCGCCGACGAAGGCGCGGTCGAGCCGGCGGAGCGTCGCCATCGCCGACGCGTAGGCGATCACGTCGCCGTGGCGCGACTTGGCGATGCGCTCGATGTCGTCGTCGTAGACGCACGGCACCTCGGCGGTGAACTCGCGAGGGCCGCCCCAGGCGAGATCGTCGACGTGCGCGGTGACGGTGAACGTGAACTCCTCCTCGGGCACCCACGCCGGCACGCTGACGCGGAGCATCTCGGTGCGCGCCTCGCCCGCGCGGACGTTGCCGAGCAGGAGGTCGCCGGCGTCCAGCCGCCAGCGCGTCTCTCCGCCCGACGCCTCGAGGACGTGCGACGGCGCCGGCGTCCCCTGGAACGTGAGCCGGACGCTCCGAAAGGTCGTCACCCCCGCGGCGGGGATCGCCGCGCGCACGGCGTCGGCGCGCTCGGCGCGGTCCTCCTCGCCCTGGCCGATGGTCGACACGGTCGCGATCTGGATGCCTCGCTGCGCCAGGCGCGCCACCTCGGCGATCTCCTCCGGGGCGAGCGCGCGATCGGTGAGCAGGAGCACGCGCTGCGTGACCTTCGCGGTCGCGACCGCCTTGCTCGCGGCCGCGAGCGCGGCGGGGACGTCGCGCTTGGGGGCGCCCGCCCGCGCGCGAAAATGGGTCCGCATCGCGGCGCCGATCATCGAGCGATGCGAGGCCGGCATCGACGGCACGACGGTGCGCGCGCCGCGGACGTCGACGAGCGCCACGCGATCGCGTCCGGCCAGCTGATCGAGCGCGACGTCGACGAGGGCGGCGGTGTCGGGCCCCTGACCGTCGATCACGAGCGCGACGTTCTCGCCCCAGCGCGCCGTGCCCTCCGCGGCCGGCGCGATCACGTCGACGCGCATCAGGACCTCGCCGCCCCACGACGGTACCCGCGTGTCGCTCGGCCTGAGGACGATCGCGAGCCCGGAGGTCGCCAGCACGTGCGGGCGGCTCGTCTCGGTGAACCTGCCGTCGCGCGGGAGGATGAACCCGATCGGCGCGCGCCACGGCTCGTCGGGATCGCGCGCGACGACGCGCGAGGGGACGTCGTCGCGATCGTGGAACTCGAGCCCGTTCGCCGTCATCACCGAGGCGCCGCGCGCGCCCGGCTCGGGGAAGTAGAACGTGCCGTCCTTGGCGAGGTACGGCCGCTCGCAGCCGCCGATCGTCAGCGCCGAGACGAGCGCGGCGAACGTGAGGGCCAGCGAGCGAGCCACGGTCTCAGTATACGCGCCCGACGTGCGCGCGCTTCCGCGCGCCGCGAAAGGAGTGGGACCCGCTCACACGCGTTGCACGACGCCACGGGGCGTCACGCGCCGATTACAGCGGCGGCCGCGACGTCTCCGGCGGTCGCAGCCGCCGAGCGCCCGGACGGCCCGCGGGCGGGCGCGTCAATCGAGCAGCGCGAGGAGCTCCTCGCGCGTGATCGCGGCCGCCCCGCCGGCGTCTCCGAGCGCGACGTCCGCGAGCGCGCGCTTCTTCTCCTGCAGCGCGAGGATCCGCTCCTCGACGGTGTCGCGCGCGACCATGCGGTAGACGATCACCGGCCGCTCCTGGCCGAAGCGGTGCGCGCGATCCGCGGCCTGGTCCTCCGCGGCCGGATTCCACCACGGATCGAGGAGGAAGACGTGGTCGGCGGCCGTCAGGTTCAGGCCCGTGCCGCCCGCCTTCAGCGACGCGAGCAGGACCGGCGGACCGCCTGGGTCCTGGAACGCGCTCACGACCGCGCCGCGGTCCTTGGTCGAGCCGTCGAGCCGCGTGAAGCGCACGCCGGCGGCCTCGAGGTGGGGCTCGACGAGATCGAGCAGGCTCGTCCACTGAGAGAAGACGAGCGCCTTGTGCCCGTCGGCCGCGGCCTCCTCGAGCGCCCCGAGGAGCCGCTCGATCTTCGACGAGCCGTCCGCCTTCTGCCCCGGCACGAGCGCCGGATGGCACGCCGCCTGCCTGAGTCGGAGCAGCGCCTCGAGCGCCGCGAGGACGCCCGCGCCCTCCGCCAGCTTGCTCGCCAGCTCCTTCTGCGCGGCGGCGCGCACCGCGTCGTAGACGACGCGCTCGGTCTCCTCGAGCTCGACGTGGAGGACCGAGTCGGTCCGCGGCGGCAGCTCCGGCAAGACGTCGCGCTTCATCCGGCGGAGCACCACCGGCCGGATCTTCGCGCGGAGTCGCTCGGCCGCGCCGCGGTCACCTGCGGCGATCGGCGACGAGTAGCGATCCGAGAAGCTGGTCCGCCCGCCGAGGAGCCCGGGGTTCGCGAAGTGCATCACGCTCCAGAGCTCCTCGAGGCGGTTCTCGACGGGCGTGCCGCTGAGCGCGAGGCGGAACGGCGCGCGCAGATCGAAGGCCGCGCGCGCGGTCTGGCTCGACTCGTTCTTGATCGCCTGCGCCTCGTCGAGGACCACGGTGTCCCACGCCTCGGCCGCGAGCTTGTCGGCGTCGAGGCGGAGGACGGCGTAGGTCGTCAGCGTGACCGCGGCGCGCGGGTCGAGCGCGCGCTTCGGCCCGTGATAGACGGCGACCGAGAGACCGGGGCGGAAGCGCGCGAGCTCCTCGTGCCAGTTGTAGACCACGCTCTTCGGGCAGACGACGAGCGTGCGCGCAGGCCCGGCGGGCAACGCGCAGATGGTCTGCAGCGTCTTGCCGAGGCCCATGTCGTCGGCGAGCACGCCGCCGAGGCCCGCGCCGCGGAGGAACGCGAGCCAGTCGACGCCGCGCGTCTGGTAATCGCGCAACGTCGCGCGGAGATCCGGCGGCAAGGGCGCCCGCGGGATCCCGTCGAAGCCGTCGATCAACGGCGCGAGCTTGTCGACTACGACGGGCCGCGGGACGTCGAGCGCGTCCGCGAGCGCGGCGAGATCGACCAGCGACGCGCGCGGCAGCTTCTTCGTGTCGGGATCGCGCGCCGCGAGCAGATCGGCGACGCGCGCGCCGTGCTTCGCGAGCCAGCCCGCCGGCAGCGGCGCCCACCCGCCTCCGTCGAGCGGGACGATGTCGAGCCCGTCGCGCCACGCGCGGAGCACGAGCGACGGCTCGGCGGCCCTCTTCTCGCCGCCCGCCGCCGCCGTCTCGCCGGCCGCGCCGCCGTCGTCCGCGTGCTCGAAGACGACGTCGAAGCGCCCCTCTTCGTCGACGACGATCCGCGGCGCGAGCGGATGCCCCTCGAAGACCGCGGCGTGCTCGTGCTCTCCGACGAGGTCCTGGAACGCCCGGAGCCGCGCCGCGAAGCGCGTCGCGTCCGCGCCGTCGAAGTGCACGCGCCGGCCGACCACGAGGTCGAGCTCGGCGCGGAGCCGCTGGAGCAGCGCCCGCTCCTGATCGAGCTTGCGCACGGGCACGCCGCCGCCGAGCGAGATCACCGCGTCGCCGTCGACGCGCGCGATCGGCGGATCGCCGTAGACGAGGAGCGGCAGCACGCTCAGCGTGTGGCCTTGGTGGGAGAGGTCCATCTGCAGGCGTGGACGGGCGTGCACCGACTTCTTCGCCAGGCGCCTGGCGCGGACGGTGACCTCGATCTTCTTCTCGAGCTCGGGCAGGACCCGCGTGACGAGCTCGGTCTCCTCGTTCCTCGCGAACGTGCGCACGAGGGGCAGCCGCTCGAGGCGCTCGCCCGTCGTCGCGGTCTCTCCGAGGGGCCGGAGGACTCCGCCCACCATCGCGACGCCGAGCCCGGCGACCGACGTGACGGCGGGATCGGCCTCGACGCGGAGGACGAACGCGCCGCTCGGCGCGTCTTCGACGACGGCGCGCGGCTTCACCCGCTCGGACGACGTCTTGACGGGCGCGCCGTCGAGCGTGACGTCGGCGCACCCCGAGAGCGCGTCGAGCAGATCGCTCATCCGCTCGAGCGGCAGCACGTCGCGCGAGGTGGACGCCACGACGCGGTCGATGCGCACGTCGTCGTGCGTGGGAGCGAGCTCGGGCATCTTGATGCGTACGGCGTCGGCCACGACCGATCCCTTGAGCGGCTCCTCGCGTCCCTCCCCGCGGACGATCACGCGGGTGAGCGTCAGACGCCCGTCGCGCGTCCCGAGGCGGTAGCCGACGTGGGCCGACGGCGCCGGCGCGCTCGCGGACTCGAGCGGCGCGCCGCTCGAAGGCGCCTGCGTCATCGCGATGGCCGAGGCCGCGACGTGCGCGCACGGATCGACCTTGCCTCCGCAGTCGCACGCCCACTCCTCGTCCTCGAGGTAGAGCGTGACCGTCGGGGGCACCGGGTGGCTGGCGGCGCGGACGCGGAACGTCATCTCGCCCTTCGCCTCGAAGGCGCGGGAGACCGCGCCCTCGCGCGCGAGCTTCACCCCCTGCGACCAGATCGCCGGGAGGCAGGCCTTGCGCACGGCGTCGAGCATGAGGCGCTTCCTAGCACGGACGCCCCCACCTGCGCCCACCCTCGAAATCGTTTCGGAATTCGCGATGGTCACGCCGCCCGCGCGGCCGCGGCACGGAAAGCTCGGGGCGCCACGTCTCCGAACACGTGACTGGTCGCCGCAGTGGTAACTTGATCGAATGGGGTGGTTTCTGATCGTTGACGACAACGAGCTCGTCAGGCGCGCGCTCGCGTGTGTGCTCGGGCGCTACGGGGAGTGCCGGACGGCCGGCTCGGCGAGCGACGCCTCGCGGTACATCGCGAGCGGGATCGAGTGGGACGGCTTCGTGATCGACGTCAAGCTCGGCGACGGCTCGGGCCTCGACGTGCTCGCGACGGCGCGGCGCTCGTACGCGCACACGCCCGCCGTCGTGCTCTCCGGCGAGCTCGACCGCGCGGCGGTGAACCGAGCCGCGATCCTCGACGCACGCTTCGTGTGCAAGCCGTGCGGTACCGAGGAGCTCGCGCCGTTCCTCTCGGACGTCCTCACGCGCACGACCGGCGACCGGATCTACGCCGCGCGCGAGCGCGCGCGACACCGCTGGGGTCTCTCACCGAGGGAGACCGAGATCGTCGAGGTCGTCCTCCGCGGCCGCGCGCGCGAGGAGTACGTCGAGCAGGCGGGCATGTCGGTCAACACGTTCAAGACGCACGTGCGAAACCTGCTCGACAAGGCGGACTACGCGAACCTCTCCAGCCTCGCGATCGACCTGCTGAGCCAGCAGGTCTGACCGGTCAGCTTTCCGGCGGCGGCTGCGAGACCGGGGCGCCCATCGCGCGGAGCGCCGTGAGGCAGTCGTCGGCGACGAGCCGGTTCCCCGCCGCGCGCGCGAGGGCGCGGAGCCGCTGGTACTCGAGCCTCGCCGCGTCCTCGTCGCCGCGCTGCCGGTGCAGCTGCGCGAGGAGGTGGCGCCCGCCGAGGACGTCCCAGGTGAAGTCGTTCGCCTCGGCGTAGCGGATCCCCTGGACCAGCACCTTCTCGGCCTCGGCGTCGCCCGCGTGCGCGTCGAGGAACGCGAGGAACATCCGGTTGTGGCTGGCCAAGCGATCGTAGCCGAGCTCGTCACAGAGCGCGACCGACTGCTTGAGCGCGCCGTAGGCGCGCGGGTAGTCCTCGAGGACGACGAGGACGTCGCCGAGGTTGTGCAGGTTTATCGCGAGCTCGTACTGCAACCCCAGCTCGCGCGAGGCGTCGATCGCCTTCTCGGTGTCGAGCGCGGCCGCGCGAAAATCGCGCGCGAAGTAGTCGATCAACGCGCGGAGCTTGTGGCGCTCGCAGATCGCGACCGGATCGTCCGGGACGATCGCGCACGCGCGCTCGAAGTGGCGCATGGCGACCGCGTGGTCCCCCATCGCGGCGCTCGCCTGCACGAGGCTCACGAGGACCTTGTGCTCCTCGGCCTTGCGCTCGGGCGAGTCCGCCGCGCTCGTGACGATCGACTGCATGCGCTCGAGGAGGGCGTGCGATCGCTTGAAGTCTCCCTGCCGGCCCGCGAGCTCCGCGGAGGCGACGAGCGCCGTCTTCACGAGCTCGGGGCGGCTCCGCGCGATCGCCTCGGCCGACGAGAGCTGCGCCCGCGCCGCGTCGAGCAGGTGGAGCGCGCCGAGGATGCGCCCCGCGTCGATGCGCACGCGGACACGCCGCTCGTCGCCTTCCTCGGTGAGCGCCTCCGACGTCGCGTCGATGCGCGCGATGACGCTCTCGCAGAGCTCCATCGCCTCGGGGAGCGCGCCCGCGAACCTCACCGCCTTCGCGAGCCCGGCGAACCAGCGGAGGACGTCGCCCGTGTCGCGCGCGGTGAGGTCGCCGAGCTCGATCGCGCGGGCGTAGTCGCGCGTCGCGGCGTCGAACTGACCGGCCTCGAGCCGCCGCTCGGCGCTCCGCGAGAACCACAGCCCAGCGCTGTCGCGCTCGCCGGAGGCGTACAGATGCGTGGCGATGCGTCCGGCGTGCTCGGCCGGGTGCGCAGGGCTCTTGCCCTGAGCGCCGAGCGCGTTCTCGAGCGCGAGGCCGGCCGCGGCGTGCATCTCGCGCGCGGCCTCGGCGGTGAGCGCGTCGACCACGACCTCGCGCACGATCGGCGAGTGGAAGCGGAGCTCGATCGGCCCCGTCTGCACGAGGAACCCACGCTCCTTCAGCGCGGCGAGCGATTTCTCGAGCGTCACCATCGGCGAGTCGGTCATCTGGCCGAGGATCGAGGCGTTGATCGGGTCGCCGAGCACGGCCGCGCTCTGGAGGATCGCGCGGTCACGCGACTCGAGCCGCGCGATCCGTGAGGCGACGAGGCCCCGGAGCGTCTTCGGCAGCGAGAGCTCCTGCCCGACCAGCTTCATGCTGACGATGGCTCCGTCGGCGACGGTGACGGCGCGCGCCTCCACGAGCGCCTTCAGCACCTCCTCGATCATCTGCGGGTGACCGCCTGCGCGTTCGCGCACGAAGCGCAGGAGCTCGTTCGGGACCCGCGTGACGTCGAGGCGGAGGCCGACGAGCCGCTCGACCTCCTCGGGCTTGAGGTCGGTGAGATCGAGCGCCGTGTGGACGCCGAGCCGCTCGAGCGGATGGCTGAACCCGGCGCGCGCCGAGAAGACGACGAGGAAGCGCGACGACGGGATGCGCGCGAGCACGCCCTCGAGCAGCGCGAAGCTGTCGGCGTCGATCGAGTGCGCCGCGTCCCAGGCGAGCGCGTGTGGCCGGTCCTCGCAGAGCCGCTGGACCATCCGCGTGAACGCGTTCGCGAGCAGGCCCTTCGCGTTGCCCGACACCGCCGGCCGTGACGGGCGAGGCTCGCCGGGGCGGTCCGCGGGGCCGGCGGGATCCTCGGCCCACGACGACGCGCCGAGCGCGGCGAGCACCGCGAAGACCTCGTCGTCCTGCAGCCCCAGCGCGCGGAGGCGCGGCTCGACCTGCCGGATGCGGAGCTCCGAGTCGCCCTCGGCGACGCCGCACAGAGTCTGCAGCATGCACCCAATTCCGGAGAGCGGCAGATCGGTCCCGCGCGGCAAGCAGGTCGCGAGGTACCAGCCGACGTTGTAGCCGCCCTTCTGCAGACGCCGCTCGACCTCGTAGAGCAGGCGCGACTTTCCGACGCCGTGGTCCCCGCGGACCGTGAGGACGCTCGCGGTCCGCCGCGTCGCGCTGGCCAGCATCTCGCCGACGACGCGGAGCTCGTCGCGGCGCCCGACGAAGCGCCCGAAGGCCTCGCTCGAGGCGCGGACCTCCTTCACGAGGAGCGTCGTGGTCGCGCTCACGCCCGGGCGCGACTCGGCGAGCGTGTCGAAGACGAAGAGGTTCCGCACCTGACGCATCGCCGCGGCGCTGATGGCGCACATGCCCTCGCGCACACGCGCGAGATCGCGGGCGGTCGCCACCAGGCTCGCGAGTCGTTCGTCGTTCGTCGGCTCGCCGTCGCTCGTGACGTGGATGCGTCCGACGTGGAGCCCGGCGCTCGGCTGCCTCGCGCCGGCGAGCGAGCGCAAGACGACCAGCGCGCAGCGGGTGGCGACCTCGGTGTCGCGCCCGTCCGGCTCGGCGACGCCGAAGAGCGCCGTGATGTGCTCGAGCTCGCGCGAGACGACGCGGCCGCCGTAGCGCGTGATCGCGTCCGCCGCGCGCTCGCCGAGCGAGCTGCCCTCGCCCGGCGGCGGGACGCTCGTGCCGCGCGGCGCGGGCAGCTCGATCGCGAGCGCGGTGACCTCGCGGCGCTCGCCGAGCTCCGCCGCGCGGCCGACGTCGACGACCGGCACGCCGACCTCGACCTTCGTGATCGACGGGTACTCGCGGCGCGCGGCCGGCACCTCCACCGGTGTGCGCTCCTGCGAGGGCGCGCCCTCGGCGTCGAGGACGACGTACGGCCCGGTCTCGTCGGGCATCCGGAAACCGGCGAGGAAGTCGGCCAGGTCGTGCGCGCTGAAGCGGCGCCCGCTCGTACCGTCGCCGCGCGGCTTCGGGGCGCCGCGCGAGTAGAGGAACGCGAGGAGCGCCTCGTACATGCGCCCCGCGTCGGCGAACCGCGCGTCCATCTGCAGCGCCATCGCGCCCTTGAGGAGCGCGACGAGCTCGGGCGGGACGTCCGGCCGGAGGAGCTCGACGGGCGGGCACTCGCAGGCCTGCACGCGGCGCAGCGTCTCGAACGACGTCGGCGCCGTGAACGGGTTGACCCCCGCGAGCATCTCGTAGAGGACGGCGCCGAGCGAGAAGAGATCGCTCCGCGCGTCGACGGCCTCGCCCGCCGCGTGCTCCGGGCTCATGTAGCCGAACTTGCCCTGGAGCCGGTGGTTGCGCGTGTCCTCCATCCCGGAGGGCTCGAGCGCCCCGCGCGCCTTGGCGATGCCGAAGTCGGTGACCTTGACCTCGCCCTCGAGCGAGATGAGGATGTTCTGCGGCGAGACGTCGAGGTGGACGATGTTGAGCGGCTGGCTCTGCTCGTCGCGCCGGCGGTGCGCGTGGTCGAGCCCCTTGGCGACCTCGGCGGCGACGTAGACGGCCATCTCGACGGGGACCTCGACCTGCGCGCGGCGGCACCTGGCGAGGAGCGTCGCGAGGTCGAGCCCGTTCACGTACTCCATCGCCATGTAGTAGGCGTCCGGCGTGGGCATGCCGCCGGTGACCGAGCCCGGCGCGATGCCGAGATCGAAGACCTGCACGATGTTGGCGTGCGACAGGCGGACGGCGAGCTTCGCCTCGTGGATGAACATCTCGACGAACTCGTCGGACTGCGCGAGCTCGGGGAGGATCCGCTTGATGACGACGACCTTCTCGAAGCCCTCGACGCCGTAGCTCTTGGCCTTGAAGACCTCGGCCATGCCGCCTTGGCCGAGCCTCTCGAGGAGGCGGTAGCGCCCGAACGTCGTGTTCACGGAAGGGGTGAAGCTAGCACCAAATCGCGGCGCGCCGCAGCGGGCGAGGAGGAGCGGGAGCCGCGGCCTCGCCCCCTCTACGAGGCGCCCGGTGACGCCCGAAAGGCTCACCCGCTCGAGGGCCAGGACCCGAGCTCGACCCCAGCGCCGGCGGCTGGCTCACTTCAGGTAGATCGGGTTCGTGAAGGCCAGCGGCTGGATCGGCATGAACGGGAGCGCGTCGTCCATCTGACGCTCTCCCCGGACGATCGCGATCACCCACCGCGCGTTCTCGGGCGGCTGGAGCTCCAGCTCGGAGTCGAAGCGGAGCGTGCGCGCCTCGGCCTCGTTCAGGGAGCCCGCGCCCTTCGCCATGTCGGTCGGACGCGAGGCGATCGCGCGCTTGAAGAGCGACACGGTGGGCCCCGGCGCGCCGCCCGCTTGACCTCCCGTCGGGAGCGGGACGCCGGCGATGACCTCGACCGACGTGACGTCGATCCACGGCGCAGCGCGGACGCGGAGCCGCCCGCCGAGCGGAGCGCCGCGGGCGAGCTCGTCGCCCGGCCGCGCCGCGCGCCCGCCATCGGAGAGCTCCAGCTCGACGATCGGACCGCTCGAGACGAAGCTCCTCCCCTTCTTCAGCGCCGCGACGACCTCACGCGTGTCGATCGGGAGCCCGGTGTCACCGGCCGCGCGTGGGTCGAGCAGCGCGTAGGTGCGCGGGTAGCCCGCCCACTGGTACTGGATCCGGTGCGAGTCGCTCGATCCCGTCGCGGCGACCCGCCTTCCGAAGTTGAGGAGGGCAAACCAGTCCTCCATCACGCGCTCGGTCAGCTCGCGCTTCGACAGCTCGTAGCCGTTGTAGACCTCGATCGTGTCGAAGGCCGCGACGGCCGGGGCGCGCGGGCTCTTCGGGTCGAAGTTGATGATGCTGAAGTGACCGATGTTCTGCGCCATGCGCGGGTGGTTCACCTGCACCACGCGCGACGCGTCGCTCCTCCGCGCGGCCGCTACGAGGGCGTTCACCGTGGTCCCTTTGTACGGCGGGACGCTCGCGCCGACGGTGTACGGGAAGACGCCGAAGTGCCCGAACCTGGGGTTGTACGTCGTGACCTCGACGCCGGGCACGTGAGCCAGCTGCTTGCCGATGTGCAGCACCTCGAGCGCCGGCGCGTAGTCGCCGACCATGTTGTGCTCGGTCGGCACCGCGAAATCGACGCCCGCCGACACCAGCGAGAGCACACGATCCTCGGGGGTGACGGGGCTGTCGAAGCTCGGACGCGCGTGCACGTGGACGTCGCAGCCGACCATCCCGGGCGTCGGTACGACGTGCCTCGGGGAGAGCTCGATCGCCTTCAGGTGACCGCTGGTGATGTCGACGATCTGCGAGTCGACGCTCCACTCGATCCCCTTCGTCGCCGCGACGCGGTAGCGGCCGGCGGGGAGCGGCGTCTGGACCTCCCCCTCGAGGATGTCCATCAGCGGCCCGGCTCCGGAGGCGCGGTAGTCCGGACCGAAGCTCGGATCGATCGTCCCGTCGATCCCCTTGACGATGAGGCGCGCGATCAGCGGCTGACCGGTGTCGCCGTCGGTCACCTTCACGTGGAGCTCGCCGCCGGCGGAGACGTCGAGCTTGAGGTCCCACGGGGTGCCGGGGACGAAGCGCACCGGCGCGCTCGTGTGTACGGCCTCGAGCGCGGCGAACCACTGGCGCGCGATCGTCGGCGCCTCGATCGTGAAGCGCCCGTCTGGATCGACGAGCGCGCGGATCCGCGGGTGGCCGTCCTCGTCGAGCGCGATCACGTGCGCGCGCTCGTTCGTGCCGGTGACGACGCCGGTGACCTTCGCGACGGTCATCCGCGAGAGCTGGTAGAGCCGGCCCCAGAGCGCCTGGCTCGATCCGCCGACCAGGATCGCGATGTCGAGGCGCGCCGGCTTTCCGGCGGCCGCGCCCTTGGCGCGCTCGGGCGCGAGCTCCGTACGCGCCGAGACCACGAGGCGCGGGCGCGCGCCGGGCTGATTCGTGTCCGGGTCGAGCTCGGTGATCGAGAGCGGCCCCTGACCGGAGAGCAGCGCGAAGGGGTGGATCTCGTCGTCGAGCACGACCGACCGCGCCTGCATGTTCGCGACGTCGCCGATCTCGCCGACGCCGGGGACGTACACGGTGCGGCCCTCGGGCGCGAGGCCGAAGCGGAGGGCGTAGGTGTGGTCCGAGCTGCCCGCCTCGTGCGTGACGCCGAGGCTCGCCGTCAGGAGGTCGGTCGCCGGATCCATGCGGAGCTCGAGCGTCCCGGTGGCGCGCTCGTCTCCGAGCTCGATCGGAAACTCGCCGACGAGGGTCGACTTGTCCTTGAAATGCACGTCGGCGCGGCGCATCGCGAGGGGCCGCTCGATCCCGTCGACGACGAGCGACATCTCGACGTCGAGCCGGCTCCGCTCGTCGGGGGTCACGACCTCGAGGCGCCCCGCGGTGGGGAAGAGTGTGTAGAGCGCCGCGCTGCCGCTCAGCGCGGTGACGTCGACCGTACGCGCGACCACAGCGAGGGTGCGACGCCCACGCTGCGCTCCGAACGCGAGCGCGAGCGCGACGAGCGCCGCGACGATGGCGACGCCGAAGAGGTCCCGGCGGGGTGTCGCTTGCCTCTGCACGTCCTCCTGGAGATGAGACCAGAAACGGGCGCGCGGCGCACCCTCCGCCCGCCACGCACGCCCGGCGGTCGCGCCGGGCCGAGCCTGCCCCCCACGGCCGAGCTCGGCCACCTATACTGCCTCCGCATGCCGGAGCCGCAGGTGGGGGGCCGCTTCGGCCGCTACAGCATCGAGGGCCGGATCGGCGCCGGCGGGATGGGCAGCGTCTACCGCGCGCGCGACCTCACCCTGAACCGGCTCGTCGCGCTGAAGGTGATGCACGACGAGAGCGGCGATCCGAACGACGACGCGAGGCTCCGCTTCTCACGCGAGGCTCGCATCCTCGCGTCGATCAGCGCGCCGGGCGTCGTCGAGATCCTCGACGTCGGCGACGTCGACGGCACGCCGTATCTCGCGATGAAATGGATCGACGGCCAACCGCTCTCGGCGCGGCTGCGCGGCGTGATGCCGAGCGAGACGGCCCTCGCGCTGCTGATCGGCGTCGCAGAGAGCCTGCGCGATGCGCACCGTCAGGGCGTCGTTCATCGCGATCTGAAGCCGGCCAACGTCGTCATCGATCGCGACGGGCGCCCCATCCTCGTCGATTTCGGGATCGCGAAGCGCCTCGCCCCCGCTGCCTCCCCGCACCCCTCCACGTTCGCGACGCGCGAGGACCTCTTGCTCGGGACGCCGTCCTACATGGCTCCCGAGCAGACGGTGTCCACGAACGTCGACGCGCGCGCCGACCAGTTCGCCTGGGGCGTCATCGCGTACCAGCTCCTCGCCGGACTTCATCCACGTCACCTCGCGGCCGGCTTCCCCCTGGCGACGCCGCCACCGCTCGCCACGCAGCGCCCCGAGCTTCCGGGCCCGGTCACCGCGGCTGTCGATCGCGCCCTCGCCCGCACGCCGGACGCTCGCTTCGCGTCGATGGACGAGCTCCTCGCGGCCCTCACGCCGGCTCAGGAGCCCGCGGCGACGCGCCGTGACGGCGGCGCGAGAGCGCCGACCCGCCGTGACGGCGGCGCGAGAGCGCCGACGCACCGTGACGGCGACGCGAGAGCGCCGACGCACCGTGACGGCAGCGCGAGAGCGCCGACAGGCGCGTCGCCTCGGTCGCCTCGGTGGCGGCTCTTCGTCGCGAGCGCCGCGGCGCCCCTCCTCGCCGCCGGTCTCGCCGTCGGCGCGGGGCTTCACCTGCTACGCCCGCGCGCGGAGGCCCCGGGCGCCGACGCTGCGTCCGCCGAGGCCGCGACGCCGGACCCTACGACGCCGGACCCTACGACGCCGAGCCCGCCTCCCCCGCCGAGCCCCGTCGGGCCGCCCGAGCGCCCCGACGCGAGCGAGCCGCCCGTGACGCCCGGACACGACGCGAGCACCGACGCACGGAGCGGCGGCGCCCGCACCACGAGGAAGCGGTGCCGGTGCATGGACGCGCACGGCTACCAGCTCTGCTTCGTGGCCGGGCCGGCGTGCTCGTGTCCGGATCCCGCGGGCGCGCTCTTCACGGACCTGTGCAAGGTCCCCTGGGTGATGGGCGACCGCACCGCGGAGTGCCAGGAGTTCGGCTTCGGGGAGGACATCCAGGCGCGGGGATCAGCGTGCGTCGGCTACCGTCGCGGCTCGATGCTCGCGCCGGTGAACACCGTCGTCACGAGCGAGGTCTTCTGCTCCGCGTGCCGTCAGTCGAACGACATCCGCCGGCCTGGCGTCGCGGGTGCGCGCTGCGAGGGCATCGACTGGCTCACCGGCGCTCCGGCGGCGGGGAAGCTGGAGTGCGCGCCCGATTGATGCGTAGACTGTTCGGATTCCACGAATCACGCCGAGGGGAACATGCCGACCTACTTTCACGTGACGAAGCTGAGCAACGTGCGCTCCATCGCGATCCACGGGATCAAGGTCTCGACCGGGATGACCGCCGGCGGCATGAGCGCCGACTCGTCCGAGGCCTACAAGTACAGCGAGCAGGACCGCAACCTCGTCTACCTCTGGACCGACGTCGACTACTCGGACAAGTTCAAGAAAGAAGGCGCCCAGTACGCGCTCATCGAGGTCGACGTCGACCTCGAGTTCGACACGGCGCACATCGACGTGACGGTGTTCGCGAGGCGCGACGGGAAGATCAAAGGCGTCTCGGAGCTCACCACGCTCGTGAGCGACGCGGCGATCCCGCTCAAGTTCCTCTTCTATTACAAGAGCGAGGAGGCCCACCAGAAGGGAGAGCGGACGCCGCTGTCCGAGTGGGGCCGGTTCGACATGAAGTCGGACAAGAGGGACGAATCGATCTGGGAAGGGCGAACCTGATAGGCCGCAGGCTGGGGCCACCCGGGGGGCCGCGCCGGCGGCCCCCGCACGTTCAGCGCGCGCGGACAGCGGCGCGTCGAAGGCCGGAGAGCGACGCGGCGCGTCCGGCCGCGTCGAGCGTCATCGAGACCGAGAGCGACGCGGCGCCCCCGAGCTCGCCCTCGAGCCCCTCGCCCCACTCGACGAGGACGATCGCCCCCTCCGCGCGGCGCTCGTCGAGCCCGAGGCGCCGGACGTCGCTCACCGTCTTCGCGCGATCGTCCTCGTCGCGGAGCCGGTAGAGATCGACGTGGAGGAGCACTCCGCGTGGCGTCTCGTACTCCTGCACGAGCGTGAAGGTCGGGCTCGCGATCGCGACGTCGACCGGCACGCCGCGCGCACGCGCGACGGCCCGCGCCAGGAACGTCTTGCCCGCGCCGAGATCGCCCGAGAGCAGGACGAGATCGCCGGGCTCGAGCGCCCTCGCGATGCGCGCGCCGAGGCGCGTCGTGTCTCGGCGGGTGGACAGGCGAACGACGTCGAGCTCGGTCACCGGGCGGTCCTCGGGCGGCGGAGCGACAGGACGAGGAGCGGCTCCACGGCGAGAGACCCGTCGGCCCTAGAAGCGAACGACGGCGCGCGCCGTCCCGCCACCGAGCAGGAGCGTCCCCGCGCCGCCGAGCGCCGCCGCGAGATCGCCCGCGATCTCGGCCTGCACGTTCTCCGTGATGCCGTACGCGAGGAAGAGCGCGCCGTGGGTCAAGAACCGGGTGACCTTGTCGGCGCCGAGCGCGACGTGCGCCCCGACGAGGAGCTCGGGCCCGATGAACAGCCGGGCCCCGCGAAGCGGCGCGAGCGCGTAGCGCGCTCCCGCGGAGAGCTCGAGCGCGCGCGGCCCGACGACCTGGCTCGTGAGGTTCCCCCGGAGCTCCAGGCCGGGCGCGCTCTCCGGGAGCGCGTAGCCGATCGCCACGCCGATCGGCATCGCCCACGACGGCCCGCGCGCGTTGTCGGGTCGGACCAACGCGTTCGTCACGCCGATCGACGCGCCGATCGCGACCGGATGTCCCGCGCCGTAGACCGGACGCGGTGCGGGGGGCGCTTCGGGCTCGGGCGGCGGGACCGGCGGCGGGGCGGGCGGCGCCTTCGGCTTCGGCTTCGGCCGGCGAACGCCGGTGCGCGACCACGGGATGTCCGCGTTGGCGATCCCCTCGGGCCGGACGAGGAGCGCGAGCATCTCGGCGATGTCGTCGACGGCGTCCTCCGCCAGCATCTCGCGCGAGAGCGACTCGAGCCGGCCGGTGCTCAGCTGGTAGGCCTCGAGCTCGACGCGGTAGGTCGTGAAGCCGGACTCCTCGCTGCCGTCCGGGAGCGTCGCGGGCGGGTGGTCGCGGCGCTCGACCTGCGCGGTCAGCGTCCAGTCGGCCCCCACGGCGCTGCCTGCGGCCCGGTACTCCTGGGTCGTGTCCGCGACGCCGTCCTTCACCGCGGCCTCGGCGGAGACCATCTCGTCGTCGGTGGCGAACGTGTGCCTCTCCTTCACGACGGCGCCCAGCGCCCACCGCCGCGCCTCGTCGAGCTCGGGCCGAGGGACGTTGTTCGGCGAGGTGAACGGCAAGACCGCGATCTTGTCCGCCCACGCGGGGAGACTGAACGCGGAGGTGGCCGCGAGGGCCGCTGCAGCAAGGAAGGAGCGCCTCATCGAGACGGCGCGAGCATAGCAGGCCGCGCGATCTACGGCGCGCGACCTCGCTCTCCGTGCCTCGCGTACGCGTCAGAGGGTGACGAGCTCGCCCGCCTCGGGGACGCAGCAGGCCACGCCGGGCAGCTCCTTCTCCATCAGGTCCGCGAACCTGCGCCGCGCGCGGGGTACGGTCGACGCGAGCAGGTGGCCCGCGATCGGGTCGGAGAAATAGGCCTCCGCGTGCGACGGGATCACGAGCCGCGAGCCGAGCGTACGCGCGGCAGCCTGCGCGTCCTCGGGGGTCATCACGTGGAGCGCGGCGCCCGTGAGCCGCGTGCCGTCCACCGGGAGGATCGCGGCGCTCGGGCGGAAGCGCTCGGCGATCGCAGGGAGGTCCGGGTGGAGCCGCGTATCTCCTGCAAAGTACACGCTCCTGTCGTCCGCGCGCACCACGAAGCCGATCTCGTAGATGTCGTGCAGGCCAGGCACCGCGGTGACGCTCACCGAGCCGAGCGCGCGCTCCTCCCACGGCGCGAGGACCGACACGTCCGAGAACCCGCGCGCGCGCACCCGCGCGGCGAGGTCCGCGGTCGCGACGATGACCGCCGCGCGCTTGTCCATCTCGTCCATCGCGCGCAGATCTGCGTGGTCGGCGTGGTCGTGCGTCACGAGGATCGCGTCGAGCCGGCCCAGCTCGCTCGGAGCGACGGCGGGCGCGACCTCGTGCGAGAGCGCCCCGAACGCGGGATCGTAAAACCAGGGATCGGTCAGGAGGCGCTTGCCGGCGAGCGCGAGCAGGTGCGTCGAGTGGCCGACGTGCACGACGCCGGAGGCCCCGGCCTCCGTCGCGCGGAGCGACGCGGCGAAGCGCTCCTTCGCGCTCTCCTCGGCCGCGCCGCCGCGCCCCGGCGCGCGGCGATGATCGAAGCGGCCGCCGAACGACGCCCACTCGAGCCCGCCGGCGACCACCCCCGCGGCCGCCCCGGCGACGAAGCCGCGGCGCGAGAGCCGGCTCCGCCCCTCCTCGGGCGACGCGACCCGGGAGACCTCGCGCGCGTTCTCGGTCCTCTTCTCGGACATCGTGGGTGCCGTCGTCGCGCGCCGCCGCGGCGCGCCCTCGACGTTAGCCGCCGAGCGCGGCGCCGGCCATCTCCGCGCGCCCGCCCCCCGCGAGGCGCCCGGGCTCGTGGCTCAGTCCCGCGTGAGCGCGGCGGCCGCCTTGATCGACGCAGCGAGGTCGAGCATGCGCGTCGTGCCGCGCAGGTACTGCGTGCTGACCGGCTGGACCACGCTGCGGAGCTGGACGGTGACCTGCTTGATCTCGTCGGCGGCCTCGAGCGCGGTCTCGAGGTCGTCGGTCGCGTCGGGATCGTCGGGGAAGCGCTTCGCGAGCCTGCCGAGCCGCAGCTGGAGCACGGTGAGCGGGTTGTTGATCTCGTGGCTCACCGTCGCGGCCGCCTCGAGCACCGTGTGCAGCCGGACCGTGCGGAGCCGCTCCTTCTCGAGGGCTTCGGCCATCGCGAGCCGCTCGGAGAGCATCTGCGCGTGCGCGGCCAGCGCGGCCCGCTGCTCCTCGCGTTCGAACTCCAGCGCCACCAGTCGCGCGAGGACCATGAGCGTCTGGAGATGAGATTCCTGCATCGCCTGCACGCGGGTGTCGGTGGCCGTGAGCGTACCCCAGACGGTGCCGTCGCTCCGCCGGAGCGGGACGCCGATGTACGAGCGGAGGCCGAGCTTCGCGCGCGCGGGCATGTCACGAAAGAAGGGATGCGCGTCGAGATCGTACTCTTGCAGCGACGTCGCCGAGCGCACGACGAAGTCGCAAGGCATCTCGCTCGCCGGCACCACCATGCCGGTCACGATGCCGACGTCCGCGTCGTCGAGCGCGTCGACCACGGTGAGCGTGTTCGACTCCAGGTCCACGCGCGTGAGCACGCACACACGCAAGCCCACCAGCTCGCGAATGAGCCGGAGGATCGCCTGCGCGGCCTCCCCAGCGCTGTTGTACCCGCGCTCCGCGACCGCCGACAAAACGCGAACCGGATCCTTGTCGCCCAACTGGGCAAAATCGGTCGACTCAGTGGACATCTCTTCCCCCTGCCGGGCACCCGACTGGGCGCCCGTGGAGGTCATGCCACACATTCGTCCGAGGGTCACCTCGAAGCAGTGAGAACGTCGCCTTCGACACACAGCGAAAAATCGGTGATTTCGATTTTGCCGAGTCATCCAGCTCGTATTCGGCACTCGAGATCGCGCGCGTCCAGATCTTGGACGCGGCTGCCCTCGCTCCGGAGTGGTGAACCTCCGTACGCTAAACCACCGATTTCGATCAATTCGTGATTGATGCGCATACGCGCCGCAAATCCGAGTCAAAGTAAGAGGGTCGGCTGAATGAGGCCTCGCTTCATCTCGGCGGACACTCAGGAGACATGACCACTAATGAATGGGGGTACTGGTGGAACACTTCAAGAATCCGTTCGGGCCTGGCGACCTCGTGAACGCGCGCGCTATCGTCAATCGGAAGTACTTCGATGAGATGCTTCGACAGGCCAAGAATCATCGCTTCTTCTCGCATCGGTTCATGTCGGCGTTCGAGGAGATGACGCCGTCGCAAGAGACCGTCGCGTTCGTCCTGACCAGCTTCTACAAGATCGTCTCGCCGTTCACGGGTCTGCTCTGCTCGCTCGGCGGCCGCGCCCCCAACCTGGAGAGCCGCTTCGCGCTGATGGACAACATCTACGAGGAGATGGGCTGCGGCGATATCGGCGCGGCGCACCCGAGCCTCTACCTGAAGATGCTCGCTTCGATCGGCGTCTCGAGCGACGCCGCGGAGGACGCGAGGACCCTCCCCGTCATCCGCCGCATCAACGATCACCTGCGCAAGGTCGTCGATGAGCACCGCTTCCCTGTCGCGTGCGCGCTGCTCGCCTCGGCGGAGGCGACGATACCCCCGAGCTTCCCGGTGCTCGCGAGGATCGCGAAGCGGGCATTCCCGGAAGTGGACATGATGTTCTTCGACCGCCACGGCCCTCGCGACGAAGGGCACTCCGACGACGCGGCGATGCTCTTCGCCGTGACCGCGGACATCTCGGACTTCGCCGACGTCGACGCCGCGGTGGAGCGTGACCTCGACTTCCGCGCCGAGCTCTTCGACGACTGGATGTCGGCGATCACGGGCAGCGTCCAGCCTCGCCTCGGGATCAGCGAGCGCCCGCCTCGTCGCGGCAGCGAGCGGCCCGCGCGCATGCCGAGCACGCGGCCCGGCGCGCACCGTCCGAGCGCCCGGCCGCCGGCCTGAGAGGGCTCGCGCCTCTCTGAGAGGGTTCGGCCTCCCTGAGAGGGCGCGCGCCCGAGACCGAATCGGAAAGACCTCGCGCTCCGGGGGGGGGCGAGGTCTCACCGTCCAGACGGCCCGGCGGGCCGGCAGGTGCTCGTCGGCCCGGCGCCGGTCAGGACGCCGCGCGCGTCACGGCGCCACGACGCAAGAGGCGAGCAACGAACCTGGCGCGGGCGCGGCGGAGTCCTCGCACAGGAGGACGCGGAGCGGGTTGGTCGACGCCCCTGTCTTGCCGCCGATCGCGTAGGCCGAGTAGATCTTGCCGGCGGCGGCGGTGACGTTGGGCACGCTGAGCGCGTCCTCGTTGGCGCCGGCGAGGCGCGCGGTGATCGCGTTGGTGAACGGATCCGTCGTGAGGAACCCGCCGTCGCCGGTCTCGCCGAACGAGACGTTCGCGAAGACCCGCTGGAACTCGTGCGCCGTGCCGAGCCCGATGTCGACGGCCGGCGTGCCGGGTGACGCGTGGAAGAAGCGGAGCTTGGTCTTGCTCGCGACCGCCTTTGTGTCGTCGGCGATCACCTGCAACCGGAACGTGGGGTCGCTCGCGGCCGGGCCCTGAGGATCGAGCACGCCGATCGCCGCGATCGTCGCCTCGAGCCCGGCGGTGGTCACGACGTTCGTGGTGTCCGGGACGGCGCCGGCCTCGCAGCCCGTGGCCGTCGCGGTGATCACGCGGATGTCGTAGGCCGAGATCGGCACCTCGATCGCCGTGGTGACCTGGGCGTAGGCGACGCCGTTCGCGCCGAGCGAGCGGAGGATCGGCTTGCTCCAGGCGCCGGTGCCCGTCTCGGCGAGACAGACATCGACGATCGGCGCGTCGGGCGAGAGGTGCGCGACGCGGAGTCGTGCGCGCTCGGGCGCGCTGCCCGCGCGCTTGCAGCTCGCGAGCAGACCGCTCGGCTCGGCGTTGTCGACGCAGAGCAGGACGTCGAGCGGCGACTGCGCGTTGCCTGCCGTGCCGATCGCGAACGCGGTCACGATCGCGCCGGCCGGCACCGCGACGGGCTTGATCGAGATCGCGTCGGCGCCGCTGACGATGTCGCGCGCGGTGATCTCCGCTCCGGCGACGGGGGCGATCTCGAAGTAGCCGTTGTTCGCCTGGGTCGTGCTGCCGAACTGCACGTTGTCGATGAACGGCGTGAACACGACCCCGCCGCCGAAGCCGACGGCGACGCCCGCGGTGCCGGGAGCGGCGTGGATGACGCGCAGCTTCGACTTGCCGAAGGTGACCTCGGTGTCGTCGATGAACGCGGCGAGCCGGAACGGCTGCGAGGTCGCGCCGTCCAGCCGGCCGATCGCGGCGACGGTCGCGCTCGCGCCGGCCGTGAGCACGGGGAGATCCGTGATGTCGGGGAGCCCGCCGACCGCGTTCGCGCAGCTCTCCGCGCCCGGCGCGACGATGCGCACGTCGTACTTCTGCGCCACGACCTCGAGGTACTTGGTGACGTCACCGTAGGAGAGCCCGGCAGACGCGCCCGCCTTCGCCAGGACCGGTCCGGCGAACTCGCCCGAGCCTGCGGGCGCGAGGCAGACGTCCACGGCGGGCGCGTCCGGCGCGAGGTGCGCGACGCGGAGGAGCGCGGTCGGACGGTCGCCGCCGCCGCCGACGTCGTCGCCGGAAGGCGGATCGGCGGCGTCATCGCACCCCGCGAGGGCAAAAAAGGACACGGACACGACGAGACCAAGCGTCGAGATCTTCATCAAGGCTCCTTCGAGCAGGAGAGGTCCGGCGGGCGTCGGACGACACCGCCATCGTGCTGCTCGTTGAAGACCACTTCGCAGCGCCGACGGATCCGGATGCAGCGGACCGAAGAAAATCGTCACCCGAGACGCCCCCGCGAGACGCAGCGCTCGCCGGGCACGCGCGAGCTCGCGGCACGCGCCGCCGGCGCGCCGGCTCACGCGCAGCGCGCAGCTCACGCCAAGCTCGCCGCGAGCGCGCGGCTACGCCAAGCTCGCCGGAACGCGCAGCTCACGCCAAGCTCGCCGCAGCGCGCAGCTCACGCCAAGCTCGCCGCAGCGCGCAGCTCACGCCAAGCTCGCCGGAACGCGCAGCTCACGCCAAGCTCGCCGGGACGCGCGGCTCACGCGCCCTGCCGCCGCGTCAGCGGACGACCGGCAGGCTCGTCTTCGTGCGCTTCACGGCCTTGGCGTTCTGCCACTGCATGACGTTGAGCCTCTCGAGATCCGCCGGCTTGGCCGCGCTCCCCTCGGGCGCGCGGTTCCAGCGCGCCCGGTCCACGAAGGTCCGATAGTTGTCGCTCTTGCTCGGCGTGTTGAAGCGGCGCATGAACCGCGCGAAGTCGTAGGCGTCGAGCAGGTAGAGCAGCTGCCCCGCGTCGGACGCGAGGTGCCGGTTGGCCATCAGCTTGATGCCCTGGGTGAAGTGCCGCCGGAGCTCGGCGTCCCCCTTCAACATCTCGGGGGCGAGGCGCGCGGCGATGAACGCCTTCTCGACCAGGTTCGAGCCGCGCGTCCGCCGCCTCCAGTTGCGCTCGATCCGCGCGTAGAGGTTGTCGGCGCCGTAAGCCTGCTCGTACAGCCAGATGTAGCCGTCCATGAGCTGCTCGCGCGTCATGTTCGTCGGCTCGAAGACGACGTGCCGCGTGTCGTACAGGTGCCAGTCCTCGTGGTCGAGCCGGCCCGCGGCCTTGTACTCGTCGAAGAGGTTCGTCCCCGGCATCGGCGTGAGGATGCTGAAGAACGGATAGAGGATCCCTGTCTTCTGGACGAAGTCGAGCGTCTGCTGGAAGACGCCGAGCGTGTCGGTGTCGAAGCCGACGATGAAGTTGCCGATGATCGTCATCCCGCGCGCGTGGATGCGGTCGACGGCCTCCTGGTAGGTCAGACAGAAGTTGACCGGCTTGTCCATCGCCGCCAGCGACGCCTCGGTGACGGACTCGAAGCCGATGATGAGCGTCGAGCAGCCCGCGTCGCGGAACAGATCGAGCATCTCCTCGTCGTTGGCGACGTTGAGCGTCGTCTCCGCCGACCACGACGGGATCTGCCCCGCCTGCTTGAGCGGGATCATCGCGCGGAGGAGGTCCTTCGTGTAGCGCACGCGCGAGATGAAGTTGTCGTCGACGATGTAGAGCGGCTTGCCGCCGGCGATCGGACCGCGGCTCTTCGGGAGCGCGCGGAGCTCCTCGAGCACGCGCTCGACGGGCTTGAAGCGGAAGTCCTGCCCCGAGATGTCCGGGACGCTGCAGAAGCGGCAGCGGAACGGGCATCCGCGCGTCGTCTGGAGCTGATGGAACAGGTAGCCGTCGGGCTTGCTCCGGCCCCACGCCGGCGGCGGGATCTTGTCCATCGGCGGGAAGCCGACGGCGTCGTAGCGCTCCTTCAGCTTGCCGTCCTCGAGGTCGCGCACCACCTGGGGCCAGAGCGTCTCGGCCTCGCCGGTGACCACGCAGTCGACGTGCTCGAGCGCCTCCTCCGGGCGGAGCGAGGCGTGGATGCCGCCGAGCACGACGCGCTTCCCCTTGGCGCGGAAGCGACGCGCGACCTCGTAGGCGTAGGTCACGCACGACGTCTTCGCGGAGAGCGCGACGAGGTCGCTCTTCACGTCGTAGTCGATGGGATCCATGTACTCGTCGACGAGATCGATGTTCACGCCCGGCGGCGTGCACGCCATCACCGTCTGGATCCCGAGGTCGAGGAAGGCGCGCTTGAAGCCGAGGCCGCGGCAGAGGAGATCCATCTCGTAGAGCTCGCGCTCCGTCGGATCCAGATTCTTCCGCGTCGCGACGAACGTGATACGAGTCATGGTCCCCTACCTTCTGCCCTGCTCGATGAGCTCGCTGATCGTCGGACGACGCCGCGCCAGGAAGGAATCGTACCCCGCCTCGAGCGCACGCAGGCGCGGCGATCCGTCCCAGGCGGTCATCAGGATCTCCCGGGCGATCGTGCGCGGCGACGCGCCGTCGACGCGCACCGCGCTCGGCTGGCGCCAGCGGACGACCGCGCGCTGAACGCCGCTCCAGAAGCGAGCCCGCGCCTCGAGCGAGAGGAGCGCCCCGCGGCGGATCTGGGCGCGCGCCTCACCGGTGCCGCCGAAGCGGAGCAGCGCCTCCTCGAGCCAGACGCCGTGGTCCACGTCCTGCTCGACGTGGAGCGTGAAGTAGTCGATCTCGTCCGGCGCGAAGCCGGCGCGGCGGAGGCCGGGGATGACGGCGTCGAACATCTTCGGGATCGCCCATTCGTGGCCCGGCCCGACCGCCCCGAGGCCGACGAGGAACGGCTCCTCCGAGACGATCCGCCGGTGCTCGGTGACGAACTCGAACGCCGGCGCCGGCACCTTCACCGAGTCGGCGCGATCGGGGACGGTGCTCCCGCACGAGCGGAGGAAGTGACCGTAGAGCGTCGCGTGGTCCTCGCCCTCGGAGCCCTCGCCGTACTCGTCCACGAGGACCTTCGCGAGCCAGAGCTTCGCGTCGCTCGTCGGCGCGCGGACGAGCAGCCGCTCGAGGTAGCTCGTGAACACGCAGACGAGCGGGTAGTGGTTCTCTCCGAAGACGCGGTAGTCCTGGCGCGCGAACGGGCTCGTCGCGCAGCGGCCGAGGAACAGGTGGTTCACGCCCGGGTGCGACTCGATCTCGACGCGCAGCTCGGCGAGGAAGCGCCTTGCCTCCGCGCTGCCGCCGCCCGCGGACGACGGCGCGCTCCGAGCGTCGGAGGGTGCCGCGCTCGGGGCGTCGGACGGCGCCGCGCTCCGAGCGTCGGACGGCGCCGCGCTCCGAGCGTCGGACGGCGCCGCGCTCCGAGCGTCGGAGGGCGCCGCGCTCGGGGCGCTCGACGGCGGCAGCGCCGCGCCGGAGCCCTTCTCCGCGGGCTCGTCCAGCGTCGCCGCGGGAGAAGCCTCCGCGTGCGCGCCGCTCGTGTCGTCGCTCGGCGGGGGCGGCGGCGCTTCACGCACCGGCTCCGCGGACGGATCGCGCATCATCGCCCCACCCCCGCGCTGGCCTCGGCCACGTCGTCGGCCCAGATTCGCCTCGGGATCCGGAGCTTCACGAGCTTGCCTCCCGCCGTGGCCGGCGCCTCGTCGGAGGCGCTCTTCGCCGCGACGTGCTCGTCGCCCTTGGGATAGGCGACGTCCTCCCAGGTGAGCCCCGCCTCGGCGCCCGGACCGTTGAGGAGCCCCTCCTCGTCGCGGAGGAACGAGCGGTGGTCGCCATGGATGCGCTGGTAGCGCCACGTGCGCGCGTAAAACCAGACGATGCTCGTCAGGTTCTTCGGGATGAACGTCGGCCGCGCCTTGAAGAACCACTTGTACGCGCTCCGCACGCTCTTCTCGGTGGCGTCGTAAGCGCGGCAGAACTCGGCGTAGAACTCCTCGCGCGGCAGGCGCGTCGGCAAGACCGCGTGGAGGAGATCGAACAGGCGGTGGTCGTTCGTGAGGAGCTTGTCCTTGTATGCGCGGTAGAGCTGCGTGCCCGGGAGCGGCGTCAGGATCGTGAAGAGCGGGATCCCGATGTCGAGGCTGTTGACGTACTCGTAGAGCCCCGCGAACTGCTCCTTGGTCCAGTCGGGGCGGACCATGAAGATGCCCGTCGACACGACCCCGTTCTCGCGGAGGATCTCGTTCGCGCGGAGGTTCTTCTGCCAGGAGCTCTTCTTGCGGAGCGCGGCCAGGTTGTCGTCGTCGTTCGACTCGAAGCCCGAGAGGAGCATGACGAGGCCGTTCTTCGCGAGGCGCGCGACGAGCTCGGGGTTGTCGGCCGCGAAGTCGGTGCGTCCCTGCGTCATCCAGTACTTCTTGAGCCCGCGCCGCTCCATCTCGTCGCACAGCTCGACGACGCGCCGCTTGTTGGTGAGGAAGTTGTCGTCGAGGACGAAGACGAACGGCTCCGCGCACGCCTCCATCTGATCGACGATCTTCTTCGCCGAGAGAAAGCGCGTCCGCCGCTCGTAAAACTCCCAGATCGCGCAGAAGTTGCAGTCGAACGAGCAGCCGCGGCTCGTGAAGATCGAGGCCATCGGACGGAACGCGGTGAAGAAGTAGCGGCCCTGGTACTTCTCGATCAGCCGGCGGTTCGGGATCGGGAGATCGTCGAGGCTCGCGGTCTGTTCACGCTTCGCGTTGACGCGACGGACGCCGTCCGCGTCGCGCCAGCGCGTCCCCTTCACGCCGTCGAAGGTGCGATCGCCGGCGTCGCGCTGCGCCTCCCAGCGCGACATGATCTCGCGGAGCGTGTGCTCGCCCTCTCCCTGGACGATGACGTCGACGTAGTCGAAGTCGAACTCGTCCGGGCAGAGCGTGGGGTGATGCCCGCCGACCAGGGTGAGGACGCCGGGGCAGACGTTCTTGGCCGTGCGGAGCACCGCCTTCGCCTGATACGCGTCGGTCGTCATGCTCGTCGTGCCGACGACGTCGGGCTTCCACGTCGAGAGCGTGCGCACGAGCGCGTCCTCGTCCTCGAGCCGTAGATCGAGGACGCGCACTTCATGGCGATCCTGGATCGCCGTACCGACCGAGGTGAGAGCGACCGGCTCCGAGAGCCAGACCACGTTCTCGAGCCCGAGGCGGCCGTTCTCGAACGGCGTGGGCATCACGAGGAGGACGCGCATGATTCTTCCTTTCGCTCGAGGCTCGGATTCGGACGCACGGAAAGCGACATGACGTCTCCTCGAGGGGGCTGCGAGCGCTACCGTCGATCGTACGACGCCACGCCGCAGGGCTCGCAGCGCGCCGTGACAGTAGAGCACGGTATCGTTTGTCCAAGTTTTGTCAAACTATTGACCATATACTGTCCATCAGGCAGGCTCGCGTGCATGGAGGCCGCGGCGAGCAGCGAAGGCGCCTACTCGATCCGCGTCGTCGCCTCGCAGACGGGGATCCCGGCCGAGACGCTGCGCATCTGGGAGCGCCGCTACGGCTTTCCCAAGCCTGACCGCCGGCCGGGCGGTGGGCGCCTTTACGCTCCGGCGGACGTCGCGCGGCTCCGTCTCATCGCGCGGGCGCGGAGCGCAGGATTCCGGCCGGGAGACGTCATCGCGCTCCCTGACGGCGAGATCGCCCGCCTCCTCGACGCAGGCGCCAGCGCGACGACCGCTCCGGCCGCGACGACCGCTCCGGCAGGCGCCGGCGCAGCGATCACTCCGGCAGGCGCCGGCGCGACGACCGCTCCGGCAGGCGCCGGCGCAGCGATCACTCCGGCAGGCGCCGGCGCGACGATTACGAGCGCGCCGGGAGCGGACGCGCCGGTGGGAGCGGCGGCGTCGATCGCGCGCACGGTCGACGCGCTGATCGAGCTCCTGGTGCGCGAGGACGTCGACGGTCTGCGCTCCGCGCTCCGCTCGCTCTCCGTCACCCTCGGGCCGAAGGCGTTCGTCACCGATGTCGCCCACCCGTTGGCGGTGCGGGTCGGCGACGCCTGGGAAAGCGGCCGCCTCGCGGTCCGCCACGAGCACCTCGCGACGGCGCTCCTCTCGGCGCGCCTGCACGTGCTCTCCGTCGCCTTCGAGGACAGCCAGGTCCCCCCGGTCGTGCTGCTCGCGACGCTCCCCGGCGAGGCGCACGTCCTCGGGCTCGAGATGGTCCGCGTCTACCTCGGCGCGCGTGGCGCGACCCCCCACCACCTCGGCGGCGACACCCCGCCGGAAGAGATCGCGCGCGCCGCCCGCGCGCTCGGCGCCGACGTCGTCGGGGTGTCGGTGTCCGCGGCGCGCGAGCCGGCGTCGACCCGGCGCGCCGTCGAGCAGCTGCGGCGAGCGCTCGCCGACACGGCGATCGAGCTCTGGGTCGGCGGCGCCGGCGCCTCGACGGTCGCGGGGCCGGACGATCGCGTTCGCGTCACGACGAGCTGGAACGACATCGACGGCGCGCTCGCGGGGGTCCGCGCGCGCCGGCCGCCCAGCGCAAAGCGCGTCTGACCGAGCGCAGCGCGACGCGCGTCTGACCGAGCGCCCAGCGCGACGCGCGCCGGTCACCCAGCGCGGCGCTCTCGGCGCGGGAGGTCAGGCGGTCTCGGCGGGCTCGTCCTTCTTCGTGTCGTCGCCGTCGTCACCGGAGGACGACTTCGTCGTGCTGGAGGGCTCGGCGTCGGACGCGTCGTCGTCCGCCGAAGCGCTCGTACCCTCGTCGCTCTTCTTCTTCCGGACGAGGCCCTTCTTCTTGGCGGGCTTCTTCGCCTTCGGCGCGTCGGACGCGTCCGCGTCGGACGCGTCGGCATCGCCGTCTCCGTCGTCGTCGTCCTCGTCGTCCTCGGCGTCACGCTGCTTGCGCCGCGGCGCGAGGTCGTCCTGCGTCGCCTTGATGTCGCCGAGCGACGCGAGCCCCATCGCGAGCTTCGGGCTCTTGCGCGCGGTCTCCCAGAACCTCGCGTAGAAGTAGGCGCAGACGACCGCCGAGAGGAGGCCGATCCACTGGCTCGTCGAGAGCTGCACGGCCTGCTGCTTGCCGAACGACGCCGGGCGAAGCATCACGAAGGCGACGATCGGCGGGAGGAACGCGAGCACGCGCGAGGCGTTGCGGATCTTCGGGTTCGTGATGCCGAGCGAGACACCGAACACGAACGCGACGCTCATCACGAGCAGGGCGCCGGCGATGAGCCAGTGCTCACCCATCATCGGCCCGAACTCACCGCGCTCGGAGTCGTCGCGGAGCGTCTCGATGAGGAAGCGGAGGTACCCGTAGCCGAACGCGAACAGGAAGAAGATCTGCCCGCGGAAGCGCTGGTGCTTCCGCTGCCACAGGAGCAGCGCGAGAAGCGCCAGACCGACGACCGACTCGTAGATCTGCGTGGGGTGCACCGGGTACGAGTGCCCCATCTTCATGAGCTCCTCGCCGGCGGGCGTGTGCTTGCCGACGATGTCGAGGTGACGCGCGAACGCAGGCGCGCCCTCGCTGCCGTCGAGCGTGCCCTGCGCCCAGTGCGGGAAGGTGCCGAGCTTCTTGAGCGCGCCGGGCGCCGTCTCGGGCAGGCGCTTGCCGAAATCGCAGCCGAACAGGTAGCAGCCGATGCGCGTGATCAAGAGACCCGACGCGAGGCTGGGGACGGCGACGTCCGCCCAGGGCATGAGGCGGATCTTGTGGGCCCGCAGGTAGAGCCAGCTGCCGAGGTAGCCGCCGAGGAAGCCGCCGTAAGCGACGAGGCCGCCGCGACGGAGCGCGAAGAAGTCGCTCGCCTGCTTGAACTCGTCGGGGTTCGTGACGACGTAGAGGATGCGCGAGCCCAGGATCGCCGCGACCGCGGTGATGACGTAGCAGTTCGCCATCGTCTCTTTCGGCAGCCCGTCGCGCTCCGCCAGCGTGAGCGTCAGGTACCACCCGACGACGAGCGAGAGGCCGAGCATGACGCCGTACGAGTAGATCGGCAGGTTGGCCGCCTCGTACTTCGTCTCGCGGAACACGTACCCCGCGACGCCGGCGCCGACGCCGATCACGAGCGCGATGCCCGCGGTGCCGCGGTCGCTCTTTCGAAGGCCGAGGATCGCGTAGATCGCGGCGATCGCCGCGACGGCCGCGAGCGCCCACCACAGCTTGAGGGGCATCGACGGGAGCGGAATACGAAAGAGGATCGGATGCATGGTCGGATCTTGGGTTCGCCGGGCGCTGGCCCCGTGCGCGCGGCCCGTTTTACCACAACGACGGTGCGTCGACCCCAGGTCGACGCACTTTGACGGTGCCGAGATCGCCGATCTCGGCACCGTCTGGCGCCCGGCCGGGCGCGCGGCGCCCCGGCCTCGACCGTGGGCCGCAGGCTCGACCGAGCGCCGCGTCGGGCACGGCAGGCTGCCTGTGGTAAGAACGCGCGCGTGAGCTCGCGCGCCATCCTCGTCGCCTCGCCTGTCGCTGCGTCTACCTTCGTCGGCGTCCTCGCCGCGCTCGCCGCGTGCGTCCCCACGGGCAGCGCGCCGCCGTTCGACGCCGGGCCGGCGCCCGCGCAGACGTCGAGCTTCAAGCCGTCGATCGGCATCATGACGGTCCCGTTCGAGGACGACTTCGAGCGGCCCGACGGCGGCGAAGCGCTGGCGCTGCCCGGCGACGCGTCGTCGACCTCACCCACCATCGACGCGGCGATCGACGCGCAGCGCGTCGTCGCACCGAACGACGGCGGCGCAGACGCCTTCTTCCTCCTCTCGCCGTTCGACGCCGGCTCCGAGACCGGAGAGCGCACGCGCGCCGCGAGCAACCTCGGGCCGAACTGGATGCAGATGCGGACGAGCGCGTGGCGCATCGAGAACGGCCGCCTCTGCGGAGAGAACGCGCGCAACCACGGCGTGTGGCTGAACCGAACGCTGCCCGTCAACGCGCGGATCGAGTTCGACGCGATCGCGATGACCGAGGACGGCGACCTGAAGGCCGAGGTGTGGGGCGACGGCCGCTCCTACGCGACGGGCACCTCGTACACGAACGCCACGAGCTACCTCACCGTCCTCGGCGGGTGGAAGAACACGCTCCACGTGCTCGCCCGTCTGAACGAGCACGGCAACGACCGCAAGGTGATCGCCGTCGACAAGGACTCGGACGATCCGCGCCAGCGCGCCGTGGTCCGGGGTCAGGTCTACCACTTCAAGATCGAGCGCAACGACGGCAAGACGATCCGCTGGTCCGTCGACGACGTCGAGTACTTCGCGTGGGCCGATCCTTCGCCGCTCGCCGGACAGCAGCACGACCACCTCGGCTTCAACGAGTGGGAGGCGAAGGTGTGCTTCGACAACGTCAAGGTCACCCCGCTCTGACGCGGCCGAGGCCGGCCGCCCGCCGCCCACATCCGCGCAGGAGCGCCGGTCAGCCCCTCGACGTCCCGGGACGTTGCGTTCCGCCCGAGGCGTTTCTCAACGCGCGGCTTTACTCCGCGCCGGACCGGTTCGAAACTACGGTCTGACTCCTCGTGGAAGCACCCAAGTCGAAGGATCCCCAGAAGGAGCTCGAGATCGCGCTCTCGGAGCTCGAGGAGCGCGTCGATCGCCTGCGCGCGTCGTACGAGCAGTACTTCATGGGCTACGAGAAAATCGAGCCCGGGGTTCAGCGCAAGGACGTCGACCGCCGCTTCACGATCCTGCGAAAGCAGCAGATCCGGAACACCGCGCTGCGCTTCCGCTTCAACGTCGTCACGCAGAAGTTCAACACGTACTCGATGTACTGGACGCGCATCTGCCGTCAGATCGAGGAGGGCACGTACAAGCGCCACGTGGCGAAGGCCGCGCGGCGCTTCGGACCGAAGGCCGCGAACAAGCGCGAGCAGGAGTGGTCGATCGACGTCGACCTCGGCGACTTCGACGACGCGGACGACCTCGAGGCCGTGCTCGCCGAGGCCAACGCCGCGGCCGAGGCCTACGGCCGCGACGAGGCCGCCGACACCGTTCCGCCGGGCGCGCGCTCCGAGCCGCCGGCGGCCCCGCCGAGGCGGAGCCCCGTCACGGCGCCGACGCCAGGCACCTCGTTCGCGATGGGCGGCGGACGCGAGACCATCGACTACTTGCCGCCCGGCTCCGAGCCGCCGCTCCACGACGAGCCCCGCGCCGCCCGGCACGCGCAGCTGCCGCCCGGCAGCAGACAGCCCGTCGTCCTGCGCCGGCGCCCGGACGAAGCGCCGCCCTCGACGCCCAACGCCCCGCGGGGAGGCCCACCCTCGGCCGGCGGCCCCGCCTCCGCGCCCAACCTCGCCCGGAGCGGCGCACCCTCGACGCCCAACGCCCCGCGGGGAGGCCCACCCTCGTCGTCGCGAATCGCGGCCGGCGGACCGCCACGCGAGGGGGCCGGCGGACCCGCCTCCGCGCCCAACCTCGCCCGGAGCGGCGCACCCTCGACGCCCAACGCCCCGCGGGGAGGCCCACCGTCGTCGTCGCGAATCGCGACCGGCGGACCGCCACGCGAGGGGGCCGGCGGAGCCCCGCGCGATCCGCGGGCGCCCGTGGCATCACGGCCCGGCGTTCGACCGCCGGCGGCCTCGAGCCCCGATCATCCGCCGAGCTCGACGGCGGCGATGCGCGTCGCGCCGGCCTCCGCGCCGGGCGACGCGAGTCGCCCCTACCGGCCCGCGGCAGCGCTGGCCGCGCCGGGCGACGGCGCTCCCCCGTCGGCGCGGCGGATCCCGGCGGCGGCGCCGGCGTCCTCGACCGGGAGCCTCCCGGCAGCGGCGCGCTCGAGCGGCAACATCCAGACGCCGCCCTCGCCGATGACGCCGCGCGCGCCGACGAGCTCGCAGGCGCGGATCGCGACGAGCTCGGCGCAGCCGGCCCCCTACCGTCCCGCAGCGCTGCCGCCGAGCGCGAACCGCTTGCCGGTCGCTCCAGCGGCACCGTCCGCGCCCCGCACGCCAATCGCGCCGCTTACGCCGGTCGGACGGCCACCGCCTCCGTCGAGCGCGCGGGGCCCGCGCTCGCCCGGATCTGCGCCGCGGGCGCCGGCGCCCAGCGTCCCCGACGCGGAGCCGCAGAGCCGGCGGGCTCCCCCGCTGCCGAGCGAGACGAAGAAGGGCTGATGGTCGTTCCCGCGCGCGCCGCCGGCCGGGCGCGCGCTCGCGGGGGTCATGGGACTAGTGATGAGTCGGCGGCACCGGCGGCGAGCGGCGCAGGCTCGAAGACGGCGGCGGCAGATCGTCGATCTCGTCGCAGAAGAGGATCGCGCAGTGCTTGTTCTCCGCCTGGCGGATCCGAGTGCACAACTCGACGAGGTCTTCGTCGGCGTCGATGATCGTGCCCTCGACGGGCTCCGCGGTCCGCGCGTCATACCTGCAGTTGTCGAGCGCCACCCAGCGGCCTCGATACTCGTCGCTTTGCCGGATTTGCGGCCAACTCATGCGACTACCCATGCGTACTTCAACCTCACCTTACCGACATCTACGTTACGAAGGTGCCGTCATGGACACCCGAGCCAGCCTTTGGAGGCATCGGTCCCCAGCGCGCCCCAGCAAAGAACCCTTCCCTGGAGCAGGCCGTCGTTTTGTTTCCCCATCGCTACAATGCGCCCCTCCGGTCGGTCAAGGGACGGCCTGTCGTTCGATGACAACATCTGAACGCATTATCAGCATTGAAGCAGCCAACCTAGCGGAAGGTCAATCGCGATCGTCGATCGCGGCGGCTGGGCTCGGCGGCGAGGCCCGCCACGAGGGACGCGCGACGACGTGACCGGACGAAAGACGACGGCGAGCTTCGGCGTCCCGCTCGGAGACCGGAGCTCCTCGCGCGCAGGCTCGTTTCAAGGCGCCAGCGAGGCGAGCACCTGACCGTTCTGCGGCGAGAGCACCTCGATCCTCGTGTCCGTCCAGACGACGAGCTGGCCGTGGACGAAGCGATGCCCGCACCAGGCGCCCACGGGCCGCGACCAGAGCATCCGGCCGGTCGATGTATCGACGCTCCGGAGCTCGGCCTCGTCGAGATCGTCGGACGGCGTGGCCACGAACACGAGCGTGTAGCCGTCCGTCGCGAGCTGATCCTCCCAGTCGTCGTCCGGCTCCGTCCCGGCCTCTCCGGCATCGAAGCGGAAGGCGAGCGTGTGCGGATCGATCCCGACGATGCGACGCACCGGCGTGCCTCGCGCCTTGCGAAGGAGCAGGGCGAGCGTCGGGCCCGCCGGGAAGAACGCCGCGATCGAGTGGTTCGGGATCGGCGGCTGCATCGTTCGCCCGCGCGGCCCCACGTACATCCCCTCGCCGTCCGAGGTCGCGGCGAACGCGCGGGCGCCCATCGCGCACGCCGCGACGTCGTCCGACTCGAGGTCGTCGAAGCGATCGAAGAAGTGGACCTGACCGGTCACGGCGTCGAAGCAGAGGAGGCCGTCGTCGTCGCCCTCGGGCCCCATGGACTCCGCCACGGTGAGGACCGTTCGTCCCGACACCCTGGCGAGCCCGAGATCGGTGCTCCAGTGATCGTGCCCGAGCGAGGCGATCGGCTGCGCGAAGGCCGGGTTGATGATCTCGACCTTCGTGTACGGGAAGCCGTAACGAACTACGCACGCGCCGAGATCGCGCACGGCCTGGACGTAGACGATCGTGTCGCCGAACGAGCGGTGCCAGAGCGGCTGCCCCGTGTCGCGATCGAAGGCGAACAGGCAGTGGTCGAGCGTCGAGACGAGGATCGCCCCGCGCTGCCCCTGCGGGAAGGGATCGGCGATCGCCAGCCCGTCCTCTTCGCTGTCCACGACGTCGGACAGCGACGCGGTCCACTTGCGGCTGCCGCTGGCGAGATCGAGGCACGTGAGCTGCCGCTTGTTCGCGACGTAGACGTTCCGCCCGAGGATCGCGAGCGACGATCGGCGCACCTGGTCGAGCCAGCCCTGGCCCTGGAGCGTCTCCCAGAGCGCGCGCTTGCCCTTCACGTCCCACGCGCGCAGGCACGGCGGCTGGCCGTGCGGCGCGTTCACGCCCACCGCGACGAACCCGAGCTCGGGATCGACCGTGACGGCGACGCCGTCGACGCCGCACGAGAACGGTCCGCGCGGCCCCGCCTCCGACGCGCCGCCGTCCCAGCCTCGCGCCGAGCTCACGCCCGCGGCGTACGAGGCGTGTGGGGCCATCACCTTCGCCTGGCAGTAGGGGCAGGCGAACGTGACCCCAGGCGCGGCGCCGGCGATCGGCGCGCCGCAGAACGGGCAGTGGAACGTCGTGCTCACGCCGCGATGCTACCAGCACCGCGCGCCCGGGGTTCGGGCCGCTTCCGGCACGATCCGCGCGGTCGTACCCGAGCCGCGCGATCCTAGAGGCGAGCCTGGCGCGCGCCGGACATCCAGCTGCCGAGGCGGAGGGCCATCTCCAGCGCCTGGCGGTAGTTGAGGCGCGGATCGCAGACGGAGAGGTAGTTCCGGTCGAGATCCGCCTCGCTGAGGCCGCCGCCGATGCACTCGGTGACGTCCTCGCCGGTGAGCTCGAAGTGGACGCCGCCGAGGATGGTCCCGAGCCTCGCGTGGACGGCGAAGCTCCGCTCGATCTCGGCGAGGATGTCGTCGAAGCTCCGGGTCTTGAGGCCGCTCGCGGTCGTGATCCCGTTGCCGTGCATCGGGTCGGAGACCCACAGGACGCGGCGCTCGGCGCGGCGGACGGCCTCGACGAGCGGCGGCAGCGCGCGCTCGACGTTCGCCGCGCCCATCCGGGTGATCGCCACGAGCTTCCCTGCCTCGTTCGTCGGGTTGAGCTCCTTGAGGAGCCGGACGGCGTCCTCCGGATCGACCTTCGGCCCGAGCTTCACGCCGACGACGTTCTGCACGCCGCGGAAGAACTCGACGTGCGCGCCGTCGAGCGCGCGCGTCCGCTCGCCGATCCACGGCATGTGCGTCGTCAGCAGGTAGTGGCCGTCGCGCCGCGGCACGGTCCGCGTCTGCGCGGACTCGTAGTGGAGGTTCAGGCCCTCGTGGCTCGTGTAGAACGTGACGCGCGTGAGCTCCTCGACCGTGCTCTCGCCGATCGCCTCCATGAAGCGGAGCGCCTCGGAGAGCTTCTGCGTCGTTTGCTTGTACTCTGCACGTATGTCGTCCGGCAGATCGGCGCGCGCCATGAAGCCGAGGTCCCAGTACTCGGGGTGGTGCATGTCGGCGAACCCGCCGATCGCGAGCGAGCGGACGAAGTTCAGCGTCATCGCCGCGTGGCCATAGGCGTCGAGCATCGCGCGCGGATCGAAGCGCCGGCCCTGGGCGGTGAACTCGGGCCGGTTGACGATGTCGCCGAAGTAGCTCGGCAGGACGACGCCGTCCTTCGACTCGGTCGGGCTCGAGCGCGGCTTCGCGTACTGGCCGGCGAGCCGCCCGACGCGCACGACGGGCTTCTTCGAGGCGTGGATGAGCACGAGCGACATCTGCAGCAGGATCTTGAGCTTGTTCGCGATGATCCCGGACTGGCAGTCGGCGAGCGTCTCGGCGCAGTCGCCGCCCTGCAGGAGGAAGCGCTTGCCGACCTGCGCCTCGGCGATCTGCTCCTTGAGGCGCTCCACCTCCCAGGACGTCACGAGCGGCGGCAGCGTCTTCAGCTTCGTGACGACCGCGGCGAGCGCCGCGGGATCGTCGTAGCTGACGTCCTGCGCGTGCGGCCTGTCCTTCCAGGAATCGATGTGCCAGGGCACCACGCGCGGAGCCTACCACGGGCCCCCGGGCCGAGCGGACCCGTCGCCCGGCGCGGCCTCGCTCCCGGCGCTGCTGCGGCAGGAAGTTGGCCCATCCGCGGCGACCATGCCTACGGTCTCCCGCATGCGCGCGTCCCTCGTCGTCGCCCTCGCGGTCTCGTCGCTCGTCCTGCTGGGCTGCCCGGTCGGTCATCAGTCGCCGCCGGCGCGAGCGCAGGAAGCAGCCACCGAGCTCAACCTCAACACGCGCTTCGGCAGGATGGAGCTCGCCGCCGAGCGCGTCGCGCCGACCGCGCGCGACGCGTTCCTCGCGCGCCGCAAGGCGTGGGGCGCGAACGTCCGCGTCGCCGACTACGAGCTCGCCGGCTTCCAGATGAAGGGCGAGTCGGACGCCGAGATGCTCGTCAAGGTCGCCTGGTACCGCATCGATCAGGGCGATCTCCGCGTCACGACGCTGAAGCAGAAGTGGCACGACTTCAAAGGAGACTGGCGCCTCGTCGACGAGAGTCGCGCGGACGGCGACGTCGGGCTCATGGGCGAGGCCGCGCCGCCGAGCGACCCGGGTAGGGCCGCAGGCGCCAAGCGCGCCCAGTTCCCGACGATCCGCCTCGGACAGCAAGAGCCCGAGGCGCCGGAGACGCTCCCGGCGAACGACGACGCGAACGGGACCGTGACGCCGGCCTCCCCCGGCGACCCGCCCCGCTAGCTCACGCGCGAGGCCTCGTGCGTCGAGAACGAGCCCTCCCACGCCAGGTCCTCGGCGCGTAGGATGAGCGGGTGCGCGCGCGCTCGGTCGCTCCGTTCCTGATCGTCATCGGAGGCTGCTCCCTCCTCGTCGACACCAGCGATCTCGACGAGGGGCCTCCAGAAGCGCCCGAGGTCGACGCCTCGACGAGCGACGCGCCTCGACCTCCGACCGGCGACGACGCCGCGACCGACGCGCCGAGCACGACGCCCGACGACGCGGGCGCGGACAGCGAGCCCGAGCTCCCGCGGATCGTCGGCGACTGGCCGTTCGACGACGGCGCGGGCACGACGCTCTCCGACGTCTCCGGCCGCGGCCACCACGGGCTGATCTTCGGCACCGGCGCGTGGGGCGCCGACCGCACCGGCGACGCGGGTCGCGCCTACGAGTTCCTGAAGAGCACCGACTACGTCTCCGTCCCCGCGAGCGCGGACTTCGACCGGCCTGCCGGCGCGACGTTCTCGATGGCGGCGTGGATGCGCACCGAGCAGGCGTCGAACCACGACATGTTCTTCGCCGTCCGGCTCGGCAACGACAACGCCTTCGGCCTCGAGCTCCTCACGGCGACCGAGCTCACGTACTACGACGGCAGAGACCACGTCGCCACGGCCGTCGTCCCGAACACCGTGGGCCCTTGGCACCACTACGCGCTCGTCGTCGACGGCGATCGAGCGCGGCTCTACTTCGACGGGATCCGCGTCGGGCAGGGGCGGGCGGACGCGTCGGCGCGCAAAGGCGGCGCGCTGGTCTTCGCCGGCTACAACGACGGCGAGCGGCTCGTCGGGGCGATCGATCAGGCGCGCTTCTTCCGCGTCGCGTTGACCGACGCGGAAGTGCTCGCCGAGAAGAACCGCTGAGCGCGGGCGCCGCGCGCGCCGGCCGTCAGGCCTGCGACTTCGGCGGCGCCGACTTCTTCGCGGTCGTCTTCTTCGGAGCGGCCGGCTTGGCGGACGCGGTGCGCACGCGCTTGAGGCGGGCCTTCTTCTTCGCCTGGCCCTTGCGACGCTTCATCTTCTGCGAATTCCTGCGGTCGAACTTACCCATGGGGGGCGCATCCAACGCGACTTGACGGCCTTCGTCAAGGTCGCTGTGGGGATGAGCCGCGCCCAAGGTGCGGGCCCAGGGTGGGCCCAGCGTGCGGGCTCAGCCCGCGTTCTCGGCGACCGCGTCTTCGCGACCGCGGACTTCGAGACGGTACCGGCTGTTGATCGTCTCGATGTAGAAGACCTCGCGCCCCGCGAGGCGAAGCACGCGCTTCACGGGCGTCGTCACGTACTCGTGCATGCCGTCCGGGAACTCGATGACGACGACGGAGCCTTTCCGCGGGGCTCTCACAAGGCGGCCGGCGACGGCGCGCGAACCCTTCCCGAGCTTGCGGAGGACGACTTCCACAGCCCCCAATCTAGCATTGCTGTCGGCCGCGTCTACGGGCCCGGGCATCGCGGGCGCCTCCTCGCGCGCGCCCCGCTCGCCCGCGGAAAGCCCGACACTGCACCGGCTCGCCCTGTCGGCGGAGCCGAGCGGTCTCGGATCGGTCGCCTCGAGGTGCGACGGCTGTCGGATGGCACCTCAGGTTTGAAGACATCATCAGCGCCGCGAACGCTGCGTTAGTGACGTCTCGCGTCAATCCAAAAGGGCCGTGATGTCCTTCGCGTCGAGCCGCTTTCGCCCGCGCAGAGCCCGCGTGGCTTGTCCTCGCGGCAGGCGCCGAGTATGCGGCGCTGGATGCCTTTGCCCGACGGCGACCACGGGGAGCACCTCGCGCTTCGACGCGCCTCGAGCTCGACCGAACGGCTCGGGTGCATCGAGGTCGTGTGCGGCTCGATGTTCAGCGGGAAGACCGAGGAGCTGCTCCGGCGGGTGAAGCGGGCGCGCCTCGCGCGGCACCGTGTCGTGCTCTTCAAGCCGCGCATCGACAACCGCTACGACGACGTGAAGGTCGTCAGCCACGAGGGCATCAAGGCGGAGGCCACGGCGATCGCCTCGCCGGCCGAGATCTTCTCGTTCGTGAACCTCGAGAGCGCCCCGGAGGTCGTCGGCATCGACGAGGCGCAGTTCTTCGACGACGCGATCGTCGACGCCGCCGAGACGCTCGCCAACGCAGGCGTGCGCGTCATCTGCGCCGGCCTCGACCAGGACTACCGCGGGAAGCCCTTCGGGCCGATGCCCGCGCTGATGAGCGTCGCCGAGTACGTCACCAAGCTCCAGGCGGTCTGCTCGCGCTGCGGCGCCGCGGCGTGCCGCTCGCAGCGCCTCGTCGGGATGGAGGGCCAGCTCTTCGTCGGCGGCGCGTCGGACTACGAGCCGCGCTGCCGGCGCTGCTTCGTCGCGGGCGTCGTCGACGTCGCGGGCGGGCCGCCGTCGCGCGCCTGAGCGCCGCGGCGGCGCTCGCCGCCGAGCGGTGAGGTCACACCAGGCACGTGCTGCGCCGCGAAGTAGGCGCGGAGGACCTCGCGCGCGAGGACGTTGGCCTTGATGGTCCACTTCGGATCGTTGGCGACGATCACGCCGAACGAGACCTTTCGCGGCTGCGTCGGCTCGTGTCCGTCCTTCTGCGCGTCGGCCGGGAGCACGATCGGCCGACTGGGCGCGAAGCCCGCGAACCAGGTGTAGAAGCGCTGGGTCGAGGGATCGGTGAGCGTGCCGGTCTTGCTCGCCACCGGGACGTTCGGGAGAAACGAGCGCCCCTTCCCGTCGTGGAACGCGCGGTACGACGTGCCGTCGCTGACGGTCATGTCCATCATCGTCGTGATCGCGCGCGCGGTGTCGGCCTTCATGACGCGCTTCTGCGCGAGGCCGGACGGGGCGCTCCAGACCACCTTGCCGTCGTCGACGATCTCGGTCACGAGCGCGGGGCGCACCGGCTCGCCGCCGCGCGCGATCGCCGCGCCGAGCCAGGCGGCGTGGATCGGCGAGAGCGTCGTATTCCAGAAGCCCGCTGCCGTCCGGGCGAAGCCGACCTGATCGTCGGGCAGCTTGATCGCGCTCGGCTGCACCGGGACGTCGAACGGGAGCGCGCTGCCGAAGCCGAGCGATCGCGCCGTCGTCTCGAGCTCCGACGGCTTGAGGTGCGCGAGCGCGAGCCGCGCGAACACGGTGTTGATGCTCCGGCCCATCGCGCCCGCGAGCGTCGTGCACCAGCGATCGCGACGCGGGTCGGGCGTCAGGTCGTGCGCCGTGATGCGCTGCTCGCCGCCGGAGTAGCACTCGCGCTGATCGGGCGTCGCGCCGGTGTTCTCGACGAGCGAGGTCGCGGTGATGATCTTGAAGACGCTCGCGGCAGGCGCCGTCGCCTCGACGGCGAGGTCGCGCTTCGGCCCCTTCTCGACGTGGCTCGCGTAGGCGATCACCTTGCCGGTCTCGACGTCCATCATGACGACGGCGGCCTCGGGCAGGTGGTGCATCGACATGACGCTGTCGGCGACGCGCTGAAGCGCCGGGTCCACGGCGAGCCGCGCGACGCGCTTGTCCGGCAAGGGAGCCGTGACGGCGCCATCCTTCGCCTCGATCTTCGTGAGGTCGAGCCCGGTGAGCGAGGGCGGCGGAGGCGCCACCGCCGCCGCCGCAGCCGCCGCGCCGCTCAGCTTCGCGATCGACGGCGCGCTGGTCTCCGCCCGGAGCGTACGGCGGGCGAGCGGGACCGCGAGCGCAATGACGAGCGGTACGCCGACCGCCACGGCCACCAAAGGTTTCCGCCGCATGCGGGTTCGTGTGACATGCTCGGCGCGCTCCGGGCAAACAATCGGCAGCGTCGGGCAGGACGCCAGCTCGCGTCACGCGGGGCATTGCGGTAGCTGGTAATTCAACCATATCGAGGTATTGCGCAATGAGAGCCCGCGTCCGAATCGCCGCCGTCACCGCGTCCGTCGCCGTCGCGCTCACGAGCGCGAACGCGCGCGCCGGCGGCCCGCGCGTCAGCGTGCCCGCGGGCGGCGGCCTCGACGCGCTCGACGCG
>JAHBWA010000070.1 GCA_019637195.1 Labilithrix sp. | reverse complement strand
CGGCGATTGTGGTCAAATCATGACCGTTCGATCCGCGCTCTGCCGGGCGGGCCGGACCCGTCCGGTCCCCCGAACCGACGCCCCGGGAGGCGGCGCGGGCCTCGGCCTTCGGAGGCCGGGACGCCTCGCTTGCGTCGCTCGACGCGAGCGAGCGTAAACTCATCCTGATGCGTACCGCGGCGACGTTCTCGCTCCTCGGGCTCCTGCTGGGCGCCTGCGATAAGACGCCCAAGCTCGCGCCGGCGCCGACGACGGCTGCGTCCGAGACCCAAGCGAGCTCTTCCGCGCCGGCGCGCGGGGCCGGCGAGAGCCCGCCCCCGACCGCGAGGGCTCCGATGCCTGCTGCCCCCGAGATGAAGCGCCTGGCGAGCTCCTCGAACGCGCTCGGGTTCGATCTCTGGGGTCGCGCGCGCGCGAGCGCCGGGGCGAAGGAGAGCCTCGCGATCTCGCCCGCGAGCATCGCGATGGCGCTCGCGATGACGTACGGCGGCGCGAAGGGCGAGACGGCGGCTCAGATGAAGCGCGTCCTCCACACGGAGGACGACGCCGGGGCGCTGATGACGTCGTGGGGGAAGCTCTCCGCGGCGCTCGCCGATCCCGCGCGGCCGATGAAGCTCCAGATCGCGAACCAGCTCTTCGGGGAGAAGACGTACACGTTCGAGCAGCCCTACCTCGACGCCACGCGCGCGGCGTTCGGCGCGCCGATCGAGGCGCTCGACTTCAAGACGGCGCCCGAGCCGTCGCGCGCGCGCATCAACGCGTGGGTCGAGGAGCGGACCGAGCGGCGCATCGTGAACCTGCTCCCCGAGAGGTCGATCCAGCCGCTGACGCGCCTCGTCCTCGTGAACGCCATCTACTTCCTCGGCGCCTGGGAGACGCCGTTCGAGGTCGACCGCACGCGCGACGAGCCCTTCACGACGACGCCCGGGTCGACCCGCTCCGTCCCGACGATGCACCAGATCGAGCGCGTCCGCTTCGCGCAGGGAGGCGGCGTGAAGCTGCTCGCGCTGCCCTACAAGGGAGGCGCCGCGTCCCTCCTCGTCGCGCTCCCCGATCGCGTCGACGGCCTCGCGTCCCTCGAGGCGTCGCTCTCCAACGCCACCCTCGACGGCTGGACGCGCCGGCTCGCGACGGAGAACGTGCACGTGGCGCTCCCGCGCTTCGAGGTGAACCCCGCGTCCCCGCTCTCGCTCGCGACGGAGCTCGCCGCGCTCGGGATGCCGCTCGCGTTCGAGCGCGGGAAGGCCGACTTCACGACGATCGCCGCGCCGAAGGATCCGGCCGAGCGCCTCCACGTCGACCAGGTGTTCCACAAAGCGTTCGTGAAGCTCGACGAGAAGGGCACCGAGGCGGCGGCCGCGACCGCGGTGGCGATGGCGGCGGGGGGAGGCCCGCCGCCGAAGCCGCTGGAGTTCAAGGCTGACCACCCGTTCCTCTTCTTCATCGTCGACGACGCCTCCGGTCTCGTCCTCTTCATGGGACGCGTCACCGAGCCCTGACGCGGAGCGCGGCGCCCCTGGGCGGACGGCGCTCGCGGGATCGCTCCGGACGACCGCGCGCGGCTTGACAGATTGCGCGACGCCTCGGCGGCCGTTGTCACTCTGGCGCGCGCGGGCGTCGGCCGCCGGCTGTTGCACCGCGCGGAGCCGCTGCAGGAGGCGCGGGGCCTCCGCGCGCGCGGGCGGTACGTCGGTTGCACCGCGGTCGTCCGAGGAGGTTCGATGCACGACACGATCGCGAACGACGACGCTCCGCCCGCGGCGAGCTACGGACGGCGACTGCTCCACCGGTGGCTCGTCGAGTACAACCCGCTCTACCTGCTGAGCGCCACGCTCGTCCTGGGCGGGATGATCCTGACGTCGCGGGGCCTCGCGCGCGAGGGGAGCCTCCACGGTCTGATCGGCGTCGCGGCGATCGCCGAGCTGTACGCGCTCGCGTTGATCGGCGGCGCGGCGCTGCTCACGCGCATCGGGCAGCGGCGGCCGGCGGTGATGCTCGCCCTCCTGACGGTGCTCTATCAGTGCGATCTCACCCTTCACACCGAGGCGTGCACCAACCTCGGCTCGGCCGGCGCATGGGCGGCCGCCGGCTGGCTCGCGCTCTTCGTCGCGAAGCTCTACGCGCTCGCGTGGGCGATGAAGATCCGCCTCGCGCGGTCCGCGGTCGCGACCGCGGCGGTGGGCGGCGTCGGCCTCGCCCTGCTCCCGCACGTGATTCAGCAGGTCGAGCGGCGCCACGCCACGATGGTCGTGGGCGTCTGGCTCGCCGCGCTCGCCTCGCTCCCGCGCGGCGGCGCGGTCACGAGCCTCACGGAGCTCGACGCATGGGGACAGACCGTGCTCCGGCGCGCCGTCCGCGCGACCTGGCTGCTCACGTCGCTGCTCTTCGGGCTCCACGTGCTCTTCTGGTCGACGGAGTACGGGCTCGACCTCCGGGCCCTGTCGGGCATCGTGCTCGTCCTCGCCACGCGCTGGATGCGCAGCGAGGCGCGCACGTGGGCCGTCGTCTTCGCGACGTCGATCCTCGTCGGGGCCGCGACGCCGGCCTCGCTGTCCGCCGTGGCGCTGGTCGTCGCGATCACGCTCGCCGTGCGATCGCGCGAGGCGCGGCATTCCTTCGACGAGGTGCGCGTGACGAGGCCCCACGCGGCGGCGCCGCCGTACCGCGCGTTCGCCGGCGACGAGGCGCCGGCGCCGGCCGTCACGGCGTGGGAGCGGGTGGCGGTCGACGGTCGTCCTGCGTCGCTGCGGATGCTCACCGGGGCCGTGTTCTCGCTGTACGTCGCGGTCTGGACGCTCCGCTGGTCGGGCGGCGCCTGGCCGGTGCACGCGATCCCGCTCGACGTCCTCGTCACGGTCGTCGTCGCGCTCGGCGCGTGGCGGCTCCGCGCTCGGCTCGCGCTCGCGCCGCTGGCCGCGGTGTGGGGGCATTTCGTCGTCCAGGCGCGCCTCGTCCCGGCGCCGCGAACGTCGCTCGAGTGGGGCGGCGCGTCGGTCGCGCTCGGCTTCGCGCTGCTGATCGCCTCGCTGGGCGCGAGCTACTGGCTGCGCGGCCCCCGGGCGCCGTCCAAGTCCTGACGCGGCTCGTGCGCGCTGCGGTCACTCGCGGACGCGAAAGCGGAGCCTGCCTCGGATCCGTTCGCCGCTGCTCGCGGCGATCTCCCAGCGGACGAGGTAGGCGCCGCGGCCTTGGTCCGGCAGCGGGATCGAAAGCTCTCGGATGGGCGGCCCGCCGGTGCCCTCGAAGACGAGCGACGACGAGCCCGACGGGCCGACGAGCGCGATGCGCGCCCCGCGGCTCTCGATCTCCGTCGAGAACCGGACGACGACGCGATCGGGAGGCCGCGCGACGACGGCGCCGTCGGGCGGCGACGACTCCACGACCGTGGGCGTCGCCGGTGCGTCCCGCGCGTGGAGCAGGGACGTCGTGAGCGCGGCGAGTCCGATCAGGGTCGAGCGTCGGGTCAGCACGATGACGGCCCGACGTGCAACGCGCGCACCGCGAGCCGCCGGCGGCGGCCGCGGCGCCGCGCGGATCGCGTCGCGACGAGAGGACCGCGGCGCGGCGTGCCCGGGCCGCGAAGGCGTCGTCCCGCGGGGGCTGCGGTGGCCGGTGATCGAGAGCTGCCGCGGCGGCCCGGTGGCGCCCGCGTGACAGCCACGCCGGCGCGAGGAACGACGTCGCGCCGGCCCCGTCTGGTGCTACGCTGAGCTGGCGTCCGGGTGCAGGAGTCGGGCATCCAGGCGCAGGTGGCGGGGGTTGGCGGCGCTGTGCGCCGCGGAGAGGCTTCATGAAGCGCATTACCTTCGTCTCGAGTTGTGTCGTCTTCGCCGCGGCTGCGGTCCTCGGTCAGGGCTGCGGGAGCAGCGGCGACTCCACGTTCGGGGACGGCGACGACGGCAGCAGCGGGAGCAGCGGCGCCTCCACCAGCGGCGGGTTCGACCCGAGCCGCGAGGACGGAGGAGGCGGCAGCAGCGGCGACGTCGACGGCGGAGACGACGGCGGCGAGTGCGCGACCGCGAGCGCCGAGGCCGAGCGGATCCCCGTCTACATGCTGCTCGTCGTCGACGGCTCCGGGAGCATGGACGGTGTCAACAGCTCCGGCACCGGCTACGTCGCCGGCGAGCGCGAGACCGATCCGGAGCCCTCTGCCAACGGCCGCCTGACCGGGCGCAAGTGGATCGCGCTCCGCGGCGCGCTCGCGGCGTTCGTCGATGACCTCGCGGCCAAGCCCGATCCGAACCTCGCCGTGGGCATGTACCTCTTCTCGAGCACCGCGACGAAGCCCGCGGGCCAGGTCGACGTGCCGATCTCGTTCGTGGACACCGCTCACGCGACGGCCGTGAAGAGCCGCGTGATGCCGCCGGTCTTCGCGAACGGCGGGACGCCGCTGGCGGCGTCGATGAACGGACAGCTGCCCATCCTGAAGGCGTACGCTCCGGCCGCGCCGGTCAAGCCCGGCGGCAAGTACGTGCTCGTCGTCATGACTGACGGCATCCCCACCGACGGCAAGCAGGCGTGCCTCACGGCCGCCTCGACGGCGCTGGCCGGGACGCCGTCCGTCCTGACCTTCGCGGTCGGCGTCGGTGACGAGAACGCGTCGGCGACCAACGTCTACGACGAGGTGTTCGTCGGCGATCTCGCGGAGGCGGGCGGCACCGCGCCGGCGGGCTGCAACACGAACTGGAGCGACGCGGACAAGACCGGCTTCCCGTGCCACTTCCAGATCACGCCGGGGAGCAAGACCGCGCAGCAGATCCAGGCCGACTTCCTCGCCGCGATCAACAAGATCCGAGACACGGTGTCGAGCTGTGAGCTGGCGCTCGCGTTCAACTCGGGCGACGTCGATCCCGCGAAGGTCAACGTCGTTTACACGTCGGGCAGCGGACAGAGCTCGCAGATCGTCCAGAACGCGACGAACGGCTGGACCTACGACGACCCGAGCGCGCCGACGAAGGTCATCCTGCACGGCAGCTCGTGCGACGCGCTGAAGTCCGATCCGGACGGCAAGGTGAAGATCATCCTCGGCTGCAAGACGGTCACCGGCCCCGGACCGGGGCCCGACCCGAAGTGACGCCGCGCTCGGGAGCGCGCTAGCCGAACGTTTCTCCGGCGCGCTAGAGCGCGCCGAAGAAGCGCCACGTGGCCTCCGCGGCTCCCGTCCAGAGCGTGTGCTCCAGGCTCGGGATGGAGCAGAAGACGACCGGCGTAGCGGCGGGGCATCCGTCATGGACGGCGCACTCCGGCGTCTTGCCGGCGAGCGAGCGCGTCGGTTGGCAGCCGTCGACGTAGGCCCAGTAGCTGGCCGTGAACTCTCCGCTGTCGTACGTGACGAGCGTGTCGGCGGTGCCGTGGATCACCATGACCGCCGGTCCGCCGCCGAGGGTCTGGTCGGCGCAGCGCGTGAAGCCGTTGTCCCAGCGCGTCGCGGTCGGATCCCGCGGCTCCTGAGGGGCGCCGCCGGAGTGCGGAGCGATCGCGCGAAGGAGTGACGGCCTCCGGCAGCCGATCTGGTTCAGCATGAACGCTCCGCTGCTGAAGCCCGTGGCGAACACGCGCGCAGGGTCGATCGCGAAGCGTGCCTTCAGCGACGCGACGAGGGCGATCACGAACGCGAGATCCTGGTTGCTCTCCGCCGGATCGTACAGGTTCCAGCCGAGGGCGGCGCCCGAGGGGTAGGCGACGATGGCGTCCTCTGCCGAGACGTCGTCGAACGGAAACGCGGCGCGCATCGCCGAGCCGTCCTGACCGTCACCGTGGAGGACCAGCACGAGCGGGTAGCGGCGCGCGCGCGCGTAGGTCCCGGGGGTCGCGAGGACGAAGGAGCGCGGCGTCCCGGCGACGTCGAGCCACTCGGAGGTGACCGCGCGCGCCGGCGGCGTGCGCGCGGGCAGAGGCCGCTCCTCGGGCTCCGCGGGGCTCGGCGTCGGGGCGGTGTCCGGGCTGGGCGGCGGCGTCACGGGCGCGGTCTCCACCGTGTTCGTCGTCTGCGGGGGGTCGTCGTCCGACGACTGGCACCCCACGATGATCGCCATCGCGCATGCGACGTGCGAAAAGCTCCTCGGCATGGCAGACCCGCAAGCACGCTGCGGGCCGAGCTCGCGCGTGCCGCGGCGCGCCTCACGAGTCACGAACATCCGACGTCGCTCGGTGCGGCGAGCGCGCACGGCGACGCGGGCTCGTCCGCTCGTCGGAGGGCGGGGCTCGCAACACCGTCACGGTGGGCCGAGCGACGGTGGCTGAGCTGCTGCGCCGCGTGCGCGCTGGCTCGCGCCGTACGCGCCGCGGCGGAGCGCGTGCACGAACCCTTGCGGCTCGACTCCGCGCCCGGCGCGGAACGGATCGAAGCGGAGGCCAGGCGGGTCGGTCAGCCGCACGCTCACGAGCTGGACACGGACGAGCGGCGAGAACGGTCCCCACGGCCGGCTCGCGATCCCGAGCGTGAGGATCGCCGAGCCGCTGGCGATGGCCCGCTCGAACCGACGGCGTCGCTGCTCGGCTCGGCTGCGGCGCGATCGCGGCGTCGACGCGCGGAGCGCCGACAATGGACCGGTGGGGCCCTCGACCGTGATGACGCCGCCGGGCTCCTTCGAGCAGGGGCGGAGCCGGAAGTAGACGAGCGAAGCTCGCGAGCGCGCGGCCGGCGATCGCGGCGTCGCGACCGAGAAGGGTGAGACCGCGAAGTAGTCGTTCTCGAGGTAGTCGTGGACCTTCGTCGTGAACGGCGCGAGCGGCATGGTCCACGGTCGTCTGATCGTCGCGAGCAGGAGATCCTGGTCGCCGTCGGCGGCGGGATCGTCGACCTCGCCCCCGAACCGGAGCGCGCAGCCCAGCACGTCCGGCCAGCGGGCCTTCTTCTTGGTGAGCGCGTCCGAGAAGCGGACGAAGGCGTTGCCCGCCAGCCGCTCGGCGAGCGCGACGTGCTCGCGCGAGACGCCGTCGGCGACGGCGACGTCGGCGTCGGCGCAGTCGCCGCGAGGGTGAAACGTCCGCGCGCGCCGGAGCGCGCTCGTGATCGCGAACACAGGTGAGGCGACGGCGCCGAGGAGCTCGCCGGCGCGCTCGATCGCACCGGACCGCCGATCGTACATCCGTCGCACGACGTCGCCGAGGTGCTCATGATCGCGTCGGGCACGTGCGGGCATCGCCGTGGGTGCTGCAACCCGGATGCCGGCGTGACCTGCGCGCGGCAGCGCGCCCCGCGATCGCGGCGCCCGCTCCGTTCGCGGCGCGGCGAGTCCTCGCGGATCAGCGCTCGGTGATCGTGACGCTCGTGATCTGGTCGCCGAGCCGGATGAGGCTCGCGACGTTCTTGCCCTCGGTCACGGCGCCGAAGACCGTGTAGCGCCCGTCGAGCTCCGGCTGCGCGCCGAGCGTGATGTAGAACTGACTGCCGGCGGAGTTCGGCGCCTCCGACTTCGCCATCGCGAGCGCGCCGTCGACGTGGAGCAGGCCGCTCGCCTCGTCGGGGATCTGGTAGCCGGGGCCGCCGGAGCCGTTCCCGTCGGGATCCCCGCCCTGGATGACGAACCCCGGCACGACCCGGTGGAAGGTCAGTCCGTCGTAGTACCTGTCGCGCGCGAGGAAGACGAAGTTGTTGACCGTGACCGGCGCGGCCTTGGCGTCGAGCGAGAGCTCGATCGTCCCGCGGTTGGTCACCACCGTCGCCGAGTACGTCTTCGACGTGTCGATCGTCATCGCGGGCGCGCTCGTGTAGGCGGGCGCAGAGCTGCTGCCCGAGGAGCCCACGCTCGCGCACGCGGTCACCGCGGCGCCGGCGAGGAGCGTTCGCGAGAAGGAGCGGACCATGTTCCGGGCGAGCATCGTCCGGGCACTCTATCGCAGCGCGCGCTCCGCCGTCCGATCCATCGCCGCCGCCGGGCGCGGTGGTCGCTGCGCCGGCGACGTCGGGCACGCTATCGCGGGGCGCCGGGCGCGCGGTGCGCGTACACTGAGCGCGAACGGTCGAGCGCGCGAGCGCGAGGATGTTCAGGATGGGCGGCGTGGGTAGACCGAAGTCGTCCGCGACCCCTGTTTGCTGGAGGCTCTCATGAACCGCACGGCGCGCGCGCTCGTCACCGTTTCGTTCGTCTCGCTCGTGGCGGGCGGCCTCCTCACGATCGCATGCAAGGGAGGCGGGACGCTCGGCGGCGACGACGGCGGCTTCGACGGCGAGGCGGCGCGCCAGAATCCTGGTAGCTCGATCCTCGCGGACGGCGGGGAGGGGCTCCCCGAGTGCGCGCGCGCGATCGTGACGATCGACGACAGCGCCGCGACCGAGAACGCGAGCAGCGGCGGCCCCGGCTGCAAGGAGGACGACGAGTGCACGGTGCGCTTCGCCGGCGACTACTGCGCCTGCCCGAGCACGCCGCGCCCGCTCCTGGCGTCGCGCGCGGCGGCGTTCGACGAGAGCCTGAACGGCAACGGTCAACGGTGCACGTGCCCGATCCCGCCGTGCGAGCCGCCGCAGCCCGCGAGGGCAGGGTGCCGCGACGGCCGCTGTGTCCTCGTGGACGCCGGGGAGTGACCGCGCGCGGCGCGCCGCGGGAACCGCCGTCGCGTCGTCGGGCTTCGGGTGCTGCGCGGCGGCCGCCGCTCAGCGCTGCGCGATACTGACGCCGATCTGCTGGCACGTCTCGAGCTTGTTCGTGGTCCCTATCATGACGGTCGCGAGGCCGGCGACGTTCGCGCCGTTGCCGTTCGTCCCGCCGGCGCAGGTCGTCGGTTGCGAGCAGGAGCCCGTCGCGACGAACGCGTTCGAGCCGGTGACGTTCACGCGCCACGACGTCGAGGGGCTGGCGTTCAGGCGGAGGACGGCCACGTTCAAGCCGGCCTTGTCGCCGCCAGGAACGCAAGCCTGCGGCAGATCGATCTTCGAGCCCTCCGGGCAGACGAGCGCGATGAGCTCGCCGGCGATCGGGTCGACGAGATCGGCCGGCTGGGTGCATGTCGCGCTCGTCGCGCTGCCCTCGCACCCGGACGCGAGGCAGCGCGAGCTCGCGGGGCACGCGGGGCACTGCTCGGAGAACGCCGGCGGTCCGTCGGTCCTGCTGTCCGCCGTGAAGGCGCCGTCCCCGCTGCCGTCGGCGGCGGTCCCCTCGCCGTCGGGCGCTCCGTCGGCGCGCCCGCCGCCTGCGTCGTCGTCGGGGAACGACGCGTCGTCCGCGCCGCCGTCGCCGTAGGTCGTGCCGCACGCGACGACGAAGAGGCCGAGCGCCACCATTAGCCTGACGCCACGCCGGCGGACGAGCATGGACGCGAGTATAGCGGCTCGCGCGCGGCGCCGGCGCCGTCGTTTCAGATCCGGTGCTCGCGGGCGATTTCAGACCCGGCGCTTGCGGGCGATGCCGAGGACGGTCAGCGACTCCTCGCTTCGTCGCATCGTGAGGACGTCGCCGACCGTCACGGAGTGGACGATCCGGTGCCCGTCGAGGAACACCTTCGCCTCGCGCATCTTGCTGTGGAGCACGAGCTCCTCGCGCGGCTCGACCAGCCCGCGCGCGTAGCGAAAGCGGCCTCCGGCGGGGGTGTACGGCTCGCGGACGACGTACTGGATGCGCTCGGACTCGAGCGGCAGGATCTTCCCGCCGGCGCTCCGCTGCGCCGCCGTCGAGCCGGCGGCCGGGCCGATCCAGAGGCCGCTCGAGCGCTGGTCCTCTTCGCCCGACCGGAGCTTCAGGATGTAGCGCGACGTCGCCGCCGGCGACGAGTGGCAGAAGAGCGCCTCGTTGAGCACGCGTCCGTGGAGGAGCTTGCCGTTCAGCTCGACGCGCATCCGGGTGAGCTCGGTCGTCGGGAGGTCCCCGGCGAGCGCGCGCTCGAGCGTCCTCAACACGGAGCCCTTCGTGGCGCCGCAGAAGAAGCCGACGGAGTGACCGGGGGCGCTGTTGATGCCGAGGAGCGGGACGCCGTCGCCGAGCAGGTGGGAGGCGGCGAGCAGCGTGCCGTCGCCGCCGACGGTCACCACGAGGTCGGTGCGCGGCGGGACACGCGCGCGCGGCCCGCCGCGGAAGACGACCTCGGCGCCGAGCGCGTCGAGCGCGTCCTCGACCTCGCGCGTCGTCGACTCGTGGTCCTCGTGCGACTGCTTGAGGCGGCCGACGGTCGGATCGCGCCGCCGGAGGAGCCGCGCGATGAGCGGATCGTGCACCTCGAGGACGAACTTGCGGTAGGTCGTCCGCTTGACGACGACCGCGACCCTCGGCTTCCTGCGTCGTGCCATGATCAGAGGATCTCGGCGAGCCTGCGGAGGGCGAGCTCGGTCTTCGCGTCGGCGACCTCGCCCGCCCGGCAGGCCGCGAGCGCGCGCTCCAGCGGGACGCTCACGACGTGCGCGCCCTCCTCGAGCGGTGAGCCGTCGCCGCCCGGCTCCCTGCGCGTCCCCGGGTCGACGCGGACGTGGAAGAAGTGGTGCCGCTCGGCGATGAACGCGGGCGCCGGGAAGGCGCTCGGACCGAGCGGTTGCATCGCGTCGGCGCGGACCACGAAGCCGAGCTCCTCCTCGAGCTCGCGCGCCGCCGCGGCGTCCGGCGCCTCGCCCGGCTCGATCAGGCCCGCGGGCAGCTCCCACAGCGCGCCGGCGGAGGGCGCGTCGCGGAGCACCACCGGCGGCCTCACCGCGCTCCGCAGGTAGACGCACGGGGCGCCCGACGCGTCGAGGTGATGCGCCGCCATGACCGCCGCGTCGAGCGCACGTCGGGTCACGATGTCGTAGCGGAACGAGCGGCCGCCGCCGAGGGCGAGCTCGTAGCGGTGGAGGGCGAGGAAGCCTTCGCGCTCGTCGGAACGATCGGCGACGACGTCGAGCGCGACCTTGGGGAGCTCCGGAAGCAACGCCACGGAGGGCGGATACTAACCCAGGCCGCGCTGCCGCGGCGACTCCGGCACGATGCCTCAGTCGCGCTTGCTCGCGACGACGGCGCGCAGACGGGAATGAAGCGGCCCGCCACCGGCGTACGGTCTCTGGAGAGGTGGCCTCCCCGGCTCGGGATCCCTGCTACGATGTAAGGACATGGAGAGGATGAGCGTTTCGTCGATCGATCCGCCGACCCACGACGGAACTTCGTGACGGGTCGTACGTCGAAGGGAAACGGCATGGGGGCTTCCGCCACCCACGAGGGAGTCCGGCGAGTTCGGGGGCTGACACGAGCGACGAGAGAGAGAACCTTGGAAAGAGACCAGGATGACCTCCGAAGCCCTCGCTGAGCCGCCCACGCCGAGCCGCGTGCCCTCGCTGGAGCCGATCGAGCGGCCGGCCCAGCGGGCCGAACGACGTCTCCGCACACGGCGCGCCATCCTCTGGGCCGCCAAGGCGCTCGCGGGCGGCCTCGTCGCCATCGCCGTCCTCCTCGTCCTCCGCAAGGTCGGCCTCCTCGGTGAGCGCGCCTGCCGGATCGGCCTGGCGATCGCGGTCGCCCAGGTCTTCGTCGCCGCGGCCGTGGCTTACGCGCGTCGCCTGCCGCGGCGCGCCGGCGCCGTCGCCCTGGATCGCTTCCACGGCCTGGCCGATCGCCTCTCGAGCGCGCTCTCCTTCGGCGAGCTCACGCGCGAGGAGCGTACGCCGTTCATGCTGGCGGCGATCGACGACGCGCTGGATCACGCCAAGCGCGTGGACCCCTCTCGCGCGGTTCCGATGCAGTCGCCGCGCGAGTGGCCCTTCCTCCTCGCGATGTGCGCGGCCGTCGCCGTCATAGCGGTCTTCGAGGTGCGCCGGCACGAGCCGATCGCGAACGCCAAGACGATCGACGCCGTCGACGTGACGCAGGACGATCTCGACGCGATGCGCGAGTTCCTCCGCGAGATCGACCAGCGGCTGCAGACCGACGAGGCGAAGGCCGCGACCCAGGAGTTCAACCAGCTCATCGAGGACCTCGCGAACAAGCGGCTCGATCGGACGGAGGCGTTCCGCCGCATGCAGCAGCTCGAGGACAAGCTCCTCCAGGGCCGCGAGGCCGACGCCAAGGCGCTCGAAGAAGCGCTGAAGAAGATGGGCGAGGAGCTCAAGAAGAGCGAGCTGTCGAAGCCCACCGGCGAGGCGCTCTCGGACAAGAACCTCGACGCCGCGGAGAAGGCGCTGAAGGACCTCGCGAAGAAGCTCCGCGAAGACCAGAACAAGGGCGGCGTCGACAAGGCGCAGCTCGAGAAGCTGCGCGAAGCGCTGAAGAAGGCGAGCGAGGACCAGGCGAAGCGCGCGGAGGCGCTCGCCGCGAAGCGCGAGGAGCTCAAGCAGGACCTCCTCAAGCAAAAGCAGAAGCAGGGCGACGCGGGCGCCAGCGAGCAGGAAAAGAGCCTCCTCCAGAAGAAGGAGCGCGAGCTCGAGCGGCTCGACCGTGAGCACGAGCAGCAGCAGAAGACGCAGCGCGAGCTCGATCGGCTCGATCGCGAGCTCCAGAAGGCCGCCGAGGACCTCATGAAGGATCTCGGCCTCTCGGCCAACGATCTCGACAACGCCGCGCAGGACATCAACCGCATGGCGAAGCAGGAGATGACGCAGGAGGAGAAGGAGCAGCTCCGGCAGAAGCTCCAGGAGCTCCGCGAGATGATGCGCCAGCAGTCGCAGGGCGGCGCCGGGCAGATGCAGCGCCTCCGCGTCTTTCAGCAGCGCGCGCAGGGCCAGGGGCAGGGACAGCCCGGTCAGGGCGGGCAGCAGGGCCAGGGCCAGCAAGGCCAGGGGCAACAAGGCCAGGGGCAGCAGGGTCAGGGCCAGGGGCAGCAGGGCCAGGGCCAGGGCCAGCAAGGTCAGGGCCAGGGCCAGCAAGCCGGGAACGGCCAAGGTCAGGGCCAGCAGGGCCAAGGCCAAGGCGGCGGCCAGGGCGAGACGTGGATCCTCGGGCCGAACGGCGAGAAGATCCTGATGATCACGAAGGGGCAGGGGCAGGGCGGTCAGGGGCAGGGCGGCGGCGGTCAGGGCCAGCCGGGCCCGGGCTGGGGCACCGGCCACGACGACAACGTCCAGGGCAAGGCCACGAACCCGAAGGTCGGCACGCAGGACACGCAGGTCGAGGGCAACGACACGGGGCAGGGCGGCACGCGCAGCGAGGTGATCCTCGGCGCGGCGGAGCGCGGCTTCGCGTCGAAGGGCTACACGAGGGTCTACCGCGAGTACCACACGGTCGCGGAGGAGGCCCTCGACAAGGACGAGATCCCCGGCGGATACCGCTTCTACGTGCGGCGCTACTTCCAGCTCATTCGCCCGCGCGACGACGGCGCCGGCGGCGCTCCGCCCCCGCCCGCACCCCCGGCCCCCTGAAGCTCACTCGCTCGTTCGTTCGAGCATGACGATCCCCAACCATTGAAGGCACTGACACATGACTGAGAGCGTTGACGCGGGCGCGGTGCGCGCCGAGGTCGAGCAGTTCCGTGTTTCGATCGCGACGCTGAAGGCGGAGATCGGAAAGACGATCGTCGGCAACGAGCCGGTCGTCGACGGCGTCTTGATGTGCCTGCTCGCCGGCGGCCACGCGCTCCTCGAAGGCGTGCCCGGCCTCGGCAAGACGATGCTCGTCCGCACGCTCGCCGAGGCGCTGAGCCTCAACTTCTCGCGCGTGCAGTTCACCCCGGACCTGATGCCCGCGGACATCCTCGGCACCACGGTCATCGACGAGACGCAGGCGGGCGGGAAGGTCTTCGAGTTCCGCAAGGGGCCGATCTTCGCGAACATCGTCCTCGCCGACGAGATCAACCGCGCCACGCCGAAGACGCAGTCGGCGCTCCTCGAGGCGATGCAGGAGCACCGCGTCACGGTGGGCCGCCGGACGCACGCGCTCGAGGAGCCGTTCGTCGTCCTCGCGACGCAGAACCCGCTCGAGTCGGAGGGCACGTACCCGCTCCCCGAGGCGCAGCTCGACCGCTTCTTCATGAAGCTCCACGTGCCGTTCCCGAACCGCGAGGAGCTCCACGCGATCCTCGACCTGACGACCGTCGAGGCGCGCCCAGGACGCGCGGCGGTCCTCCACCGCGACGACATCCTCCGCATGCAGTCGCTCGTGCGCCGCGTGCCCGTCGCGCGGCACGTGCAGGACTACGCCATCCGCGTCGTCCAGGCGACGCACCCCGACGGGCCTGACGCCCCGGACACGTGCAAGCGCTTCGTCCGCTTCGGCGCGTCGCCGCGCGGCGCGCAGTCCGTGCTGCTCGCCGCGAAGATCCGCTCGCTCTTCGAGGGCCGCTTCGCCGCGAGCATCGACGACGTGCGCGCCGTCGCGCTCCCCGCGCTCCGCCACCGCACGCTGCTCAACTTCGAGGGCGAGGCCGAGGGCGTCAAGACCGATCAGGTGCTCGAGGCGATCCTCGCCGCGCTGCCCGAGACGAAGACCGGCGCCGGTCGCTCGGAGGCCCAGGGCGCCCCACGGAGCCGTGGGGAGGAGACGCGTGGGCTTTCTTGACGCGGTCCTCGGCCGGCGCGGGCCCGCGGTAGCGAAGTCGTCCTCCGACGATCTGTTCGACGACGACTTCCAGCGCAAGCTCGACTACCTCGCGCTCGTCTCGAAGCGCGTCTTCGCCGGGCGCATGCGCGCCGAGCGCCGCACGAAGAAGAGCGGCTCCGGCGTCGAGTTCGCCGACCACCGCGACTACCAGCCGGGCGACGACTTCCGCTACCTCGACTGGAACGTCTACCAGCGCTTCGACCGCCTCTTGCTCCGCCTCTACGAGGAGGAGGAGGACCTCGCCATCTACTTCATCGTCGACGCGAGCACGTCGATGGGCTTCGGCGGCGCGAAGAAGCTCCGCTACGCGAAGCGCGTCGCCGCGGCGCTGGCGTACGTCGGCCTCGCCAACCTCGACCGCGTCAGCATCGTCTCGACCACCGACAAGGTCCTCGATCGCATGCCCGCGACGCGCGGCAAGGCGCGCATCTTCAAGGTGTTTCGCTTCCTCAAGGAGCTCGAGCCCGAGGGGCAGACCGATCTCGAGGACGCGCTCAAGACGTTCGTCGCGCAGAACAAGCGCCGCGGTCTCGTCGTGCTCGCGAGCGATCTCTACGATCCGAAGGGCTTCGAGCGCGGGATCAACGTCCTTCGCTACAACAAGTTCGACCCCTTCGTCGTCCACGTCGTCGACGAAGAGGAGGCCAAGCCCAAGCTCTCGGGCGACGTCCTCCTCTACGACTGCGAGACCGGCGACGAGCGGGAGGTCACCGTGACCGCCAAGGTGCTCGAGCGCTTCGAGGCCGTGTACCGGACGTACCTCGACGACATCGATCGCTTCTGCACGTCGAAGCAGGTGCCGTACATTCGCGCCGACGTGAACACGCCCTTCGACGAGCTCATCCTGCGCGTCTTCCGCCGCGGAGGGTTCCTCCGGTGACGTCCTCGGCCTCGTCTGGAGGAGCGCGATGATCCTCGCGGGCCTCGGCTTCGCGCAGCTGGCGGCGATCTTCGGCGCGGCCGCGGCGTTCGCGACGGCGCTCTACATCTTGAAGCTGCGGCGGCGGACGGTGGCCGTGCCGTTCTCCAAGCTGTGGGAGAAGATCCTGCGCGACAAGGAGGCGACGAGCCTCTTCTCGCGGTTGAAGCGGCTCTTGTCGCTGCTCGTGCAGCTGGCGCTGCTGGCGCTGCTCGCCTTCGCGCTGGGCGATCCGCGCGCGGCGGCGACGCTGATCAAGGGCCGGAACCTCGTGGTCATCGTCGACGCGAGCGCGTCGATGCAGGCGACCGACGTGGCGCCGGCGGCGAACCGGCTCGAGGCGGCGAAGGACGAGGTGAAGAAGGTGATCCGCGGCCTCGGCGGATCGGACCGGATGCTGATCGCCCAGATGGACGCGGCGATCACGCCGCTCGGACCGACGAGCTCGGACACCTCGGAGCTCGAGCGCGCGCTCGACACGATCAAGGCGACGGACGCGCGCGCGGACTTCCCGCGGGCGCTGCGCTTCGCGACCGACTCGCTCCGCGGCGTCGAGAACGCCGAGATCGTCGTCGTCTCCGACGGGCGCCTTGGAGAGGCGGTCGACGCCTCCGGCAAGGTGCGGCTCGGCGACGACGTCAAGCTGTCGTACATCCCGATCGGCCGCGGCGTCCGGAACGTCGGCATCACGGCGTTCTCGGTGCGGCGCTACCCGCTCGACAAGAGCCGCTACGAGGTGATGCTGGAGGTCACCAACACCGGACCGGAGACCGAGGACGTGGAGCTGTCACTCTTCGCTGATCCGACGACGACGGACGCGCCGGGCGAGCGCGGGCAGCTCGTCGACCTCACGAAGCTGCGCCTCAAGCCCGGCGAGCGCCTCCCGCGCTTCTACCCGAACCTCTCGGGCGCGAGCCGCGCGCTCGAGGCCCGCCTCGCGCCGCTCCCGGGCAGCGTCGACGAGCTCCCGGCGGACGATCGCGCCTACGCGCTCCTGCCGGAGCGACGCCGCGCCAAGGTGCTCGTCGTCACGCCGGGCAACACGTACCTCGAGGCCGCGCTCCTGCTCGACGAGTACCTCGACGTCGAGCTCGCCTCGCCGCGCGCGTACGCCGAGAAGATCGCGCCGAGCGGCCTCCGCCACGACGTCGTCATCTTCGACGGCGCCACGCCCGCCGACGCCCCGCGCGCCCACGCGATCTACCTCGATCCGCGCGGCCCCGGCTCGCCCGTGAAGGTGGAGACGGACCTCAAGAGCCCGGGCTTCGACCGCATCGAGCGCAAGCACCCGATCGTCCGCTGGACGGCGCTCGACGACGTCAACATCGCGCGCGGCAGGAAGCTCGTGCCGCAGCCCGGCGACAAGGTGGTGGGCGCCAGCGTCGACGGCCCGATCCTCGTGACGGGCCAGCGCGGCGGCTACAAGTTCGTCGCGATGGGCTTCGACGTCCGCGACAGCGATCTCCCGCTCCGCGTCGCGTGGCCGCTGCTCCTGCTCAACAGCGTCAACTTCTTCACCGACGAGGACGCTCAGTACATCTCGAGCTTCCGCACGGGCGACGTCTGGCGCGTGCCGGTGGTCAGCCAGACCGGTCAGGCCAAGCTGAAGACGCCGAGCGGCGGCGAGGTCGTCGTCCCCGTCCACGAGGGGCGCGCGGTCTACCTCGGCGAGCACGCCGGCTTCTACGAGCTCGCGGGCGCCGAGGGGCTCGATCCGGCGAAGGACCTCGAGCCCGGCGACGCGCCGCCTCCGTCGGCCAAGGACGCGACGGACAAGGGCGGCGCGCCGAGCACGACGGCGGCCTTCGCCGCGAACCTCCTCGACGCCGAGGAGAGCTCGATCGAGCCCGCGAAGGAGCTCGTCGTCGACGGGAAGAAGGCCGGCACGCTCTCGGGCTTCCAGATCGGTGTGCGCCGCGAGATCTGGATCTACCTGCTCATCGCCGCGCTCGTCCTCACGGCGATCGAGTGGATCACGTACCACCGGAGGATCACGGTATGAGCCTCCCCGCGCGGACGCGCTTCGGGATCGCCGCCGTCGTCGTCGCGGCGGTCGCGATCGGCGTGTTCGTCTCGAACAAGCTGACCAAGGGGCTCGTCTGGAGCTTCCTCACGCAGCGGACCGATCTGCTCCTGACGGGCGCGCTCGCGGCCGGATGCGCCTGGGTCGCCGTCCGGGCCCTGGTCGACCTCGCGCTCCAGCTCCGGGCGAAGCGCGAGGTCGAGCACGCGCGGATCGCCTTCGCGGTCGTCGGGGGCGTCGTCGGACTCGCCGGGGTGTGGATCTACTGGCGGGCAGTGCTGAACGCGCCCGCGGCGACGCTCTCGTTCGCGCGCGGCGGCACCGACTACGAGCTGCTCTCGCCGAAGATGCTCGGCCTGGCGCTGCTGACGCCGTTCTTCTTCTGGATGATCGGCCGGAGCCTCGCCGACCTGCCGCTGCCGCAGCGGATCCTCTCGGTCGTCCTCCGCATCGCGTTCGTCGCGCTCCTGGCGCTCGGGCTCTCGCGCCTCGCGCGCACGGCGACGACGGAGAAGGTGGCGACGGTCTACCTCGTCGACGTCTCCGAGTCGGTGCCCGACGCGGCGATCGAGGACGCGCGCGCCGAGATCACGAAGGGCCTCTCGGACAAGCCCGAGGACGCGATCGTCCGCGTCGTCACGTTCGCCAAGCGCCCGCGCGTCGTCCCGATCGCGGACGACGCGAAGGAGGCGCCGGCGCTCGAGCGCCACGATCTCCCGCCGTCTTCGGACGGCGTACCGACCAAGAACCGCACGGGCCTCGGCGCCGCGACCGACATCGCCAGCGCGATGCAGCTGGCCTACGGGCTCTATCCGTCGGGCTACCTCCGTCGCGCGGTCGTGTTCTCCGACGGCGTGCAGACGGACGGCGACATCCTCGCCGAGGCGAACCGCGCGCGCGCGTTCGGCGTCCGCGTCTTCACCGTGCCCTACCACCGGCCCGTGCCGGGCGAGGTCGCCCTCCGCGATCTCCGGATCCCGGAGAAGGTCCGCGTCGGTGAGCCGTTCAACCTCCACGCGAACATCTTCTCGTCGCGGCCGCAGAAGGTCCGCGCCACGCTGAAGCAGGGCGAGGCGATCAACGGTCTCGACGGCATCCGCGACGTCGAGCTCAAGGCGGGGGACAACGACGTCACGTTCAAGAGCGTCGTCCGCGTCGCCGGCGAGGTGACCTACGCGCTGGACCTCTCGGACATCCCGGAGGACCGCTTCAGGGAGAACAACCGCTTCGCCGTCAGCGTCGCCGTGCCGGGGCGGCCGTCGGTCCTCTACTCGGAGGGCAACACCGCGCGCGCGACCTACCTCGCCTCGGCGCTCTCGGCGCAGGAGTTCGACGTCGACGTCCGCTCTCCGCGCGAGATCCCGTCGTCGATCCGCGAGCTCGAACGCTACGACTTCGTGATCCTCTCCGACGCGCCCGCCGAGGCCGTCTCGCTCACGCAGCAGGACGCGATCGAGAGCTACGTGCGCGATCTCGGCGGCGGGTTCCTCTTCGCCGGCGGGGAGGCGGGCTTCGGCCTCGGCGGGTGGAACCACACCACCATCGAGCGGATCCTCCCGGTGCGGATGGACTCGGAGAAGAAGCGCGACGAGCCCCAGGTCGCGATGGTGCTCGTGCTCGACCGCTCGGGATCGATGAGCGGCCTCCCGATGGAGATGGCGAAGGCGGCGGCCAAGGCGACGGCGGACACGCTCTCTTCGGACGACCTCATCGAGGTGATCGCGTTCGACTCCGCCCCCACGCGCGTCGTCCGGATGACGGCGGCGAAGCACCGCGCGCGCATCCAGGGCGACATCGCGCGCATCCAGGCGGGCGGCGGCACCGAGATCTTCGGCGCGCTCGACGCTGCCTACCAGTCGCTCACGTCGACCCGGGCGCGGAGAAAGCACGTCATCCTCCTCACCGACGGCCAGGCGTCGCACAACGGCATCCGCGATCTCGTCCAGGCGATGTCGGCCGAGGGGATCACCGTCACCTCGGTCGGCCTCGGGAGCGGCATCGACGAGGGGTTGCTCCGGATGATCAGCGATCTCGGCGGCGGTCGTCTCTACAAGGTCATGGACCCGCAGCAGCTCCCGCGCGTCTTCACGCGCGAGACGGAGATGGTCAGCCGCAACGCCGCGGTCGAGGAGTACTTCCAGCCGAAGGTCGTCTCGCCCGCCGACTTCCTCCGCGGCGTCGACATGGCGTCTGCCCCCTTCCTCCACGGCTACGTCGCGACCAAGATGAAGCCGCCGCCGGCGCAGGAGATCCTCCAGAGCGAGGTCGCCGAGCCGATCCTCGCGCGCTGGCACGTGGGCCTCGGCTGGTCGCTCGCGTGGACGAGCGACGTGAAGAACCTCTGGGCCGTCGAGTGGCTCCGCTGGCCGGGCTACGGCCAGTTCTGGGGTCAGCTCGTGCGCGAGCACATGCGCCAGAAGAAGCGCCAGCAGTACGACATGGCGTGCTCGATCGATCCGGCGACCGGCCGCGTGAAGGCGTCGATCGACGCGATCGGCGGCGACGATCGCTTCCAGAACGGCCTCGACGCCAAGCTCACCGTCACCGGCCCGCAGCCGAACGGCGAGACGCGCAAGGTGACGATGAAGCAGACCGCGCCGGGGCGCTACGAGTCGGACTTCCCGCTCGAGCGCTTCGGATCGTTCCTCCTGCACGCGAGCCTCGAGAAGGGCGTCGACGACGGCAAGGGCGGGCAGAAGAGCGTGCAGGTCGCGGAGAGCTACGGCCACGTGACGAACCCGTACCCGCGCGAGTACCTCGCGCTCGCGCCCGACCTCGTCACGCTCTCGCGCACGGCGCTCGTGACCGGCGGGCGGATGGACCCGTCGCCGAAGGACGTCTTCGACTCCGCGGGCGAGTCCATCCGTTACCACCAGGACCTCTGGTCGCGCTTCATCGGCGCGGCGCTCGCGGTCTACCTCGTCGATCTGCTCGTCCGGCGCGTCCGCATCTTCGATCGCAAGAAGACGGCGAAGGCCTCGATCCCGCGCGGCGCCGCGCGCGTCTGACGCCCCGCGCGTTCCGTGTGCAGGCTCTACGACGCCCTACTGGGCGCCACATTTGCCCACGCTGTGAGTGCGCAGCTCCGCGTCGCTCCGCATCGCTCGATCGGAGGGCGGACAGTGCAGTGACCAGCCGAAAGAAACGGTACGATTCGAGGGCGTCCCGGCGGCGCCGAACGCGCTCGATTCTTGCGAGCCCTGACGCGGAGAGGTTTCACTCATGACGGTCCTGCCCAGTCGATTCGGTGTCGCAGTCTTTCTCGCGCTCACGGCCCTCGCCGGGTGCGGAGGATCGGGGGAGAAGGGCGCGCGGAGCGCGGCGGACGAGTCGGGCGGCGGGGGAGGACCGGCGGAGGTCGGCAAGCGCGCGCCGGATCTTTCGATCCAGTCCATGAACGGGAAGGGAGAGATCTCGCTCGAGGCGAAGCAGGGCAAGGTGCTCATCATCGACTTCTGGGCGACGTGGTGCGAGCCGTGCCGCGCCTCGTTCCCGAAGCTGGAGGAGCTCTCGAAGCGCCTCGGCGACAAGGCCGAGATCATCGGCATCTCGGTCGACGACGAAGAGAAGGGCATCCTCGACTTCGCGCGGGAGAACGGCGCGACGTTCAACATCGGCTGGGACAGCGATCACGCGATCGCGAGCCGTTGGAACGTGAAGAACATGCCGACGACGTTCATCGTCGACGGGAGCGGGACGGTCCGCTTCATCCACGCCGGCTACCACGACGGCGAGACCAAGGAGATGGAGAAGGAGGTCGCGTCGATCCACGAGGGCGCTCCGGCGGGCGACACCCGCGTCGCGAAGAACGACGCGGACGACTCGGCGCGGGAGCCGAAGAGCGACGAGGCCGACGACCACGAGAGCGAGGCGGCGACCGCGTCGAGCGACGACGACGAGGCCGACGCGCCGCCACCGCCGAAGAAGAAGCCGGCGAAGAAGGCCGCGAAGAAGGCGCCGAAGAAGGGCGGCAAGAAGGCGCCGAAGAAGAAGAAGTAGCTCCCCGCGCGGGGCCTACTGCGACGACGGCGCGAGCCACTCGAAGTAGCTCCCCGCGCCGGGCTTACTGCGACGACGGCGCGAGCCACTCGAGCAGGGCGACGAGCGCCGCGAGCGCGACGAGCAGACCGACGAGCCAGAGGCCGACGCTCCGCCAGGCCCCTCCGAGCGAGCGGCCCTTCTTGCGATCGCAGTCGAGGCAGATCGCCCACGTCTTGGCCCCGCCCTCGGTGAGCGTGCAGCAGTCGCCGCAGACCGAGCGGTGGCACGACGCGCACGGACCGGCCGCCTCGGCGCCGCAGAACGCGCAGCGCTCGGGGCCGTCGTCGCCGACCGTTCGAAGCTCGCCGCTCACCCGTCTCATCGTACGGGGCGCAGCCGGGCTTGTTGCTCCCTTTCACACGGCACGATCCTCGCGTCACACCTCATCCGTTGGCGATCCGCGCCCCGGACCCGCGATCCTGCCGAGAGCGCGGAGAACTCGAAGGAGATCGCGGCGCCTCGGGAGCTGGCAGAGCGCTTGCTCACGCACGGGCCAACGAGGACGCCGCGCGTGGCGTGGCGCTCTCTGTCTTCTTCCTTCTCTTTACCTCGGAGGGGTCCATGCGGATCTCGTGGCGACGTGTGTCCTTGCTCCTGCCCGGTGCGCTGCTCGCGTGCAGCGTCAACGCGGGCGGGCGCACCACGACGGATAACAACGGCTGTGGCGGCCCCGGCGGGGGCGCGTGGGGGAGCAGCGTGAGGGGCGCGCCGGCCGACGACGGCTCGCGCGGCAAGGCGCCGGGCGACCCCGCGCCGACCGGTCAGAGGTGGAAGCCGGTCGAGACGGAGACGTGCGGTCGGACGGGCATCTCCTGGGTCCTCGTCGACGAGGTCTGCGGTGACGGCGAGGGAAACGACGATCCGGACTCGCTGCACGCGCCGATGTTCCGCGACGGCGCGATCGTCGACGATCACCTCTTCGCCGTCGACGCGACGCACCTGTGGACGTTCGATCTCGCGAGGCCGAGCGAGCTGTCGCGCGCGTCGCTGCTGACGGGGCTCGGGACTCCGCTCGCGGTCGATCGACGCGGCGGCGAGCTCGTGCTCGCCGCCGGCGCGAGCGGCCTCGTCACGGTGGACGTGACGAACGCGGCGAGCCCGACCCGCGCGCGCTCGACCCGGCTCTCGGGCAAGGCCTACGACGTCGAGGTGCGCGGCGACACGGCGTACGTCGCGATGGGCCACGCCGGGCTGGCCGAGGTCGACCTCGGGCCCGCCTCTCCGACGATCCGCCACTCGTGGTCGCTCCCCGGGTTCAGCGCGGGCGTCGCGACGCGTGGAGCCTACGCGTACGTCGCGGCGTGCAGCACGTTCCGGGTCGTGGAGCTGTCGACCGGCAAGGTCGTCGCCGAGACGTGGGTGCCCGCGCCGATCGTCGCGGACCGCCTCGTCGCGCCGGCGAAGAAGGTCACGCTGGTCGGCGACGTCGCGTTCGTCGCCGCCGGGCGCTACGGGGCGGTCGCGATCGACGTGACGGAGCCCCACGCGCCGTCGGTGCTCGGCAACTGCACGCTCCTGGACACGCCCTCGTTCTACGCGAGCGGCGTCCGCGCGAATGCCGGCAAGCTCTACGTCGCCGGCGGCGAGTGGGGCGTCTTGCCCGTCGACGTCGCGAGCCCGAAGGTCTCGTGCTCGACGTTGATGGCGCTGGCGCCGCCGGAGGACGATCCGGACGTCTCGTGCTCCTCGAAGCCGCCGTGGCAGGTCGTCCCGTGGGAGAAGATCTGGGCGCCGCCCCCGCCCGGCAAGGACCCGATCCAGACGTTGCCGGTCGGCGACCGTGTCTACGCGTTCGGCGACGCGCGACGGATCGGAGTGCGGGCGGTCGACGTGAGGAGCGCGGTCGATCCGGCGCTGCCGATCGTCCAGCGCTTCGACGAGCCGCGCACGCTGCTCGGCGTGGCGGCGAGCCCGGACCGCGTCGTCGCCGTCGGGCCGCGGGGAGGCGTGTTCGCCGCCACGCCGAGCGGGTTGCTCACCCGCACGGCGACGCCGGGAGACGCGGCGCTCCAGGCGAGCACGGCGGTGAGCTTGCTCGGCGACGGGCGCTGGGTCGCCCTCGGCGCCTCGGGCCTCGTGGTCGAGGGCGCGGGCGGCGCGATCGCCGTCCCGGCGGCGAGCACGATCGCGCCGGTCTCTGCTACGAGGGTCGCCGTCGCGTCGCCGACCGTGGGGGTCCGCGTGATCGACGTCGACACCGGCGTCGCGACCCACCACGGCCTGGCGCACGAGGCGCACCTTCCGCTCAGCGTCGCCGCGGACGCCGCGGGCGTCTACTACGCCGCGCCCGAGTGGCCCGCCGCCGCGCGCGTCTCCGTCGGCGCGAGCGTCGATCTGCCGGGCCACGCGGTCTTCGACGCCGAGGACATCCTGGACGCGTCGCTCTGGCGGATGCGTTTGCCGCGCAGGCACCTCCTCACGAGCCCGCGCGGGCTCGTCGAGGTGGCGGGCCTCGGCCCGGCGGTCGGCCTCGTGCTCCACGCCGCGGGCGGCGCGAAGAGGACGGGGCTCCCGCCGCTGACGTACGCCGCCGCCGCAACGGACGGCGATCACGTCTACGTCGTCGGCATCGATCGCAGCCTCTACAAGAGCTATCTCGTCAGCGTCGACATCACCGGCGCCGAGCCCGCGGTGCTCGCGCTCGAGGTCTTCACCGGCGCCGCGTCGGGCGTCGCTGTCTCCGGCGGACGCGTCTTCGTCGCCGACGCCGACGGCGCGATCCGCGCATACGCCATCGGCGCGAGCGGCGCCGCCGCGTTCGTCTCGGCGACCGAGGTGACGCGATGAGCCGCGCGCACCTGCTCGCCGCGCTCGCGCTCGGGGGCCTCCTCTCGGCGGGGTGCTTCTCGGTCGATGACGATGCGCCGCCTCCGCCGCCGAGCGCGCCGTCGAGGCCGCCGCGGCTCGAGCCGCTCCGCGTCCCCGACTGGCCGCCGCTCGGCGCTCGCTCACGGATCGACACGAGCTGCTCGGACGACGTGGGCGTCCGCCGGATCGTCGCGCATTTCCGGTTCTCGGCGCTCGTCTCCGCGACGGGCGCCGACGCTTCGGCGTCGTTCTCCGGCGCGGACCTCGGCGAAGGGCAGGGGCTGCTCCGCGTCGTCTGTTGCGACGTGGCAGAGGCCTGCGCGGAGCGGCAGATCAGCAATCTGCTCGTCGACCTGACGCCGCCGGAGATCGACGCCGAGCGCCTCGTCGCGAGCCCGCTCGTCGACGGGGGCGACGGCGAGATCGCCGTCTGGATCCGCGACGCGTGGGTCCTCGGCTCGGTCGAGCTCTCGTTCGCCGGCACGACGCTGCTCCGCGAGCTGCCCAAGGTTTACCCGAGCACCGTCGGCACCGACTGGGACGTCTCGCGCGTGACCTTCCCCGCGAAGGAGCTCCCGCGCGGGGCGGGGAGGGCCGTAGTCACCGCGCGCGACGCCGCGGGGAACACGGCGACGAAGGATCTCGACCTCCGCATCGACGGGACGCGCCCCGCGGTGTCCATCCTCGCGCCCGCGTCCGCGGCGGTGGTGGACGGCTCGAGCTTCGTGGTGAGGCTCGCGGCTTCGGACTCCGACAACCCGACGCCCCCTCGGATCACCCTCTGGGTCGGCGGCGCGCGCGTCGCCGACCTCGAGGGGCCGCTCGCCGAGATCGCCGTGGACACGGCGACCCTCTCGCCGGGACCGACGGAGGTGCGCGCCGTCGCCCGCGACGACGCCGGCAACGAGAGCGTGGCGGCCCGCGTCGTCGTCGTCGTCGAGTAGGCGGTCGCTCGGGCTCACGCACGGGAATCCGCCCGCGGGCTGCCGTGTTGACCTCCCGTGCAGCCTCCGTCCGAGCCCGGCGCCCCCGAGGTCACTCCCGTCCGCGCGCCCGCCTCGCCGAGCGCGATCGTCGCGCGCATCGCCTGGCCCGCGGCGCTCGTGGCGGTCGCGGCGATGGGCTTCGCGTGGCTCCGAGAGCCGAAGCCCGAGGCGCCGACCTCGGAGGTGCGGGTCGCGCACGCGGGCGCTACGGTGATCCGCGAGCTCCGCTCGCTCGCGCGGCTCGAGACGAGCGCGATCCACGTCGAGAAGGTCATCGAGCTCAAGGACCACCAGAGGCGCCTGCACGGCCTGGTCGACGCCGACGACGCGCTCCTCTTCGTCGCCGTCGGTGAGGTCGTGCTCGGCGTCGATCTCGCGAAGCTCGGAGACGGCGACGTGCGCTCGGACGAGGCCACGGGCATCGCGTACGTCGAGCTCCCCGCGCCCGAGGTCCTGTCGACGCGCTTCGACGAGGCGCGGTCGTACGTGCACTCGCGCAAGACCGACATGCTCGCGCGGCGCAACGAGGGGCTCGAGGGCGCTGCGCGCCGGGAGGCGCTCGCCGCGTTCGCGGCGGCCGGTCGCGATCCGCGCGCGCTCGAGGCGGCGAAGGCGACGGCCGAGCGGCAGCTGCGCTCGCTCGCCAAGGCCTGGGGCGCCAAGGACCTCGTCGTGACGTGGAAGGGCCCCGCGGGCGAGCTCCCGCTGGGCCCGCGCGCGAGCCCGTAGGACGCCGAGCCGTCTCCGGCAACGGCCGTGGTCGCGGAGGGATCTCCGCGAGACTGCTCGCCTTCCGCCGTAGGTCCGATCGGCCGCGCGGTGGGCCATTTTCGTGGCGGCGGTTTCGCCGTCCCGAGCTATAAGGTGCGCCCGTCGGCCCCTATCGGCGCGTCATCCGGTCGGTTTCGGCTGGCGGTTCGGTAGGGCAGGGGAAGATTGAAACCGTCGCGCTCGCGGCGGCATCGACAAGGGATGGCCAGCGCCGTGACTGCGGAGACCCTCAGCGACAAGCCCATCACGTCGTACGACGAGCTCCTCTCCCTCTTCCATGCGGCCGTGAAGCCCGCGAGCGAGTTCCGCGTCGGCGCGGAGATGGAGAAGTTCGGCGTCTACGAGGACGGGACCCCGGTGCCGTACGAGGGCGACGCCGGCGTGCGCGCGCTCCTCGCCGAGCTCGCGTCCAAGGGCTGGAACGCCGAGGCCGAGACCGAGGGCGGTCCGCTCATCGCGCTCCTGCGCGGAGGGGCGAGCGTGACGCTCGAGCCCGGCAGTCAGCTCGAGCTCTCGGGCGCGCCGCTGCTCCACGCCCACCAGATCTGCGCGGAGTTCCGCGGTCACCTCGCCGAGATCGCCCCCTTCTCCGAGGCGCGGAAGATCCATTGGCTCGGGCTCGGCTTCCACCCCTTCGCCGCGCGCGACGCCTTCACGATGGTGCCGAAGCAGCGCTACGCCATCATGCGCGAGTACCTGCCGACGCGCGGGAGCATGGCGCTCGACATGATGCTGCGCACCGCGACGGTGCAGGCCAACTACGACTACCTCTCCGAAGCCGACGCGATGACGAAGATGCGCGTCGCGCTCAAGCTCTCGCCGCTCACGACGGCGATGTTCGCCAACTCGCCGTTTTACGAGGGGCAGCCGTTCGGCGGGAAGAGCTACCGCGCGAAGGTGTGGCTCGACACGGATCCCGATCGGTCCGGCCTCGTCCCGTCGCTGTGGAAGAAGAACGCCGGCTTCGTCGACTACGTCGAGTGGGCGCTCGACATCCCGATGTTCATGTTCAAGCGCAACGGCGACAAGGTCGTGAACACCGGCCAGACCTTCCGGAGCTTCTGGAAGAGCGGCTACGCCGGCCACAAGCCGACCATGACCGACTGGCAGACGCACCTGAACACGCTCTTCCCCGAGGTCCGCCTCAAGAAGACGATCGAGGTGCGCGGCGCCGACGCCCAGGGCCAAAACCTCGCCTGCACGCTGCCGGCGCTCTGGACGGGGATCCTCTACGACGAGAAGGCGCTCGCCGCGGCCGAGGCGCTGACCGCCGACTGGACCCACGACGAGGTCAGCGCCTCGCGCAAGGAGGTCTGGCAGAAGGGCCTGGGCGCGAGGTTCCGCGCGGGGACGCTCCAGCCGTTCGCCGAGAAGCTCATCGAGATCGCCGAGGGCGGGCTCGAGCGGCGCGCCTTCTTGTCGCCCTCGGGCAAGGACGAGCGCGCGCACCTCACGCGGCTGAAGGACCTCGTCGCGGGCGGCAAGTCGCCGGCGGACGTGCTGCTCGACGGGATCGAGCACGTCCCGAACATGCGCGCGGAGATCATCCGCCGCTGCGACCTCGGCGACAGCGGCTGACGCCCCGTCAGCGGGGGTAGCCGGGCGCGTGCAGGCGCTCGCGCGTCGTCACGACGAAGCGCACGCCGGGCATGCTCGCGAGCGCCGCCGAGCCCGGCGCCTCGGGGAGCTCCCGCGCGAGCGCCTCGATCGCGTCGGGGCCGAGCCGGAGCACGCACGCCGCGCCGTCGTCGTCGCGCACGATCTCCGACGGACCGTCCTCCGGCCGGAGCGCGACGTTGACCTGCGAGCGGATCGCGAGGCTGCCGTCGGGGCGCACGGTCCTCCGGCGGTCGCCGAACAGCAGCATCGCCTTGCCGTGGCGCAGGCGCGCCCTCATCGCGTCGCGCACTGCGGCCGCCGCGCCGACGTCGAGGTGAACGTGGATCTCGTCGCCCTCGACGAGCCAGAGCAACGCGAGGCCGTAGAGGACGCCGGTCGACGAGCCGTCGCGCTCGCGGCCCTCGTCGACCGCGCTGACGAAGCCCGGATCGGCGAGGAAGCTCGCGCGCTCGGCGTCGAGGAGCAGGAGCGGGTCGCGCTCCCGGACGAGATCGACGAGGCCGCGGGCGTCCCACGCGTGCAGCGCGGCGTATTCGTCGCCCGTGAGGCCGACCATCTGGAGGAAGTAGAAGGCGCCGTTCTGCGAGCGCGTCGGCTCGAGCCGCATGTCCTCGACGAAGACGACCGCCGAGAGCTCGTCGCTCGGCGTCGCCGGGCGGATCTCCATGTGGTGGTACGGCTCGAGGAACGAGACGCGCGCGGCCAGATCGTCGGCGACCCGCTGCATCCAGTCCATGATCCAGCCGAGCTCGGGGACCTCGCTCGAGCGCGCCGGGAGCCGGCAGGTGAGCTCGAAGCCCCAGCCCGAGAGCTCCGGATCCTCCTCGAGCTTCTCGCCGAGCTCGGTGAAGCCACGGCTCACGACGAGCCAGTGCGGCGTCGGCTCCTCGACGCGCGCCGCGAGGCACCCGGCGATCTCGACCTTGCCCGCGGGGCGCGCGGCGAAGCGCATCGGCGCGGCGCCGGGGTGGGCGGAGACGAGCGCCCGCGCGATCGCGGTCTCACCGTCCGCGTGGAACATGGGCCTCGGCGATGAACGCCCGCACCGCGTCGAGATCCTTCACGCCGGGCGCGCGCTCGACGCCGCTCGCGACGTCCACGCACCACGGCGCGACCTCTTCGACGGCGCGCGCGACGTTGTCTGGACGAAGACCCCCGGCCAGGGTGAGCTTGCGCTCGCGCGCGAGCTCCTTCACCAGCGACCAGTCGAAGGTCGCGCCGGTCCCTCCGAGCGCGCCCGTCACCTTGGCGTCGGCGAGCAGGTAGTCGCCGGCGAAGCCCCGGGCGTGTTCGACGTCGGCGACCGTCGCGATCCGCACGGCCTTGTAGGCGTGGGGCAAGAGGGGCGTCAGCGCTTCGGGCGGCTCGCTCCCGTGGAGCTGGAGGCAGCCGAGCGCCGCGTCGCGGACGAGGGCGCGGATCGCGTCGAGCTCGAGATCCGCGACGACGCCGACGACGAGCGCCTTCGTCCCGCGGAGGGCGTCCGAGATCTCACGCGCGCGCGCGACGGTGACGGCGCGCGGGGAGCTCGGGACGAAGTTCACGCCGATGGCGCTCGCCCCGAGCTCGGCGCAGGCCAACGCGTCTGCGGCGGTCGTCACCCCGCATATCTTGACGTGCACCATGCGGCGCTCACGTCGTGGGGGCGGCCGGCACCGAGGAGCTCGGCGGCGAAGACTCGATGCCGAGCAGCTCGCGGACCTTCGCGATCACCTGCGGCGCCTGGATGGGCTTGGTGATGTACGCGTTCGCGCCGAGCGAGAGGGCGCGCTGCCGGTCCTCCTCCGCGCTCTCGGTCGTGATGATCACGATCGGGACGTCCTTGTGCACCGGATCGGTGCGGACGCGCTTCACGAGCTTGAGGCCATCCATGATCGGCATGTTGATGTCCGTCAGGATGATGTCGAACTTCCCGGCCGCGAGCTTCTTCAGGCCGTCGACGCCGTCGTCGGCTTCGGTCACCTTGATCTGCTTCACGCGCGAGAGCGCGAAGACCAAGAGCTGTCGCATCATCGGCGAGTCTTCGACGACGAGGCACTGGTACTCGGGCGGCGGGGAGGTCAAGGCCACGTGGATTCCACGTTACCCAAACGACGCCTCGGCGGCGAGCCCTTCGGAGCCCATCCGTCTGCGTCGGGCGCCGTCATCCGGATCAGGCCTGCTCGAGCCAGGCGCGGAGCTCGGAGCCGAGGATCCGGGGCGCGCCCCGGAGGGCGGCGATGTTCGCGCTCCCGGTGAGGAGCATCACCGCGCGGAGCTCGCTCTCGACGCCCTCGAGGAAGCGCGCGGCGCCGTCCCGTCCTCCGGCGACGAGCGCCTTCAGCGCAGGCCGCGCGATGCCCGCGGCGTGCGCGCCCAGCGCGATCGCGCGCGCCACGTCGAGCCCGGTGGCGACGCCGCCGGTCGCGATGATCGTCTCGAGGCCGAGCGGCGCGAGGGCGCCGACCGAGGCCGCGGTCGGGACGCCCCAGTCCCAGAGCGCCTCGCCGAGCGCGCGCGCGCTCGCGTCGCTCGCGGCCTCCGCGCGCTTGGTCTCGACGGCGACCCACGAGGTGCCGCCGGCGCCCGAGACGTCGACGTGGCGGACGCCGACGCCGAGGAGCCGGCGCGCGACGTGGCTCGAGATGCCGCAGCCCGTCTCTTTGACGACGACGGGGAAGGGCAGCTCGCTCACGAGGCGCTGGACGGTCTCGAGCCCGCCGCGGAAGTCGCGATCGCCGCCCGGCTGGACGAGCTCCATGGCGGGGTTCAGGTGGACGCAGAGCGCGTCGGCGCCGACGCCGCGGACGAGCGCGAGGACGTCGTCGGTCTTCATCGCGCGGGCCTGAACGACGCCGATGTTGCCGAGGACGAGCGTGGTCGGCGCGCCCTCGCGGACGGCGTACGTCGGCACCGACTCGGCGCGCACGTGCATCGCCCGCTGGCTCCCGAGGCCGAAGCCGTAGCCGCGCTCCTCGGCGATCGACGACAGCTCGCGGTTGACGCGCGCCGCCTCCTCGGTGCCGCCGGTCATCGCGGCGATGACGATCGGCGCGCGGAGTGTCTTGCCGAGCAGCGGCGTCGACAGGTCGAGCGCGTCGGCGTCGAGATCGGGCAGGGCGTCGTGGACGAAGCGCACTTGCTCGAGCAGCGTCGTCTTGTCCCGGAACGCGACCGCGTCGGTCGAGCAGAGGGCGAGGTGGTCGGCCTTGCGCTGTCCGATCGTCGTCATCGGCGGTACCTCGAAATGGCAGACCCGAGCGGCGCGCCGGGCGGCGTCTCTACGATGCCGCGAGCCGCCGCGTCGTCCCCGGGGAAACGTCGGGTCGAGCGCGGCACCACAATCTTCAAAGAAAACTGAAACATACTGATTTTGATGGCGTTTTATTAGAGAACGACGATTGACGCGCGTCCGGCGCACCCCTAAGACCTGCCGCGTCATGAGACGCTCGACGTCGCACCCTCGTCGCCGGCGGCCCCGAGCCGCTCGCTGCGCGGCCTCGACCGTTCGACGGGCGGACAGTGGCACATGCCCTCCCACGAGTCCATGGATGCTAGCGCGATGACCGCACCCGCCGCTCCCGCCGCTCCCTCGCGTCCGGTCGTGGACGATTTCGGGGCGCTGCTCGCCGCGACGCGGACGCGCATCGACGAGCGCCTGGCCGGCTGGCTCCGCCCGCGCGTCGCCGCAGCGACCGAGATCAGCGAGGAGGTCGGCATCGTCGCCGCTGCGGTGCACGAGCTCGCGCTCCGCGGCGGCAAGCGCATGCGCGCCGCGCTCGTCGCGGCCGCCTTCGAGGCGTGGTCGACCGACGCGCGGTCGGACGGCGCGCGGACTCCGGGCTGGGCCGCATGCGAGCCCGCGATGATGGCCGTCGAGCTCCTCCAGACGTACCTCCTCATCCACGACGACTGGATGGATGACGACGACGTCCGGCGCGGCGGTCCTGCCGTGCACGTGCTGCTCCGCGAGAAGCTCGGCGCGCTCGCGCTCGGCGACGCCGCGGCGATCCTCGCAGGCGATCTCGCGTCCGGCTACGCGCAGGAGGCGCTGCTCGAGACGGCCCTGCCGACCGACCGCGTCTTCCGCGCCGCGCGCGTGTTCGCGCGCATCCAGGTCGAGGTCGTCACCGGTCAGCTCGCCGAGATGCGCGCCGCCGGGCGCTCCGTGGGCGCCGCCGGGTTGCCGAGCGTCGAGACCATCCACGCGCTGAAGACCGCGAGCTACACGGTGACGGGGCCGCTGCTCCTCGGCGCGGCCCTCGCCGGCGCGAGCGACGCGCGCGCCGCGGAGCTCGAGCGCTTCGGCCGCCCGCTCGGGATCGCCTTCCAGCTCCGCGACGATCTGCTCGGGGTCTTCGGCGATCCCTCGGCGACCGGCAAGCCCGTCTGGAACGACATCCGCCAGGGCAAGCGCACCGCGCTCGTCGCGGAGCTCCGCGGCGACGCGCGGGCCGAGGCCCTGCTCGCGCGGGTCTTCGGGAAGGCGGACGCCGCGGAGGCGGATCTCGAGGCCGTCGTTCGCGTGATGGAGGACCGCGGCGCGCGGGGGCGCGTCGAGGCGCGCGTCCGCGAGCTCTCCGCCGAGGCGCGGCGCGCGCTCGACGTGATGGCGCCGACGATGTCCGAGCGCGGGCGCCGCTGGCTCGGAGGCGCGGTCGCCGCGCTCGGAGAGCGCTCCACATGACGACGGAAGGCGCCGCGCACGGCAAGGTCATCCTGTTCGGCGAGCACGCCGTCGTCTACGGCGTGCCGGCGATCGCCGTCGGCATCGAGCGGGGCGCGCGGGCCTGCGCCGAGGTGCTGGCCAGCGGCCCGAGCACCCTGCGCGTCCGCGAGTGGAACCTGAGCGTCCGCGAGGACGACGCGGAGACGCCGCTCGCGCGCGCCTTCGGCGACCTGCTCCGCGTCACGCGCGCCGCCGGCGTCTCCGTCCCTTCGCTCGCCGTCGAGGCCGAGGCGGACCTGCCTCCCGGCGGCGGGCTCGGCTGCTCGGCGGCGCTCGGCGTCGCCGTCGCGCGCGTGCTCGATCGCGACGCGCCCGCGGAGGTCATCGCCGATCGCGCGGGCGCGTGGGAGGCGGTCTTCCACGGCAACGCGTCGGGGGTCGACGCGGCGGTGTCGGCGCTCGGCGGCTGTGTGCTCTTCGAGCGCGGCGGCTCGGCGGCGGACCGCTCGACGATCACCCGCGTCCGCGCGCCCGGCGTGATGCACCTGTGCATCGGCAACAGCGGCGAGGCCTCGAGCACGCGGTCGATGGTCGAGGCCGTGGCCCGCCTGCGCGCCCGGCGCCCGGACACGACGCAGAGGGCGTTCGACGCGATCCACACGCTGGTGAAGAACGCGCGGCTGGCGATCGAGGCCGTCGACCGCACCGCGATCGGACAGCTGCTCGACCTGAACCAGATGCTCCTGTCGGGGCTCTTCGTCTCGACGCCCGAGATCGAGCAGATGTGCAGCGCCGCGCGCGCGGCCGGCGCGCTCGGCGCCAAGCTCACCGGCGCGGGCGGCGGCGGGTGTGTGGTCGCGCTCGTCGATCACGCCGACGCGGGCGCGAAGGTCCTCGCCGCGTGGAAGAGCGAGGGCTTCGACGGCTTCCAGACCACGTTCGGCACACCCGAGACCGCGCGGCGCGCCATCACCTTCGTCGAGGGCGCGCCGTGAAGCGCGCCGCCGTCGCGCTCGCGCACCCGAACATCGCGCTCTCCAAGTACTGGGGCAAGCGCGCCGGCGGCGGCAACGTCCCCGCGGTGCCGAGCCTGTCGGTCACGCTCGCGGGGCTCGCGACGACGACGAGCGTGACGTTCGACGACGCGCTCGAGGTGGACGCGCTCTCGCTGAACGGCGCGCCCGCGTCCGAGGGGGCGCTCGCCCGCGCGACCGAGCTGCTCGACCGCGTGCGCGAGGCGGCGGGGCTCCGCGCCCGCGCGCACGTCGTCTCCATGAACGACTTCCCCACGGCGAGCGGCCTCGCCTCGAGCGCGTCCGGCTTCGCGGCGCTCGCGCTCGCCGCCGCGCGCGCCGCGGGGCTCGATCTCCCCGCAGACCGCGTCGCCGATCTCGCGCGCCGGAGCTCGGCCAGCGCCGCGCGGAGCGTCTTCGGCGGCTTCGTCGAGCTCGACGGTGAGGTCGCGCGTCAGGTCGCGCCGCCGGGCAAGATCCCGCTCGAGGTCCTCGTCTGCGTGACGACCGAGGCGCCGAAGGCGGTCTCGTCGCGCGACGGCATGGCGGTGACGGCGGAGAAGAGCCCGTATTACCCCGGCTGGCTCGAGACCGCGCCGCGCCTCCACGGCGAGCTCCGCGCCGCGCTCCTCGCCGGAGACCTCGAGTCGACCTGCGCCCTCGCCGAGCGGAGCGCGCTGGCGATGCACGCCTCGGCGTTCGCGGCCGGCGTCGTCTACGTCTCGGGCGCGACGCTCGACGCGCTCGCGACCGTGCGGTCCCTCCGGAGCGAGGGCGTGGTCGCCTACGCGACGATGGACGCCGGCCCGCACCTCAAGTGCCTCGTCCACGCGCGTGACGCCGCGCGCGCGAGCGAGCGGCTCGCGCGTACGCCGGGCGTGCTCCGCGTCATCCGCGCGGTGGCCGGCGAGGGCGCGCGCATCCTCGACGGTAAGGCCGGCGCGCGTGTGCTCGACGGTGAGGCGGGCGCGGGCGCGGCCGGCGGAGCGGTGGAGCCGCGGCGATGAGGACCTTCGCGCCGGGCAAGCTGGTGCTCACGGGCGCGTACGCCGTGCTCGAGGGCGCGCCGGCGATCGTCGTCGCCGTCGGCCGCGGGGCCTTCGCGGACACCGCGCGCGCGGCGGAGTCGCCGACGCCGGAGGTCGCCGCCGCGCTCGGCGAGGCCGCGGCTCCGCACGTCGACGCCTCGGCCATGTTCGTCGGCGCGCGCAAGCTCGGGCTCGGCGCGAGCGCGGCGATCCTCGTGGCGTCGCTCGCGGCGCGCGAGGCCGACGCGGGCGCGGACCTCGCCGAGCCGGCGGTGCGCGCGCGCCTCTTCGCCGCCGCGCGGGCCGCGCACGCGAAGGCCCAGGCCGGCGGCAGCGGCGTCGACGTCGCCGCGAGCGTCTACGGCGGCGCGGTCCACTACGTCGTGGGGCAGACGCCGACGCGCGTGGCGATCCCCTCGGGCCTCCGCGTGCACGTCTTCGCGTGCGGCGTGAGCGCGCGGACGAGCGAGCTCCGCGCCGAGGTCGACCGCCTCGCGCGGACGGGCCCCGCCGCGCATCGCGCGTGCCTGGACGACCTCGCCGCCGTCGCGAACGACGCGGCGCGGTCGGTCGACGTCGCGGACGCGGCCGCGTTCGTCGTCGCTCTCCGCCGGACGGCCCGCGCGCTCGCGCGGCTCGGCGACGCCGCGGGCGTCGGCATCGTCCCGGCGGGCTTCGACGCGCTCGAGGCGCTCGCCGCGCGCGAGGACGCCTCGATGTCGGTCTCCGGCGCGGGCGGCGGCGACGTCGCTGTCTACGTCGGCCCCACGGCGCCTTCACCGGTCTTCCTCGAGCGCGCGGACGCGCTCGGCCTCTCTTCGCTCGATCTCTCGCTGGACACCAAAGGAGTCAGGATCGCCCCCGCCGCGCCGGCCTTCGCCGCCGCGTCGCCGAGCCCGTCCTGAGCAAACATGACGACGAAGCGCACCTCTCAGCTCCCCGGCTTCTACAAGGTCACCGTCGACGAGCGCCGCAACCTGATCAGCGAGGCCACCGGCGTTTCCGCCGAGACGATGGCGTCCGCGCTCGACGGCGGCGGCCTGAGCGCCGACACCGCCGACAAGTTCGTCGAGAACGTCCTCGGGACCTACGGGCTCCCGTACGGCGTCACGCTCAACGTGCGGGTCAACGGCCAGGACCACGTGGTCCCGATGGTCGTCGAGGAGCCGAGCGTCGTCGCGGCGGCGTCGAACGCGGCCAAGATGATCCGCTCCGGCGGCGGCTTCCAGGTCGAGGTCGACGCGCCGGTCATGATCAGCCAGGTGCAGATCGTCGCCGTCCGCGACCGCGCCGCGGCGACGGCCGCGATCCTCGCCGCGAAGGGCGAGATCCTCGCCCTCGCGGACGCGGCGGTGCCCGGGCTCGTCGCGCGCGGCGGCGGGGCGCGCGGGCTCGAGGTGCGCGAGCTCGGCGCGCCCGAGGACGCGATGATCGTGGCGCACATCCTCGTCGACTGCCGCGACGCGATGGGCGCGAACCTGATCAACACCGTCGCCGAGGCCGTCGCCGACCGCCTCGCGGCCCTCGCCGACGGCAGCGTCGGTCTGCGCATCCTGTCGAACCTCTGCGACAAGCGCTGCGTGCGCGTGCGCTGCCGCGTCCCCGCCGACAAGCTCGCCACCGAGCAGATGGACGGTCAAGCCGTGATCGACGGCATCGTCAACGCGTCCCGCTTCGCCGAGCTCGATCCGTACCGCGCGGCCACGCACAACAAGGGCATCATGAACGGCATCGACGCCGTCGTCATCGCCACGGGCAACGACTGGCGCGCCGTCGAGGCGGGCGCGCACGCGTTCGCCGCGCGGAGCGGGACCTACCGCCCGCTGTCGATCTGGCGCCGCGACGGCGACGCGCTCACCGGCTTCCTCGAGCTGCCGCTCGCGCTCGGGACCGTGGGCGGCACGCTCCGCGTCCACCCGAGCGCCCGGCTGTCGCTCGACGTGATGGGCGTCACCGAGGCGGCCGACCTCGCCGCGGTGGCGGCCTCCGTCGGCCTCGCGTCGAACCTCGCCGCCGTCCGCGCGCTCGCGACCGACGGCATCCAGCGCGGGCACATGGCGTTGCACGCCCGGTCGGTCGCGCTCGCCGCCGGCGCGGTCGGCTCCGAGGTCGAGCGCATCGCGGCGTTGATCGTCGAGGCGCGAGACATCACGCTCGAGGCCGCGCGTCGCGCGCTCGCGATCGTCCGCAAGGAGCGCCGGTCGTCGGCGCCCGCCCCGGGCCCCGGCGTCGACGGCGAGAGCACGGCGTCGGCGGAGTAGCGCGGCGAGGCGTCACGCGCGCGGTCGTCACGCGAGGACCGTGATGTGTGCGCGGTCACGCGCGGAGCGTGATGTACACGTGGTCGGCGCGGTCGTCACGCGCGCGATGCACGTGGTCGGCGCGTCACTGCCCGGGCATCGGCGGAGGCAGCTCGTTCATCACCTCGGGAGCGGCCGGCATGCCGTTGCCGACGCCGAGCCTGTCGAGCTCGGTGATCTCGTTCAGCTCGCCGCTGAAGGGCTGAGCCCCGACGACCTTGTGCACCGGATCCGGACCCGGCTCCGGCTGCGGGTCCTCGACGCCCGCCGCGCAACCCACGACCGTAAGACCGAGCACCGCAGCCATCACCCAACGATTCATGGTCTTCATCCCTCCTGTTCGACCCCGGACCGATCGACGCGTCTGCCCTCGAGGTTCGCTCGAGAGCGAACGGTCCCGCCAGCTTTCTACGGGACCACGAATCTCATCACGAACACAAGCGTCTCAAGGGGCCGCCGCACAAATCGGTGTGCGGCTGTCACCCCCGCGAGCGGCATGTGTTCTTCGTCCGCCTCTTCGCGCTCCCGTTCGCAGCATCCGTGCGCACACGCACTCGTTCGCACGCACTCCTTCGTAAGCTTGCTCGTCATCGTGTCTCGCGCGTCTCGAGCATCGGACGCGTCTCTCCTCGCGGCGTCCAAGAAGCGGGCCTCCCGCGCGGCTCGCCGCGCGCCCGAAGAGGTGAGCCAATCCCGAGACCTCCGGCGGGGTGGCGCCGCGCCGCGGTGAGTCGGCACGCGCGACCGGACAATCGCCGATCCGCCAGCGCGAGGCGGCTTCGCGAATCCGCCAGCGCGAGGCGGCTTCGCGAATCCGCCAGCGCGAGGCGGCTTCGCGAATCCGCCAGCGCGAGGCGGCTTCGCGAACCTTTCGCGAACCTGCCGACGCGAGGCATCCGCCAGCGTCGGTCGCTCAGCGGACGGCGTTGCCCACGATGGCCACGAGCGTCTGCGCGAGCAGGTCGCGGACCTCGTCGGCGCGCGGCGGGGGCGCGTTCGAGCGCGCGCCTTCGGCGGCGACGCAGGCCTCCACCCACGCGATGCTCATCGCCTCGGCGAGGCCGACCCAGCCCTGCAGCGCGATCTGGAGGAGCGGCGACGAGAGCGTGCCCGGCGCGGGGAAGATGTCGGCCATGCCGCTCGTAAGACGTCCGAGCAGCGTGGCCCGCGTCTCGTCGATGACGTCGGCGAGCTCGCGATCGGCGAAGGCGCCGCTCCGCATCAGCGTGGCGAAGGCGCCGCCGTGCGCGCGGACGTACTCGAGGTAGCGGTCGAGCCCGACCTGGAGGCGCTCGAGCGGCGGCACGTCGCTCGGCAGCTCGAGGCGCGCGACGAGCCGGGCCGCGGCCTCGCGCACGCACGCGACGTAGTAGGCGCGCTTGGTCGGGAAGTAGTGATAGAGGAGGCCCTTCGAGATCCCCGCGGTCTGCGCGATGAGGTCGATGGAGACCTCCTCGTACGTGCGCGTCCCGAACTCCGAGAGGCCGAGCTCGACGAGCTGAGCGCGGCGCTCGTCGACGTCGAGGCGGACGCGGGCGCGCCCGGCCTCGGGCGGCGCGGCGCGCCGAGCCGAGCTCTTCGGCGTCGCGCGCCGGCGTGTGGCCCGGGCGGCCGCGGGCCCGCCGTGCTTGTCGAGGGTGCGCATGGATCTCGCTGGAGCATAGCGAGAATTCCGCCGCTCGGTGTCCATTGACTCCAGTTCAATAGGCGCTACGGTTATTGAACGGAAGTCAGCAAGGAGCCGCCGATGAACCCGAGCGAACCGCGACCCGTCCCGACCGACGAAGCCCTCCGAGCTCACCCGACGGCGTCGGCGCGAACGGCCGGCGTGCCGACCGCCAACGAGCCGGCCGCCAACGTGTCGACCGCCGGCGCGGCTGCCGCCAACGCGCCGACCGCCGGAGCGAGGCCTCCCATTCGCCCGCGCGCGCCGCGCCTCGGGTTCGACGGCGTGCGGCGCCACTGGCTCGCCGGGAGCCGCGCCGCCACGCAGCTCGCCAACGGCGTGAACCTGCTCTTCCCCGCGGGAGAGCGGTTCTTCATTCGCAGCGTTCGAAGCTACCTCGATCGCGTGTCGCCCGACCTCGCCGCGCAGGTGAAGGGGTTCTTCGGCCAGGAGGGCCGCCACGCGCAGGCGCACGAGCGGCTGTTCGACACGCTCCGGGAGCAAGGCTTCGACATCGACTCGCTGCTCGAGCGCTACGAGCACCTCGCGTACGACCGCATCGAGGAGGCCTCGCCGCGGCCGCTTCGCCTCGCGGTGACCGTCGCGCTCGAGCACTTCACGGCCATCCTCGCCGAGGACGCGCTCACCGGCGGCGTGCTCGTCCACGCGGATCCCGAGATCCGTCGCCTGCTCGAGTGGCATGCCGTCGAGGAGCTCGAGCACAAGGCCGTGGCGTTCGACGTGCTCCAGGAGGTCGCTCCCAGCTACGCGCTCCGCGTCGCCGGCATGGCGCTCGCGACGCTGACGCTCGGCGGCTTCTGGCTCTGGGCGACGCGCGAGCTGCTCGCGCAGGACGGCTCGTCGTTGCTCGAGGCGCGACGCGAGCTCGCGGAGCTCCGCGAGCGCGCGGTCCGCGAGGGCGAGAGCCGCGTGATGGAGCCCGTCGGCAAGCGCGTCTTCTTGCGCGGGATCCGCGAGTACCTGCGCCCGGGCTTCCACCCGATGGATCGCGATCACTCGGCGCTCATCGCCGCGACGCTCGCGCGGCTCGAGGCAGAGGGCGTCGTCGTAGCCGACAAGAGCGAGGAGGCGCCGTCGTGACGTTCGCGCTCATCGGCGCGGGCTTCTCGGGGCTCGGCGTCGCCGCGGCCTTCCGCCGGCACGGCATCGACTACGAGCAGTTCGAGGCCGCCGACGCGATCGGCGGCAACTGGCACCACGGCGTCTACGAGACCGTGCACATCATCTCGTCGCGCAAGACGACGGAGTACGGCGACTTCCCGATGCCGAGCTCGTGGCCGGATTTCCCGAGCGCCAGGCAGATGCTCGAGTACCTGAACGCCTACGCCGACCACCACGACCTCCGCGGCGGGATCCGCCTCTCGACCAAGGTGACGCGCGTTGAGCCGGTCGACGTCGAGGCCGGCACGTGGAAGGTCTCCTGGGAGCGCGCGAACGGCGAGCGCGGCGAGCGCATCTACGACGGCGTCGTCGTGTGCAACGGCCACCACTGGTCGAGCCGGATGCCGAAGTACCCCGGCGCCTTCGGCGGGGAGCTCATTCACTCGAAGAGCTACAAGTCCCCGGAGCAGCTGGCCGGCAAGCGCGTGCTCGTCATCGGCGGGGGCAACTCGGCGTGCGACATCGCCGTGGAGGCCGCGCGCTTCGCTCAGTCGGCGCACATCAGCATGCGTCGCGGCTACTGGTTCTTGCCGAAGACGTTCCTCGGCGTCCCGCTCGTCGAGCTGATGCAGCCGTGGATGCCGCCGTTCGCGCAGCGCGCCGTCGCCCGCGCGATGGCGCGCGTCGCGGTCGGACCGTACGAGCGCTACGGGCTCCAGCACCCCGACCACCGGCCGTTCGACCGTCACCCGACGATCAACTCGGAGCTGCTCTACTACCTCCGGCACGGCGAGATCGCTCCGCACCCGGACATCGAGCGGTGGGACGGCCGCGCGGTCCGCTTCGTCGACGGACACGAGGAGGAGATCGATCTCGTGATCGCCGCGACCGGCTTCGACGTCCGCTTCCCGTTCCTCGCGGACGGCGTCGTCGCGTGGAAGGACGGCTACCCGCAGCTCATCGGAGGGCTCGTGCCTCCCGATCACAAGAACATCTACTTCTTCGGGCTCGGCCAGCCGCGCTACGGCGCGGGTCCGCTCATCACCGCGGGCGCCGATCTGCTCTGCGAGGCGGTCGCGACGCAGCGCCGCCTCGAGGTGCCGCTCGGCGCGGTCCTCGCCCGCCTCGGCTCGAGGCCGCCGCGCACGTGGCTGCAGGATCCCTTCGCGGTGCTCCGTCAGGTCCGCCTGGGCAAGCGCTTGATGCCGCGCCTGCCGGCGATCGCGCCGCTGATCATGGGGGCGCGCGGGCGGCGGCGCGGGCCGCGCGCGCCAGTCGCGGCGACGGGTGTCGACGCGTCGTCCCGCGCCCCGTCGCGCCGCGCGATCGGGGGTGACGCCTCGGCGCGAGAGGGCTTCCGCTGAGGGCGTATTCGGCGGGCTCGCGGCCGAATCCGGCGGATGACGTGACCCCGGAGTTGGCGTAGCGTGCCGGGTCGTGACGGAGCGGGACGGCGAGGACAAGCCCGAGAGCCAGCGGGGCGGCGATCCGCATCGCGATCTCGCGGGGGTCCTTCACGACGTCTCGAACGCGCTCACGGTCTTGCTCGGCTGGGTCGGTGAGGCGCGCGCCGCGGACGCGACCCCCGAGACGACCGCCTACGCGCTCACGATCGTCGAGCAGCGCGCCCGCATCGCGCGCGACCTCGCGCGCCACGCGATCGGCAGCCCGCGCATCGACGAGCAGCTCCCGGCGGGCGAGATCGCCCGCGAGGTCGTCGACGCGCTCGCGGTCGAGGCCAGCCGCGCCGGCGCGACGATGGTCGTGAACGGCGCCGACTCCCTCGCGAAGGTCGCGGGCGCGCTCGACGTCTCGCAGGTGCTGACGAACCTCGTCATGAACGCGCTCGCGCACGCGCCGCGCGGGAGCGAGGTCACGGTCGACGTCACGGCCGACGACGAGCGCGTGGCGATCGTCGTCTCGGACCAGGGGCCCGGCGTCCCCGAGTCGCGCCGCGACGGCATCTTCCGCGGCGCGTCGTTCAGGCCGGGCGGCACGGGCGTCGGCCTCCGTCACTCGCGCGAGCTCGCCCGAGCGGCGGGCGGGGACGTCGAGCTCCTCGCGTCCCCGCCGGAGGCGCGATCGTCGGCGCCCGACGCGCCGGGCGCGCACTTCCGCGTGACCTGGCCGCGGGTCGACGCGATCCCGCGGCCGCCGATGTCGACGCCGCGGGTGCGCGAGCTCTCGGGCCTGCGCGTGCTCCTCGTGGAGGACGACGCGGCGGTCACGCAGCTGCTCGAGACCGCGCTCGAGGGCAGGGGAGCCGCCGTGACCGTCGCGGCGAACAGCGCCGAGCTCGCGGCCGCGATCGCTCGGGCACCCTACGACGCCGCGCTCGTCGATCTCTCACCTATCGCCGCCGACGCTGCCGGCGCGCTGGCGCGCCTCCGGGCGAGCTCTCCCGGGATCGACCTCGTCCTCATCACGGGCAGCGCCGACCGCCTCCCCGACGTCGTCGGCACCGAGGCGATGAAGCTCGTTCGTAAGCCGTTCGAGCTCGGCGAGATCCTCGCGGCGCTCTCCAAGAAGGCTTGACGTCTAGGGAATGGAGCGGCTAGGTTGCGCCTCCTCCTCACTACGCGAAGGTGGCGGAATTGGCAGACGCACTAGCTTGAGGTGCTAGCGGGTAACACCGTAGGGGTTCAAGTCCCCTCCTTCGCACTTTTACCTCGAAAACCAGGCAGATAGGCCAGATCGAAGGGGCGCATAGCTGGGCCAGTACCGGGGCAGTTCCTGACCGGCCCCTGACCGCTTCGGCGAAGTCGGCCTCGGTTCCGGAGGTTGCGTCCAGCGCGTCGATGACGTTCTCGACGTGGCTCTCGCGCGTGCGCAGGTAGCGGTTGGTCGTCGTCGCGCGGCTGTGGCGTAGGAGCCGTTGCGTCCCGAGCAGGTCGTTCGTCGTCTCGAGCGCGAAGACGGCGCGGGCGTGCCGGAAGTCGTACGGGGCGAAGTTGCGGGCCTTCTCCTCCGGGAGCACCTTCAGCGCGGCCTTCTTGATCTGGTACCGGAGGTCGTGCTGGCCGAAGATGAGGCCGGACTCTGGGGCGCACCGCTCGAGGATCTCGAGCGCGACCCGGGTGAGCGGGATGCGGCCCTTGAACCCGCTCTTCTGCATGTCGGGCGTGAAGTAGAGGTGCTTCTGGCCGCGGCTCCAGTGGCGCGGCACCTCGAGACGCTGCGCGTCGCTCGGGCGGAGAGCCATCTCGTAGGAGAACCGGAACACGTCGCGGACACGGATCGCGTTCTTCGGGAGCGGAGCGCCAGGAACAATCCCGCGCCCGCCGCGCGCGGTCCATTCGGGGAGGTGCGCGCAGATCGCCAGCGCCTGCGCGTCGGTGATGTCGACGGGCTCCTCGCGCTGCGGTCCCGAGCGCGTACCGACGGCTGTCCGCGGGAGCTCAGGGGAGGGGGGCCGCGATGCGAGGTGATGCCCTCTCACCGCCCAGTCAAGGAACGCGAGGAGGTTGGAGATCTCCTTGTCGATCGTCTCCCTGAGCACCTGCCCCAGGCGATCGGTCGCGTACTGCATCGGCCCGGTGTCGTCGACGAGGCGCTCCAGCGGAGTGCGCCGATCGCCCTTGAAGCGCGGAGCCTCCTCGGCCCACGTGGTGACGTTGCGGAGCTGGGTCTCGCGCGTGCCGACGCTTCGAGGCCAGAGCTTCTTCGCCTCGACGAGCCAGAGCCCGCCGAGTTCTTCGAGCGTCATCGCCGTCAAGACGCGTGACCCGGGCTCGGCTTTGAGGGTTCGTCCGGAGACGAGCTCGGCGTACTTTTTCGCGGCCTCCGCTTCAATCTCTCGGAGTAGTCGCGGGCTTGCGGTGGCAGGGTCGTAAGGGATGCCGAGCGACGGGCGGAAGCGTTGGCCCCCGATGCGCGCGTTGAGGGTCGCGATGCCTCGGTCCGAGTAGAACGAGTACGGCCTGCCTCGATCTGATCCGCCAGCCATTGATCCAAAACCTCCTTCGTCGTCCTCAGGTCGCGACCGACCTTCACCCATGCGATCTGCGTCTGGACGTGGCGCACGAACGTACGGAACTCGTAGCCGAGGTACGCCGCTGCTTCACGGCGGGTCATCAGGCCGATCGGGCTCACGCTGAGGTCCCCATGAGAGTCGCGACGTAGGCCCTCATCTTCTCCGCCATGTGGTTCGTCCAGGCGAAGTACTCGCTGCGAGTGCAGTGCACGGGCTTGCGTCGGTTGCAGGAGGCGCACATCACGACGAGGTTGAAGTCCTCGTCCGGACCGCCGACGCATCGATCGATGATGTGCGAGCATTCGTAGTGCTTGAACTCGACGGTCGCGCCGCAGAGGTGGCAACGCCCAGCGTCGCGCTCGTAGACCCTCTTCCGGGTCGACTGCCAGCGTGACCTTGGCGCGCCTGGGCGGAGTTGAA
>JAHBWA010000007.1 GCA_019637195.1 Labilithrix sp. | reverse complement strand
CGGCGCTCAGCTGTGGGGCGACAACTGGGTCATCCCCGACGACGAGCCGCCGCCGCCGCCGGCCATCGTCGCGGAGCTGGGGAAGTAGACGGGAGAGGGGTCGTGGCGCCCGAGGCCGAGAACGACGAGCGACGGCTCGCGGAGGATCCGGCCGGCGAGCCTGCGCGCGACGCCGCATCGGGCTCGGGCGGGGTGGACGCTCCCAGCCCGCCGTCGCTGAGCGCGGAGGGCGCGTCGCCGTCGCTCGGCGGGGAGGCGGTGGTGCCGTCGCTCGGCGAAGCGGAGGCTGTCGCGCCCGCGTACGGCGCGGAGGCTGCCGGTCCGGCGTACGGCGCGGAGGCTGGTCCGGCGTACGGCGCGGAGGCCGCCGGTCCGGCGTACGGCGCGGAGGCCGCCGGTCCGGCGTACGGCGCGGAGGCCGTCGCGCCCGCGTACGGCGCGGAGGCCGTCGTGCCCGCGTACGGCGTGGAGGCTGGCGGTCCCGCGTACGGCGCGGGGGCTGCCGCGGCTTCGTATGGCGCGGAGGCTACCGGTCGGGCGTACGGCGCGGAGGCCGCGTCGCCGGCGCCGACGCTCGGAGCGGAGGCTCCGCCGGCGCACGTGCCGGAGGTTTCGGAAGAGAAGCCGAAGTTCATCTTCACGTTCCGGCAATGGATCCACGACTACTTCCTCGGCGACGCTCCCTCGTTCGGGCTCGCGCTCGTCCCGTACTGCTTTCTGTCGATGATCCTCTTCACGAGGCATCCGCGGACCAACTTCATCTTCGACGAGCAAGAGGCGCTGCTCGCGAACCCCTTCGTGCGGAGCATCGCCGACGCCGAGCCGAAGTTTCGCTGGATCGACGCGTTCTATCGTGACTTTTGGGGCCTCGGCCCGGAGCGCAGCATCGGCTCGTACCGTCCGATCCCGAACCTCGTGTGGCGCGCGCTCTGGGGGCTCGGTGCGCGCGATCAGACCCCGTTTCTCCACCACTGGGTGAACGTCCTCTTGCACGGTGTGAACGGCGCGCTCATGTGCGTGCTCGCGTTCGCGTTGACCAAGCGCCGCGGCGTCGCCTGGATCGCCGGCGCGGCGTTCACCGCGAGCGCGCTGCTCACCGAGGCCGTCAGCGGCGTCGTCGGCATCGCGGACGTGCTCGGCGCGACCGGGACGCTCCTCGCGCTCCTCGCGCTCACCTGGAAGCTCCCGTGGATGGCGCTCGGGGTGATCCTCGGCTCGCTCTTCGGCCTCTATTCGAAGGAGAGCGCCCTCTGCTGCGTCCCGCTCCTGCCGCTCGGCGCGCTCTTGCTGGCGCCGAACACGCACCCCGAGAAGCCGCGCCGCTGGCTCCGCGCCGTCGTCGCGTTCGTCGCCGCGGGGGCGGCGTTCGTCCTCTACGTCGAGGCGCGGCGGAGGATGTTCCCGGCCCCTCTCCCGCCGGAGCTCTCCGCGGAGGCGAACGCTCACAAGGGGCTCGGCGGTCGCGCGTTCGCCGCGGTGCTCCGCTGGTACGCGCAACCGACGCTGCCGCGCGATCCGCTGAACAACCCGCTGGTCCACGCCGACGCGCTCCACCGTGTGGGCGGCGCGCTCCGCGTCTGGTGGCGCGGGCTCATGCAGGTCGTCTTCCCGTACACGCTCTCGGGTGATTACTCCGCGCCGCAGGAGCCCGTCCCCGAGACGATGGCGTCGCCGGAGATCATCCTCGGCGGCCTCGCGATGGTGCTGCCGTTCCCGCTCGCGACGTGGCTCGGGATCCGCTCCTGGCGGCGACAGCGCAAGCGGCGCGCTGCCGAGCTCCAGCGTGCGGCCGCGGCGCGAGCGCTGACCGCGTGGGTCGAGGGTGCAGTGCCGGCGGAGGCCGTGGGGGTCGAAGGCGCGGCGCCGGCGGAGGCCGCGGGGGTCGAAGGCGCGGCGCCGGCGGAGGCCGTGGGGGTCGAAGGCGCGGCGCCGGCGGAGGCCCCGCGCGTCGAGGGCCGGCTCGCGGAGGTCGATCCCGCGCACGCGGCCGAGTCGCGGATACCGCCCGACACGTCGCTCGTCGTCGCGTTCGGCGCGCTGTGGGTGGTCCTGTCGTTCTTCCCCGTGTCGAACCTGCCGGTGCTCTTGCCCACGGTCCGCGCCGAGCGCTTCTGGTACTTCCCGGTGATCGGGACGAGCCTCATCCTCGCCGTGGTCTTCGGCAGGCTCGCCGAGCGCGTGGCGAGGACGGGCGGCCGCGTCGCCCGGCGCGCGCTCGTCGTGGGCACGGTCGGGTTCTTCCTGTTCCAGGCCGTCGCGGCCCGCCGGCACGCCAACGACTACACGGACGACCTCTCGTTCTGGGACGCGACGCGCAAGGCCGTGCCGCGCAGCGCGAAGGCGCACCTCAACTACTCGGTCATGAAGGGCGCGCGCGGCGATCTCGAGGCGCGCCTCGCCGCGAACGGGCGCGCGCTCGAGCTCGCGCCGAAGTGGCCCATGGCGAGCATCTACTACGGAGACACGCTCTGCCGCCTGCACCGCGCGCCGGAGGCCTGGCCGCACTACGTGCGCGGCTTCGAGCTCGCGCCGAACGACGTCAACTTGGTCGCGCTCGGCGTCCAGTGCCTCTGGGACGAGAAGCTCCTCGTCGAGGGCTCGAGCGTCCGCGCGGAGCTCGACGCGATGAAGGACAAGCACCCCGGATCCTGGCTCGAGTACGTCGCGAGGGACGTGCTCGAGCACGGGGAGGAACACAACGGCGTCGACCCCAAGTATCGTCCTCGGGGCTACAACGAAGGCCCGAAGGACTGACCGCGCGCCGCGACGCGCCCCGAGCTCGAAGACCTCATGGTGATGGACCCGAGAACGAGCCTCCCCGCTGCCGCCGTCGTCCTCGCCTGCACGGCCGTGGTGGCCGTACGGGTGGCGCTCGCCGCGGCGCCGGTCCCGAGCCGTCAGGCGACGCCCGAGGAGCTCGCCGAGATCGCCTCCGACATCGCCTCGAACGAGCGCACGTGGGCGAACGAGACCGCGCAGCACTTCCCCGCGGACCGATGGTCGCAGCGCGACGACTTCCACGGCCGCGAGTATCGCCGGGCCGAGGAGCTCGCGAAGGAGAAGGGGGTACGTATCGAGGAGGTGCTCCGGGCGGTCGACGACGACATCCACCGGCGGGCCGCGCGCTCTCCGGACGACATCGACGAGCGGCAGGCCGGCGCGATCCCGTGCAAGCCGCGTCCCTTCTACGACTGACGGATGGGACGCCTCGCGGAACGAACGGCCGTCCGGCTCGCGCTCTTCGCGCTCCTCGCGCTGGCGCTCGTCTGGACGTTCTTGCCGTCGGCGGCGTGGTTCAACGAGTTCCGCGACGCGCAGGTGCTCGCGCTCCACGAGCGGGCCGCCGTCGACGCGGTCCGCCGCTTCGGCGAGCTGCCGCTCTGGGATCCCTGGTATTGCGGCGGCATCTACGGGCTCGGCGAGCCGCAGAGCCGCTTCGCCTCGCCGCCGTTCTTGCTGAGCCTCCTCTTCGGTGTCGAGCGCGCCGAGCTCCTCGTCGTCTTCCTCTTCACGGTCGTGGGGATGGAAGGCACGTACCGCTGGATCCGGCTCCGCGTGAACGACAGCACGGCGGCGCTTCGGATCGCGCCGGTGTTCGCGCTCTCGGGGCACTTCGCGGTCGCGTACTTCCGCGGGTGGACGAACTTCTTCGGCTTCGAGCTCGTCCCGTTCATCCTCTACGGCATCACGCTCGCCGCGCGCGGGCGCACCTCGGGGATCGTCGTCGGCGCGATCGCGTTCGCGGTGATGGTCGGCTTCGGCGGCACGTTCGCGGCGCCGCTGGTCGCGGTCGCGGCGGTCATCGAGGCCGCGCGCGCGCTGAGCGAGCAGCCCCCGAGCCGTCGCCTCCGCGCCCTCGCCATGCTGGCGGCGCTCGCCAGCTTCATGCTCGCCGCGTCCGCCGTCCGCCTCCTGCCGCTCGCCGAGACGCTCGCCGCCCAGCCGCGGATCATGGCCGGGACGCCGGGCCACGCGCCGAAGAAGCTGCTCTTCTTCCTCATCAAGTCGCTCGCGACCAAAGACAGCGACGCCGCGGATCCCGGGAGCTTCTACGTCGGCGCGGCGTTCCTCGCGCTCGTCGCCCTCGGCGGCTCGGACCGCAAATCGATCAAGCCGCTCGTCGTCGTCGTCGTCTTCCTCTGGCTCGCCGCCGGCTACGCCCGCAAGCCGGCGCTGTTCGCGCTGCTCCGCGAGCTCCCCGTGTTCTCGGCGCTCCGCTACCCGGAGCGCTTCCTCTGGCTCGCGATCCTCTACGCGAGCGAGCCGGCGGCGAACGCGCTCGCGAAGCTGCCGCGCCTCGGCGACGGGAAGCGCTGGCGGATCGGGGCGAACGTCGTCCTCTCGCTGGCCGTCGTGTTGACCATCGGCTCGGAGATCCAGACGTTCGCGTCCATCAACAAGGAGCGCGAGCTCGGCGTCGTCGCGGTCGCCCGGCGTGAAGACTTCCGGCAGGCGCGCGGCAACCGCTGGCTCGCGGCGCACTACGACGGCATCGGCGCGGGCTCGCTCTCGTGCTGGGAGACGCACCCCGTCACGATGTCCCCGAAGCTCCGCGGGGACCTGCTCGCCGAGGAGTACGTGGTCGATCCTGGCGTGGGCCACGCCAAGCGCGTCTCCTGGTCGCCGAACCAGATCGTCGTGCGCGCGTCGATGGCGAGCGCCGGCCGGCTGATGGTCAACCAGAACTGGCACCCGGGCTGGCGCGCTTCGGTGGGCACGGTCGTGTCGGACGACGGCTTGCTGGCGGTCGACTTGCCGCCGGGCGAGCGCGACGTGACGATCTCGTTCCGCCCGCGCTCCGCGCTCGCCGGGGGCGCGGTCACGGCCGCGGCGCTCGCCGCGCTCGTGCTCCTCGGTCTCTCCGCGCGGCGCGGTCGCTCGCCGTTTCGGCGAGGCGCCGTCGTGCGGACCGCGGCGCTCGTGCTCGCTCCCTGGGCGGTCCTCGGTGTCTTCGTCGCCGGCTGGACCGAGCCGCGCTATCCGCCGGCGCCGATGAAGAACGCCAACGGCACGCCGGCGCTCGTGGTGGCTCCGGCGCCCGACGCGACGAAGCTCGGGGCGCAGTTCGAGCTGCCAATCGTCGTCGACGCCGCGCGCCTGAACGGACCGGACCACCTCTCGAACGTCACGCTCGACGTCTACCTCCGCCGCACGGGGGCGCTGCCGCGCACGACCGGCGTGTTCGTCCACGTCGAGCGACGCGAGGGGCAGGAGCCGATCCCCGAGACCGAGGACCCGAAGGAGAAGCCGAAGGACTTCTTCAACGCGGACCACCAGGTCGTAGGCGGGAGCTTCTACCTCTCGGACGCGCCGCTCGGCTACGTCGTCCAGGACGCGTTCGGCGTGCACGTCGGCAAGGCCGCGCGCGGCACCTACGACGTCTGGCTCGCCTTCGGCCACGTCTCGGGGCGGCGGGGCCGGGCGAAGGTGGTCGCGCCGGGCAAGGGCGTCGTGGACGACAACCGCGTGCGGATCGGGACGTTCTTCGTTCGGTGATCGGGGTCCGGGCGCGCGCTCGGTTCGCTCTGGAGCCGGCCCCGTCGCTCGGCCCTACGCTCGGCTATGGGGAGCAGCTACTCGCAGTAGATGTCTTGCGGCGTGTTCATCAGGCCGATGCATTCGGTTCCGGGCGGACACTGGAGAATCTCACATCGGATTGCCTCATCCACACATCGTGCGCCGAACGATGTTTCGACGGCGCGTCGGTAGGTGACGCAACGCTGATTCGGACCACAACCTGAGTCCCCCGTGCACGACTTCCCGAGCTTGCTCTCGTCGAGAACTCCTCGACGCGGTTGGCCGATACCTGCGTCACACGGTGGAGGGGCGGCCGGCGTCATCGCGTCGGCGTCGCTGCACGGAGCGACTCCGGCGTCTGGCGGCGAGCTCTCGTCGAGGTTGCTCTTCGACTCGACGCACGCGGTTGAGACGAGCACGAGAGAGAGGGCCAAAATGCGCATCGGTCGATACTCCTCATCGTTGGCAGCAATAGTTCCCACGAGCCAGTCGTCAGAGCTCCAGAGTTCCCGACGTGAGGGCCATCGAAGGTGGGCTTTGAACCGCAGCTTCCGGCGCCGCAGATCGCCGGGCAGGTGAAGGTCCGAGAGGCTTGCGAGGAGGTGGTGATAGCAGACGTCTCGGCCGCGGGCGCTGCGGGCGCTGCGGGCGCGAGCTCGACGGAGATGACGGTGGTGCCGCCCCGGCAACTTCATCGGGTCCGACCTCGGCAATACGCGAGGCAGCATGCCCATCTCCGATCGGGGTTCAGTAACCATGTGTAATGCGCAGGTTTTGGCCCGTCGTCGATGGCATCCCCCGCGAACTCTCCGCGACCGCTCCGCGAGGCCGAGGGCCTTGCTTTGCCGTACGCCGAATTCCCCGGTAGTCAGCCTGGCGCTCCGGTGTCCGGCCGCGGCGGAGGGCCGAGCGTCTTCGACGGTGTGCGCAAAATTTCGTGATTGCGGGAGCTTGCGGAGAGCAGTGGGAGGAGTCCTTCGCTGACCATGGCTGGACGCACGGAGCGACGACCTCTACTAAGAGAGCGCCTATCCCTCGTCGTTCGACGAGGCAGCTTCGAGGAGGAATCGCGGTGCGGATCGTCGTCATCGGCGCAGGGGTGATGGGGTGCGCGACGGCGCTCGAGCTCACGCGTCGCGGCGTTCGCGACGTCCTCGTCCTCGAGCGCGCGGTCCCCGGGGCGGAGGCGTCGAGCGCGGCGGCGGGGATGCTCGCCGCGCAGCTCGAGGCCAAGGATCCGGTCGAGCGCGCGGCCTTCGTGCGCGCGCGCGAGGCCTACGCGTCGTGGTCCGAGGAGCTCCGCGAGGTGGCCGGCGTCGACATCGGCTACCGGCGGTGCGGCGCGCTCGATCTCGCGACCAGCGAAGCGGAGGCGCGTCGGCTCGCCGAGCGCGTCGAGGCCGATCGCGCGGCGGGCCTCCGCGCGGAGCTCCTGGACGCGGCGGCGGCGCGGGCGCTCGAGGCAGGGCTGAGCGCCGAGGTCACCGCGGCGGCCTGGCTCCCGGACGAGGCGCAGGTGGATCCGCCGCAGCTCTTGCGCGCGCTGGTCGTCGCGACCGCGCGTCGAGGCGTGACCGTGAGGAGCGGCGCGACCGTGTCCGGCGTGATCGAGGAGGCTGGGCGCTGCGTCGGCGTCGCCCTCGACTCGCGCGAGGTGATCCGCGCGGACGTCGTGGTCCTCGCGGCGGGGAGTTGGTCGTCGCTGGTCCCCGGCGTCCCGAGCGGCCTCCCCAAGGTGAGGCCCGTCCGCGGCCAGCTCGTGATGCTCGAGGAGCGCCCGCCGCGCCTCTCGGCGATCGCGTTTCTCGGCGGCACGTACGTCGTCCCGCGCGGCGACGGCCGCGTCGTCTGCGGCTCGACGATGGAAGACGTGGGCCACCGCCGTGAGGTCACGGCGCTGGGCGTGCAGTCCATCCTCGCGGGCGCGCTCCGGATCGCGCCGGGGCTCGGAGCCGCGGAGGTCTCGCGAACGTGGTGCAACTTCCGCCCTCACGCCGAGGGCGGGCCCCAGGTCGGCGCCTCTCCGCTGCCGGGCCTGTTCCTCGCTACCGGGCATCACCGCAACGGGATCCTCCTCGCGAAGGTCACGGGCGACGCGGTGGCCGCCGCGGTGCTGGCTGCGGGCTGAGCGTTAGGCGGCGGGTGTCGGCGCCCGCCGGGCGGCCGGGAGAAGGTGGCGCTCTCGAAGCGCGACGCGTGGGCGCTCGCTGCGGGCCGAAAGGCGCGCTCGCGAAGGTGTCGCCGCCGAGCGCGACCGATGTTGGGGGCGTCGGGCCGCCCGGAATCGCTCGACCGAAATTGGAGAGCGGGGTGGGTGGAACGGCACCCGTGGTAGTTTGCTCGCCGTGAACGGGAGCGGACCCATCATTCGCTACGTCGCCCTCGTGATCGCGCTCGCGGTCGTGGCCGCGATGCTCGATCGGATGCGGTTCGGGATCGACTTTACGGACGAAGCCTTTTACGTGGCCCTGCCGTTTCGCTTCGCGCTCGGGGACCGGCCGTTCATCGACGAGCTGAACGTCACACAGACGGGGGCGCTCCTTCTCTACCCGTTCGTGAAGGCCTACGTCTGGGTGAAGGGCGGAGCGTCGGGGATCTTCCTCTTCATCCGCGTGCTCTACGTCTGCTTCTTCGGAGCGGTAGGCTGGGCCACGTTTACGCTGGCGTCGAGGTTCGTACCGCGACCGGCCGCGCTCTTGCTCGGCGCGGCCTGCGTCTGCTTCATCCCCTACGGGATCCCTGGTCTCAGCTACAACACGCTGAGCGCGGGATTGTTGACGATCGGGCTCTGCCTCGCGGTGTGCGGCCTCCTCGAGGCCCCCCCGAGGCGGCGAGTCCACCGCGACACCTTGTTTTGGGCAGGGGTCGCCCACGCGACCGCCGCGCTCGCATATCCGAGCGTCGTCGTCGCTACGGTGCCGACGGCGGCGGCCATTTTCGCGCTCGCCGCTGGACGGCGGCCGCGTGCTGTCGGCAGCTACGCGCTCGGTGGCTTGGCCTTCGCGGCGCTGAGCTCGCCGGTGTTCCTGCAAGCAGGCGTGTCGCAGCTCCGCCACGTCGTCGCCTACTCGAGCCAGGCCATCTCGAGCGACATGAACCGCGCGCCGATGTTGCTCGACGCCTTCCTGGCGCAACACCCGCAGCTGTGGAGGTCCCTCGCGATCATCGCGGTCGCCGTCATCGCCGCGCGGCGCCATCCTCTCCTCGTCGGGATCGCCTCACCGGCGATTCCGCTGCTCGCGCGCGGATCGGTCGGCGCTCCCATCGTCGCGAACATGAACTACCTGAGCTGCTTCGCGCTCTTCGGTCCGCTCTTCTACCTCGGGATGAACGACCGTCGGGCCGCGCGGGTGCTGCTCTTCTGCGGCTGGCTCCCGCCGCTCTTCGCGGCCGCCGCGATGGGCTGGTCGAGCGGTAACGGCATCGTAGCCTCCGGGCTCGCGATGTATGCGTCCGCGATCTTTTCGGCGTTGATGTTGTCGATATGGCTGAGCGACACAGCCAAGCGCTGGACATGGACATGGCTTCGCGCGCCGGCGACGCTCGCGCCGGCGGTGGTGGCCCTCGAGCTCCTGCGCTCGGTGCTAGGTGACGACGCCTTCTACCGCGAAGAGCCGCGCAAGGCGCTCACGGCGAAGGTCGCCGAAGGGCCCTACAAGGGGCTGTTCACCAGTCCGCGGCGCAAAGCGTGGCTCGCCGGTGTCACGGCGGACATTCGCGCGCACGCGAAGGGGGAGCGGGCGCTCTTCTTCTACGATTTCCCCGCCGGTTACCTCATCGCCAACAAGCGACCCAACGTATCGTCGGCGTGGATCTTTCCGTTCGCGCAGCGGAGCGTCGATGACGCTCGCTTCTTCCAGGAGCGAGCGGCGCCAGGCGAGCTCGTCATGCGCTTGAACGGCCACCATCCCCCGATGCCGCTGGACGCTCCAGTGAAGAGCAGGACGACGCCGATCGGTCAGCGCGACGGCTACCGGCTCGACGTCGTCCGTTGACCGACGAACGGGAGGGGGTACTTCATGCGCGGAGCTCGAATCGAGCGCAAAGCGTACTTGTTGACGGGCGAGCGAGAACGAGTTTGATGTCTCGGGACATGGACGCGAAGTCGCCCCGACTGTCTGTCGTCATCCCGGTCTACAACAGTCACGGGAGCCTTCGCACGCTCATGGAGCGGTTGGTCCCTGCCCTCGAAGCGTGCGGGGCGGCGCACGAGATCATCTTGGTGAACGACGGGAGCGCCGACGGCAGCTGGAAGGTCGTCGACGCGCTGTCGAAGGAGCACCCGTTCGTTCGAGGCATCAACTTGATGCGGAACTACGGGCAGCACAACGCGTTGCTCTGCGGAATCCGCGCGGCCGAGTACGAGGTCGTCGTCACCATCGACGACGATCTCCAACATCCCCCCGAAGAGCTCGAGAAGTTGCTCGCGGCGCTGACGGACGACGTGGACGTCGTCTACGGGACGCCGAAGCGCGAGCAGCATGGTTTCTTCCGAGACCTGGCATCCAAGTTGACGAAGATCGCGCTCCAGAGCGCGATGGGGGCGGCGACTGCGCGCAAGGTCTCGGCGTTCCGCGTCATGCGCACTCACCTCCGCGACGCGTTCGACGGGTACCGGAGCCCGCACGTCAACATCGACATCCTGCTCACGTGGGCGACGACGAGCTTCGTCGCCGTCGACGTTGCTCATGACGAGCGGCGCGTCGGAGCGTCGAACTATACGTTCAGGAAGCTCGTCACCCACGCGATCAACATGGTCACCGGCTTCAGCACGCTGCCGTTGCAGCTCGCGAGTTGGATCGGGTTCGCGTGCACGCTGTTCGGTGTCCTCGTCCTCGCGACCGTGGTGATCCGCTACCTGCTCGTGGGCTCCAGCGTCCCTGGGTTCTCGTTCCTCGCGTCCGTCGTCGCGCTCTTCTCGGGAGCGCAGCTCCTGGCGCTCGGCATCATCGGCGAGTACGTCGCGAGAATCCACGCTCGCAGCCTCGAACGACCAGCGTATGTCGTTCGGTCCGACACGGCCGAGCCCAGCTGACCCGATGAGCTCCGACCGCGTCACGATGCTGCCGTGGGACACCGAGCATTTCGGCGTTTCGATCGGCCGGATCGACTGCGCGTCGCTCGGACCAGACGAGCTGGAGAAGGCGCTCGATGCTTGCGCGGTGCCCGCCGTCGCCTGCCTCTACTGTCTGGTGGCCGCCGATGAACCGGCCGTCGTTCGTGTCCTCGAGCGCCGCGGGGCACGCTTCGTCGATGTCCGTATGACCCTCGAGCGATCGCTCGAGGGCGCGCTCCCCACGCCCCCGCCGACCACGCGAGCGGCGGTCGTGGAGGGGGATCTCGAGCCCATCCGCGCGCTCGCGGCGACGAGTCACCGCGACAGCCGCTTCTACGCCGACTCGCGCTTCTCACGAGAGCGATGCGACGAGCTCTACCGGATTTGGATCGAAAAGGGCGTTCGCGACGAGCGAGCGATGGTCATCACCGAGGGACCCGTCGGCGAGCCCGCGGGCTACGTCAGTTGCCATGTGGACGGACAGGTAGGCACGATCGGCCTCGTGTCCGTCCGACCGGATCGGCGCGGGCACGGCGTCGGTGCGCGCCTGATGAGCGGAGCGCTGTCATGGTTCGCCTCGGCGGGCGTCACGCGTGTCAGCGTCGTGACCCAGGTTCGAAATGTCGCAGCGCAGCGGCTCTACCAGGCTGCCGGGTTCCGGACGCGCTCGGTGGCGCTCTGGTTTCACCTCTGGCTCGACGAGCGGCCGGAGTCGTCGGTCCGATCAGGCTGAGGTGCTCGGGTCTCTGCACTCGAGCAATACGTGCGTGTACGGGATGCGGAGGAGATCGTGTCGGACGTCGATCGTGACGTCGCGGAAGGTGAGCCGCGCGAGCTCCGCGTAGGCTTCGGGGGTCCGCACGTGTCTGCCGCGATCCATCGATACGATCCAGCGCGCCAGCGTGCTCTGCTCCGGCACGTACGCGCAGTCGAGCGTCACGAGGCGACCGCCCGGTTTGAGCGCGAGGGCCGCGAGCTCGAAGAGCTTCCTCGCCTCCTCGTCGTCGAGGTGGTGAAGGATCGCGGAGGCGAGGACGAGGTCGTAGCTGCCGGGCGCGTCGAGCGTTCGGGTGCTGACGCGATCGCAGATGAACGTGCCCCGCGCTCCAAACTGCTTCTTTGCGGCGGCGATGTACGCGGGGCTCATATCGAAGCCGACGTACTCGGCGCTGGCGAGGTACGGGACCATGCTCCCGGGACCGCAACCGATGTCGAGCACCCGCTCGTCGCTCTTCGAGCGGATGTACTCGCTGGCGAAGGTACGGCGGAAGGCAGGCGCGCCGATCGCCACGCCGAAGAGCTGGTAGAGCGCGGGACGGGAGAGAAGAGACCGCAACATCGCGCGGGATACTCCGTTTCGAACCCGCACGCGTCAAGAGTCCGTCGAGCAGGCGGACGATCGTCACGCCCGGCGGGCTATCGCGACGACCGACGTACCGAAGGGCGCCGGTCGACGCGCTCCGACACGCCTCGCCTCGCGGCCCAGCACCCAGGCGAGGGCACCGTTCACGAGCGGCGGCGAGCGGAGCTCGGCGGCGACCTTCGCGCGCTCGCGCTCGACGTCTCCGCGTCTCAGCCCCGCGAGACGACGACCGAGCCACATCATCGGGAACAGGAGCGAGAAGAGCTCCGTGACGTACTCGATGCGGAAGCCCGCCCGCTCGAGAGCATCTCGGAGCCCCTCGACCTCGTACCGACGGAAATGGCCGGAGGCCTCGTCGAAGTAGCTCCACAGGCTCTGTCGCGCCGGCACGGTCAGGAGAAACGCGCCGCCCGGGGCGACGAGCTCGAAGACGCTCTCGAGCGCGGCCGCCTCGTCCGGGAGGTGCTCGAGCACGTCGAACATGCCCACGAGCCCGAACGGGCCGGCGACGGGAGGTGCGGCCAGATCGCCCTCGACGACTCGGCAGGTGAGCCTCCGGCGCGCGATCTCCACCGCGTTGCCGTGAGGCTCCATCGCGATGACCGAGTCGGCGCCGAACACGTCCACGATGGTGCGGGTCACGTTGCCGGTGCCGCAGCCGATCTCGAGGACGCTCTGCGCGGGCAAGGTCGGCGCGAGCTGGCGGAGCAACGTCTCCAGCACGCGCCGGCGGGCGCGGAACCAGAAGTGGTCGTCCTCCGCCGCCGCGATCGAAGAGAAGAGCTCCGGATCGTAGCTGATGTCGGCGGTGACGTGGGGATCGTGTTTGCTCGAGCTCATGGTCTCCTGGTGCGTCCACGAGGCCGACGGCGCGTCAGTCGAGCTCGGCGGCGAGCTGAAGCAGGTATGCACCGTACTCCGTCTTGCCGAGCGAGCGCCCGAGCGCCGCGAGCTCCGTCGCGTCGATGAATCCCTTCCGGAACGCGATCTCCTCCGGGCACCCAATCTTCAGGCCCTGGCGGGCCTCGACGGTCTGGATGAACGTGGAGGCCTGGAGCAGCGAGTCCGGAGAGCCCGTGTCCAGCCACGCCGTTCCTCGTCCGAGGATCGAGAGCGTGAGCTTGCCCCGCTCCATGTAGGTCCGGTTGACGTCGGTGATCTCGATCTCCCCTCGCGCCGAGGGTTTTACGGCCTTCGCGATCTCCACGACCTCGTTGTCGTAGAAGTAGAGGCCGGGCACCGCGTAGCTCGACTTCGGCGCCCGCGGCTTCTCCTCGAGCGACACGACCTTGCCAACCTCTCCGTCGCGCTCGCGCGTGAACTCGACGACGCCGTATTGGGAAGGTTCTTTCACGTAGTAGCCGAAGATGCGCGCGCCCTCGGTGAGCTGGGCGGCCTCCTCGATGCGCTCGACGAAGCCGGTGCCGTAGAACAGATTGTCCCCGAGGACGAGCGAAACGGTGTCACCGCCGATGAAGTCCGCTCCGAGGATGAACGCATCGGCGAGGCCGCGTGGGGTGAGCTGTTCGACGTAGCGGAGCTGGATCCCCCACTTGCTCCCGTCGCCGAGCATCTCCTCGAACGCGCGTCGATCGCGCGGCGTCGTGATGACGAGGATCTCCCGGATCCCGGCGAGCATGAGGGTGCTCAGCGGGTAGTAGATCATCGGCTTGTCGTAGACAGGCAGGAGTTGCTTGCTCACCGTGAGGGTCAGCGGGTAGAGCCGCGTGCCCGAGCCGCCGGCGAGAATGATGCCTTTCATGAACGCCTCGAGAGCTAGCTTCGATCCTTGGAGTAGTACGCCGCCTGGAACCGGTGGTGCTCTTCGGTCTGAACCTGCTGGCGCCAGACGGCGTTGGCGAGGTACCAGCGTACAGTCTCCGCCAGCGCCTGCGTGAGCTTGCGCTTGGGCGCCCATCCGAGCTCCCTCCGAGCCTTCGAGGAGTCGATCGCGTAGCGGAAGTCGTGGCCCTTCCGATCGGGAACGTACGTCATCAAGCGACGCGAGGTCCCTGCCGGCCGGCCGAGCTCCGAGTCGACGAGATCGGCGACGCGCTCGACCATCTCCTTGTTCGACGCTTCCTCGTCGCTCCCAAAGAGATAGCTCTCGCCGGGAACGCCCGACGTGAGCGCCGTCCACAGCGCCTCTGCGTGGTCGTCGACGTGGATCCACTCCCGCACTTGCTTCCCTTCTCCGTAGACCGGCAGCGGCTTGTCGCTTGCGGCGTTGGTGATCATGAGCGGAAGGAGCTTCTCCGGCAGCTGACGCGGTCCGTAGTTGTTGCAGGTGTTCGTGATCACGGTGGCGAGGCCGTACGTCTTTGCATAGGAGCGGACGATGAGATCGCTCGCCGCCTTCGACGCGGCGTACGGCGAGTTCGGTGCGTAGGGCGTCGCCTCGGTGAAGCGCCCCGTCGACCCGAGGGCGCCGTAGACCTCGTCGGTCGATACATGGACGAAGCGCCGCGCGGCGAGCCCGCCCTCCCGCGCCTCCCAGGCGCGGCGGGCGACGTCGACGAGGACGAAGGTGCCATTCACGTTCGTCCGAACGAACGCGTCCGCGGACTCGATGCTCCGATCCACGTGCGACTCCGCCGCGAGGTGCAGCACCGCGTCGAAGTCGTGCTCGGCGAAGAGCTGCTCGACGGTGGAGCGGTCGCAGATGTCGCCCTGGACGAAGACGTAGCGCGGATCGGTCGCGACCCCCTCGAGGTTCGCGAGGTGCCCCGCGTACGTGAGCGCGTCGAGCACGACGACCCGCTCCACTCCACGCGCCGTCTCGCCGAGCACGAGTCGGACGACGGCGCTACCGATGAACCCTGCGCCCCCGGTGACGAGCACCCTCGTCGGTCGAAACGGCCTCACTAGCGCACTTTATCTCAACGCGAATCCGGGCGCAGCCATCGACACGCCGGAGGGCGCCTCGGGGGCCGCAAGAGCTCGGGTGGGCCGGGGCGAAGGAGAGCCCCCAGTGCGCGGCGCGACCTCGCATGGTACAAATCGCCCGAGAATGATCCCGTTCAATCGAGCGACGGTCGCCGAGCACCAGCTCGACTACGTTCGACGAGCGATGGACCAGCACTCGTCGGGGGACGGGCCGTTCGGGCGAGAGGCCGAGCAAATGCTGGTGGACGCGACCGGCGCGAAGCGCGCCCTGTTGACGACCTCCTGCACGCACGCGCTGGAGCTCTGCGCGCTCCTCCTCGATCTCCGGCCCGGCGACGAGGTCATCGTCCCGGCGTTCACGTTCGTATCGACGGCCAGCGCGTTCGTGCTTCGCGGCGCCACGCCGGTGTTCTGCGACGTCCGCGCCGACACCCTGAATCTCGACGAGTCGCTCCTCGAGTCGAAGATCACGCCGCGTACGCGCGCGATCGTCCCGGTTCACTATGCCGGCGTGGCGTGTGAAATGGACGATCTGGTCTCGATCGCGAGGCCGCGCGGTCTCGCGATCGTCGAGGACAACGCTCATGGCCTCTTCGGGAGCTACAAGGGCAAGCCGCTCGGCTCGTTCGGAGCGCTCGCGACGCAGAGCTTCCACGAAACGAAGAACATCTCTTGCGGTGAGGGCGGGGCGCTCCTCGTCAACGACGAGGGGCTGTTCGAGCGCGCGGAGATCCTGCGCGAGAAGGGGACGAACCGGAGCCGCTTCTTCCGTGGCCAGGTGGACAAGTACACGTGGATCGACGTGGGGTCGAGCTGGGTGCTCTCGGATGTCCTCGGGGCGATTCTCCTCGCGCAGCTCGAGGAGCGCACATCCATCCAGCGACGTCGCCGCCGCGTCTGGGAGCGCTATGCGGTGGAGCTCGCCGACTGGGCGCGTTCGAACGACGTCCGCTTGCCCGTGGTCCCTCCGCACTGCGAACAGGCGTTTCACATGTTCTACATGCTGCTCCCCGATCTCTCCCGGCGGACGGCGTTCATCGACCACCTGGGCAGAGCCGGCGCCAAGGCGGTGTTTCATTACCAGCCGCTTCACCTGACGCCGAAAGGCCACGAGCTCGGAACGGCGCGCGCCGGCGAGTGCCCGGTTACGGAGCGCGTCGCCGACTGTCTGGTGCGTCTGCCGTTCTACGCCGACCTCGCCGACGACGATCAGGGCCGAGTCATCGACGCCGTCCGAGCGTTCCGTTGAGCTGACTCCGTGCCCCTTGTGCATCCTCGAAGCCGTGCGGGTCGAGTGCTCGACCGCGAAGCGTCGCGCCCTTCGGAGAGCGCGGACGGCTGGCCAACGATAGTGCTTCGTACTAGCGTCCCGCGCAGCCCATGGCCGTCCCGTTCATCGACCTCTCGCGCCTCGTTCAGCGCGTCCGCGCGGGCGTCCTGCCTGCCTGGACCGAGTGCTTCGACCGCTGCGAGTTCGTGGGTGGGCCTCGCGTCGGCGCGCTCGAGAAGAAGCTCGCCGCGGCGCTCTCCGTCCCTCGCGCCGTCACGTGCGCGAACGGCACCGACGCGCTGCTCATCGGCCTGCAGGCCCTCGGCGTGAAGCGCGGCTCGAAGGTGGCGCTGCCCAACCTCACGTTCTGGGCGACGTTCGAGGCGGTCGTCCAGCTCGGCGCGACGCCGGTGCTGATCGACGTCGACCCCGACGATCTCCAGATGTCGCTCGCCGAGCTGAAGTCGGCGCACGACGCGCACCGCTTCGACTTCGCGATGCTCGTCCACCTCTACGGCTGGGCGTCGAGGGACCTCCGCGAGATCCGTGCGTTCTGCAAGGAACGCGCGATCGGCCTCCTCGAGGACGGCGCGCAGTGCTTCGGGGTCGAGGCGTTTGGCGAGCCGGTCCTGTCCAAGGCCACCGTCGCGACGCTCTCGTTCTACCCGGCCAAGGTCATCGGCGGCGCGATGGACGGCGGCGCGATCACCCTGCAGTCGGAGGCGCACGAGAAGTACGTGCGCTCGATCTGCAACCACGGCCGGTCCGACCACTACTCGTACGCGCACGTCGGCTGGAACTCACGCATGGGCGGCATCCAGGCGGCGTTCCTCTCCGCGATGGTCGACCTCGCCCCCGAGATCGTGGAAACGCGCCGCGCGGCGGCGGTCTGGTACCGCGAGCGCCTCTCGGCCATCAAGGGCGTGAAGGTCTACGGTCCGCCGGCGGGCGTCAGCGAGAACGGCTACCTCAACGTCTTCACCGTCGAGGGCAAGAGGGGCCAGGAGATCGTCGACGCGCTGAAGAAGGCCGGCGTCGGCGCCGCGCGCACGTACCCCGAGCCGATGGACGCGCAGCCGCCGGCCAAGGGCGCCGCGATCCTGCACGGGGACCTCGTGCACTCGCGTCGCATCTGCGAGAACGTCGTGAACCTCCCGCTCTTCTTCGGCATCCGCGAAGACGAGCGCGAAGAGGCGCTCGCCGCCCTCCGCGCCGCGCTCTAGGCGCGCGCCCTCGGTTCGGATCCCGCGTGGTGGAAACAAAGGAGCTCAACGTGACGGCGAAGGAAAAGATCGTGCTCGTCGGTCTCGGGCGAATGGGACGGAACCACCTCCGCGTCCTCCGCGATACCCCAGGCTTCGAGCTCGTGGGCGTCGTCGACGCGCAAGCGGCTCCTCCACCGGATCTCGGCACGATCCCCCTCTTTCGCAGCGTCGCGGAGCTCGCGAAGGTCGACTTCGCGGCCGCCGTCATCGCCACGCCGACCGCGACGCACCACGACCTCGCGCTCGAGCTCATCGCGATGGGCAAACACTTGCTCGTCGAGAAGCCGCTGGCGAGCACCTTCGCGCAGGGTCGGAGCGTCATCGAGGCCGCGCAGGCGAAGGGCGTGAAGCTCGCCGTCGGGCACGTGGAGCGGTTCAACCCCGCCGTCCGCAAGCTCCGCGAGGTCATTCGCGAGGGCTGGCTCGGGACGCCTATCCACTTCGCGTTCACGCGCGTCGGCGGTTACCCCGACACCGTCCTCGCCGGGAACAACGTGCTGCTCGATCTGGCGGTGCACGACATCGACATCCTCCGCAGCCTCGTCGGCGCGGTGAAGCTCGAGCACTCGACCTGCCACGTCACCTTCCGCGAGGGCGTGTTCGACACGGCGGAGATCGCGCTGTCGGCGTGCACCGGCGCCAGCGCGAGCGTCCACGTGAACTGGATCACGCCGACGAAGATCCGCAGCGTCCGCGTCACCGGCACGCGGGGCGTCTGCTTCGTCGACTACATCCTGCAGACGTGCGAGCTGATGGGCGGGAGCCTGCTCAAGAACATCGCGCCCGCGAACTGGAGCTTCGACGTCCTCCAGGAGCTCTACCGCTCGACCGATCGCATCCAGTTCGGCGTCCAGAAGGTCGAGCCGCTCCGCGCGCAGGCCTTGCAGTTCCGCGGCTTCCTCGACGGCGCCGAAGCGGGCGAGCTCTGCACGGGCGCCGACGCGCTGGCGGCGGTCCTCCTCGCCGAGCGCGCCATCCAGGTCGAAGCGAGCCGCGCCGCGAAGCCGAAGAGCGTCGGCCCCGGCGTGACGCTTCCGGCCCGCGACGACGAGTGGGTCTGAGCAGGGCGCGGGTCGCCCGCTTCCGCTCGGCCGAGCAGCACCGCGTTCCTGCTCTCCGGACCGGCCCGCGCCCCAGAGTTCCATGCCGGAGGCTCATCGACGTTGCGATTTGAAGCGAAGCCTGCGGCGTCGCGGGTCGCCCGGGAGGCGGAGGTCGAGAGCAGACAGGTCGGCGAGGAACGGCTCGATGGCGTCGAGCTCGGAACGCGTGGCTGCGGGGACGAGGTCGACGGAGATGACGGTGGCGCCGACGCGGACCTTCGCGGGAGCGCGGAAGATGTTCGAGAGGAGCTTTTTGGCCTCGCGGGGCTTGGTCATTGCCGTGGCGAGCATCTGAGCGAGATCGCTCTCGGCGTTGGCGCAGGCGATCCGAACGGTGTCGAGCAGCAGCTTTCGCCGACCGTCGTGCTTCATGAGCTTGCCGGCGAGCTCGGTGTCGGCGACGCGCGCGTACTTGGGGACCGACGGCCGCAGGGCGTCGATCTCCTGCTCCTCGGCGATCGCGTTGGCGATGACGCTCACGGCCTGTGCGTGGCGGGGATCGTCCTTGGGGAAGCGCACGAGCTTGTTGCGCCCGTCGCCTTCGCGCACGCTGGCCGCGCGGCGGGCGATGTCGAGCCGGCGTCGCGCTGGGTTGGGCATCACTGCGTCGGGATCGACCGGCACGACCTTGCGGGAGTCGAGGTGGTTGATGCCCCAGCGCTCGTTGCCGTGCTTGAAGCCGTTCTCCTGACACCATCGGCCGCGCATGATGGCGATGAGCCGCTCGGCAGGCAGCTCGGAGCTGGCGAGGATGTTGATCTGGCGGCCTTCGTCGAGGACGGAGATCCGTCGCACGCGACCGTGTCCCTTCTTCAGGTTGGTCCGCGCCGCCTCGACGTAGCGGAGCGTCTCGGCCTTGCCGCCGTCACCGAAGGTCACCTCCGAGGTGAAGGCGGAGGCGGGCAGCCTCGGGAAGGGCGAGCGCTCGTACGTGACGAACTCGCAGCCAGCCTCGCGGAGAGCGGCCAGCGTCTCGGGGTAGGCGCCACTGCGATCGAAGGCGAGCAGCACGCGGTCCTCGTCGCCGACGACGGCGCGGAGGTGATCGACGACTGGCATGAGCCAGCGCGAGAGCGAGTCGTGGGACGGAACGTCGATCCGGAAGAGCGGCCGGCCATCGGCGTCGTGGACGTAGTAGTCGCTGACGCCGGGGCGGACGCGCTTGTCCTGCATGCGCCAGCCCTTCCGGATGACGTGCTTGCCGGTGTAGGGCCGCAGGTGGTTGTCGACGTAGTAGACGCCGGGCTCGCGCGTCGTGAGCTGCCTGTCGTCGTCGAGGTAGCGCCGGAGCATCTTGAAGTGGGCGGCGAAGGCGCCGAGATCGACGCTCAGGTCGTCCATGAGCGCGCGGAGCGCGTCCGGCGACGGGACCACCGGTGTCTGCAGGAGCAGAGGCGCCGTCGGCGTCGCGAGCCGACGCACGCCCTCGAGCGTCGGCTCGTCGACGGCGAAGGTGGCGATGGAGGCGTCGAGCGCCACGCGGGCGGCGTCGAGGTCGGTGCGACCCGCGGCGACTTGCTGGAAGACGTCGTGAACGCCGAACCGAGCGAGCATCGCGATCATGAGCCACGCGCCGGCGTGTTGGACGAGCGGTCCCGTACGGTGTTGGTCGAGCACGGACGCGTCTGTCGGGTGCGCCTCAGCGGAGAGGTCGGTCGGCAGCATCTCGATGCCGGGCAAGGTCATCGTCCGCGACAGCGCGGAGCCGCGCGAGGCTTCCGGCGCCGGCTTTGCGGCGCGGCTCGCGCGCCACGTCCGATGCGCGCGTCGAACCGTCGAGAGCGAGACGCCCTTCATCGTCCTCTGCGCCGCCGTCGGCGCGAGACCGGACTCGAAAGCTCGCGTGAGCCGGGCGAGCTCCCGCTCGCACAAGCGGCGCGGGCCGCCGCGCTCTCCGGGCCGAAGCGCCTCCAGCCCGCCCGCTTCATACTCGCGGCGAAGCTGCCGGAGTCGCTCGGTGGACATGTCGAACGCCTCGGCGAGCCGCCCGAGGTGGCACTTCGGATCGGCGGCGAGCTGAACGAGGATCGCGTTGCGCTCGAGCTGCTCGCCCTCCTCGAACGAGCCGATGAGCGTCCCGCCGACGAAGACCTCGGTCGTCGTACCGCGCAGGACGACGCTGCCGCGCGACGAGAATCACTGCGTGACGGGCAGCCCCTTCTCACTCGGCAGGTTGAGCGACTCCGACCTCGGCATGGCGCGAGGAAGAATGCCAGTTTCGATGCCGGGTTAACAGGGTATATGCACGATGCAATTAGTGGACCGACGTCGGATGGCACCCGACGGCGCGAATGTGCAACCGTTCCTGACCGCCGTCCGCGCGGCTGCGCCCCCTGACTTCTCGGCCTACGGTGAACAATCCCGCCCTCCGGCCGGGAACTCTGGCGCCCCTGATGGTCCTCCCGGGGGTTCCCGGGGGTTCCCCCGGGTTGTGCGCTCGACTGCGCGAATCAGTTTACTCGCGTCGAATACAGCGTAAATCCGATCGTCCAGTGGTATCCGTATTGATCGGTTCCGGTTAGCGTCGGCGCAGTCGCACCACCCGTACATGTGCCGTAAAACATGAGTGTAGTTCCCGTTACGCTGAGTCGTACAGGAGAGCCATCGTCCACTGGGATGGCAACGACGTCGAACGGTTGACTCGGATGAGTCCAATATCCAGAAGCGCCGCTGTCATCGTAGGTCAGCTGAAATGGGGAATGATTTGGGCTGCCTTTAAGTATTTGTCCGCCGAGAGACGAGTTAAATTGGTGAACCAAGAAGTTTTTAACGAAGTATGTCCAGACACGTTCTGTGGCGGTACCTGAGCCATCATTTCCGCCCCACATGCCTGTTAGCGACATTTTTACACTGCGGGACCATCCCGTTGGGGTGGTGTTTAGATGATTGTATGCACGCTGAACGCATGAAAGTGGTGCGGCCTGAGCTGGCGATTCACTCAGGGTCAGCGCTACAATGATTGATGCAATGCCGATGTATGCAACTGAAGGTCGAATGCTCATGGGAACTCCTTGAATGAGTATTTGATTGAGTCTGTGGTGCAGATCTCTAATGTCGAATGCGTACCGACCCGCCCATTGTTTCGTGCTGTCCCGTGCCTGGAGCGAGCAACGGTGGCGTGACGGCGAGGATCGAGTCACCGATCCTCAAGCGCATCACACAGTCCCACTCGGGCTATGGCGTGTCAATCAAATTTGTCGAAATAGTGGTTTGTGACATTGCGGTCGCGGGCTTGCGTCGGTGAGCTTGTGCGGTGGATCGGTGGTTTCGAGCTCTCTCAGTTTTCGTCATGAGGACCGGGACGCTCGTGTCTTCTGTGAGCGCCTGTGGACCTCGATTCTTGTGCGCAAGCTCCAAGCGTTGGGCATCTGCCCATCTGATCGATTGACGCCCCGCCGTCACGTCTCGCACGGGGGTGCGTCGAAGTTCGCGGAATGCATGGAAAGTGTGCGAGCACAGCTCTCGCGTGGGGCGGTGCCATGCAGGCCCCGTCCATCTCACCGTTGTCGCGTCGTGCGTTCGCCGTCGCCGCCCTCCTCTTGGCGGTCGGGACGGGCGGATGGAGTTGCGGAGCCGGCGGGCGCGCCGACGCCGACGCCACCGCCGACGCCACCGCCGACGCTCCGGTATCGACCCAAGGCAGCGCGGTCATGACGACGCTCTCCCCGGCGCAGCAGCGAGAGCTGAGGGAGCTGCAAGCCCAGCTCGACGCGGTCAAGGATCTCGACGCCGACGGGTTCGCGTCGAAGTACCACGTACCGTTCGTGACGGGCCTCGGCTACGACCCGCTCACCGCGACGGGGTTCGAACGCATTCAGGCCTCCTCGCTCTCGCTCTCGCAGAGCGAGCAGGGCGCGCTCGCGGCGCGCGGCTTCGTCACGACCAACCGCCATCGCTATCCGTCCTTCGTCTATGGCTACCAGACCATCTACAGCGCGGACTTGCCGGTCTACATTTCGGCGGACTCCATCCTCTACGCCGTCCATGAGTCCTTCGAAGCCATCCTGAACGAGGTAGAGCAGAGCGTGCTCCTCCCGGCGCTCGATCGGCTGCTCCGATCGATGGAGGCGGCGCTCGCGGCAGGCGGGGCGTCGGGTCTCCCGGCGGCCGCCCGTCAGGACGTCGCCTTCTACGTCTCGGTCGCGCGTAGCCTCCTCCAGGGCAGCTTCGTCGCGCCGGTCGTCGGCGGTGACGCGCTCGCCGCCGAGCGTATGTTCACTGGCGCGCTCGCGGCCTCCGGCTGGGAGAAGCGGATCCTGTTCGGCGTCCCTCGCGAGATGGACCTGTCGCAGTTCAAGCCGCGCGGGCGGTACGTGAAGAGCGAGGAGCTCCAGCGCTACTTCCGGGCGATGATGTGGCTAGGCCGGATCGACCTTCGCCTGATCGAGACGCAGCCGGACCACTCGCAGCGCTTCCACCGGCGTCAGCTCGAGGGCGCGTACGCGATCCGCGCGCTCATGACGCCGACGGCCGTCGAAGACTGGACCGTGATCGATCGCACGATCGGCGCCTTCTCGGGCGAGCCGGACAACATGACGCTGCCCCAGCTCGATGCGTTGCTCGCCGATCTCGGACTGTCCTCTCCGGCGGAGCTCGGCCAGCGCACCGACGCCGAGATCGCCCAGGCCGTCGTGAACGGCGGCTACGGCACGCAGCGGATCGCGAGCCACATCATGGTCAACGGACTGGGCACGGGGACGTTGCCGCTCTCGAGCACGTTCCTCCTGCTCGGCCAGCGCTACGTGCTCGACAGCCACGTGTTCTCGAACGTCGTGTTCGACCGCGTGAAGGCTGGCACGGTGGAGCGTATGATGCCGAACCCGCTCGACGTCGGGTTCGCGGCCCTCCGCAACGACCACGCCGGGCTGCTGCTCGGTCCGGAGCTCACGACGTTCGACTACGCGTCGGATCTCGCTTCGATGCGCGTCCTCGTGGACGCGCATCCGTCGTCGTTCTGGGAGTCGAGCCTCTACAACCACTGGCTCACGGCGCTGCGGACCCTCTCGCCGACGTCGGACGTCGCAGACCCGAGCGCGGTCGGTCTGCCACGCGTCGCCGCGACCGAGCCCTGGAGCCGCCGCCTGCTCTCGACGCAGCTCGCCTCGTGGGCGGAGCTGCGCCACGACACGCTCCTCTACGTCAAGCAGTCGTACACGGCGGCGACGGAGTGCGAATACCCGGACGCATACGTCGAGCCGTACCCGGAGTTCTTCGCACGCCTCGCCGCGTTCGCCGCGCGCGGCTCCGAGCTGCTTGGTAGCTTGAAGGTCAAGAGCCCTAGCGGTGTCTCGATCGGCGCGTACTTCGCCGTTCTTCAGGACGTGCTCGCGCGGCTCGAGAGGATGGCGAAGGCGCAGCGATCCGGCGCCCCGCACTCCGCCGAGGATCTCGCGTTCGTCAACCAGCTCACGTTCAAGAAGGGCTGCGGCGCCCCGAGCTTCGACGGCTGGTACGCGCAGCTCTTCTTCGATCGGGAAGCTGCCGTCGAGGAGGACCCGATCATCGCCGACATCCACACCCAGCCGACCGAGGGCGGGGCACGCGTCGGGAAGGTGCTCCACGTCGGCACGGGGCACCCTCGCACGATGGTCGTCACCGTCGACACTTGCTCCGGACCCCGCGCATACGTCGGCGTCGTCTCGAGCTACTTCGAGAAGATCACCAAAGACTTCCAGCGGCTCGCCGACGAGGAGTGGGCCGCCGAGGTCCGCAAGGCGACGCCGCCGGACGTGCCGTGGATGGCTCCCGTCGTCGAGCGCTGAGCCGCCGTCAGAACAGCGCCTTCGGGCAGTGCTCCCGCGCGAGCGCGCCCTTCGCGCGGGCCTCGGCGCGCGCCGCCTGCGGCTCGCGGCCGAGCGTGCGCTCGAGGTCGGCGAGCTGGTACCACAGGCACGGGCCCTTGCCGCGGGTGCCGTAGCGCTCGGCCTCGTCGCGGAGGAGGCTCACGCGGTCGCGCCCGGCGGGCTCCCAGCCGGCGCCGAGGGGGACGGTGGACGGGTGGAGGACGAAGAGCGCGCTGCCGTCGTCGGGCGGCGAGAGCGCGGGCACCATCCCGACGGCGAACGCGGCGACGAACGCGAGCGCGCGGCCCACGGCCTCGCCGCGACGCTCTCCCGGGTGCCAAGCGAGGCCCGCGACGACGGGCGCGAGGAGCAGCGACGCGCAGACGACGTACCAGAGCGTGGTCGAGTCCCAGCCGAACCACTCGCCCACGTGGTGAGGGACGAGGCCGACGCGCGCGAGCGGCACGGAGAACTGCGCGAACGGCCGCGCGATGGTCTCCGGGAGCGTGTCGTAGAGGATGCCGACGGTGCCGATCGTCACGACGCTCGCGAGGGCGAGGCCGGCGCCGATGCCGCGGGCGAGCGCGCGCTTGCCGCGGCTGCCGTGGGCGACGCGCTCGAGCGCGACGGCGGCGCCGAACGCGAAGAACGGCGCGCAGACGACGAGGTACCGCGGGCCGACCGTCCAGCCGGCGCGCCACTCGACGAAGCCCGCGTTGACGCCGATGACGACGGCCATGCACGCCAGCCACACCACCGTGATGATCCGCACGTGCGCGCGCTCGCTCGCCGGGCCGCGCGGGAAGAGGAGCACGATCGGCGCCCCGAGCAGGCCGATCCACATGTACGGGCTCATCCCGAAGAAGCCGAAGCCGGGATCGATCGCGAGCGCCTGGATGTGATCCCACGACGGCCACAAGATGCCCCAGAGCCCCATCTGGTGCTCCGCCGCGAAGTGCGCGGTCTCGAGCTTCTGGTGGCCGGGCGTGTACGGGTTTCCGTACGCGGTCCAGTGGAAGTACATCATGTGCGGGACGTTGACGGCGCCGCCCGCCGCGAAGGCGAGCAGGCGCGTCGGCGTCACGCTGGTGCCGAGCGGGATCCGCCGCCGGAGCGCGCCGAGGCCGGGCAGCGCGCCGAGCACCCAGTAGAGGGCGCTCCGCGGGCGGAAGAACGTCAAGGTCGCGAAGAGCGACATCACGACGGTCATGAAGAGCGCGTGGTACTCGAGGGTCACGCAGGCGCTCGTGCAGAACCCGGCGAAGAGCGCGCGCGACGGGCGCATCGCCTTCACGTCGCCGCGCGAGCGCCGGAGCTCCTTCTCGATCGTCGCGAAGGCGAGGAACGCGAGCGCCGCGTACTGCGAGTGGCTCGCGAACATGTGCGTGTACGCGAGGTAGTTCGTGCCGAGGCCGGCCGCGGCGACCGCCGCGTAGCGGACCGCCGGGTCGGCGGTGAAATCGCGGAGGTAGCGCTCGAACCAGAGCAAGAAGAGGAAACACGGGAGCTGCGAGCCGAGGATGCGCATCGCCCAGGTGCTCATCCGGAGCCACCAGAGCTTGTCGTCCTGCGACGACGGCGCCACGACGGCCGCGGGCGGCTTCTGCGCCGCGGTGACGTGGCCGCCGTGGATGCCCGGGTACTTCTTGCCGAGGAGCGGCGCGACGACCTTCGAGAAGACGACGTAGCCCGGGATGCCCGCGTAGACGATGCCCGGCGCCTTGACCATGTAGTAGTGGTCGACGCCGTCGTCGTTCCCCTTCACCTTGGCCATGTCGTTGACCCAGCCGAAGGTCTGGACCTGCTCGTCGATGCGGAACGTGCCGCTCTCGACGAGCGACATCACCGTGTAGACGCGCACGAACTCGTTCGGGTTGTTCACCGCGCGCAGGTACGGGAAGACGCAGAGCATCGGCAGGAGAACGAAGAAGAAGAACAGCCGATGAAGGCCCCTTCTTTTCCACCGAAGCTCGCGTCGCATCGAGCGGCGCAGTCTAGTATGGAAAGGCGCCTCGAGGATCGCCCCCCGTGCAGGAAGACGCCGAGCAGAAGTTCGACAGTTACGCCGAGTCCTACGAAGGGCTCCACCGCTCGAGCGTCGCCGCCAGCGGCGAAGATCCAGCCTATTTTCACGACTACAAGGTCGACCGCCTCCGCCGTGACGGGCTCCTCCGCGGACCGCTCCTCGACTACGGCTGCGGTACCGGCAACCTCACGGAGCGCTTCGCGCGCGCGCGCGAGGTCGACGAGCTCCACGGCTACGATCCGTCGGCGGTGAGCCTCGACGAGGCGCGCGCGCGCGCGCCGTCGGCCGAGCTCCACACCGACACCTCGACCTTGCCTCGCGCGCACTTCGCGACGGCCGTGCTCTCCGGCGTGCTCCACCACGTCCCGCCGCGCGAGCGCGCCGGAGTCCTCGCGACGGTCCGCGGCGCGCTCCGGCCCGGCGGTCACCTCGTCGTGTTCGAGCACAACCCGCTGAACCCGGTGACGCGCCGCGCGGTCGCGGCGTGTCCGTTCGACGACGACGCGATCCTCCTCTGGCCGTGGGAGGCGCGGCGGCTCCTTCGTCGCTCGGGCTTCGACGAGGTCCGGCTCGACTACATCGTGTTCTTCCCGAAGCCGCTCGCGTTCCTCCGGCGCCTCGAGCCGCGCCTCCGCCGCGTCGCGCTCGGCGCCCAGCAGATGCTCGTGGCGGTCAAGCGCTGACCGGCCGGCGCTCGCGTACGGCGACGCGGCTCGAGAGCGCCTCGCCGCGCGCCGCCGCCGCGGCTCGATCTCGCGCGCTCAGTCCGCGCGCTTCGCGCCGGCGCGCGGCCATGGCCACCTCCGGTAGGCGAGGCCGAGCGCCGAGCCGACCAGGCCAAGCGCCGTGAGCACGAGGCCGAGCGTGAGGCCCACCGGCCAGTACCCGACGCGGAGCTGGTGATGCCCGGCCGGGACGTCCACGGCGAGCTGCCCCGCCTGCTCGCGCGGCGCGCCGACGCTCGCGCGCCAGCCGCGCGCCCACGACGTGTTGAAGAGGAGCGTCGCGGGCGCGGCGGCGTCGACGTCGACGTCGACGACGAACGAGCTCTGCGTCCGCGTCACGGAGTAGACCGTCGCGCCCGCCGTCGTCGCCTTCGCCTGGGGCTCGTCGCCCAGCCAGAGCGCGCTGCCGGTGTGCGGCACCCACTCCTCCCAGCAGTCGAGGCGGCCGCGGTTCTGGCGCGGCTGATCGATGAACTGCGCGAGGTTGGCTCCGCCGAGGTGGAGGCGCGTCGACGGCGTCGGCTTCGTCGGCGCCGCGCCGTTCCACTGCGGATCGATGATGTCCATCGAGTGGCCCGCGACGTCGCCCGTCGCGAACAGCGCGAGCGCGAGCACCACCACGCGCGACGCGCGGGCGAGCTGCGAGCCGCCCGCCACGCGCTCGATCGCGCGCGGGAGGCGATCGATCGCGATCGCGACCCAGCACGCGATGAACAGGATGAGCAGCAGCCGGAAGCGCGCAGGCACGCGCATCGAGATGAACGGCGGGACGTGTCCCTTGAGCAGCGACCACGGCGCCCATGACGCGAAGTGCCCGAGCATGAAGAGCAGGAGCGCGATCGCGACGACGACGGTCCACCGCCGGTCGCGCAGCGAGAAGAGCATCCCAACGGCGGCGAGCGAGAGCACGATCGGCCCCGTGTACGAGACGTACTCGCCCCAGACGTACTCGTGACCGAAGCGCAGGGCGTGCGTCCGGGCGAGGTACATGTCCTTGAGCAGCTTCAGGTCGATGAAGTCGACCTCGGCGCCGAGCGGCCGCTTGAAGTGCGCCAGCTGATCGAGCACCGGCAAGAGGCGCGCCGCTCCCACGGTGCCGGCGACGAGCCCGACGATCACGCCGGCGCGCGCGATCTTGATCGCGCGCGGCAACGACGCGAGGCGCGTCAGCGTCTCGACCGCGAGCATGAGCCCGACGAACGCGAGCGCGTAGACCGCGCCCTCGAAGAGCATGTTCGCGACGAGGAGGCCGAGGCCGATGGCCATCCGGCGGTCGCCCTCGGCGCGCCGCCAGAGGAAGAGCGCGAGCGGCGCGTACTCGAAGGCGGCGAACGCGGTGTGGCCGCCGCCCATGTGGTTCGAGTGCGACGCGCTGAAGGCGAAGAGGCACGCCGCGGCGAACGCGCCGAGGCGCGACGTGCCGAGCTCGCCCCGGCAGAGCAGCCAGGTCCCGACGAACCCCGCCACCACGTGGATCATGACCCACGCGCCCAGCGTGATCGACGTGTCGAACGGCAGGAGCAAGAACGCGAGCGGCGACGCGACGATCGACTGCGGGTTGTCCCAGAGCGGGACGCCGCCGCACTCGTACGGGTTCCACAGCGGCAGCTCGTGCCAGCGGGTCACGCTGATCTTTCCGGCCTCGAGGAGGCGGAAGAAGAAGGGGCCGTCGCCGCCGCCGGACGCCGGATAGCGCGCGATGACGACGGACCAGACCCAGAGGGTGAGCACGAGGCCGAGCCCGGCGACGCAGGCGACGCGGAGCCAGCTCGGTTTCAGAGGTCGTTCTCGCGAACGGTTCACCACGGCGGAGCACCGTACCCCAGTCGGCGAGCCTGGCCCAACCGAACGCGGGGGCTGCCGGCGACGCTGGTTCACGGACGCCGGGTCTTCGCTAAGATGCCCCGCCGTGGACCTCATCGAGACGAACGACGGGCCTCGGCACCCGTGGGAGAAGAGCCGCGCCGCGTTCTTCACGGACGTGGTCGCGCGTACGCTCGGCGGCCGCGGCGGCCTCGACGTGCTCGACTGCGGCGCGGGCGACGCCTTCTTCAGCGCGACCATGAGCGCGAAGGTGGGGCCGCGCTCGGTCACCTGCTGGGACGCGAGCTACGACGACGCGACCGTCGCGAGGTTGGGCGAGCTCTACGGCGGGGCGGGCACGAGCTTCTCGTTCACGCGGGCGATGCCCGAGCGGCGCTTCGATCTCGTGCTCATGCTCGACGTGATCGAGCACGTCGAGGACGACGTCGGCTTCGTCTCGGACATCGTCGCGACGTGCCTTGCCGACGAGCGCGGCGTCGCGCTCGTGAGCGTGCCGGCGTGGCAGGGGCTGTTCAGCCGGCACGACGAGCTCTTGCTCCACCATCGCCGCTACTCGCCGGCCGAGTGCGATCGCGTCCTCCGCGCGGCGGGGCTCGAGCTCGTCGAGCGCGGCGGGCTCTTCCACAGCCTCGTCGCGCCCCGGCTCGCGAGCGTCGCGGTCGAGCGCGCGAAGGGCCTCGCGGGCCGGACGCCGCCGCTCGCGGCGAGCGCGGCGTCGACGTGGCGGGGAGGCCGCCTCGTCACGTCGGCCGTCGACGCCGCGCTCCGGGCGGACAACGCCGTCTCGCGCGTGGCGGCGCGGGCGGGGCTCAACGTGCCCGGGCTCAGCTACTGGGTGCTCGCCCGGAAGCGCGTCTGAGCGGTGGCGGCGTTCCGGGGGGCGGCGTCGCGCCTCGGAACGGACTGCGCCGCTGCGTTCCGCCGAGCCGGCCCCGACTCACATAGGGGCAGCGCCTGCTGCGGGAGGCGTCACGCCCGACGGCGCCGCCAGCGGCGCAGCTCGATCGAGAGGCGCCAGAGCTCGAAGGGCGCCTTGGCGAACGTCGACGCGCGGACCTTCGAGCCGCCGACGTCGCGCCACCGCGTGAGCGGGTGCTCGCGGATCGTCGTGGGACCGGCCGCGCCCTGCTCGGCGCCGATCATGAGCCGGCCGAGCAGCTCGACGTCGAAGATCCACGCCGAGTGGAACGGCGCGGCCAGCGCCTCGTCGAGGATCGGGGACCGGCGGAAGAGCTTCGCGCCGCACTGCGTGTCGTAATAGAAGGTCCCGAGCGCGAGCGCCGCGGCCGTCGCGAACACGCGCCCCGTGTAGTGGCGAAACGGGCGTCGCTCGATCTGCGCGCCCTTCCGCTGGATGCGCGCGCCGGTCACGGCGAGGACCCCGTCGTCGTCGAACTGCGCGCCCATCGCGGGTAGCTCCTCGAGCGGCGTCGCCAGATCCGCGTCGAGGTAGCCGACGACGTCCGCGCTCGTCTCGAGTGCGCGGAGGAGGCCGAGCCGGACCGCCTCCGCCTTGCCTCGGTTCTGCGGCAGCGTCATCTGCTCGGCGCGCCCGCCGGCGCGCGCCACGAGCTCCTCGAGCACGCGGCCGGTCCCGTCCGTCGAGCCGTCGTCGCAGAACACGAAGCGCACGTCGTCGTGCTCCGCGAGGAACGCGACGAAGCGCTCGACCGGGAGCCGCGCGGCCTCGTTGAAGCAGGGGACGACGATCGCGACCGAGCGTTTCTTCGTCAAGACGGTGACCGGCGGGAAGGAGCCATGACGGACCGAGGGCGAGCCGAGAGCGTACACCGACGACGGGCGATCAGGGCTTCAGGCTTCTCCAGAGCTGCCAGTCGCCGGACGCCGCGAGGAGGGCGCCGCGACCCTCGGCGACCTGCCGCTGCGCGGGCGTCGGCGCCCAGCGGTGCACGAGGACGAGATCGTACTCCCAGATCCCCGGATCGAGCGGCCACTGGGCGTTGCCGTAGAGGTGCTTGATCGGCTTCGGCGGACCGTTCGTGTAGCGCACGGCCGCGACCGAGCGCGCGTCCGAGTACTCGAGGGGCCCGTCGTACGAGCGCTGGGCGGAGAGGAAGCCGTACGAGTGGAACATCGAGCTCGTCAGCCAGTACCTCGAGCGCGGGCTCACGGTGGAGTAGGCGAGGAGCAACCCCGGGGTCTTCGGCGCCGCGGCGACGACGCGATCGAAGCCGACCATCTCCTCCGTCGTGAAGCGCCGGAGGTGGCTCGTGATGACCGCCATCCGCGCGCCCGTCCACGCGAGCAGCGCGCCGATCACGACGAGCGATCGCACGGGCCCCACCTTGAGCGAGACCGGGACCACCACGAGCGGCAGCATCCAGAAGACGAAGTACCACTGGCGGACCGCCACCATCTGCAGCGCGACGGTGTCGGGCAGGACGTAGTACGAGGCGGTCGTGACGAGCACCGCCAGCTCCGGGAGCGGCGGCGAGCGATCGTGCGCCACCCGCGCGAGGGCCATCGCCAGCGTGACGAGCGCGGCGAGCGCGAGCAGGTGCGGGACCTCGTTCACGTTCGTCGTCGCGCTGAAGGCCTGGAGCACGCCGCCCATGAACTTCTGGGGGAGCGGGAGCCACACGAGCGAGCTCGTGAACGAGACGTCGTTGCCGCCCGCGCCGACCGAGTTGCCGCTGCCGTAGCCGCGCGCGTACCAGCGCGCGAAGAGCGCGAGGCTCGGCGCCGCCACGGCGACGCCGCCGCCGACGAAGACGAGCACGCTGCGGAGCGCGTCGCGGGGGCCCATCGAAGCGGCGTCGAGGAGCCGCCGGACGAAGACGGCGAGCGAGTAGAGGAGGAGGAGCCCGCCCAGCCACAGGTAAACATGGGCGTGCGACAGGAAGACGACGACGAAGAGGGCGCTCGTGACGACGCCGCGGCGGACGCTCGGCGCCTGCGTGAACCTCCGGTACTCGACGAGCGCGAGGATGAAGCTCGGCGCCGCGAACGCCATGTTGGCGTAGCCGGCCGCGAACATCTCCGTGTAGCAGAGCGGGAACGCGAGCAGGCTCCCCCACGGGCTCCGCCCGAGCGCGCGGAGCGCGTAGAGGCACGCGATCGGCAGTCCCACGAGGTAGACGCACTGGACGAGGCGGAACGCGGTGAACGAGCTGCCGAAGTAGCTCATCACGCCGGCCACCGTGTACATGAGCGTGTTCGCTTCGAGCGGGTGGCCCGGCTCGTAGAGCGCGTACGGTGAGCCCGCGCGCCCGCCCTCGAGCCACACGCGCGAGCAGTGCGCGTGGTACGAGATGTCCTGGCCGGGCAGGTACTTGTTCGACCCGACGAGCCACATCGTGAGCGCGACGAGGAACAGGAAGCAGAGGAGGAACTGCGTCGAGAGCGGGGTCGGGCGCGGAGCCGGATCGAGGCGCACGAGCCACGCCTCGGCGCGCCGGATCGCCGAGTCGAGACGGCGGGTCACACGTGCGGAGGGAGCGGAAGACGCATCGCGCGGTTCCGGGCCGGCTCCCGCGGTCTGTTCTCCGCCGGGGCTCATGCCACGGCCGGCCGTGTCGGTGAGACGGTGCCCGCGAGGTCATGCGCCACGCGCGGCCGTCTGGTTCGCGCGGGCGTCAATCGGTGCGCCCCTTGGCGTCGTCGTCCTCGCCCGAGGGCCCGCGCGTGACGGCGTGGTCGCTCGAAGCGGGAGGCGGGCTCTTCGCGGCGGGGCCGGCCGTCGCCGCGGGAGCGTTCTCTCCCCCGGGGGCTTCCGCGCCTGCGGGCGCTGCGCTCTTCGCGGCGTCCGCCTTCGGTGCACCGAAGAGGCTCCGCGCGTCGCGCCGCGACGGAGGCGCCGCGGCGTCGGGCACGGCTTCTCCCGACGCGCTCTCGGGCGCGAGCCCCGCCGGCCTCTCGGGCGAGGCCGCCTCGCCTGCCGGTCGCGGTGGGATGCTGGCGGGCCTGGGCGGAACGCTCGGCGACGCCTTGGGAGGCGGGATGCTCGCGGCCTTGGCCGGCGGAACGCTGGGCGATACGTCGGGAGGCGGGATGCTGGCGGGCCTGGGCGGAACGCTCGGCGACGCCTTGGGGGGCGGGATGCTCGCGGCCTTCGCGGGCGGGCCGCTGGGCGACACGTCGGGAGGCGGGATGCTGGCGGGCCTGGGCGGAACGCTCGGCGACGCCTTGGGAGGCGGGATGCTCGCGGCCTTCGCGGGCGGGCCGCTGGGCGACACGTCGGGAGGCGGGATGCTGGCGGGCCTGGGCGGAACGCTCGGCGACGCCTTGGGGGGCGGGATGCTCGCGGCCTTCGCGGGCGGGCCGCTCGGTGACGAAGCGCCTGCAGGGGGCGCGGCCTTGGTGGGCGGGACGCTGGGCGTCGGCTTCGGCGGCGGGATGCTCGCGGTTCGGGCGGGGGGGACGCTGGGCGTCGGCGCCGGCGGAGCGCTCGGGGCCCTCGTGGGCGGAACGCTCGGCGTCGCCTTGGGTGAGGCGACGCTCGCGGCCTTGGTGGGCGGCACGCTCGTCGGTGAAGCGCTCGCGGCCTTCATCGGTGAGACGCTCGGTGTTCCCGGCTTCGTCGGTGTGCCCGCCTTCGTCGAGGTCGAGCCGCCGGCGACGCCCGGCGCTGCCGGCGAGCGTCCGACCTTCACCGGAGGCGGCGTCTTCGACAGCGAAGCCTCCGCCGCGGCGCCTGCCGCGAGGATGGCGGCAGGAGGCGGCGGGACGCTGCTCGCCCCGGCCGGCTCCACGTCGTGCGCCGTCTCCGTGAGCGCCGTCGCGGGCAGCTCCTCGAGGTCCGACGTGACGAGCTTCTCGACCCTGCGCCGCCCGAAGTTGATGCGCTCCGAGACGATGTAGAGCGGGCGCCGCTTCACCTGCTCGTAGATCCGTCCGACGTACTCGCCGAGCACGCCGATCATGAAAAACTGCACGCTGAAGAGGAACGAGACGAGGACGACGGTCGTCGTCCAGCCCGGCACGTTCATCCCGGCGAACCACGTGATCATCGACGCGACCGCGTAGAGCACGCTCGCCGTTCCGACGAACACGCCGGTGTACGTCGCGAAGCGGAGCGGCTGGATGCTGAACGAGGCGATGCCGTCGATCGCGAACGCGATCATCTTCTTCAGCGGGTACTTCGTCTCGCCCGCGGCGCGCGCGGCGCGGTCGTACTCGACCGCGGTCTGCTTGAAGCCGACCCAGGCGACGAGCCCGCGCACGAAGCGGTGCGACTCGCGGAGCCCGCGCATGGTCGTCACCACGCGCCGGCTCATGAGGCGGAAGTCGCCGGTGTCGAGCGGCACCTCGATCGGGATGAGCGCCGCGAAGACCCGGTAGAAGAGCTTCGCCGTGACGAGCTTGAACGCCGACTCGCCCTCGCGCGACCGGCGGCGGCCGTAGACGACGTCGTAGCCCTCGCGCCACTTGGCGACCATCTCGAGGATGACCTCGGGCGGGTCCTGGAGGTCGGCGTCCATCACGACGACGGCGCGGCCGCGCGACTTCTCCATGCCCGCGGTGATCGCGCGCTGGTGGCCGAAGTTTCGCGAGAAGCCGATGACCCGGTACCGGAGCTCGCGGGACGCCATCCGCCGGAGGAGCTCCATCGACTCGTCCTTCGACCCGTCGTTGACGAAGACGACCTCTGCGTCGACCGCGAGCGTCTTGAGGAGCTCCTTGAGACGCAGGTCGAGCTGGGGAAGGACCTCTTCCTCGTTGTAGATCGGGATGACGAGCGACAGCTCGGGGCGCGACACGGCGATCGTTTTACCCTTGTTTCGCCCGAAGCTTCCAGGCCCACGCGTCGGCGACGATCGCGTCGAGCTCCGTCCGCCGCGCCTTCCAGCCGAGGACGCGCTCCGCCCGCTCGACCTTCGCGACCAGCTCCGCGGGGTCTCCGGCGCGTGGAGGCGCTTCGGTGACCTTGACCGCGCGGCCCGTGACCCGCTCGACCGCGTGCACCACCTCGCGCACGGAGCGACCGCGGCCGGTGCCGAGGTTGAACGCCCCGGAGGTTCCGCCTCGCACGAGGTGGTGGAGCGCCGCGAGGTGGGCGTCGGCGAGGTCCAGCACGTGGACGTAGTCGCGAATGCACGTCCCGTCGGGGGTCGGCCACGCCGTGCCGTAGATCGCCAGCGAGGGCCGCGCTCCGAGCGCGACGTCGAGCACGATCGGGATGAGGTGCGTCTCGGGCTCGTGCCGCTCGCCGAGCCCGGCCCCGGCGTCTGCCCCGGCCGCGTTGAAGTAGCGGAGCGCCGCCCAGCGGACGCCGTGGGCGCGGCCGTACGACTCGAGCGCGCGCTCGACCGCGAGCTTGGTCTCGCCGTAGGGGCTCTCGGGCCGCTTCGGGTGCTCCTCGTCGATCGGGACCTCGTCGGGCGTGCCGTAGACCGCCGCGGTCGACGAGAACACGAGCGCGGGCGGCGTCGGGGCGTCGAGCACGGCCTCGAGGAGCGCGAGCGTCCGCACGACGTTGCCTTGCCAGTAGAGCCGCGGCGCGCTGACGGACTCCTCGACGCGGATCTTCGCGGCGAAGTGGCAGACGGCGTCGATCCGCCGGTCGCGGAGGAGCGCCGCGACGAGCGCCGTGTCGCCGACGTCGCCCTCGACGAGCTCGGCCCCCGCGCCGACCGCGTCGCGGTGGCCGGTCGACAGGTCGTCGAGGACGACGACGTCGTGGGAGGCCGCGAGCAGCGTCGCGACCATGTGCGAGCCGACGTAGCCGGCGCCGCCGGTGACGAGGACCCTCACGCGCCGTCGCTCCGGCCGTCGCTCGCGGCAGGCGCCGCGTCGGGGGTCGTGGCATGGGTCACCTCGGGTCCCGCGGTGTGGGCCGCTCCCGTGGCGTGGGCCGCTTCGGAGAGGGAGAGGGCCATGAGGTAGTAGCGGACGCGATCGCTCGTCGGGCTCGACGCGATCGTCAGGCCTTGCTGGACCGTGAGGCCGGCCTGGCGGGCGAGGGACGCATAGGCGTCGGGGTCGCGGCAGAAGCGCCCGCGGTCCATCATCGCCATGACGTTGTTGAACAGCTTCCCGGGCAAGAAGACGATGTCGCTCGTGATGATGCGCGCGAGGCGCGGCGAGCCGGCGGCGAGCCGGAGGACGCCCTCGGCCTCGGCGTTGGTCAGGTGATGGAGCACGCCCGACAGGACGACGCCCGTAGGCGCGAGGTCGACGATGTCCTCCGCCCGGAGCGTCCGCGCCTCGAAGCGCACGTTGGGCAGGTGCCCCCAGCGTTTGTTCGCGGCCTCGATGGCGATCGCGTCCGTGTCGACGCCGAGGTAGCTCTCGAAACGGTCGAGGTACTTCAGGGCGTCGCCCATCCCGCAGCCCACGTCGAGCACCGACGAGCGCGCCGCCTCGGGCAGAAGCTCGTAGAGCGGACGCATGTCGATGCCGCCGACGACGCGCGGACGGACCTCTTCGTAGACGAACGGATGACCCAGGATCTTGCGGTAGAGACCGAGCATGAGCGCGATCGACACTACCACTCGCAGAAGGGTGCTTGACACCCAACGCCGCGCAACGTAAACACGCGCTCCCTCACGGGCCAATAGCTCAATTGGTAGAGCAGTGGACTCTTAATCCATTGGTTTCGGGTTCAAGTCCCGGTTGGCCCACTATCTTTCCTCAGCCGTCACGGCAGGTTACGAAGCGTGTAGATTGCATTGGCCCTATGTCGGCACGTGCTACGCGCCTCGGGCGTCGAGACGGATGACCTTGGCCCCATCGCCGAGGAGCGACGCAGGCAGCGGCGGGTGCGGCTGGCCGAACTTCGAGCTGACGCTCGCGACCTTGCCGAGGTAGCGCTTCGTCATCGCGACGTCGAGGTGACCCCGCAACGGTCAGCCGGAAGAGCTGGCTCTTCCCCGCAACGGCCCGGTGCGTGATGCAGGCGTGCCGGTGCGCGTGGCACGTGTACGGCATGAAGCGATCGCGCTCCTTCACCAGCTTCCTGAGCAACGGGAGAAGGGTCGGTTCGATCGGGACCTGACGTCGAGCCGCGTTCGACTTCGTCCCCTGGACGGTGATGACGCCGTGCTCGAAGTCGATGTGCGCTGCTTCTAGGCGTCTCCAGCTCGGAGCGGCGCATGGCCGTGTGAATGGCGAAGGCGTAGCAGCGCCGACGTGGGAAAGGGATCTCCTCACATGACAGGAGCTGGCGAAGCAGGAGAGGTGCTGGCGAACCTCGGAGGCGTAGAGCGCTTCCTGCACGCGGCTGTCCGTCGAGATGGGCGGCTGGACACCGATGGAGGTCTCCGCGCGAAGCACGCGGAGACGCGCCGCGCGTCGCCCGCAGGCGTGGAACTGCCCCGTTCGTTAGTCTGTGAGCTCGTCGTTGCCGGTGGAGAGGTCCGCGTCGCGCGCGTCGAGCCCGAGGATGGCGATCGAGCCGGGAGCGCCGCCCAGGAAGATCCTCCGTACGGTCGTTCCCGCATCCGTATCTAGCTCGAGAATCTCCCCGGTCGCGGGAGACGTGACCCATGCTCGACCGGGCGTCGCGGCGAGGCGTGGTCGCTCCGGGTCGGAGCACGCGAAAGCGGGCACTGCCGCCGTCGTCGTGCGGCGGTCCTTGGTCGCGAGCTCGAAGCGTTCGATGTGACCGGCGCTCGTCAGGACGACACCGCGCGGCGTCGTACCAATCTCTAGGACCGCGTCGCACGCCTCCCCGTCGAGAGGAAGAAGACTCGTGCTCCGCGTCGCGAGCTCGAGCCCGAAGACACGGCCCGCCGGATCGCGACCGAGCAGGAACGGCTGCTCGGCGAGGGCGTTGAGCAAGCTCGGCTTCAGGTTCTCGGGCAAGGCAACGGGCGCGCTGGGGATGCGGTCAGAACCCAGCAGCACGACGCCGCCCGCGCACGCGAACGCGACGACTCGCCCGGAGGTCGCCGCGGCGGTCATCTCCGGACAGTTGAACAAGGGCTGAGGCGTGCTTCCGGCCGCGATGAAGTCCACGCCGCCTGCAACGGTGCCGCCGCTCGCCGGGGGCCGGCTCACGAGGTACTCGCCCGCGAACGGGATGGTGATCCCTCGGTGTGGGGTGGGCGCCGCGACGTCGACAGGAACTCGCGTCCCTTGGACCCACGGCTCCTCTGTGAGCGCGAGCGCCGTAGCCGATGTGCCTGCCGCCGGATCACCCTCGAAGAAGATGCCCCACTTGCCTTCCGCAAAGGCGAACGCAGCCGGTCCCTTTCCGGCGATAGGGCTTCCGAGCACCTCGGGCGCGGACTTGAAGATGTGGATGTGGTCCTTGTGAGGGATCACCGCGACACCGCTACCGAGGACTTGCACCTTGCCGCCGTTCTTCGGGACGACGAGCGCCGTATCGCCGGATTGTGAAGCGACGACGGAGCCTGCCGGCGCATCGAGCATCACGTGACCGACAACCTCGCGATCCGCGACGTCGTAGAAGGTCATCGTCGGCGCGTGCAGGTCGGCGACGGCGAGACGAATGCGCAAGCGGGAAGCGTGAGACTTAGTCGGAGTACTCGATGCGTCGTCGATGCTGCAGCCGTGGAGGGCGAACGCGCCGAGGAGCGCGAGCTTGGCGACGTGGCGATTCACAGCGAGCCTTTACGACAGGATGATCGCAAATGCAATGCGATGGCGAGTATAGTGCGCGTGCATGGCCTCGCCGCGGATGCCGCTTCGATCGACGCTCGTGCACGCCATTTGCTGCATAGTCCCAGCTGCTTGCGAGCTTCTCCTCGGGGCAGCGGACACATACGCTCAAGGCAACGACACTGCATCTCGGGAAGGTGCCGGGCCTGCGAACGTGACACCGGCAGACGCAACGCCTCCTCCACGCGCGGCAGCGCCATCAGCCGAAGAGGTCAAAGTCGTCGGAGCGAAGCGCGTGGACCCTGGCGCGGCGAGTGACATCGACATCCAGGTCGGCCAGCTCGGGGACGTGCCGCGACGGAATGCGGAGCAACTGCTCACGCTTGCTCCCGGCCTCTTTCTTTCGAACCCCTCGGGGGAGGGCCACGCGTCGACGATCTTCCTTCGCGGTTTCGACGCCGGAGAGGGACAGGACATCGATATGCGCGTCGAAGGCGTGCCCATCAACGAGCCCTCGAACGCCCATGCGCACGGCTATGCGGATACCCACTTCATCATCCCGGAGCTCGTCGATCGGCTTCGTGTCATCGAGGGGCCGTTCGATCCTCGTCAAGGTGACTTCGCCGTCGCGGGCAGCATCGACTACAGGCTCGGTCTCGGGCATCGAGGCGTCATGGCTCGCGGCGCCTACGGCTCGTTCAACACCCGGCGCTTCGTCGCGCTGTGGGGGCCAGCGGGGACCTCGCGCCGCACTTTCGCTGGCGTCGACTTCGTCGAGGGCAACGGTTTCGGTACGAACCGAGCTCACGCCGCGACGAGAGCGATGGCTCAGTATGAGCGCGCATTCGGGCAAGGCTTCACAGCGTCGCTGCTCGCGACGTCGTACGCAGGGCGTTTCGACACCGCAGGTGTGATCCGCCAGGACGACTACGCTGCTCGGCGCCTCTCCCTTTGTCCAGCGACGGAAGAGGACCAGTTCTTCTGTCTCTACGATCGGAACCAGGGAGGTGGCGTCGCTCGCCATGGGCTTTCGCTCCGCCTCGAGAAGCGCGGCCATTCGGAGATGTTCGAGCAGCAGGTCTTCGCCACAGTCCGGCAGCTTCGGGTGAGACAGAACCTGACCGGATACGTCGGCGACGTGAGTCCGACGGGGGAGCCGCAGCGCGGGGACGGTCTCGAACAGTCTTATGGTGGGGTGACCGTGGGCGGACGCGGCGCGTATTCCCGGCGCATCGACGCGCTCGGTCGGCGGCACGAGGTCGAGATCGGCTACTACGCCCGTTACGACGACGCTGATTCGGCGGCGCGGAGGCTTCGCTTCGCCGATGGCGTCCCCTACCGCGTCGATCTCGACAACCACCTTCGAATCACGAACGTCGCCTTCTACGCGGCCGGACGCTTCACGCCGCTATCGAGGCTCACGCTCCGCGGTGGCCTTCGGCTCGACACGTTCGCGTTCTCGGTCGTCGACCGGAACCGTCCGACGATCGACCGCTCGGGCAACCGCCTCACCTCGGAGGCTGTCGAGGCGTTCGGCATCGCCGTTCAGCCGAAGCTCTCTGCCGACGTGAGCCTCCATCGCCAGCTTCACTGGATCACGAGCGTCGGCATCGGATCTCGCTCGAGCGACGCCCAGGCGCTGTCGCAGGGCGAGTTCGCTCCCTTCGCTCGGGTGCGAGCCACCGAGAGCGGCCTCGTGAGCAACGTCGTAGAGAGCGGTTCGTTCCTCCTCAATGCGCGCGCTGTCGCCTACCACACGCGCGTCGAGCGTGACCTCGTCTTCGACGAGACCGCCGGTCGCAACACGCCGATCGGCGCGTCGAATCGCTTCGGAGGTCTCGGCGCCGCGCGCATCACGATGCCCTTCGGGATCGATACCCAGACGAGCATCACCTACGCGGAGGCATACGTACCGCCGACCGGTGCCTCGGAGCTCGATCTCACCGCCGGTGCCCGTCTTCCATACGTCCCGCGCTGGGTAGCGCGCATCGACGCGTCGCTCCGACGATCGTTCCGCGCCTTCGGCGAGACGTTCCGGTACAACGTCGCGAGCGGATTCACGTACGTAGCGCCGAGGCCGCTGCCGTTCGGGCAGATCGGCCCTGCGTACGGGATGCTCGACGTGGCCGTTCGATTTCGTTACCGGATGGTGGAGCTCGGCCTCGAGGGGACCAACCTCTTCGATCGGCGCAACAAGCTTGCGGTCTACAACTACGCGTCGAACTTCCGCGGGCCTTCGGAGTTCCCCTCGCGCTTGAGCCAGCAGCACTTCGCGGCTGGGCCGCCTCAGATGTTCATGGCGACGTGCACGCTCTACTTCGATGCGCCAGAGGAGGAGCAACAATGACGAGCCCACGTCGATTCCTCGGTGTGTTCACCATCCTTGCCGCCCTCGTCGCGGCGGCGGCGTGCGAGCCGGGGACGGGAGGACGACGCGTCATGTTCGACCTCGTGATCGAGCCGGCACCGGCGCCGCGCAACTTCCGCACGGGGCTGGGCTGGGACGTGACCCTCGAAGAAGCCTGCGTCTCGGTCGGCCCCCTCTACCTCCACGCTCAACCCGGGCTCTCGGCCTTCCTTCGCGGTGCTCATGACTGGCTCGTTCCGTCCGCACACGCCCATCCGGGCGTCGATCACTTCAACGGCGGAGAGGTCCGTGGCGAATGGCTCGAGCAGATCGCCGTCGAACTGACGTCCGGCGGGCCTGTCGATCTCGGCGCTCGCGAGGGGATCGCGGGAGAGGCACGGTCCGTCACGATAGGCATCCACCCACCCCAGCCCGAGGCGCTCGGCGCGCCGGCGTGCCTTCGAGGGCATCAGGCGTACGTCGTGGGGGTCGCCGTGCGAGACGACGTGACCGTGCACTTCGAAGGGGGGCTCGACATCGAGGCGGTAGGGACCAAGCGTCGTGTGCAGGTGTCCACGGCCGTCGTCATCGACGATCATCGTCGGCTCCTCGTAACGGTCGACCCGCGACCATGGCTCGACCAGGTGAAGTTCGACGAGCTCGTCGTAGATCCGGCGACGAAGCGCGCGATCGTCGCCCCCGGGAGTCAAGCGACCCTCGCCTGGGAGCTCGGGATCCAGGCGGCTGGAGCCTTCAGGGTCGAGAACGCCCCCTGAGTCCGACGCCGTCGCATTCGCAATTCACTTGCATAAAAGGCAGCGGTACTACATCGTGGGCCCGATGCGCCGCCTGAACACGCTCGCTCTGCGCACGCTGGCCGCCTTGGCGGGCACGTTTCCCCTCATCGGGCAGCCAGGATGCACCGCCAGCGACTCCGGCGTCGGGGCGGTCGCGATTCGGGTTAGCGGCGAGGGGGCGGTAAAGGAGGGCTACCCTTACGTGAAGAACGGGGCGGAGATCCGCTTCGTCGACGGCTGGGCGGTGCGCTTCTCGAAGTACCTCGTCAGCGTCGGGGATCTCCGCCTCGCGACCGCGGACGACGTCGACGCGTTCGCCTCGCCGGACGTCTTCGTCGCCGATCTGCACCTCGGCGATCCGATCATCTTCCTGCAGGAAGGGCTCACGGCACGCCGCTGGGAGCGGTTCGGCTTTCGCGTCCTTCCGCCGCCGCCAACGGCGAAGGCCGTTGGGCAGGTAGCTGCGGAGGACCTCGCGCGGATGCAGCAGGAAGGCTTCAACTACTGGATCGAAGGGACCGCGGAGAAGAGCGGTCGTTCGGTGTCCTTCGCCTGGGGCCTCGCGAACCCGACGCGGGCGACCAATTGCACGAACGGGCTCGACAACACCGAGGGCGTCGTCGTGCGTAACAACACGACGACAGACGTCGAGATCACGTTCCACCTCGATCACCTGTTCTGGGACACGCTCGGGACGGAGGTAGCGAACTTGAGGTTCGACGCCATCGCGGCGACCGCGAACGATGCCGGCAAGGTGGCGTTCGATGTGCTCGCGACGCAGGCGCTCTCTGACCTGCGCGGCCCGGACGGGCGCCCGCTCGTCGACGACGAGGGTAACCGCATCCTCTACAATCCGGGGAGCGTCCCGCTTCCGGAGCAGACCCTCCGCGCCTTCATGCTCGCGACGTCGGCTGGGCAAGCCCACTTGAACGGGCTGGGGCTCTGCACCATTTCACGACTGTGAGCCGAGCCGCGATCACTTTGCTCAAAGATGCAATAAAATTGCATCATGGTGAGGTGTCGTGGTACAGCGCCTTCGAGCTCGCGAGACGAGCTCGAAGGAGGTCTCCGTGAAAGTTCGTTCTCTCTCCGTCGGTTTGCTCGCCCTTGGTCTCCTCGTTGGACCGCTCTACGCATGCTCGGACGATCACGATCATGAAGGGGAAGAACACGACCATCACCACGAGATGCCGGCGTCATGCGAAGCGTTTCATGATGACTGCGTCAAGGTCATGCAGTCGAACGAAAAGGCGCGCGAGTGCGACGAGTTCTCCCATGCCGAGGGCCGTACCGAGGAGGAGTGCGCCGCCAAGAAGGGCGAGTGCGTCGCCGCGTGCACGCAGTGAGCGTCAGGGGGACCGTCCGCTCTTCATCGCGTGACCGATGCACGTTTCGAGGAGCACGTGCATCCTTCGATCGATGACGGCATAGACGATCGTCCTGCCTGCCCGGCTCGCCTTCGCTAGCTTGGCGTCGCGTAGGACGCGCATCTGCTGCGACACGAGCGACACCGTGCGCCCTGTCGCCCTCGCGAGCTCTCCGATGGACAAGGGGCCATCCAGGAGCAACAGGAGCAACCGAAGTCGGTGCGGGTCTCCGGTGGCGACGAAGATGCGTGCGACCGTTTGAACGACGTCCGCGCGTGTTCGAGCGCCTTTCTGTTTCCCGCCGCGTGCGGCACGGCGCGGATGTTCGCTCGGCCCACATGGTCCTTGGGGCGATTGCCGAGGTGATGTCACGCACGCTCCTTGCGTCGTGGCGCGTTGGCCACGTCTCGCCCTGGAGCGTGCGGCAACGAAGAGCTTAATGCAATGCTATTGCTTCGTGGCCAAGAGTTGCTCAAGTGAGCAACTCTTGCGCGGGAGCCCGCCCCGCGAGCAGCGGCGCCTCGTCGGCTGCTCTCGATCAGGACGGCTTGCGCGTGGCGGTCGGTTGGCGGATACTTCATCACCTGAAGAAGCGAATGAAGACCGCCACCGAAAGACCACGAGCCCGGCGAGGCTCTCCGAGCGAAGTCGCCTCGCGGCGACAGCCTGCCGAGACGGCGTTCCGTGAGCAGCTCCGTGAGGCCAAGCTCAAGGTGACCTCCGGGCGACTATCGGTCCTCCGCGAGCTCAGCGGGGCCAAAGGCCCGATGAGCCACTCCGAGGTTGCCCAGCGGCTCGAGGGCGAGAGCCTCGATAAGGTGACGGTCTGGCGCGTCCTCGTCGCGCTCACCGAGGCCGGCCTCGTCGATCGTTCGAACGGCGGCGATGGGACGTGGCGCTTCGAGCTGCGTAGCGGCTCGATGGGCCACGACCCTCACCCTCACTTCACATGCGTCGTGTGTAAGACCGTCACCTGCCTCCCCCGTGAATCCGTACGGATCCCGCCGCGCATCGTTCGGGGCGTCGTCGACGTGCAGATCACCGGCCGCTGCGAGAGTTGCGACTGACCGCGCTCGCCCGATCAGCGGCAGACGAGCTTCGGGGGATCGCCGTCCCTCGACGCAGTTGACTAGAGCGCGCGGCAGCCCTTCTGGAACCGCCACGTAGCGCTCTTCACCGACGCCACCGCAGCAAGGCTGCGTCGGTCGACGTGTCCTCGCTCGACATGGAAGGCCGGGAGTTGCGCCTCCTGGCCTTCGTCCCATCGGCGCTTCGCCGACCTCGTATCCGCTGGCCCGTGGCTTACGAAGTTTCCTGCGCTCGAACCTCTGGTCGCAGATCGCCCGGATCGGAGCGGCCGATCACACGGCCCCGCATAGCGGAGCTCCATCGCCATCACGCGGTCTGCTCGGGGACCGCTACGGCCTGCCTCGCTACGGATCGTGACCGCCCTCCCTGACGACGAGCGCTCTCCAGTCGAACACGTGCCATTTCGCAGCCGAGGCCGACTTAGTTGCAACTCAATTGCTTAATGCTACAGGAGGCGTCATGCCGAACCAGCGTTTGCCCGTCACTGTTCTCTCCGGGTTTCTCGGAGCTGGCAAGACGACGCTCCTCAATCACGTCCTTCAGAACCGTGAGGGGATGCGGATCGCGGTTATCGTCAACGACATGAGTGAGATCAACATCGACGCGCAGCTCGTCAAGAGCGGAAGCAGCGCGCTTCGGCGGGTCGACGAGAAGCTCGTAGAGATGCAAAATGGATGCATCTGTTGCTCGCTGCGAGAGGACCTACTGATCGAGGTCGCCAAGCTTGCGAAGGAGGACCGATTCGACTACCTCCTCATCGAGTCGACCGGAATTTCCGAGCCGCTCCCCGTGGCGGAGACCTTCACGTTCGAGGACGAGACGTCGAAGGCCAACCTCTCGGACATCGCGCGGCTCGATACGATGGTCACCATCGTCGACGCAAAGACGTTCCTCGACGACTGGCGGAGCGAGGACGATCTCTCAGCGCGCAAGGCGGCGCTGAGTGAGAACGACGAACGGACCGTTGTGGATCTGCTCGTCGAGCAGGTCGAGTTCGCGAACGTACTCATCATCAACAAGATCGATCTCGTCAGCGGTAACGACGTCGCGCACCTCGAAGCGATGCTCCGACGCCTGAACCCGGAGGCGATCATCCTCGAGGCGGAGCGCGGCCGGATCTCGCCGCGGGCGATCCTCGACACCAACCTCTTCGACTTCGAGAAGGCCGCGCTGGCGCCCGGCTGGATGAAGGAGATGCGCGGCGAGCACGTTCCGGAGACGGAGGAGTACGGGATCTCGAGCTTCGTCTATCGTGCGCGCCGACCGTTCCACCCCGAACGTTTCTGGACGTTCCTCCACTCCGGATGGGACGGTGTCGTCCGCTCGAAGGGGTTCTTCTGGCTCGCGACGCGCATGGTGATCATGGGGAGCTGGTCACAGGCGGGCGGCTCGGCCTCGGTAGAGCCCGCGGGCATATGGCACGCGGCGCTCCCCAAGAGCGACTGGCCCGACGATCCCGAGTCCCTTGGCCAGATCGAGGCAGACTGGGAAGAGCCGTGGGGAGACCGGCGGCAGGAGCTGGTCTTCATCGGCGCCGAAATGGACCGAGGGACGCTCCTCGAAGGCCTCGCGCAATGCCAGCTTACCGACGAGGAGATGGCGAAGGGCCCTGAGGTGTGGGCGACGTTTCTAGATCCCTTCCCCGTGTGGACCGGAGGTGAGCGATGAGCAGCGGCGATCTTTCCAAGGCCTGGAATCGACACGCCGAGACGTACGCCCGTCTCGGCGCGCCGTTCACGGGATACATGGCCCAGTCGTTGTTTGCCGCCGTGGCGGGCCGGCTTCCGAAGGGGGCCCGCATTCTCGAGGTCGCGTGTGGGAATGGCGAGCTCTCCCGTGCGGCGGTCTTGCACTGCCTCGAAGAGGGGAGATCGGAGGGGGTGCGCGGGAGCGTCGTCGCGACGGACTTCTCCTCCGAGATGGTGGAGCTCGCGCGCCGGAACCTCAGCGTCCTCGGTGCCGGCGACGTTGTTCGATGCGAGGTCCAGGACGGGCAGGCGCTCGGCTTCGAGGCGGCGAGCTTCGACGCCGTCTTCTCGGCGTTCGGCATCTTCCTCTTTCCTGATCGACAGGCCGGCTGGGGTGAAGCCGCGCGGGTGCTGCGTTCCGGCGGACTCCTCGCGACCGCGGTGTGGCGAGGACCGGAAGACAACGCACTCTTGCGGCTCCAGATGGAACCCGTGATGGCGTCGCTACCTGACCGCGTGCGAGCGTCGATCCCTCGGCCGAGTTGGCTCGACATCACCACGGCGGAGGGGCTCGTCAAGGAGGTCTCCGCCGCAGGGTTCGTTGAACCCGAGGTGTCGGTCTTCGATGCGGTCCTGACGGCGCCGACGCCGCGCGCTATGTGGAGCATGATGCGCGAGAGTCCGCTCTCGGGCCCGCTCTTCGCGACTTGCTCGCGAGAGGAGATCGCCGCGGTCGAGAGCACCGTGCTTTCGACCTTCGAAGCGCTCTCCGGGGGCGCCGACAGACCCGTGCGGTTCAATGCCTCCTGCCACTTCCTCGTCGCGCGCAGCTGAGGAGGTTGAGCTTGCTGGATTCGAGCGCCCGCAGGCGCATGAACGTCAGCGCTTCGGCCGCTGGCGTGCCGGGAAAGAGGGCATCGGCGCGGCGCCGAATCGGGAGCAACACTCGCGGGGATCCCCACGAAGTCTTGTATCCTCGTAACCGTACCCTGATCTACGACCTGAGGGCATGGCGTTCGTCCGCGATCGTGCCGGACCGGCGGGTCCTATGGCACACGGAGCGTGGTCGGAGGTCGAGGCGCGACGGCGCCGTCGCCGAGAGCTGCAGTCGCTCGTAGACCGCGTCGGAGAGACGCCGGCCTTTCCAACCGTTCGTTCGGACGCGCGCCGCACGGGGCAGCTCACCTCAGTACGGCTGCGTGTCTCGCCACCAGAGGATCATCGTGTATCGATGGCAACCGCCAACCTTCGTAATCCCATGATAGTGCTTGCTACCGTCGAAGAAGGTCAGCCGGTTGCGAACGGGGCGAACGCGGATCCCCGGCTCCGCGAAGAATTCACCGCCCGTAAATTCATCGTTCAAGTAGAGGAGGCTGTTGTAGTCACCAATCTCGCGCCCTTTCGTGTGAATGTGCGGCTCTGACTCCACGCCGATCGGCCACGTCTGGAGCTCGGCCTGATAGCAGGTGAGACGAAGGCGAAGTCGGGCTTCGATGAACGATCTCAAGACATCGACGACGGGGTGGTCCGTGATGTCTGTGTTGCGGGTCGGGTACCAGAGGAGCGGGGGCTGGCCGGCCTCCAACTGAGTCGCGTAGTGAAGCTCGATCTGTCTGCGGTACTCCTCGACCACGCTGGGTTCGAGGACGTCGTCAAAGACATGCATTGTCCAGTTCCTCTCATTTCTGCGGTGTCGCTCATGCGCCTCCGCGCGTGGCTCCGGGCGCCGCGGACTGACATCAGCGTAGCGCATGATGGCGCAATCGTATTGCGTTTGTGATTGGACGTGGTAAGGGGGCGTCTCATGGAGTCTGAGGACGGGGGGCGCGTTTGAGCCGGCGCCTATCGCGCGCGCGCGATTCCAAGGCGCTGCGCGGCGTGATCATCAGTCTGGCTACGCAGGCGGAACGGCGCGTGGCGGTCATCGAAGCGCTCCGGCCGTTCGAGGCGATCGCCGAGATGCAGATTCACGATGCCGTCGACGGAGCCCGGCTGACGGCGGCCGAGTTGGAGTCGTTGGGGGGCGCCCTGTTCCCGGGGTGGTGTCAGCCGACGGCGGCGAACCCTTGGGACCGGCGTGAGCTCCGCCGCGGAGAGATCGGCTGCGCCCTCAGCCACCTCGCCGTCTGGCGCGACGCGCAGCTCGATGCGCGCGACACGCTCGTGTTCGAGGACGACGCCGAGCCGTGCGACGAAGCCGCAGCGCTCCGCACCGCCGCCACGATCGAGGAGCTTGCGGGTAGGGGGATCGACTGGGACCTACTCTACCTCGGCAGAGGAGCCGGAAGTATCGACTCGTCGGAGGTGATCGACGGCGTGGTTCGTACGACCTTCTCGTACTGCACGCACGGCTATGTCGTTCGGCCTCGTGCGTCACGCGCGCTCGCTGCGTGCGGTTATGAGCGCGCGCTCTTTCCGGTCGACGAGCTCCTCCCCGCTCTCTACGGCGAGCACCGGCGGGCGGATGTTCGTCGCTGGGCGAGGGAGCGACCGAAACTGATCGCTCTGGCGATGGTCGACGAGGCCGTCCGGCAGAGGCGGATTGAGAGCGTCATCGAACGATCGCCGTTCGTCGTCGACGAAAGGCAAAACGCACGGTTCTGCGTGGCGCCCGACGCGCGTGCCCGATGGACTCCTACGCATGTCGTCTTCTATCGCGCGACGCCGGACTCACAGGCGTGGCACGTGCGTGCGGACCTCGCCGGCCCGCTGTTCTCCGTCCTCGGGGCGTTCCAAAGGCCGAGGACCACCGAGGACGCAGCCACGCTCCTCGAGGGAGACGTCGACGTGAGATCGATCGCCGTGCATCTCGCGGAGCTCGGGCTGCTCGTGGCGGCGTCCGCGGAGGGGGAGCAATGACGGAGAGACGTCCGCCGATGTCGGGCGCCGTTGCCCGTGGGTTTGGGCTCGCGGCGCTCGTTAGTCCCCTGCCGCTCGCGACCTTCCTCTCCGAACGATGGCCTCACGCGAGCCACGTCTCCCACGGATCGGTTGACCGGTTCGGAGGCCTCGCGGCGATCCCCGCCCTGGAGAACGTGGAAGCGTTGCTGGGCGTGACGCCTTCCGACAGCGAGGTCGTTCTATTCGGCCCGGACGGGTTCCGCTCCGCGGTACCGAGCCGCGTGGCCATCGACTTCTACCGACGCGGAGACACTCTCTACTTCACGAACGTCGAACGTCATGTGCCCGAACTGCTCCCGTTTCGGACCCAGCTGGCCTCGGATGTCGGCCTCCCGGTCTCGAGCCTCGTCTGCGAGGCGTTCGCCTCCGCGCCGGGCGCGAGCTCGTCCATGCACTATGACTTCGACGTCAACTTCAACGTGCTCCTGTCGGGATCGAAGCACTGGCAGCTCGCGCTGAATGACCAGATCGAGGCGCCGGAGCAGTCGTTCGTGGTCGGGCACTCGCCCTGGCTGGAGTCTGCCATCTCGAAGCGCGGTGCGCCGCCCGTACCTCCGGCGGACCCGATTCAGCGCGAGGTCGCGCGGGCCGGCAGCGTCGTGTTCCTGCCTCGTGGTATCTGGCACGAGACTCACGCAGAGACCGCCTGCTTCGGGGTGAACTTCACGTTCAAGCCACGCTGTTGGTATCAGCTCATCGCGCAGGCACTTGCCGTTCGGCTCCGCGAGGACGCGCGATTTCGCGCCTATCCGTTCGGCGCCCTCAGCGCCGGCACGCGATCTGGGATGGCAGCCCAGATCGACGAGCTCTTGCCGCTCGCGGTCGAGCGACTGAAGGAGCTGTCTTTCGAGGAGGTCGCCCTCGCTTTCCAGGCGCCGAGGTATCGCTGGCGTGAAGACGTCCCCGCGACGTTCGACGAGTCGACCGGGCACCTGACCACCGCGAGCGGCGCGACGCTGGCGATCGACGAGCCGCTTTGGCCGCTCGCACGTGCGCTCACGACGCTGTACGGGACATTCTCCCCGAACGACTTGATCGGGCGGAACGTCGGCTTGGGGCTGGGCCAGATGCACGTCGCGCTCCGGACCCTCTGCGACGCGGACCTACTTCGGCCGATGAAGTCGCGTTGAGCAACCTCAACGCGCCGACCCCGCCAGGTTCGCGTGCTCGCCGACGTTCCAGCGCAGCGCGCGTGCGCCACCGTCGAGAGCGGCGAGCTGATGCTCGAGATCTCTGACGACCGACTCTTCGGAGGGTTCGCCCTCTCCCCACCCGATGTCGAGGATCGCGCCTCCGTCCTCCGCGAGGCCATGCGCGTATGGCGCCGCCCAGCGAGCGCCAGCACGGCTCGCGAGCTCGGCGAGCCCCTTCGGTCCCAGTGTGACGGGAGGCAGGACGCCGGCGCGAAACATCCGCTCGAGGGCGCGGAGCTGGTCGATATCGAGGGTCAGCCAATCGAGGGGGAGGCCCCCGTAGAAGGGCGACGGGAACGTCCGAAGGCATGAGACCACCACGTCGGGTGGACCTCGGCGCTCGGCCACCGCGGAGACGACGTCGGCCATGTCGCCGGACGGGTCTCGTCCGGCGTCGGCGAGGACGGCGAGGCGCATCTGCGGGGTCTCGACCCAGTAAGTGCATCCCCAGTTTCGCACGCGTGGATCGGGGCCCGCTCCTTGCGCGGTGGGCTGTTCACCGTGGAAGGGCATGGGCTCGATCCGGATGTCGCCGGCTACGTGGATCAGACCTGGTCGAGCGACGAGCGCGCGCTGTCCACATGCCCGCAGTTGTTCGGCGAACGACGAGCGCGTCAGGAGATTGGTCGTCGGGACGTCCGGGCACAAGACGGGAACCTCCGCGTGGCGGGCGACCGCGAGGAGCGTGGGCAGATGAAAGTGATCCCCGTGACCGTGAGTAAAGAGCACGGCGTCGACCGGCGGGAAGCTCATCGACGTCGATCGCATCGCTGGCATCGAGGAGAGCCGGATCGGATCGACGACGACGCAGGCCTCCTCCGAGGCTATGAGCAGCTCGGCGTGCGGTCCACGATGGAGACCCGGCCGAAGGCGCACGGCGCTCCCACCCCAAAGCTCGGTCGCGCCGAGCCCGGTAGCGTAAGGTTCACCAAGCAGCTCTCCGAGGAGCCCGGATCCATCCGGATCGCCGATCGACCGGAACGCCTCACCGACCGTGGGCAGCGCACGGACGTCGAGGCGGAGCACACGACTCGATGCCGGCGTCGCCGCGTCAGCGCGCAAGAACCACGGTCCGAAGGGGACCGGCCAGAGCAAACGCTCGCGAGCGAGGACACCGCCCGTGCGCAGCGCGCTCGGATCGATGAGGTCGTGGAGGTGATGCTCGTCGGCGTATCGGGTCGCCAGCTCGTACCCACGCTCGGCGTCGAAGCCGCACGAGAGCAGGGAGGGCAGGAGCTCGGCCGCCAGCCCTGCGTCTCTCGGGCCGATGATGGGAGCGAGGTCGAGCGACAGCGCCCTGCTTGTTCGCGTCGTCATTGGATGCGGAACGCCCCGATCGCGATCAGGCGGCTGGCCACCGCCACGAAGACGTCCCCGCTCATCTCGACCGGCAAGTCCTCTCTTCCGAAGCGGTCCTGGGTCATGATGAATCGAAGCACGAGCTCGTGCTCCTCGCTGACCGCGCACGTCTCCACGTTCCGTCCGCAGACGAGATGACTCCGCCCTCCGGCGCGCGCGACGCGGAGAACGGACTCCGGGCGACGCACGAGGATGGAAGATGGATCCGGCTGCTCGGAGACGGAGCCGACCTCGGGAGTCGACCTCGCACACCGTCGAGCGTGCCACTGCCGGGCGAGGGCGCGGAGCCCCTCGCGGACCTCGATCGCCGTCGGAGGTGATGGCGAGGGCGACGCACCGAGCGCATATCGGCGAGACTCCGGAGCTCGCGCGGCGCGGCAAAAGTAGGTCTCGGTGAGCCAGTCTCGCCACGTCGGGAAGCTGATCTCACAGATGATCATGCAGCACGGACTCGCTGCGCCGAAGCGAAGCGGGCCGTTTGCGGCGATTGCCGCCCCAGGTTCCAGATCGCCGTTCTCGTCCAGGGTAGCCACGCCTGAAACGAGGACGATGAGCGACCGGCCGGACACCTCGAACCACAGGAGGTCGACGTTCGTATCGTCGTGCAGGTGCTCGCTCCGTTCGATTCGCTCGAGCGGCCTCGCCACGACACGTGCGCGGAGGTGGTGTTCGAGCCCTTGCCGCAGGTTCGTCGCGGACTCCAGCCCTGAAGCGAGCGCTCCAGCCGAAAGGGGGACGCGACGGAGCTCCCCTGGGGTCACAGCACGGATGGCCTCGGCGACACTCTTCATCATCGCGTGCCCCGCAGCGCGCGCTCGAGCCAGAACCGGTTCGTTCGAATCCGCTCCGCGGCGCCCGAGAGCTCGTTGAGCTCGAGCGTCGCGATCGTGTCGACGAGCTCCGTCACGAGATCGTCTTCCGACGAAGGGTCATCCCAGGTGTCTACAGCGAGCTCACGATCCGCCCTCTCCCCGAGCGCCAGGATGCAAGCCTGAAGATCCCGCTGAAACACACGCGTTAGCGGGAGCGACATGGTCAGGTGGACCGAGGCGTCGCCCGTCGTCTCGGCGGCGTGGATGGTCCCGCGGGGAAGGTAAAGGACGTCCCCGGCGCGGAGAGAGGCCGTCCGAAGTCGCTCGACATCGACGCTCTCGTGACGGCCCGACGCGAACGGCCAGCGCACCTCCGGAGGAGCCCATCGCCAGAGCTTCGACCCCTCGAGCTGGACGACGAAGACGTCGTCCTCGTCGTGGTGAAGGTCGAAGCCTCGTGCCACCGGTGGCGTGATGTAGACGACCGCGTGCGACGAACACCGAAACGCCTCCTCGACGAGCGCGACGACCGCGCCCATCGCTCCGCGTCGGTGGTTGAGGGTGACCGCGAGGGTGTGTCCCCCGCGAACGACTTCCTCGATCGCCTCCGCGTCCGGTTCCCCGAGCGGGGCGCGGCGCTCGTTCGCGAGCGTACCCGTGCGAAGCAGGACGCCGTCCCGAACGACGCGGACGTCCTCGCGATCGAGCCGCGCGCCCTCCCGCAGGAGCGCGTCCTCGATCCCGAGGCCGTCACACCAAAGCACTTTGACGAGCTCTCTGTCGGCGAGCTGACCAAACCAGACTTCGGTCTCGAATGCCGTCTTCGTGAACTCGGAGAGTCGAAAGTCGCACAGGAGGTCGTCGATGTGTCTCGGCATCATGGCGCTTGCAGCTCGGACTCGGAGGCGACAGAGAGCACGGCTATCGCCGCCCCCGCGATGGCGACGTCCGTTCGTGCACGGATCGCGACGAGGCGCGTGTCGAAGAGCTCTTGTTGACGAAGGAGTACATCGCTCGTCGAGCTCCTCCCGGCCAACATGCGATCCTCTTCGAGGCGCAGGGTCGACTCTGCGGCAGCCTCGGCGCTGGAGGCGAGAGCGACCCGCTCGGCGGCCGCCCGCTCCGCCGCGATAGCACCTGCGAGAGCGACGCACAGCTCGCGTTCACGATCTCGGAGCTCGGCCGAGCGCCGATCGACCTCGGCGTTTGCCGCGGCTTCATTGCCGCGAGCGGTGCGGTTCCCGAGGGGAATCGAGAGGTCGAGCCCGACGAAGTACCCTGGGGCATGTCCGGATAGGAGTTGTCCCGTGCTGGCAGGAAGGGAGCGCTCTCGCCCGACGAGTGACACCGCGGCGGTCAGGTCGAGACGAACCAGGGATTGGCTCGCGGCGAAGCGGGCGTCATACCCCGCGGCGCTGAGCTCGGCGCGCGCAGCGACGAGGAGAGGGTTCTTGGCGAGCGCGCGCGCAGCGAGCTCCGCGCTCGCCCTCGGCTCGGGGGGCGGGAGCGGATCCGCAGGCACGACCTCGGTCTCTAGGATGTCTCGTGGCGAACCGCCCATCGCGCGCAGGAGCTCCGCCGAACGCAAGGCGACCTCGGCGTCGAGCACGGTCTCGTCGGCCTCGCGCATTCGGAGACTCCGCTCGACCGCCGCGACGTCGCCCACGGCTGCACGTCCGGAGGCGACGAGCGCGCGCACCAGCGTCAGCTGCTCGCGATTGGTGGCGATGCCGTCTCGACGCACACGACGCTCGGCGCGGGCCTGGACCAGTCGGGCGTAGGCAATGACGGCCTCCAACTCTGCGTCGAGCTGGGCCTGCGCGCGCAGCGCGGACGCAGACCGAGAGCGCTCGTCGATCGCACGTCGCGGAGCGAGGGTCGGACCAATACCAAAGCCGCGAAGGAGCGGATGGACCAGCGTTGCGCTCGTCGTCGGATCGAAGGTGGTGCGGCCCTCCTGAGTTCCGCCCTGAGTCGCGATGCTGGTCTCGGTCCGCTGCTGGCCCAACGCGACGCTGAATGTTCCGCCGGTCTCGAGCGCACGAGCAGCGCGCACCTGGCCGGCGACTCGTCGGTCGAAGCCGGCGACGAAATCAGAGTCGCTCACGCCGGGCATCGTGTTGGAGCGCGCCGTCAGTCCGGCGCCAACGGAAGTGTCGAAATCACCACGGATCGAGAGGGCGCGCGCGGCGAGACTCCTCTCGGTTGCACGAGCCGCGGCAACGGCGACGCCATTCTTGAGCGCAGCGCGGCGCACCTCTGCCAGCGAGACATGACGAACTTCTCCTTGCGCCGAGGCCGTTCGTCCGCTCGTGATGACGGGCACCGCCGCGAGCGCTGCGAAAATGCGCACGATTCGCGATAAACGCATGCCGTGTCGATCTACGGTACTGCAAGATCAAATGCAATCGTGTTACATCATCCGCCATGCACATCTCGTGGATGATTCGACCGATCGCGCTCGGGGCGATTCTGGGGTGCTCCGAGTCTGGAGGGCTCGCTCGAGATGACGAAGGAGCAAGATCGGCGGCGGACGCATCGCCGAGCGTCGACGCCGCCGCCGCTGACGGCGCCGCGTTCGACGAGGTGCTCGAGGTCCGTCTCGCGCCCCGCGCACGTGTCTCGATCTCCTTCGACGACTGGCTGGACGGTGGTCACCTCCCTCGAGTCACCGACGCCGGTGCACCGGCGCTCGCCTCGCGCGTCGATGGCTCCGTTCTAACGGTCGATGCTCTTCGAAGAGCGAGCGGCTCGACGACGATCGAGGTCGGCTCCGAGACGGGAGCCGCACACGCGAAGGTCAACGTAACCGTCGACCCCCGACCTTGGGCGTACGTCTGCGACGTCGCCTACGAGACCGACTCACCTCTCGCCGACGCCGCAAGCGAAGTTCGGGTCGCGGAGGCCTGGTCGAGCGATTCGGGCCGCCACTTCGGGACGGAATCGACGGTCGCGGGGACGGCCGCCTTCGAGTGGACGACCGGGCAGATGACCGTCGGCCTTCCGGTCCCAGTGGGCGCTACGGAGTCTACTGCGCGCCACCGAAGCGGGACGAACGTATGGGGATCGGTTCGGGCGACCGGCGCCCCTGCGCCGGCCTACTTCGACATCGCGACGAAGAGCACGACCGTCCTTCCATGGACGTCGGCTGCAGAGCTGTTCTTCGAGAGCGCGGGGATGCTCGCCGGCGCCCGATGGGAGGGGAGCTCACAGCGAGCGATCCAGTGCGCGACGCACGACGAAGCGACTTGCGAGCTCGTGGGGCCTGCGGACGCGGATGACTCGAGCGCTCGTTTCATCGAAGACGCCGGCACCGTCGTCGGATGCGGAACGGCTGCAGGTCATCGTCGCGCCTTCGTCCGAGCTCCCGGGGCCGTGGCCGCCTGGCTTCCGGAGCCGAGCAGCGGTTGTCTATCTGGCCGCGATCTCACCGGCACGCGCTTGGGAGAGATCGATCGGAGCTCGGGCGAAACGTGGGGCTACGTCGCGAGCACTTCGCCATGCGAGGTCCGCGTCGATCGTGCGTGGGGCACCCGGCTGCTCGGCTCGGGCGAGCCCGGAGTGCTCCTGGGCAGCGCGCGCGACGTCAGCGGATCCTGGCGAGCGGTCTCGCTCACTCCGATCCCATCGACCTCACGGATTCGCTACTCGCCCGCCCCAGAGCCGACGGACCCGGGGCTCGCCCATGCGTGCGGACACACCAATGACCCGTCCGTGGCCATCGTCGCGAGCGACACCCTCGGGACGGCCGGAGCGATCGTGCGCACGCACACGAACTACCGCGTCACGCGGGACGCCGGCGGTGACAGTTCGCACCTCGAGCTGTCGAATGCGCGGCCCGGCAAGGCCACGCTCCACATGAGTCGGCTCGTTCCGGTGCGGGTGACCGACCCTGACGGCTCGCCGGTACCGGTGTCGTTCGCGGACCGCACGAGCAAGTGCCCGAGCCTCGTGAGCTTCGTCCAGCTCGATCTCGCGAAAGTCGGGACCTACGTGCTCACGCTGGGGCCGACACCAGTTGACGACCTTCACATCGTCTACGAACGAACCTGGGTCGTTCACCGATGACGCTTGACTGTGGATGCAATTTAATTGCAACAATGTCTCGGTCTCGATTCTAGATACGTAGCGGCGGAACGGCTCGCCAGGAAATGGAAGCGGAAGAATGCTGAATGCTCTGTCTGTTCGTATGCGCCTTGCCGGCGTCGTCGTACTCGCCACGTCGAGCGGCGGCATCGTCTTGGCGGGCTGCAGTGATGAGGAGGCCTCTCTCGTAGACCCTCCCGGGGCGGACGCGACGGCCCCGGACGGCGCGGTGCCGGTCGACGCATCCGCGTCGAAGGACTCCGCGCGGACGACGCGCGAGACCCCGGTCACGATCGACGTGCTGGCGAACGACACCGGCGCCGTGGGAGCCGAGCTCGCGATCGTCACGCCGGCAAAACGTGGGAGCGCAGTCGTCGAGCGCGGGAAGATCACGTACACTCCGGCAGAGGCGTTCGCTGGTGACGATTCCTTCGAGTACGTCGCGCGGCTGAACGGCCACGAGGCGCGGGCCGAGGTGGTCGTGACGGTGCTCCCGTCGGCGGGGACCGTCGCGCACGGGCAGCTGTACGCCGTCGAGTCGGATGATGACATCTCGTGGACCGACATGAACGCTGCCGGAGACCGCGTTGGCGTGATGGAGCGCGGGCCCGATAGCGGCAAGCTCGTGTTCGTCAGCGAGGCGGGGCTGCGCACCTTCATCGAGCCACCGGTGGCCTCTGAGTATTGGCTCGTTCGCGGGCTCGCGGACGATGGCACTGTGCTCGCCCAGTACCTCGCTGACGGCCGCTTCCAAGGCTTCACCTGGAAGGCCGGCGCGTACGCTCGGCACTGTGACATGGGTGACGGCCTGGGCGATTGCACACTCGAGCGAATGAAGAGTGACGGGACGATCGTGGGCTTCACGTACGACTACACGTCGTACACGGGATTCGTGTGGCCTCGAGGCGGCGCTCGCATCCCGATCGCTGTCGACGGATATGGGCACTCATATGGGGCAGCGATCAACGACCAGGGGACGATCATCGGGATCGTCGACAACTCGAGTGACGGCTACAGCGGACCGCAGCGATGCTTCCAGGGGAAGCCAACCGTACCGGTTGTGGACGAGGGGCCCGATGCCGGCGCGGTGAGCGGGTTCTCCGTCATTCCATTCACCGACGGTGATCCGGAGTTCGTGCAATGCAGGGGGGTGAATGCAAGCGGCGTGATCGTCGGTGCGGTCAAACGTCTCAACGATAGTGAAGTCCACCCGCGCTCGATGACTGATCGCATGAAGGGACTTCTCTGGCATCCCGAGAAGGGCTGGGCGTACGTACGCCTCCCCTTCAAGCGCCCGACGGCGGAGTCGTGGCGCATCGAACAACTCTTCGGGATCAACGCGGCGGGCACGATCGTCGGGTGGTACCAGGACGCGACCAGCAAGCCCGCGCCCGACGAGGGGACGACCCGCGTCACCCGCGGAGTGACCTTGACCCCGATCGAGGCGCTTCCCGGGACGTCGTTCGCAGACACTACAGTCGACCACGTCGACGGTCCGATCTAGCCGATAGGCGGCGCGGCGGGGCGATCGTCGGACGACGAGGGCGACCCCGATCCAAACGAGCTCCCGCAGGGCCGGCTCGCACGAAGCTGCCGGCTCGAAGGAGGACGTGCGTCCTCCTTCCCCACCGACGACGAGGCTCACCTGCAAGCGAAGGCCTCTCCGTAAACGCAGTACAAACGCAGTACAGTCAAAGAAAGATAACTGCCATGAACACCAAGAAGAAGTTCACTCTCGAAGACCTCAAGGTTGATGATCTCGTTACCACGCTCACCGAAGAGGAGCAGCGCGACCTCATCGGCGGGCATCCTCCCTATGCGCCGACGAAGTGCCCTACGCACTGCAAGGCGAGCTCGATCGCGGTCCGTACGGCCGAATAGTGAAGTGACGCGGCCTTCGTGAGCTAGCGGCGAGGGCCTTTGCCCTCGTTCGGCCTTGCAGGACCGTCCTCGTCGGGGTCGTCGCCACCGACGGCCGGCAGCGGAGGCTTCCCCTCCGCTGCCGGGCTCTCATTTTCGGAGCCATGTTCTCTCCTCCAGTCGAGCTGCAGCGAGATGCGATGGACTGCGGGCCTACGTGCCTCCGCATGGTCCTGTTGACGTTCGGCGCACGCGTCGGGATCACACGCGTGCGCGAGCTCTGTGACCTCGGGAAGCAGGGCGTCTCGATTCGCAGTCTCTCGCGCGCGGCAGAGGCGCTCGGGATTCGGACCGTCGCGGCTCAGCTGCCCCTCGAGCGGTGTCGCTACGTGAAGACGCCGTTCATCGCGCACTGGCAGCAGTCCCACTTCGTGGTGGTGGACAAATTCGGCAAGGACCACGTCCTCGTCCGTGATCCCGCCCATGGCGTGGTTCGCTACTCCACGGGGGAGTTCGAGGAGGCTTGGGCCGTCACTCAGACCTCGGATCGCGGGAGGCTCGGCACCGCGCTCTTCCTCGAGCCCACGAAGCGGATGGACGAGATCCTGGCGAACGAGCCGACCGGCGAGGTCGGACTCGACCGCCTCGGGCGCTACGCCGCCAGTCACGCCGCCGAGCTTCGCAACATCGCGCTCGCGCTCGCATACAGCATCGCGTCCGGCATCGCGCTCCCGTTCCTGACCCAGGCCGTCGTCGATCTCGGGATCGGCTATCAGGACCTCCGCGTCGTGACCGTCCTGCTCCTCGCGCAGGTTGCGCTCTTGACCAGTCGCACGGTCGTCGAGCTCTTGCGGTCGAGGCTGCTGCTCTACGTGGGAGCGCGGATGAGCATCGCGATCGTCTCCGACTACCTCTTCAAGCTCATGAGGCTTCCGATCTCGTTCTTCGATGTTCGAAGTCTGGGGGACGTCCTCCAACGGATCGGGGACAACGGGCGAATCGAGCGCTTTCTGACCACATCGCTCCTCGGCGCGCTGTTCTCGGTTCTGCATATAGGCGTCGCCGCGGTCGCGCTGCTCGTGCTCAACGGCCAGCTCGCGCTGGTCTTCCTCGTGGTGACCGCCGTCGTCGGCGTCTGGATCGCCCTGTTCTCGGCGAAGAGGAGGGAACTGGACTTCAAGCGCTTCAACCAGTCGGCGGACGCGCAGGGAAAACTGATACAGCTGGTATCGGGCCTGCCCGAGCTGAAACTGGCGGACGCCGAGCGTAGCAAACGTTGGGAATGGGAGGCTGTCCAGGCGCGGCTATTCCGGCTCAGCGTCGCGGGGTTGACGCTCGAGCAGTGGCAGGATGCGGGCGCGACCCTCCTCATCGAGGGAAAGGACGTCATCGCCACGCTCCTTGTCGCCCGTGAGGTCATCGAGGGGCGGATGACGTTGGGGCAGATGCTCGCGACCCAGTTCCTCCTCGGTCAGACGACGGGCCCGCTTCGCCAGATCGTCGCGTTCAACAAGGCGTTTCAGGACGCGCGCATCTCCCTCGAGCGGCTCGAGGAGGTTCATTCGACCGTCGATGAGGCGGCCGACCCGTCCGCGACCTCGCCTCTGCCCGACGAAGCTCACGACATCGTGCTGCACGATCTCACGTTTCGATATCCAGGGATGCGTGAGGGGGAAGCGGTTCTCCATCAGTTGAATCTGTGCATCCCTGCATCGCGCGTGACGGCGATCGTCGGCGCGAGCGGCAGCGGCAAGACCACGCTTCTGCGGCTCTTGCTGCGGTTCTACGAGCCGAGTGAGGGGACCATCTCGTACGGGGGCACCGAGCTCTCGCGTGCGCCGATCGACGAATGGCGATCCAAGATGGGCGCAGTGCTGCAGGACGGTTTCATGTTCAACGACACGATCGCACACAACGTGGCGCTCGGTCACGAGCGGGTGGACCGGGAGCGCCTGGTCCGGGCCCTCGACAGCGCGGCAGCGCGTGAGTTCGTGGAGGCGCTGCCTCTCGGGTGGAACACGAAGATCGGCGCTGACGGCCAGTCGCTCAGCGCGGGCCAGAAGCAACGGCTGCTCATCGCCCGCGCCCTCTACAAGGAGTCGCCCATCCTTCTCTTCGACGAGGCCACGAGCGCCCTCGATGCCAAGAACGAGCGCATGATTCACGACGCGCTGCAGAAGGTATTCGTCGGTCGAACGGTCGTCGTCATTGCCCATCGGCTCAGCACCGTGCAATCGGCGGATCAGATCGTGGTCCTCGATCAGGGGCGCGTCAGCGAAATGGGCACTCACGCTGCACTCGTGGCGCGCAAGGGCCGCTACTACGATCTCGTCAAGAATCAGCTGGAGCTGGGGTCGTGACGGTCCAAGGGGCGGTCCAGAAGCTGAACGGTGCAGCCGCTGCTGCTCCCCGGCGATCGTCACGGAAGCGGCTCGAGTCGTTCGATGTCCGCTCGGGGGAGATCCGTGAGGTGCTCGAAGGCACGCCGAGCCGCCTCCTTCGACAGGGCATCGCCGCGGTGGTGCTCTCTTCGGTGATCGTCACCGGGCTCCTTTCGTGGATTCGCTGGCCTGAAGTCGTGGATGGCCGGGTCGTCGTCACGAGTCACGACCCACCCGTGCCCGTCGCGGCGCGCGCCGACGGGAGACTCGAGAACCTCTACGTTAGCGAAGGTGAGTCAGTGGAGCGAGGGAAGATCCTCGCGATCGTCGAGAGCAGCGCGCGGGGCGAACACGTCCTCGCCTTGAGCCGGGCGATCGATCGGTTGTCCCCGGAGCTCGAGAGAGATGCCGGGAGTATCGCCGCGGCGATCGACCCGAGCTGGGAGCTCGGCGAGCTACGTGCGGTCGTATCGGCGTTCGTGCAGAGCGTGGAAGACGAGCGGGCCTTCCGCGCGCTGGAGGGTTTCGATCTGAGGTTGGGGGTATATCGAAAAGAGCTCGGAGGTCACGATGCCCTCGAGGCGACGGTAGGGGCGGAGCGCGAGATGCTCGCGAAGTCGCTCCAGCTGCTCGCGTCGCAGGTCGAGCGTGACCGCGAGCTCGCGACGCGTGGCGGGTTGCCGATCGTGCTACAGGCTGAGTCCGAGCGGAAGTGGCTCGAAGAGCAGACGCGGCTGAAGGAGCTCGAGGCGACGCTCCTGCGCAACAAGCTCTCGCGACTCGCGAGCGAGCGAGCGACCGCAGAGCTCAGCCAGCTCCGTTTGGAACGCACGAGGAGCGCAGAACGCGCCGTTCGCGAGGCGTTCCGTAAGCTTCAAGCCGTCGTCGCGGAGTGGATGTATCGATTCGCCCTCCGCGCTCCCACGAGCGGACGCGTGTCGTTCTTCGAGGTATGGGGCCCCGATCAGCGGATCAAGACCGCTGACGAAGTGCTGTATGTCGTCCCGGAGTCGATGGACCTCGTCGGGCGCGTCACGCTCCCGCAGGTCGGGGCCGGGCGCGTCCGCGTCGGCCAGTCGGTCCGGGTGCGGTTCGACAGTCATCCGCCGTCCCAGTTCGGGACGGTAGGCGCGCGCGTCCGCGATATCTCGGCGGCGAGCAGACGAAGCGAGCTCCTCGTGACACTCGACTTCCCGGCGGGGCTCGAGACGAGCTACGGCCGTGCGCTCGATTTCAAGCAGGGCATGAGCGGCTCCGCCAGCATCGTCACCGATGACGTGCGGCTCCTCACCCGCATCCTCGGGCCGCTCCGCCACGTCATCGTGAACGGGCCGTCCGCTCCCGCGGCCGAACCAACTCGGAAGCCCGAGCCATGACGACGGAGCTGTTCTCGTTCGTGCTGGTGAGACGGGCGCTCGTCCCCACGGAGACGCTGGCGCGGACCTTCGGCCGAGGAGGCGCGGCGACGGAGTCTCTCGCGGCGGAGTGCAGGGCAGTCGTGGAGGCGGCTCGCAGCCCGGAGTTCCTTCCCCTCTTGACCGGCAGCAGCCGGACCTTCCTCGAGAACCTGTCGACGTTCGAGAGTGATGTCGTGCACTGGAACAAGCGCGCGAGACACATGGCGTACACCGCTCATCGATACCTGACCCGGGCGTGCAAGAAGGCCTCGCCCTTCGGTCGATTCACGGGCGTCGAGCTGGGGGAGCTAGATGATGAGCCGTTGGTGACCAGCTGGCGCGAGGCTCCACCTTCATCATGGGTCGAGCTCGGGCAGACGTTGGTCCGGCGTCTGCGGACGCGGCTACAGGGGCGAGCGCTCGAAGATTCAGCGATACCCGTCCGGTGGAACGCCACGCTCTCGAAGCGCCCGGAGAGGACCGTATTCCTTGCTATGGGGACCGGAGCTTGGGCGATGAGAGCGGTCGCCGCGCCCCTCGCCTCCATGCTCGAGACAGACCGGTCCGCCGGAGACTGGCTTCGCGACGCCGGACCCAGCGCATCCTCGAGCAGGTCGGCGCTTCTCGAGGCCGGCATCCTGGAGTGGGACGACCGGGCGGAGCTCCGGAGCCCGACGCTCGCCCTCGCTGCGCACGATCCCGGATCGGAACAGCTTCGCCGTTGCGGTGAGCGCTACGGTCGCGCAAGCAGCCTCGAGGAGCGGCTCGACGCGGTCGCGGAAGCCGAGGCGCAGCTGCGCGCGGTCCTCCCGCCTGATGCTTGGCTGACGACGGACGTCTTCGCCGAGGATCGTTACGGCGGACTACGGCATCGATTCGACCGACAAGCGGTCGCCGCCGCCGCCGAGGACGTCGCCTCCGTCGCGCGGTTCATCGCGACACCTCATCGCCTCAGCGAGGCCGCGACCCAGTGGCTCGACAGCGTCATCGACGCCGAGGCGCTCCCTTTCCTCGATGTGGTGGAGGCTGCTCTGCGGGTACCCGACGAGGTCATGCGCGCGCCTGCCGAACACGGTCCTGCAACAACAACCGAAGGCGTCGTGCAGAAAGGGGACGGGGTCCTCAGGCTGGCGCTACCGGAGCGCGCGCCGGCCGAGCACGCCCCGATATCGGTCGGAATGTGGCTCGCGGTAGGACAGACCGCGGGAGCTCTGGAGCTCGCCCTCTCGGCGGCGGGCCCCGGGTTCGGGCGCGGGTTCGGCCGCTTTCTGCGAGGGGTCCCGGGGGAGGCGCTCACCGCCTTGCGGGAGCAGAACGAACAGTACGCGCGAGCGTTCGGGCTCTTCGAGCTCCTCTCGGATCATGCCGCAGACTCTCACCCCTACCTGGGCCTCCCCTCGATCGCGCTGCCGGGGGCAACCGACGATCCCGCGACACCCGAAGACAGCCGGATCAGGCTCGAGGACCTGATAGTCGTCCGGGAGCCGAGCGGCTTCGTGCTTCGTCACCGGACCCGAGGTCGCCTGCGCTTGGCGAACCTCCGACTCACGAGCGACGACCGAGGGCGGATCGATTGGCTCCTCCGGCAGCTCACTCGAGGGCCGGTGTACGACGTGAATGGATGGCTTGACAGCGTCCGCAGCGCGAACGAGGAGGAGACCGAGGGTGGTGCCGTCTCTTGTCCGCGCATCGTCGGGCCGAGCGGGGTCGTCCTCGCGCGACGAAGATGGAGGGTAGCGGTCCCGCAATCCTTCAAGACGGAGGCGGCCCGTCGCGACGCCTATCTGAGCTTGGCCAAGACGCTCGACCTCCCGGACGAACAGTTCGTGAACCTCCCGGCGGGCGCAGGTCAGAGTCGAGCTGCCCACAAGCCGCGGTACATCCACCTCGGCTCTCGCATCGCGGTCGATGACCTCATGCGAACATGGGCCCGCGAGGGGGGAGAGCTCGTCGTCGAAGAGGCATTCCCGCGATCCGGGATCGTGGTGGAGGGCGGTTCGTTCTCCGCGGAGGTCTACGTCGAGCACTGGAGAGGCCGCGCGTGAAATTCCGTGGCTATCGCGCCTTCCCGAACGGGGACATCGACGACCTCGTCGCGAAAGAGCTCGTCCCGTCGCTGGCCGACGCGGAGTTCTTCTTCGTCCGCTGGTCGCAGCCTCGGCCGCACCTCCGTCTGCGGATCGCGGCGACAATCGCGCCGGACTGGCGCCGCGGCGCGAGCTTCATCGTCGAGCGAGCGTGTTATCGCCCCGACAGTCACCGGGTCGGCGGTCCGCGCGCGATCGACAGCGCGCACGCACTCGACGTCGCTTCATCGAAGCTGGTCTGCGCGCTGCTCGCTGAGGAGATCCCGAGACCCGCCGCGGCGCTGCTCGCAGGAGCGATCCTGGTTGGGGCGCTCGTGAAGGCGGAGCACCGATTGGTGCTCCTCGACGACTTCGCCACTGGGATGGCGTCGATGCTCGAGATCGACGGCGCGCGGCTCACCCGCTTTCGCGGAGCGGTCGAAGAGAGCGTCGAAGGGGCCATGAGTCGACATCGCGAGCTCCTCGATGGCGTCTTCGCGTTCGACGACACTCGGCTCGACGAAGCGCTCGTCCCGCTGCACGTGTCGGCTCGCGCCGCAGAGGCGGCGCTTCGCCACCTGCCGGTGGTGCGCCGATGGCGGATCTCGATGCGCCACCTGCACAACCTGCACAACCGCCTCGGCCTCGGAGGCTTGACCGAGCTCGACGCGATCCTGCGGCTCCGGCGGACGTTGGAGATGATGTCGTGAGGGAGCTCTCCTCGACGATCGAGCGCGCGCTCGCCGCCCTCGACGCCTGCACCGAGCGGTCTCGCACGACGATCACGTTTCGGACGCGCGCGGCACCTCGGCGGGGGGTGTACGGAGGCGGGGCTGGTCTCGCGTATGCGTGGCTCGTCCTCGATCATGTCGCGCCGCGGGCGAGAGGCGACCGCGCTCGCATCGCCCTCGGGCTCGCCGACATGCTCTGCGGACAGGCGGCGGAGGCAGACTATCTCGACGGCGTCGGCTCGGAGCTCGAGCTCTTGGCGCGTGTGGCCGAGGGCACCGCGTTCGATGTCGCGAAGGTCGCGAGCGCTCTGCTCCCGCGGCTCGAACAATCCATCGCGGATGGAGCGACGACCGATGCCGACCTGCACGGCGGCCTCGCCGGACAGGCGCTGACGCTCTCCAGCGTCGCGACGCTGGCCGGCCGGGCTCCCCGCGAGGACGTCATCGCAAGTCTCGGCAGGCGGCTGGGGGAGACCGTCCTTCTCGCACCCCGTGGACTGGCGATCCGCTCACCCGGCTGTCGGCGGCCGCTGCTCGGCCTCACGCACGGAGCGAGCGGAGTCGCCTGGGCGCTCGAGCGGGTGACGTCATCGCGCGGCGCGGGGCGTCTGATCGCTGCCGGTCTTCGCTCCTACGTCGCGTCGCGCGAGGACGAATGCAGCGAGGGCTGGCTTGATGATCGCAACGATCCGGCGGCCCCGCCGGCGGCGAACAGCAGCTACTGCCACGGCTCGTTCGGCATCTTCCTGGCCTCGGCTTCCGGCGCGGAGGGAGCTCGCACCCGGAGACGAGCGATGGATCACCTGCTGCGGGAGGCCAGGACCGGGGGCATCGGATCGCTGGCGGCGTGCCATGGCGACCCGAGCACGCTCTTGGCCCTCCGGTCAGCAGGACATCACCAGCCTGCGGACGCGCTTCATCAGCAGATCGAGGCGGCGCTCCACGCACATCCGATGGATGACGTCGGCGACGGCCTGTTCACCAGCGCCCTCGGGGCCCTCGTCTGCCTCGTGCTCGACGACCACGCGCGAGCGCGAGCTGCCGCGTCCTTCCCATGGCTCCCGAACGCGCGCCACCTGAGGCCGTTCGGTCGAGCATTCGAGGCGATGCTCGACGCCGCGGCGTCTGCCGCGTTGCCTGACTCGTCGAGGGGGGTCGATCGCAAGACGCTGCGCGAGGCGCTCGCTTCGGCGGCGTCTGGAGCGCTCTACGCGTCCGCGTGTGGCTCTGGAGCCGGCCGGATCGAAGCTCGGGTCTCGAACGACATCGCGAGGGCTCGCCTGTACTGGGCGTTCTCTGACGATGTGGAGGTCAAGGCCGCGGCGCGGAAGGAACGCGCCGCGGGGAGAGTGACTGCTCGAGCGATGAGCGGCCTCGGCGCCGACGTGCCGATCGTCACTTCGCGACGAATCGGGCTACTGTCGCCGATCCCCGACCGCGCCCCGACGATCCTCGTACATGAGGGCGAGTCAGTCGAGAGCGTCGAGATCGACGCGGAGATCTTCGGTCTCCTCTCCCTCGCGAGACGGCCGGTTGCGATCGGCGAGCTCGAGCGAAAGCTGAGCTCGCTTCGGCGGCCGATCCGTCCGCGCGAGGCGATCGGCGCCCTGCTCGTCCTTGGATACCTCAACGTCGCGACATCGAACCAGGAGTCATACGCGTGACAACGTCACATTACGCCAAAGCTATGAGAGCGGCGTCGGCTAGCGCGAATCGAGTCGACGTCGGGCTCGCCGTCGACGAACTTGCTCGTCGTGTCGATGCTGCATACCGAAGAGCGGACTATCGAGAGGAGGCGTTCCCGGACATCGCCGAACGAATGCTCCGCGAGACGGAGCTCCTCGAGAGCTTCTCGGTCGCCGACCTCTACGCCTGGGCCGTCGGGCTTCCCGACTTGCCGCAGCAGCTCGACCAGGGATCGACGTTCGGTGAACCGCCGCTCACCTTGTACTGGGGGAAGCGCTTCGTCGTCGACGCGTACACATGGTTCTCATCGACGACATCGATCCATCAGCATGCATTCACAGGCGCGTTTGGCGTCCTCGAGGGGGGCAGCGTGCACACGACGTATGGATTCGTCGAGGAGGAGCGGATCAACTCTCGTCTGCAGCGCGGCCGACTCGACGTTCGAGAGGTCGAGTTCTTGCGCCGCGGCAGCGTTCGCGCGATCCGCGCACGCCGGGAGTTCATCCATTCCCTGTTTCACCTCGAGCATCCCTCGGTCTCGGTGGTCGTTCGGACCCAGAGGGACGACGAGTACAATCCTCAGTATTCGTACCTTCACCCGGGCATATCGTTCGATCCGTTCTTCATGGATCGGGTAAATGGCCGAAGCGACGAGATCCTGCGGGCTCTGGCCCGGGTCGACCCCGAGCGCTACGCCGACGTCGTCGCGGACCTCGTCGGCGGCTCGGACCTCGCGACGGCGTTCTTCATGGTCCTGAACGCTCACCGGGCGTTGCTCGAGCATCGCCAGCTGTTCGCGCAGGTTCAAGACCGGGCTCTCTCCGTGCACGGGAAGCGCCTCGAGCCGTTCGTCGCGGCCCTCGACCGGCAGGTGCGCGACAGACACCTCACCCTGCTCCGAAAGAAGATCACTGATCCCGAGCTGCGGTTGTTCATCGCCCTCCTCCTCAACGTTCCGACCGGAGACCGCATCCTCGCTCTCCTGGGCGCACGGTTCCCGGGGACGCCGGCAGGGAGAAAGGCGACCGAGCTCACGGGGGCGTTGCTCGAGGAGGCGAGCCTCGGGTTCTCGCTCGACCCGCTCCAGATGGAGCTCTTCGAGCTGGCGCTCCAAAAGCTTCCGTTCGAGCGAATGCTGGATGAAATCAAGCGCAGCTACGACGACGACGACGTCGAACGCGCGAGGCCCACGCTCACACGCTTCCTCTCCGACCTCTCCAAGCAACCGATCGTTGCCCCGCTGTTCGCATGAGCGCAAATCGTAGATTGGTCATCGTCCCCTCGTTCTTCTCGGGCGTCGACGCGCTTCGCTCGACCTTCGACGGCGCGGTGGACCCCGACGTGATCACGCCCAAGCATTACTCGTGGAACTACTGGAACGTCGACGGTCAGTACAACTACCTCCGGACACCGGCGCGCTCGTTCTTCGCGCGAGAGTTGTTTTCGGCCTTCGAGGAACGACTCTGCTCGTGGGGCAAGGCGACCCTCGGATGCAACCTCGTGAACTCCTGGTGGCTCAGCTACTACGTCAACGGCTGTCGGCAGGAGCTGCACGCCGACGTCGCGCACGGGCCCTGGGCGTGGGTGTTCTCTCTCACCCGCTGGGAGAGCCGTGGGTTCTCGGGTGGCGAGACGCAGATCGCCAACGTCGATCTCCTCGACTACTGGCAGAGCGCCCGATTCTTGCGCGGAGAGGACCTCGGCGCCGGGAGCCGCCGGCTCTTGCAGGAGGTCCCTGCCGAGTACGGGCAGCTCGTCGTGTTCGACGGTCGCTTTCCTCATGGCGTGCGCGAGGTGCGAGGTTCGCAGGATCCGCGCGACAGCCGCGTGGTCCTCCACGGATGGTTCGAGCCGCCCACGCTCCAGATCGAAGGTGCGCTGTCGATGGCGGAGGTCGTGCCTGTCGTCCGGGAGCGTCACCGGCTGCTGGCGGAGAAGCTCTCTTCGCTCGAGGACGCCGACGGGACAGTCATCAGCCGCCTGAACGTCGGGCCGTCGGGCGAGGTGACCAGCATCGACACGCTCACGGATACGATCGAGAGCACCAGCCGCGCCCCAGAAGAACGCGAAAGGTTGATCGCCAGCATCGGCACGATCCTCGGAGCTGCACGGTTTCCCCGCGCCTCCGCGCCCTCGACGCTGATCGTGCCCATCTCCGCGAAGCGGAGCTGATGGCTCCGCGACGCGCTCGCCAGCGCGACAGACGTGCGGTCCTGCAGCGAAGCGAGCGGGGCTCGATGAAGCAAGATCACCGAGCGCAATCGTCGATCACGAATCGGGTGGAGATGGCGATTCGTGGGGCTGTCGACACCCATTCCTGCCCGCCGTACTGTCCCGATGCGAATCGCATCGAGCGCGTTCGGCAGGACCGTCACGCCAACGTGACTCAGGACCACCGCGGCCGCGCGATGCGCGAACTCCTCACGGGCTGCCGTCGATACCTCCAGGTCTGCGCCGACGCCGGCGAATCGGGCGCCGCGGTGCTCGTCCGAACGCGTGAGGAGGTTCGCGAATCAAGAGCGCTGACTCAGTCGCTCAAGTCGTCGTTTCCCAGCGAAAGCTCGGCGTTGCGCGCGTCGAGACCGAACAGCGCGAGCTTGCTCGGAGTCCCTCCGAAACTCACCCGCGACGCGATCGAGCCTGCGTTGGAGTCGATCTGGAGGACCTCGGCTGTCTGCGGGGACGAGACCCACGCCGACCCCGGCGTGCCGACGACGTGTGGGCGCTCGGGAGCAGTGCACTCGAACGGCGCGACCACGGAGAGCGAGCCGACCACGCGCCCGGTGGTGAGGTCGATCTGCTCCAGGGCACCGGAAGCGCGGAGCGCGAGCAGGCGTCCGCGCTCGCCAACCTCGAGAACGGCTTCGCAGACGTCGGCGCCGTGCTCGATTGACGTCGCGGTTCGCGCTTCGAGATCGACGATGACGGTCTTCCCCGTCGCATCCCGACCGAACGCCCACTTCTGGTTGTGGAGTGACGACAGAGCGCGGACCCGAGTGCCGATCGGGTGCGGGACCGGCGCGCTCGGTCGTCGGTCAGCCCCGATGACGATGAAGCCGGAATCGCAAGCGAACGCCGCGATCTTCCCGGTGGTGGTCGCTCCGTCGAGGCCGTCACACTCGAAGAGCGGCGCCGCTGCGCCATCTTCCCCGATGGCGTCGACTCCGTCGCCTGTCGGTCGGGTTGCGAGATAGGAACCCCCGAACGGAAGCACGTCCCCGCGGTGAGCGACGATGTCGAGGGCGACGGACTCACCCCGATTCTGCACCCACGAGCGCTCTGGCCTGACGACAGCAGCGGGCGAGTCGCCGTCCTGAGCAGCAAAGAGGAAGGCCCACTTCGCGTCCCCGAACGATGCGCGCACCCTACCGCTGCCGGTGAGCGGTTCGCCAAGAAGCACCGGCGGCGACTTGAAGATGTGGATATGGTCCTTGTGCGGGATCACGGCGACGCCGCCACCCATGAGACGCGCGGTCGTGCCGGCGCCCGTCACAACGGCAGCCGTATCGCCGGAGTGTGAAACGACGAGCTCCTCCGCCGGTGTGTCGAGATCGAAGGTGCCGACCGTCTCGCGATCGCCGACATCCCAAACGCTCAGCCTCGGTGCGCGGGCGTCCGCGATCAGCACGCGGGCTCGTAGCCTTGCGGCCGAGCTGGGCTTCGAAGCGAGGGGTTCATCTTGCTCCGCGCAGGAGACGTGCAGGGACCCGAAAGCAAATGCGATGAGCAGCGGTCGCGATAGACGAGCGCCGCGAGCCATGGCGCTCCGTCCGAACGAGATGAGACCGTTTCTGATGGAGCTCGATTGCGGTGATTTCATGCGCGCCTCACCGATTGGAAGCCCCCGTCGATGGGACGTCCACGAGTGATTGGGGTCGACAGGACGAGGGCAAACTATTCGACGGACTCGATGACGAGCTTCACCTGCTCCGCATCATCGTCCGGAAACAAGGCGACGCCCACTGTCTCTTCAGCGTTCAGCTGCGCCTGGACCTGGTAGGGAAGCGCAGGGCAGGCGTCGCTCGTCGCGCCTTCGCACATGGCAGAGATGAGCTGCCCGTCACTCCGTCGCAAGACGATCCTCGCTTTCGGGCCGGAGTAGAAGGCATACACGGCAGATGACTTCGCTTTGAAGGAGAGCCAGCGGTCTTCGCCGGCGCTCACGTCGACGGTGAACGCCGTGTGCGGCTCCGATACCGAAGGTGCCGTGGCCTCCGCGCTCGTGGCGACGGACGCGAATGGCCCATGCTCGAGGTGGTAGCAAGCATGTGTCTCCAAATCGACCGCGAGCTCGTCAGCCGGACAAGACCCGGCAACCGGTCCGGGCTCGACCGGTTCGGGCTCGACCGGTTCGGGCTCGCCGGGTAGGGGCCGACCGTTGGAACTGTTGGAGTCCGGCGGAGCTGGGGACTCTTCCGAGGTCGAGGTGCCACAACTAACGAGTGCCACGAGCAAAGCGAGGATGAACCGCGGCTTCCTGCACATGCCAGCGACGTCTAGCGCACCATCCTCAAAGCGGCAATTGAATTGCATATACGTCCGCAGCCCTTCTCGCAGCGACGAGCCGCGCGCGATCGTGTCGACACGAAGGCCGCGCGCACCTGGATTCGTTCGCAGGCTCGACGCGTCCGTGTGTCCATGCGGCCACGCAGCGCCCGGCACCTGTTCGCGCAGACGGAGCCGACACCGGTCGGTCTCATTCTTCGCGCAGTCGCGAGCGCTATTTCTTTGCACCTGAGTCTCGAGGCTCGAAGCGAGCGGCATGCGACGCGCGGCGAGTACCAGGGCAGCGGCTGCCCACGCAGCGAGTGCGAGGAGCGAGCTCGTCGCGCGGTCGCTTGAGTCACGGAAGTGAAAGCGAGCGCGCTCGTCGAGCGACGCGGGCGTCAGGCTCTGTCCCTTGAGGGGCCGGTCGTCGAAGAATCCCGCGAACTCCGCCTGGAAGACGTCGCTCTGCTCCCGAAAGGCGTCCGTTCGCTCGCGGCTCGCGCCCGACAGGTCCGCGAGCACACAATCGGCGAGCACCACGGGCGACGCCAGCGAGAACGTCCGGACAAGGGAGCGCTGGCGCGTGAGCGCCTCGAAGTAACGCGCCTCGACGGGGGCGCGCGCTGCCGCCACCCGTGTCGCAATCGCGACCTGGCGCGTGAAGAAGTCGTCCTTCAGCGGCCCGCCCTCCGCCAGCGCGAGCTCGGGGTGATCCTCGTAGTAGCGCGCCAGGAGCGAGCTCCCTTGCTGGGATGCTATGCGCGTCGCCTCGCGGACCGCGGACGTGCGCTCGATGCGCGAGGGCGTCGGGGCGTAGCGGTCCGCCGAGCCGGGACAGGCTCGAAGCATCCTCGCTCGGCGCGTCACGCAGGTCGTTGGCCTTGTGTGCTTCGAGGTAGGCCGACGTCCCCTCGAAGGCGTGGATCCCCGGCTCGAAGAGCGCGAGGGCGGAGAGCGGTCGGAAGGCGTAGATGCCGAAGTGCGCCGCCGAGTGAGGGTTCTTCGCCCCCTGCGTCAGCCACTGCCGCTGCGACTCCTGCTGCGCCGCGCTACGCGTCCGCTCGTGCTCGCGCTGCATCGTCCGTCCCGACACGAACGCGGCGGCGAGGAGGAGGATCAAGCACCCGACCGTCGCCATGAACGTCCGATCGCGAATGATGCTTCGCCACTCGTGCCGCACCACCGAGGTCGGGCTCATCGCGCTACCGCTCGTCGGGCGGCTCTTTGCGCGCGGGGTCATCGCATCCGCTCCAGGTAGAGCTTCTCCAACTCACCCGCGCGCACGCCTCGGCTCTGGAGGCGCTCGACGAGCCGTCCCTCCTTCATGATGCCTATATCGTCCGCGAGCTCGTGCGCGCGGAACAGGTCGTGCGTGGCCATCAGTACCGCGGCGCCGCCATCGGCGAGCTCACGAAGAAGCGAACAGAACTCGTTCGCCGCCTTCGGGTCGAGGCCGGAGAGCGGCTCGTCGAGCAGGAGGGCGCGCGCGCCCTTGGCGAGCGCGATCGCGAGGCCGACCTTCTGGCACATGCCCTTCGAGTAGGTCGAGGCCCGGCGCCGCTGGGCCTCGACGTCGAGCCCTACGCGACGAAGCGCGTCGGCGAGCTCGGAGGCGCTCCGCTCGGTCTCGGCACCGGCGCGATGAAAGTAGGTCAGGTTCTCGAGGCCCGTAAGGTGCGGATAGAGCGCGAGGCGATCCGGCACGTACGCCGAGGAGCGGCGCGCACGGATGGGATCCGCGGCTACATCGTAGCCGGCAATCTTGGCAACGCCGACGGTCGGGGTCAGGAGCCCGAGCAGAAGATGAACCGTCGTCGTCTTCCCGGCACCGTTCGCGCCGAGCAACGCAAGGATGCGGCCACCGGCGACGCCGAGCGAGACGTCGTCGAGCGCTCTCACGGCGCCGTAGCGCTTCGAAAGCCCTCGGGCGACGATCAGGTCGTCTTCGCCGCTATGCCCCTCACTCTCCGGCGACGCGCTTCGATGGGGTCGTGATGACATGCGGAGGGCGTATCACGTCGGCGATCAAATGCAATTGTATTGCATATAAAGGCGTGATGTGCTGTCTTAGTGCCCCATGCAGCTTTCGAGCACCGCACGACTTCGGTACGAGCCTCCCGCGAGCTTCGCGATCGTGAAGCAGGATACGGGACCCGCGAGGGTTCTTCGTCCCGAGCTCAACGTCTGCATCTGGCGACGTTCTCTGCCGCCGCGGCTCGAGCGCTGGCTCACGGCTCTCAGCCGCACGCTCGTTCACGAACTCGCGGCCCGCATCTCGCCCGACCTTGCTTCGGCGCGACGCTTGTTCGCGGGTTTGCCGGACCGCGCGGAGACGCGCGCATGGGCCGCCGACGTTGTCGCGCTCGCTGCCCGCTTCTGCGATCTCCTCGGGACGAAATCGCTCCGCGCGTCGCTCGCGACCGTCGAGACCAACAAGTGCCGAAAGTTCCATACCGACTACAAGACGCTTCGCCTCGTCTGCACCTACGCCGGTCCGGGCACGGAATGGGTCGACGATCGGCACGCCGATCGCAGCGCGATGGGGTCCGAGGATACGTGCATCGACAGCGCAAACACGCGGATCGTTCGCCACGGCGCAAGCATCCAGCGCGCCCGTGCCGGCGACGTCGTGGTTCTCAAGGGGGGGCTCTTCGCCGGTAACGAGGGACGCGGCGCGGTTCATCGCTCCCCGCCCATCGAGCACACAGGCGAGCGTCGGATCGTCCTGACCTTCGACCAAAGCTAGGAAGGATGGCATTCATGGAGCTCATCGCGACGGCCTCGTCCGCTGTGTATGCGTCGGACTCACGGCCATCCACGCGCCGCACGTAACCTGGTCGTGCGTCCTCGCTTCCCCTGTCCCCGAGCTTACGGCCTTCGTGCGAGGAGCTCTCCCTGGCGCACGACCAAAACCAAGTGCTCCACGTCGACGGCGAGCGACGGGACCTCGAGCGCGTGGCTCCCGACGGTGGGCCGGAGCACGAGGGCTCCCGCGCGGAGATCGCCTGACGGTCACGCGCAGTTGTCGCACCGCCCCTTGAGCTGCACTTCCACCTTCTTCTTGGCGACCGCTTTCGGCGCCTTCGAGGCACCGTCGAGCCGAATGGAGACACCCGGCAGGCACGATACTTCCCCGCAGTCGACGCACACGAAGTGCGGGTGCTCGTCCGTGTGCTCCACACCATTCACACCCTTCCTCAGCTCGAAGCGCCACACGTGATCGCCCAGGTCGCCACGCGAAAGGATCTTCGCCTCGGCAAGGTCCATCAGGATCCTATAGATGGTGGCCCGGTCGAAGCCGCGGTCTTCGAGCGCATCGAAGATCTCCGCGTGGCTGTTCTGGCCGCCGTGCGAATGGAAGTACTCGAGGACCGCGATGCGAGGGGTCGTGCTTCGAAGCCCAGCGCTACGCAGGAGCGCCTGAAGGTCCTTGACGCTCGGAGCTCCTGCTTTGCGGGAACTGGACTTCGCTACGCGCGTGCCGGAACGGTCGAGGTTCGTCCGCTGCATCGAGCAAGTGTACTACTTCCGTATTCCAGTTGCATCTGATTCAGCGAGCTCGCCTGGACGGCCGCTCAGGCAGCGCCGGAGCGACACGATCTCTACGACTTGGTGGCCGCTCGCGTCTCCGTGGAGCGAGCCGCTTCCGCGGGGTCGGCAGTGTAGGCGGCCGCACGCGTCGCGCACGAGGTGGGGATGCTCCGCACGGCCCGCCCCCTACCGATAGAGGGATCTCAAACCTCCAGAGGCCTCGCCGACCCGCAGCCGTACGAGCACCCCGCGTTCGCGAGCGCGATGAGGTTCCGATCCACGGTCGTTCGATCGAGCGAGCTCCAGGAGAGCGCCGCGCAGAGCTCCTTGCGGCTCATGGCGCCAGCCGGACGAAGGAGCGCACGAGGATGTCCCTCCGCGGTTTGGCGCGGCGGACCCCGTCGACGTCAAGAGCGCGTCCGTCGCATCGCCGCCAACCGCACCCGACGTCACAGCGCCATGTACCGACCTGGCGGGTGATTTAATGCAATTTGATTGCAATTATAAGCTACGCTGCTCTAGTTTCTCACCATGGCGCGACACCATCGCGGGAGCTCGTGCGGTTGCCTTCACCGTTCTTCGCCGGCCCCGCAGGGAGGTTGGTGGGCAACGCTCCTGCCGATCCTCGCCTGCGCCGCGTGTCCAGGGTGACCGTGATGCGCGGCAGGACCGATGGCGAGCCGCGCGCACGACCTGTGACGCCACGCACCGAGGCGTCTGCGAGCGAGGGGGCGCCCGTCGTGCAGCCCCCTCCGACCGTCCCCGTGACGATTCTTACGGGCTTCCTCGGGAGCGGGAAGACGACCCTCTTGAAGCACCTGCTCGCCGATCCCTCCACGCGCGACACGGCGGTCCTGATCAACGAGTTCGGGGAGATCGCCCTCGATCACGAGCTCGTGAAGAGCGTTCGCGAGGACCTCATCGTCCTCGCCTCCGGATGCGTCTGCTGCTCTGTCCGCAACGATCTCATGCGGGCACTCTGCGAGCTTCACGTCAAGGCCGAGCGCGGCGAGATCCCGCGCTTTTCCCGCGTCGTCGTCGAGACGACGGGCCTCGCCGATCCGACGCCCATCGTCGGCACGATCGCGAGGAATGGGCTCCTTCGTTCATGCTTTCACCTCTCGGCCGTCGTGACGACCGTCGACGCATGCCTCGGCGACAGGACACTCTCGGCGCAGCCCGAGGCGATGAAGCAGGCGGCCGTGGCCGATCGCGTCCTGGTCACCAAGGCCGATCTCGCCGACGCAGCGACGTTGACGAGGCTCGAGCAGCGCCTGGCAACCATCAACCCGTTGGCTCCACGGATCCGCGCTCGCCGCGGTGTCGTTCGCGCCGACGCGCTCCTCAGCGAGGCGCCGGTGCACCCGGTCGTCATAGTCGCTCCCGCGGACGAGCATGAGCACGACCACCCGCCAGCCGAGCGCCACGGCCTGGACTTGCTCTCCTTCTCCGAGGTCATCGAAGGACCGATCGACTTCCGGGAGTTTGCCCTATGGCTGTCGATGGCGACGCAAGTGCATGGCGAGCACCTCCTCCGCGTCAAAGGGATCCTCCTCGTCGACGACGATCCCCTTCCGATCGTCGTCCAATCCGTCCAGCACGCCGTTTATCCTGTGACGACCCTGTCGAAGTGGCCGTTCGAACCGCGGGCTTCGAAGGTGGTCTGCATCACACGTGGGCTCGAGCGTGCGATGGTCGACGCGATTCGCGAGAGCCTCCGCCGCCTCGTGAAGCGCGCAGATCCGCTCGCGGGTCGCGTGTGAAGCTCACCTTCTGGGGGGGGCGCGGCAGCGGCTCCATGTCCCGGACGCGGGCACGCGCGGTTCCGACTCCACCTGCACCGACGCGGAGCTAGCGTCCCACCGCGGATGGGGACATTCGACGTGGGAAGAGGGCGTCCGCCTCTGCCTTTCCGCGGGGGGGGCGAGAGGCGTGCGATCTTCCACCACGATCCTGACCACGACGACGCCTTCATGGATCGCGTTGCCCACGACGCGAGGCAGCGGTGGTCGGGAGCGCTCGTCGCGCGTCAGGGGATGAAGATCGCGATCACCCCTCGACACGGCACGAAGCGGCGCTGAGCGCCTTGGCGATCAATGGCAGTGGTCGCCGTGGCAATCGCCGGAGCAGCAGTCCGCGTCGGACGAGCAGTGGTCGCCCGGGTCCGCGCACGTGGGCTCCGGCTTCGGTTCGGCCACAGCACCGTGTGCCTCGACGAAGGCCGCGGCGTTCTCCGGCTTGCACCGTCCATTGCCGTCGTCGAAGACGGCGCGAAGGAGGAGCGCCACACCCTTGCCCTTCGCGATGTGCTCCGCGCGCGCCTGCTTGTAGGCGGCGAGGACAGGCGCCGCCTTCTCGCGAAGCGTGCGATCGGCGGCGTTCAACTCGTGCCCCTTCGGGACCGCGTACGTGAAGGCGCCGGCGGCCTTCGCGAACGTGGGGATGTGGACGAAGTCCCGCTCCACGAACTGTCCGGTGGAGCTCTCGCTCTCGTCGGCCGACACGAAGAAGTCGACGGCGTGCTTCGGGTACCCGAAGAAGTACCCGTAGGCTCTGAACCGCTTGGACGTCGGATCACGGTCGACGAGATTGACTGCCTCGATGGGCTCCATCGAGGCGTCGATCTGAAGAGCCTCGAACGGGTTCGCGTACTTTTCGATCGTGGCCGCGAACCGTGGACGATGAAACAAGAGCGCCTCCGCGCTCTTCTCTCCTTCGAAGGCCGTCGCGAAGACTTGAACGTCCCCCGTAAGGCGCGGCGTGCAGTGGAAGGTCTGCAAGATCGCGCGGAGCGTCTCGAGCTCGGGGACGGTCACCTCGGACGCGGGGAACGCCAGGCTGGCGAAGCCGCTGCTCATCGGCTTGAGGTCCGAGAGGAGCGTGTAGAGCGCCTCCGTATCGAGAGCTTCCAGGAGAATGGTCTCCGCCTTCGCGCGGGTCTCGTCCGGCAACGCCTCCAGAGGAAAACAGGCGTCGCAGGCGACGGCGCCGTCGTCGATGTCCTCGGCCGCCGGCGACTCGGATTGGATCGGTGTGGTGGCCGGCGCGGTCGTTTCGGTCGACGCGCACGCCGCGACGACGAGCCCCCATCCGAGCGACAGCAGACCGGTGGCGAGGATCTTCATGGCGCCTCGATAGCACGGAGCGGCGCTCAGTCAACGCAAGGTGATTGCGTTTATGTGGGCGAGCGGAGGTTTCGATGGTCGACGGTAGCGTCGCGCAATGTTATTGCATCACGGTTGCAGATGGCGCGATCTAGGGCCATGCCTCACCGGGTTCCTTCAACCTTCGGCCGCCTCGACGGCTGCGTCGGACGCGCTCGAGCCGAAGCCCATCGTGGTCATCGGGGACGCGGGGCCGCGCTCGGTGACTTCTCTCGGCGCCGGCGACCTTATCGAGGACGACGATCTCGTCGATGAGGAGGACGCGGTCCGGCACGCTCACGTCGGGAGCAGGGAGATCGAGCTGTATGGCGCCGTTCTCGCCGCGGGCGATCGGATCGACGCGGACTTCACCATCCTGCCGGCACGCGGCACGCGCGAGCCCCTGTCAGGGGCGCGGATTCGTGGCGGCCTCGTCCTCATGACGACGCTCCCCAACATCCACGCACACGCGTGCGCCGCGCAGATCGTCCAGACCGAAGCGCTCGTGCGCGCTCACCTCTCGAGCGCCGAGATACTTCACGTGGCCTCCGATGGTCCCGAGTGTTGGGCGGAGGTCGACCACTACCACGCAGACGTTCGTGCCCCGGGATACTCCCTTCAGCTCTCACGTGACGGCGATGTCTTCCGGAATACGTTCGGCGTCGGTGTCCGAGGTTCGGACCGGATCGCTCGCGGACTCTTCTCGTTCTACCGAGGCGTGGTCCTGGCCGCGGACGTGCCGCTGAACCAGATGCGCACGCCCGACGTGAGGCGCTTCGTCGAGCGGACACGATCGCTCCTCCACCTGTTGGCCGCAAAGGAGAACCGATGATGGCACGTGCTCGCAGCGCAAAAGAGACCGAGGCGCATGATCTCTCGGCCCGTGACAGGCTCGCCCTCAAGCAGAAGCTCGAGGAGGAGCGTCGAAGCGTCGTCGGCCGTCTCCGCGCCCATCTCGGCGAGGCCACCGAGGACACGGACAATCTGGCCGACGAGAGGACCTCGCGACTCGCCATCAGGATCAGGCATACTTGCTCCGCCTCGCCGACAAGGAGCGCAAGCTGCTCGTCGAGATCGATCGCGCGCTCGCGAAGTTCGAGAGCGACACGTACGGCATCTGTGAGGGGACGGGCGAGCCCATCGGGCTCCGGCGGCTCGAGGCTCGACCGTGGACCCGCTTCAGCATTGCGTACAAGGAGCAGCTCGAGCGGGAGCGTGCCGCCAAACGAGAACGGTGACGGATGAACCTCGCGCGCGGCGCGGCCCCCACCCGTTCGCCACCACCTAACGGTCGTGGACCCGACGCGGTCCGATCCGCCGTGGATCGACCCGTCGAGCGGCGTGCGCTTCCTTCACGCTGGGAGCGCGTGAGGGCCGATGGCTGTCATCGTTACGACCCATCGGCGAGAAATCTCGTTCGCTACGGCGTGCCGTCGTCTTCGTCGTCTCGGTGGTCGTCCTTCCCGTGCTACGGGCTGGCGCGAAGCCGTGCTCGTCGCCTTCGCGGAGGCCGTCCGCGACATGCTCGGGTCGCTGACAGGGCCGCAAGGCGCTGAGGAGTCCGAGGTCGCGTTAGGGTGGGCAGGAGCCGCGCCCCTCCGAGGACATCGTGTTCAGGCTCTGCGAACGCTGGCAGGACCGCGCGCAGCACCGCACGAGACGAGCTGCTCCGAACCCGACTGGCGAAGGCTCGACGAGCGAGACGAAGCGCCCTCCGCACACGACGTGGCTGGGGAGATGCTCTGTGATCGCGAGCGAGGAGCCGTCGTTCCGCGACACCGTCGCCGAACGACACGACGTGGTGTTCCTCGACGAGCGGCTCTGCAGGCGAGCTGGCTCTGCAGGCGAGCTGGCTCTGCAGGCGAGCTGGCTCTGCAGGCGAGCCGTCTCCTCGTATAGGGCACGCTCTCGTCGACGGGAAAGCGCGCGCCCGGTCGGGGCACGGCGTAGATTCGCTCGAGGAGCGCGTCGAGCGAGCCGTCCTGCGGGCCACGTCGAGGGGGGCGATGCTCTTCCACGAGGCAGTGGTTCGTGTGGACGAAGACGCTCGAGGTCACCTTCGTGGCGTGGAAACGCCTGGCCGTACACTCGAGCGCGATCGTCCCCGCCCGTCCGTCACGTAGAAGGAGTGGCCGTCTGCTCGCCGCAGGACTCGCCCATCGTCCGACGCGAGCCTGCGAGCTCGATCAGCGTCAAGGGTGTTCCGTCCGTCATGCGACCATCGATGGCTCGCCCACGCTCGGGCCCCACGAGTCGAAGGGATCGGGGAGCGCGCGCCACTGCGAAGGCCCAGGCTTCATCTCGGCGTCGGTGAGCAGGCACCGCTCGAGGCTGGCTCGAAGCGACGCCTCGTCCAATCGGTCACGCGGTGCACGTCACGACGCGGTCCACAGGACGGTTCTCCAGGATCGCCGCCCTCCGGCGCCGCCCTTCGGCGCCGTCCGTCTGCCGTCGAAGCGTTCTCTTGCCTTGGTGGAGTTGCGGCGCGCGATACAATCGCGCGCCGTTGGGAAAGCCGCGCGCGCTCTTCATCGGCTCTGCTTTCGTGCTCGGCAGCACGATCTGCTCGCCGACGGTCGTCGCGCTGGCAAGCGAGGGCGGGGAAGAGGCCATCTCACTCGAGTACGTCGCCCCGCGCGAGTGCCTCGACCGGGAGGGCTTCATCGAGCGCGTCACGGCGTACACGAGGCGCTGGAGGCTCGCGCGTGAGGGGGAGCCGTCGCGCGCCTTCGTGCTCCACGTCGAGCGCGACCGTGACATGTATCGGGCGACGTTCGAGCTCCGAGGGGCAGATGGCGCCGAGCGCCCCGTCGTCCGGGTCGTTCACGCGCCGGCCTGCGACGACGTCGTGTCCGCCCTCGCGGTCGCGGTCGTGCTGGCGCTCGATCCCCAGCCCGCCCGCCGCGAGGCTCCCGAGGAAGCGCAAGAGGAGCCCGCCGAGCTCGGGCCCGAGTCGCCGCCGGCGCCTTCATCGGCGGTGCGCCGGTCGCGCGCGGTCGGATCGCCCTCTCCTCACCACGAAGCGCCCGTCGCGGCGCCGCCGTCCGTCGAGGTTGCCCTCGGCGCGCGCGGCGAGGTCAACACGTTCGTCTCCGGTGTGCTCCCGAGCTTCGGAGGCTATGTGGAGCTCGACCTGGCGTTGTGGCGGCCGATCGCCTGGATCCAGCCGCGCGCAAGGTTGGGCTTTCTCCAGAGCCTCACGCGGACGAGCCATGAGGCCGCCCCGTCCATCGTCGACATCTCGTGGACGTCTGCCGTGGTCGAGCTCTGCCCCGCTCGCGCGCGACTCTCGGCCCGCTGGTCGTTGGATCCGTGTGCCGGCGCGCACGCCGGCGTCCTCGCGGCACACGCCCCCAACGTCCCCGACTCCGGAACGAGGCGTCGCCCGTGGTTCGACGCTGGAGTCCTCCTCGTCGGACGCTTTCAGCCGACCGCGCGCCTCTTCGTAGAGGCGACGGTCGGGGCTTGGGTTCCACTTCGGAGAGAGGCGCTCAGGGTCGATCCCGACGGAGTCGCGAGCGAGCCTCCGCGCGTCGGCGCCGCCGCCGGTCTCGGCCTCGGATGGCGCTTCTAGAAAAAGTGATCGATCCGAGCGAGGTCTGCGGTTCAGGAGTATGGTCGCCGCGATCTCGCCAGGGGGCGAGGATAGAACCTTCGCGATGGCGCGCGGGCCTGCAACAAACCCGCGACTCGCGGCGGCGGCCAGAGAGTACTCTGTAGCGGTCTGGCAGTTTCTGCGCAGCCTCGGTGTGGCTGCTGCTCAGCTCGACGACGCCACGCAGGAGGTATTCCTCGTGGCGGCCAGGAAGCTCGACGACATCCGCCCCGGCTTCGAGAAGTCGTACCTCTTCGGCGCGGCGGTGCACATCGCGAGAGCCGTGCGACGGCGGCAGATCCGCGATCAACGCGTCGCGCTCGTCGAAGACCCCGATGACGAGGTGTTGGAGCCGCGCTCGAGCACGACCCCGGAAGATTCCCTCGAGGACAAGGAGCAGCGGGATCTCTTGGCAGAGCTCTTGGAGACGCTCCCCGACGATCTGCGCGTGACGTTCGTGCTCTACGAGCTCGAAGGCGAATCGCTCGTCCAGATCGCGCAGCTCCTCGAAATCCCACTCGGAACAGCGACGTCACGGCTTCGACGCGCGCGCGCGAAGTTCGAGGTCTCGCTCCGACGACGACACCTCAGCCTGCGAGGCGAACCGTGAGAGAGCCCCCTCGATTGATCGAGAAGTCCGAGCAGTTCGCGCGGCTTGCCGAGGCGCACCGGCGGCTGCGCCCGTCGAGCGCCGCGCTTCCCGACCTCCTGAGAGCGCTCGACGCGCAAGCGCAGTCGCCCGCGCATCTCGTGACGAGCACCACCGCCCGGTCCACGATGAAATGGGCTGCGGTAGGCCTCGGCGCGATCGGCGTCGCCGCGTTCGTAGGATGGACCCTCGTCGCGCCGCCTCCCGACCACCTTCCTCCTCCGGTCGTCGCGCCGCTCGCGTCGCCGCAGGGCGCGCCGGCGGCACCACCGCAGCCGGCGGCCTCCGTCGTCGTGGCGGTCGCCGATCTCCCCAGCGCGCCCGCCGCCCCCCGACCAGCGCCCGGCGCACCGAGGTCCACGTCGAGCGCGCACAGCGACGCCGCCAAGCGACAGCGTGAGGTGGAGCTCATCGTATCGGCGCGGCGGGCTCTGTCCAGCGAGGACGCGGACGGCTGTTTGTCGTTCGTCGATCTGTACGGTCGTGAGTACCCCGCGGGTCAATTCGCGCTCGAAGCCGAGGTGATGAAGATCGAGGCGACCCTCGCGAGAGGCGACCGCGCGCGTGCTGCTGCCCTCACGAGAGCGTTCCTCGCAGCCCATCCTGGTACCCACTACGAGGCGCGTCTGTTGACGATCCTCTCTTCGACAGAGTCGCCATGACCTATCGTCCCTTCGCGGTCACGACGAGCGCCGCCGTGCTCGGTGTCGTCGTCGTCGCCTGTTCGACTTCACCCGACGACATCGTCGTGGCCTACCGTCCCCCGCCGGGCGCGGAGGCTCCGCCCTTCGCGCCGGAGCCGGCGGACGCCGGAGGGGACGCCGCGCCATCAGGCTCGGACAAGATCCTCGCGTGCGTGGGCACCGAGTGCCAGGCCCCTTACGATACCTGTCCGACCGCTTTTGGTGGACCAGGCTACAAGTGCGCCGTCAACCTGCTGACCGACAACGCCAACTGCGGAGCGTGCGGGAACGTCTGTCCTGAGTTCCCGCTCTTGTCCATGCGCACCCGTTGCGTCGACGGAGCGTGCAAGCGCGAATGCAGCGACGGGGCGGCCGACTGCAACGGCTTGGTCGACGACGGATGCGAGGTCGCTCTCCTTCGAGACCCCGCCAACTGCGGAGCGTGCGGCAAGGCGTGTCCGGCGGGTGTGCAGTGCATCGACGGTTCCTGCGGATGCCCCGCTGGAATGACGGATTGCGGCTCCGCCGATTGTCGCAACACCAGCAGCGACGACGACAACTGTGGCGCGTGCGGGCACGAATGTCCCTCGACCGGAGACGAGCCTCCACCACCGCCGAACATGCGGTATGGCTGCCGGGACGGCGAGTGCGGGCGCCTTCTCTGCATGGGCAGCTGGGCTGACTGCAACGGCGATCTCGCGGACGGCTGCGAGGTCGACCTCGCGGCAGACAAGGACAACTGCGGCGCTTGCGCGAAGGCGTGTGCCTCAGGTCAAACCTGCATCGCTTCGGGGATGGCGCCGCCGGCTTGCGGGTGCGCGCCAGGCGAGACGCTCTGCGGTACGGGCAGCCAAGCGCATTGCGCCAATCTCCAGACAGACCCGGCCAACTGTGGAGTCTGCGACCATCCGTGCGGGTACATCAATTTCTTGGCGCCGATCGGCTACGAGAACGCTCCGGGGAGCTGCAAGAAGGGCTTCTGCGAATACGAATGTAATCCGGGGTGGGGGGATTGCGACGGCAACACGTTGAACGGGTGCGAGACGAACTTGCAGGTCAACCCCGCGAACTGCGGCGCTTGCGGGAATCGATGCGACGTCGCGGCGGGGCAGCCGTGCATCGGGGGCGCGTGCCTCATGGTCGAGTGCGACGCGGGAACGGTGACGAAATGAGCCGTCACTTCGGCGCCGGAGAGCGCCTCGCCTGCTGGGGGGCGGCGGCGGGATGCCTGATGCTCGGGACGATCGTCTGGAGTTGCGCAGACGCCCCCTCGGACCTCGGCGAGGCCACGTCGGACGCGTCGACGCCGGACGGCAGCGGCGCGTCCGGCGATGACGACGGCGGGTGCGAAGCTGGCAGCGACGCGTGCGCGCCGCGAGAGCCCGCGTGCGAGGGCGCCGCGTGGTGTCCCGTGGAGACGAACCACGACACTCGCCTCGGCCTCGTCAGCGTGTGGGGCAGCGGCAAGGACGACGTCTGGGCCGTGGGGGCCGCGGGCAGCGTGATCCACTGGGACGGGAGCGAGTGGACGTCAGCGAACGTCGACACGGATCAAGCGCTCTACGCGGTCTGGGGGACCGGGCCGAACGACGTCTGGGTGGTGAGCTCCCCGGCGAAGATGTTTCGCGCGGACGGGTTCGTCAAAGGGGCCACGCCGTGGCGATCGGTGAGCGCGATCTCGGAGCTGATGGGTGTGGACGCGCGCGGCAAGGTCCTGCGGACGATCTGGGGCACCTCACCGAGTGACATCTGGATCGGCGGAGAGCCGTTCTTCAGGAACTCCTCGAACGAGAGCGGCTGGAGGAGCGTCGTCGTCGACGGCGGCACCTCGTGGGCACGCGTCACGACGACGATGCCGTCGACATGGACGGATCTCGTCAGCGGCGACAACACGATCTGGGCGATCTGGGGAAGTGGCGCCGGCGACGTCTGGGTCGTCGGGGCCGCGAGCTACGGCGTCCCGGCGAGCGGGTCGAAGGTGATGCACTCGAACGGCGCCTCGTCGTCGACGGACGACCCGGAGATCCCGGATTGGACGGCGCTCGACACCCAGTCGTCGTCGGCCCTCTACGCCATCTGGGGAAGCGGGCCCGGCGACGTCTGGATCGTGGGTGAGCGCGGGACAATCCGCCACTACGCCGGAGGCGACGCGCAACTCGGCAGCGTCGAGTCGCCGACGTCGTCGACGCTCCGCGCCGTGTGGGGCAGCGGGCCGAAGGACGTCTGGGCCGTCGGCGACGACGGCACGATCCTGCACTACGACGGGACGGCGTGGACGCTCTCGACGGGCTCGTTCCCTCCAGGCGAGAAGCCAAACCTGCACGGCGTCTGGGGCAGCGGCCCGAACGACGTCTGGGCCGTCGGCGACGGGATCGTCATGCACTTCGCAGGCCTCGGGCCCGACGGGAGAGGAGTCAATCCGTGAGCGCTACTCGTCATCGTCATCGTCGGTCTGCAGCGTTGTTCTTCTCCGTCGTCCCTGCCGTCGCGATCGCGTGCAGTGACGTCCACCCCGCGAGTGTCGGCGCGCAGGACGAGTCGGACGCCGCCCCGGGGGGAGCGCTCCCCGCGGAGGGCGGCTCGTCCGTCGCGGATCTCGCCGACGGCGCGGGCCTGGACGCGGCGTTCGACGCGGAGGTCGTGAAGCCACCACGCACCTGCACGGACGAAGGCTGGTGTCACACCGTCGTCCCGGACGCTCAGACTCTGCGCGACGTGTGGGGAGACGGCGAAGGCGTCGTCTGGGCGGTCAGCGAGGGCGGGAACGTCCTCCGGTGGGACGGGACCGCGTGGGCGCAGAGCTACGCTGCGGGGACGGCGCTCTACGCGGTATGGGGGAGCCACCCCACCGATCTTTGGGTCGGCGGGGAGAGCGGGGTCTTTCATGGGACCGGTACGAGCTCGAGCTCGCTGACGTGGACGTTCGTCCCCACCGCGGTGCCCGTTCGTTCGATTTGGGGCACGAGCTCCAGCGACGTGTGGGCCGTTGGCTACGCCGGCACGACGAGCGCCGGCACCGGCGCCGTCCTTCATTGCTCCAGCGCGACGGCAGACGTGGACGCCGGCGATGCCGAGGTGAGCTGTGAAGCCGATCCGGGCGCGGCCGCGTTCCCCGCTCGCTTCACCAAGGTCTGGGGAACGGCCGCCGACGACGTCTGGCTCGTCGGGACCGCCGGCGCGGTAGCTGGACCGTTCAAGCCCGGTCGACCTCCGCCCCAATCGACCTTGACCACGCAGGTGCTCCGGCGCGGTTCGGACGGAGCCGGAGGGCTCTCGTGGAGGAAGAGCGACGCACCCGCCGTGAGCGGCGCCGTAGCGCTCACGAGCGGCACGTCCGCGTCACGAACGCTCGTCTCCCTCTGCCTCGCGGGGCGCGCCTGTTACACGGGACGAAGCAGCGACGAAGGCGCCTCGTTCTCGTGGGCTCCGGAGTCTTTCAACGTACTGAGCGGCGGCTTCACGACGCTCGCCATCTCGGCCATCTGGGCCGGCGGATCGAACGACATCTGGAGCGCCGCCGAGATCGGACGGCTCGTCCACGGAGACGGCCTCGCGTGGCGCACCGCGGCCATTTCGCTCGATGAGGACATCCCCCTGGACAAGCCGTTCTACGCCATCTGGGGTTCGGGGCCGAACGACGTCTGGGCCGTCGGAGCGGGCATCGCCCTCCACAAGCGCGCGCCGAAGAACCCGTGAAGTCCCTGTTGTCATGAAGTCCCTGTCGTGAGGAGCATCGATCGATGGATCGCATTCGAGTCCTGATTGTCGTCTCGTCCGTCCTGCCCGCGGGCGCGATGATGCTCGGCGCGTGCGATGACACCGAACCCCGGCCGTCGTTCGCCGACGAAGTGGACGGCGTCGCGCCCGCGCCCTCGTTGCCTCCTGAGACACCAGGGAGAGACGCGCAAGCCACGGACGCGGCGTCGCCCGAGGTCGACTACGATGCGTCGGACGAGGCCGTCGTGTGCACGAGCACCCCGTGCGCTACGCAGCTCGCGGCTGGCCTCGACCATTTCTGCGCGCTCCTCGACGACGGGACGGTCCGTTGCTGGGGCAGCGACGAGAGCGGGGCGCTCGGGGTGGGGGACGTCGACGCGAGCGCCAGCTCGGCGCCGCTGCCCGTCGTCGGCCTCACGAACATCCGTCAGATCAGCGCTGGCGGCAGGACGACATGCGCGCGCGGCGCGGACGGACACCTTTGGTGCTGGGGGTTCAACGGCGAAGGGCAGCTCGGCCTGGAAGCGCCGGCGGCGTCTCTCGATCACGAGCGGCACCCGGAACCTGCCCCCGTCGCGATCGCGACGGCGGTGACGCGCGTCGACGTCGGGCTCTTCAGCGCCTATGCGATCGCCGCCAACGGCGACGTCTATAGCTGGGGCAGGAACAACCTCGGCCAACTGGCACGCCCCGACGAGCTCGATAGCTGGGGCGCTCCCGGTCGGGGCAACTTCGGTCCCTACAAGCTCACGCGCATCGGCTCCGGTGATCAATCTGCCTTCGGCCTGACCAACGACGGGAAGGTCGTTGGATGGGGCGTCCCGTCGGGGAGAGAGAGCTCGCTGCTGACCATCGCTCCGACGGTCCTGCCGTCGCTGAGCGGCGTCACGAGCGTCACCGTCGGTACGTCGAGCGCGTGCGTGATCGCGGCTGGTGGTGTCGATTGCTGGGGGATGAGCAGCGCGGGCGCGCTCGGAACGGGCCTCCGCGACACCGAGCGATTCCCCGTTCGGGCCGCGATCGCCACGGACGGGAAGTCGTTCCCGCAGCAGATCGCGACCAACAGCTCCTTCAACAACACCTCGAGCGTGTCGTGCGTCCGGATGACGGATGGAACGATCCAGTGCTGCGGCGACGATAGTCTCGGTCAGCTCGGACGAGGAACATCGGGGGCGCCGAAGCCGCTCTTCGGCCCCGCCACGGCGTTCGCCGAGCGCGCCGTGCAAGTCGTGGTGAGCCGGTTCGCGACGTGTGCGCTCGTGCAGGGCGGGAAGGTGGTGTGCTGGGGCGGAAACTCGAACGGAGAGCTCGGGCAGGGCACGCGCGACCCGGACGCCCACGCCAGTCCCGTGACCGTCGTGTTCCCATGAGGCCGTCGCTCCGTGGTCTGCGGCTCTTCGGGCTCGCCCTCCTCGCGGCGAGCGTCGCGCCTTCCATCATCACGGCGTGCGCGTCGGAGCGCAGCGCCTTCATCGAGGAGATCGCCTCGCCTCCGTTCGATCCGAACGATGCAGGCGAGCCAGGCGAGTGCCAGGACACGGTGCGCTGCTCGCGCGACTTGAAGAAGGTCCTCCGTCGGCGCTGCGACGGCACGGAGGAGGTCCTGCGCGAGTGTGGGCCGGAGCTCGGGTGCGGCAACGGGACGTGCGTCGAGGCGTGCACGAGCGCCGAGCTCTCCAAGGGGTCGATCGGTTGCTCGTTCTCCACGTTGCCGCCGGACGACACGATGGGTGGCACCGCAGGATCTTGCTTTGCGGCCATGATCGCCAACACGTGGGACCGCCCCGTGACGGTTCAGGCGGAGCTCGGCACGAGCCCGCTCGAGATCGGCCCGTCGACCTACTACGCGGAGAAGGTCGCTCAGACCATCGAGTACACGCCCGTCGAGGGGGCGATCCTCCCTGGCAAGGTCGCGATCGTCTTTTTGGCGGAGAGCGCGTCGGGCGCTGGCGAAGGGTGGACGGCGTGCCCGAAGTCGGTCGTGCCGGCGCTCCGGGAGGACCCGATCGCTCACGGAACGACGCGAACGCGCTCCTTCCGACTCACGACCGACGCGCCCGTGAGCGCGTACTCGATCTATCCGTATGGCGGGGCGAGCTCGTACTTCCCGACGGCGACGCTGTTGCTCCCCATCTCCTCGTGGGGGACGAACTACGTCGCGGTGAGCACCTGGACGTCGCCGTCCTTGGGCGCGCCCACCATCCAGGTCGTCGCCGCCGAAGACGATACGGTGGTGCGGATGCGCCCGAACGTGGACATCGGCGACGGCTACGGAGTGTCTGGCGTCGCCCAAGGGAGAACGCAGAGCTGGACGCTCGCGCGCGGCGAGGTCTTGCAGATCACCCAGCGACACGACACGAGCGGGAGCCCCATCGAGGCGAACAAGCCCGTCGCTCTCTTCGGGGGCGCGCAGTGCACGAACATCCCGGCGAGCAGCTCGGCGTGCGATCTGACCCAGCAGCAGATCCCTCCCGTCTCGCAGTGGGGAAGCGACTACGCGCTCGTCCCGTACCGGCCTCGGATCGGCTCCGGCGAGGGGACGAACGTCGGGGCGCGCGAGCTCGTCCCCTGGCGACTCGTCGGCGCGGTGAATGGCACGAAGTTGACGTATGATCCGGTGCGTCCAGCGGGCGCGCCGGAGGAGCTCCAGAGCGGTCAGGTCGTCACGTTCATGACGACCGAGCTCGTCTCCGTCCGATCGCAAGACGACGTGCACCCGTTCTATGCCGCGTTGTTCATGACGGGGGCGAGCATGACGAGCAGCTCGCCGCTCAACGGGAGGCTCGGCGACCCGGACTTCGTCAACGTCATCCCCTCGGCGCAGTTCCTCGATCGCTACATCTTCTTCGTGGACTTTACGTACGCCGAGACCACGCTCACGTTCGTGCGCCGCAAGACCCCGACGGGCTTCCACTCGGTCACCCTCGCGTGCGCCGGCGAAGTCACCGATTGGAAGCCGCTCGGCGCTGCTGGGGAGTACGAGTACGCCTGGGTCCAGCTCACCAAGGTGGGGACCCCGCAGGTGTTCGCCGGAGGCACCTGCAACTACGGTCGACACGAAGCGCGCAGCGACGGGCCGTTCTCCGTCACCGTCTGGGGAATGGATGACTGGAGCAGCTACGGCTACGCCGGCGGAGCGGGCAGCCGTCCGCTGAGCGACGTGAAGGGGCCACCCGTGAACTGAGCCGCGCGAACGACCGAAGAAGGTCGAACCGATCCCGGTCGCCGGCGTGGTCCGTATCCACCCGATCGAATCCGCGCAGCGGCCCAGCTGCTCGCCAGACTTGCTCGTCGGCGTTCGATAGCGTCACCGCTTCGCTCTGCGGGAAGCCCTCCACCTCCCGCGGTCAGTGCGCCGCGGGCAAGACGAGCTCTTTACGCCATAGCTCGACTCGTACGAGCTGTCTGGCGAAGACGAGCAAGAGTGCCTGATCGCCGAGCCCGTAGACGAGCACCGCCTCGCCGGCGTCCGTCTGCCCGTCGCGGAGCGGCTTGCCCAACACGCGGGCCATGGATGTCTCGACGAGGTCGCGTTGCGGTATGCCGTCCACGACGACCTGGTCGCCGGGCGCGAGCGCCGACGCGATCCCGACGACGCTTCCTCGTTCGTCGAACGTCACCTCGGTCCCGAAGCGCCGATACCGCCAACGCGTGCCGTCCTCTTCGGCAGCGCCGAGCCGCGCGCGCACGTCGCTCTGGGACATCCCCGGCTCGACGAGGCGGAGGCGTGGCACGCGGAGATCGACCATGTGCATGCGGAGGGGGACGCGCATCGCGCCCTGGAGGAGCTGGCTGTAGCCGAAGCGCTCCCAGATCGGCTTGGCGCGGGCCTCTTCCTCCGCCGACAGCGGCGCGTCGGACGCGGAAGGAGGTAGCCGCGGCTGGAGCGCGACCGCGGCCGCGTCGCGGATGGCTCCCCGGTGCAGCGCGACGCCGAGACGGGTCCAGAGGCCCGCCTCCTTCGCGAAGTGCTCGACGACCTCCTCGTCCGCGCTCGACCGGTGCGCGGCCGTGTCTGCTTCGAGCGTCCACCGGGCGGCCGCGGGGACGAGCGCTTCGACGCGACCCACGAGGTTCGCGGCGAGGAGGGCGTCGACGGCCGCCTCTGCTCCCTCCGTCGTGGTCGTGACGTCCTCTTTCGTCGGGTAGCGGAAGCAAGGCCCGGTCGACGTGTGGTACTCGTGGCGCAGCGCCCGCGTCGTCCGCTCGTGCTCCCGGACGCGTTCGGCCGGATCCGACGACTGCGGCGGGAGCAGCGGCGTCGCCCGCGCGTTCGTGCTCGCTCCGGGGGCGCGACTCGGGTCGAGCGCCGCGGGGCGCAGGGGATTGAGGCGCTCCTCCACCTCGGCGACGAAGAGCTTGGGATCGAAGGTGACGTAGCGGATGACGACGAGCCCGCCGACCAGCAGCGCCGCCGTCGCGGCAGCCGACGAGGCGATCGCCAAACGACGCCATCGTCGCCTGGGGATGGGAGGGGCGGCGTTCACCCCCCGATTAGTAGGAACCGACCGGGGCGCTCGCAACGCGGCCCCGAGGGCCGCACCGCCGGCGTCGCAGCGGTCGTGGTGCGTGTCGGGCGTCGCCTCACGAAGCTCGTTGGCCGCGGGCGCGATCGAGCCTTAACGAGCTCGGTCGCGAGACGTCGGTCTCGCGGCCGACGGCGAGCCGCGCCCATTCGGCGCGCCGAGTCCACGCCTCGTCGGTCGACGGCGGCTCGGCGCCGAGCTCATCGCGCGACGAAACGCACTTGGCCGCCGGGGGAGACGCGGGACGTCCAGAAGATCCGCTTCACCTTCTCGGTGTCGGGCCCCAGCGCGAGCTGCGAGGGCGCACGCTGCTTGTCCGCCAGCACGACGTGGCTCGAACCGTCTTTGTTCGCGCGATGGATCGATCCGTCGGCTTCGCTCGATCCCTGATCGATCCAGTACAGGTGCTCTGCGTCGAGCACCACGGACCGCGTCCTGACGCCGGAGGCGACGACCACCGGCGCTCCTGCGAGGCTGGTCGCGACGCGCATGACGCTGCCCGAAGAGGACTCGGTCCAGTAGACGAAGGCGTCGTCGACCGCCAGCGAGGTCGGCTGATTGGGGCTGACTCCGGCGGGCTTCAGCGACAACATCGGAGGCCTCAGCATCGCGCCGCAGCCGGCGGGGAGCGGGCAGCGATCGATGCCGCCCACCGCACGCCCAGCGCTCGCCGGGCTCACGCCGAAGAACACCGCGTCACTGCTCCGCGCGACGACCGTCGGCTCGGCGTCGGGAAGCGCGAAGTACATCGGGTTGAGAGTCCCCGGGACGCAACGTGCCACGTACGCGTTCGCGTACGACGCGGCGATGACGTCACCACCGTTCACCACGATCGACTGCGGGCCCTCGTTGCACACCTTCGCAGCACCTGCGCACCCCGGCGCGGTGCACCGGAAGACACCCTGCTGCTCGTCGCCCCAGAAGAGCGAGCTCCCGTCGCTCGTGAACGCGTAGGGGTGGGAGTGCCCCGTCGATACGACGTCGGCGCTGCTGCACCCGCCGAGCGGGCATCGCACCACAGCGCCTTGCGGAGCGGGGAGGTCGAGGCCCACATACACCTCTCCGCCGGCGATCGCGATCCCGCGCGGATTGTCGAGCCCGCCGACGAGCGTGAGAGGCTCGCACCTCCCCGAGATGCACCCGAGCGATCCGCAATCGTTTCCGCATGCGCCGCAGTGAGCCGAGCTCGCGAGATCCGCCTCGCAGCCGTTCTGTGGGTCACCGTCGCAATCAGCGCGTCCCTGGGCGCAGACCAGCGGCTCCGGATCGATCCCGCCATCGCGGTCCCCGCGCTCCCCGTCGCAGCCTTCGCCCGTGCACGTGTCGAGCGGCACGCATCTGCCGCGGTCGCACGTCTCGTCTACACCGCAAGGGACGCCCAGGCACGCTCGGTCGAGGCGGATCGCCAGCTTCAGGGATTCATGCGCGACGAAGCTCACTGCGCGGCGCGCCACGATGCACCCCTGCACCTCATCCCCGAGGCACGCATCGGTCGGACGTTCGACGCCGACGACGGCCTTGATGGCGACGCGAGCCGAGCGGTCGCCCGACGGGACGATGACGAGCGAGCCGATGTCGGCGCGATCCCCCTTCGAGCTGCACGCGCTGGAGCTCGCGGACGGGCTCGCCTCCGACAGCTCGGTGGTGGAGCCGGCCACGACGACGGCGACCGAGCTGGCGGTCACCCGCTCGCAGGGAAGGTCCGTCTCGACGTGCAGGACGATCGCGGTCGGCGCCCAGCACGCGGCGGAGGACACGATCGGGACGATGAACGCGAGCACCGGGCGCGCAAGAGGGCGAGGCATGTCGGCGGAGCCTTCGTACGATACCGAATCGAGAGCGCCTCCGCTCGAGAAGTGCCAGGGCCGGCCAACGCCGCTCTCCGCGGATGGGAGCCGAGGGCGTCGAGGCATGGAATGGGAGCGCGGTCGCGGACCGGTGCGCACCGCGAAACCAACGAACATGACGATGTCGACGTTTCGCTCCGTGCGGAGGCGTCCTATTCTCATGTGGATGGCCGGCGACCCCGACTTCCGCATCCTCTTCGAGCAGTCACCGGACGTGCTCGTCGTGCTCCTGCCCGACGCGCCACGCTTCACCATGGTCGCCGCGACGGACGCTCGCCTCGCCGCGACGCACACGACGCGCGCAGGAACGATCGGCAAGGGGCTGTTCGAGGTCTTCCCGGACAACCCGGAGGAAGCGGGCGCGACGGGGGCGAACAACCTCCGTGCCTCGCTCGAGCGCGTCCTGGCGACGCGGACCGCGGACACGATGGCCGTCCAGAAGTACGACATCCGCGGGCCCGACGGCACGTTCGAAACGAAGCACTGGAGCCCGAAGAACCTGCCGGTGCTCTCGCCTTCGGGCGAGGTGCTCTACATCCTGCACCGCGTGGAGGACGTGACCGACCTCGTCCGCGCGAGCGAGCTCGGCGAAGAGCTCCGAGACAGAAACCGCGACATGGAGCGCGAGGTGATCGCGCGGAGCCGCGAGCTGCACCAAGCGAATCGGCAGCTCCGCGAGACGAACGTGAAGCTGGGCGAGCTCGACGTCGCGAAGACCGCCTTCTTCAGCAACATCAGCCACGAGTTCCGCACGCCGCTGACGCTCATGCTCGGTCCGCTCGAAGACGCCCTCGCCGATCAGCAGGAGCCGCTCGGCCCGAGGCTGCGCACGTCGCTCGGGCTGGTGCACGACAACGCGCTGCGTTTGCTGAAGCTGGTCAACGCGTTGCTCGACTTCTCCCGCATCGAGGCCGGCCGGATGACCGCGCGCTTCGCGCCGCTCGATCTCGGGCGCGTCACCGCCGAGGGCGCGGGGATGTTCCAATCGGCGACCGACAAGGCGGGCATGAGCCTCGTGGTCGACTGCCCTCCGTCGTCGGAGCCCGCGTTCGTCGATCGCGACATGTGGGAGAAGATCGTCACGAACCTCGTCTCCAACGCGTTCAAGTTCACGCTCGCGGGGACGATCTCCGTGCGGTGCCGCGAGGAGGGGAGCGCGTTCGTCGTGGAGGTCGCCGACACTGGCGTTGGAATTCCCGAGAGCGAGCTCCCTTACGTCTTCGACCGCTTCCACCGCGTGCCCGGCGCCACGTCACGTACGCACGAAGGCACGGGGATCGGCCTCGCTCTGGTGCGGGAGCTCGTCGGACTGCACGGCGGCGAGGTGAGCGTAACGAGCGAGGTCGGCGTCGGGACGACGTTCCGCGTCGAGCTGCCGAAGGGTCACGCTCATCTCGCGCCCGAGGCGGTCTCGCTCACCCCGATGACCGCCGAGGGCCGCTCAGACGCCATGGCGGCTCGCGACGCCGAAGCGCAGCGCTGGTTGGCCCCCACGTCGGAGCGCCTCCCCGTCGTCGCACCACCGGTCGACGCGGCCGCCGAGACCCCGCGCGCGCGGATCCTCGTGGTCGACGACAACGCCGACCTTCGAACCTACATCGCCGGCATCCTCTCGCCCAAGTACGACGTCCGCACCGCGAACGACGGCCGAGCCGCCCTGGACACGCTGCCGTCCTGGCGGCCCGACATGGTGATCAGCGACGTCATGATGCCGGTCCTCGACGGCTTCGGCCTGCTCCGCGAGCTCCGCGCCGACCCGAGCACGGCGTCGCTGCCGGTGATCCTTCTCTCGGCTCGCGCCGGCGAGGAGGCGGCCGTCGAGGGCCTCGACGCAGGCTCGGACGACTACCTCGTGAAGCCCTTCTCGGCGCGCGAGCTCCTCGCGCGCGTGCGCACGCATCTCGAGCTCGAGAAGACGCGGCGCGCGTGGGCGGCCGACCTCGAACGCGCCAACCGCGAGCTCGAGGCGTTCAGCTACTCCGTGTCGCACGATCTGCGGGCCCCGCTGCGAGCGGTCGACGGCTTCGCGCACGCGCTGGTCGAGGACTACGCCGACGTCCTCGACGCCGCGGGCAAGGATTGCGTCGAGCGGATCCGGAAGGGGGCGTCCCGGATGGGCGAGCTCATCGAATCCCTCCTCGAGCTCTCGCGGATCACGATGGCGCCGCTGCGCGCCGAATCGGTGCTCCTCTCCGAGCTGGCGACCAGCGTGGTCGAAGAGCTCCGTCGCGCGCACCCCGGCCGCACGGTCGACGTCGGCGTCGAGGCGGGGCTGGCCACGCGCGGCGATCGCCGGCTGCTCAACGTCGTGCTGGTGAACTTGATCGGGAACGCGTGGAAGTTCACGTCGAAGGTCGCCGTCGCGCGCATCGATTTCGGCCGGCTCGTGACGAGCGAGCCGACGTTCTTCGTGCGCGACAACGGGGCCGGCTTCGACCCGACCTACGCGCAGCGGCTCTTCGCGCCGTTCCAGCGTCTCCACGACGCCAACGAGTTCGAAGGCACGGGCGTCGGCCTCGCCACCGTGCAGCGCGCGATCTCCCGCCACGGCGGGAGGATCTGGGCGGAGTCGGCGGCCGGTAAGGGCGCGACCTTCCTGTTCACGCTGCCCGACCGACGGGGCGCCTCGTCGTAGCGCTCGATCGAGCTAGGGCATGCACGCGACGACCGGAGCGCACTCGGCGCTACCGAACGCCGTGCACGCGTCGGTGGCGAACCGGACCGCGCACGTCTCGTACTCGGCCACGGTGAGGTCGCAGTTGGCCTCCGGGACGCCGTCGACGCACGCTTGCTGGTTCGGTGCCGACGGCACGCTGCCGCCGTCGCACTGTCTGATGACCCCGTAGCCACCTTGGATCGACGCGGTCCAGTCGCAGAGCTGACGGCGCTCACCATCGTTCAAGTCGACGACCTTTTTACTTTGCTCCAGGCCGGAGCGGCCGCCACCGTCGCTGGCGTCCGAGCCCGCGTCACCTCCGTCGGTCGGCGGATCGCTCGCGTCCGAGCCGGCGCCCTCGCCGCTGCCCGTGCCGACGTCGCTGCCCGTGCCGGCGTCGTTGTCACCAGCGCCGGTCCCGTTGGTGTCACCGTCGCTCGAGCTGCAGGCGACGCCGACGCCGACCACGAGTCCGAAGAGCGAAAGAGCGCGAGACTTGTGCATGGTGCTCAAGGTACAGCCGTCCCGAGCGTCGCGATACTCCGATATCGGCGTCACGGCGTCTCCACGGTCCAATCGCGTCCCGCGATCGACGCGGCGCGCAGCCTGGCCGACCTATCGCGAGGCTCGCCGCCCTCAGCGCCAGAGCGGCTTGGCAGACCTCGCAAGCTCGACGAGCTGCAGGCGATCGGGATCCTGCTTGGAGGTGGCGGAGAGCGTCGCGATCACGTCGTCGAAGCGGGCGCCTTCGCTATGCTTCGACCGCCGGAGGATCTCGGCGTACTCGACGGTCGCGGCGGCGAAGCGAAAGTCCTCCGATGCGGTCTCGAACGAGGGGACGATCTTCGACGCGGGGAACGGCACCGCGGCCTCCGTGGAGACATCGCCTTCGGCTGGCTTCCATCGGAGCTTCACGTTCGCGACGTTGCCGGTGGCGAGCTGTCCGGACTTCGCGGCCTCGGTCAGCTCGACCTCGTAGAACGCCGTCACCGAGTGTCCTGCGCCGAGATCGCCCGAGTCTTTCGTGTCATCGGCGAAGTCTTCCTTGTTCAAGACTCGGTTCTCGTAGCCGACGAGCCGGTAGCGCTGGACGAACGTGGGGTCGAGGTCGATCTGGATCTTCGTATCCTTGGCGATGACCTGCAGCGTGGCGACGAGGCGCTTCTGGACGAAGCGATCGATCTCCTCCGGCGCGTCGATGTAGGCATAGTTGCCGTTGCCCTTCTGGGCGAGCGCCTCCATGTCGCGCGCGTTGTAGTTGCCCTGACCGAAGCCGAACGTGGAGAGCGTGATGTTCTTCTCTCGTTCTTCTTCGATCAGCTCGACGAGCGCGTCTCCCGTGAGGCCGACGTTGAAGTCGCCGTCCGTGCACATGATGACGCGATTGATCGACTCGACTTGCTGCTGCTGCTTCACCTGCTCTGCCAGCTCGTACGCCTTTCGGATGCCGCCCTCGCCGTTCGTGCCGCCCCCGGCGTGCAGCCCGTCGATCGCGGCGAGGATCTTCGCCTTGTCGGAGACGCGCGCCGGCGGAAGAAGCACGTTCTCGTAGCCGGCGTAGGTCACGATCGAGAGCGTGTCCGCGTCGGTGAGCTTGGTGACGAGGCTCTTCAGCATGGCCTGCACGAGCGGCAGCTTGTCGGGGGCGCTCATCGAGCCGGAGACGTCGACCAGGAAGACGAGGTTCGCGGGCTTCCGTTGAGCGGGGTCGACCACCTTCGATTGCATCCCCACCCGGATCAGGTGGAGGCCATCACCGAAGGGTGACGGCGCGCCGTCCAGGTGGACGGCGAACGGCCTATCGTCCTGCGGCGGGGCGTAGTCGTAGCGGAAGTAGTTGATGTACTCCTCGACGCGGACGCTGTCCGGGTCCGGGAGCCGATTCGCACGGACGTCGCGCCGCATGAGCGAATAGCTGCCCGTGTCGACGTCGACGCCGAACGTCGAGATCGGCTCTTTCGCTGTCTCGATCCAGTCGTTCTCGACGAGCTTACCGTACGTCTCGCCGGCGCCCGCCCCGCCTGGCGCGAACGCGGACCCGCCCGGCTCGGCGGAGCCGCCGATCGCCCTCGCGCTCGAAAGGGTGCTGTCGCTGCTGTCACCGCACGCGACGGCGCCGACCAGGAAGAGGGAAGGCAGGAGGAAGGAAGGGCGAAGAGCGCGCATGCGTCCGTTCGAGGCAACGCGTGTGCCCGGTCGAGAGAGCGCTCGGAGCCCGGCGCTTTCGCGGGTTTCCGATGCCACGCCCCCGCCGGAGCATGGCGAGCCGATCATGGGGCGAGAACGACGCGAGCGCGTCAGCCGCCTCCCGTGAGAGGAGCGAGGTCGCGCTCGAAGACGAGCCACTGGCGCTCGGCGGAGGCGAGCGGGTCGGCGTCGTCGGACCACCACCCCTTTCGCTCGAAGCCGGCCTTTCGGTACGCCGCGATCGACGGGAGGTTCCGCGCGTTGATGTGGACGTACATGCTCGTCAGCCCCAGCGTCTCGGCGACCGCGAGGGCGTGCGCGATCATGCGGTACCCGCCGCCCAGCCCGCGGTAGCGACGGTCCACGAGGGTGAACGCGGAGAACGTCGCGCTGCCGGCGACGAGCTGGATGTTGACGCCGACGAGCTCCTCGCCGTCGAAGAGGCCGACGACGTGCTGATGCGGATGCGCGGCCACGGGGAGCTCGCGTCCACACGCGCGGCGCCAGAACGCGCGCACCCGGGGCCACTCGCCCGGGCTCAGGATCGCCACCGTGAACTGGCCCGTACGGCGAGGCAAGAACCACCGGCGCGACGCGCGGAGGTGGGCGGAGGCGACGGCGGCCCGCCAGTTCGCTGCCGTCCACCGCTTCGGGTCGAGCGCCGCGATCCGGTCGACGAGGCGCGGCTTCACGCACCCGACGATCTCGCCGGACCATCGCTCCTCGAACGGCGCGACGTCGCAGCGCACGACGAGCTCGCTCCCGCGGACCTCGAGCACGCGGCGAAACGCCAGTCGCCCGCCGGATCGGAGGCAGACGGCGCGACCCACCGCCGGCGGTTCGTCCTCGATGACGAGCTCCTCGTCGTCGCGGGTGAGGATGCCAGCGTCCTTGGCGCGGACGGAGCGAGGCGAGAGGAACGGTGCTCGAGAGTCCAAGGCTGAGCCACTCATGCGGCGCGCGCGGCCTGCACCACGACTCGTGAGGCCTCCTTGAGTTGGGCAGTCCTCGCCCGTGCTGTCAACATCCCCTGGGGCCGCTTCCAGGCGCCGCTCTCCGTGAAGAGAACCGGCGAGGCCACTTCCTCCTGGCGGCGACCGACCGCTCGTGCGTCAATGACGTCGGCTTCGGCGAGCCGCGAAGGAGGCAGCGACGATGAGCACGGGATCCACGGGTCTTCTCCTGCGCGGGCACCGCGTCGTTCCTGGTGCGTTCGCGTTCGCGCTCGCGGCGCTGCTCGCGGCGGCGTGCTCGTCGAGCGACGAGGGCGGCGGCGGGCCGGGCGCCGGCGCGGGTGACCCCGACGCGACCGCGGTCGGCCCCGACGGCGGCGCACCCGACGACGGTCCGGGCGCCGCGGGCGACGGCGGGGACGCAGGCGCGACCGCGCCGCTCGATCTCTCCGCGGTCCAGGACCGGACGTGGGCGTGGTTCGACATCCCGGGCGCCGTCTGTCGAGACGGCTCGCCCGCCGGGTTCGGGCTCAATCTGAGCTCGCCGTCCAAGAAGCTGATGCTCTTCCTCCAGGGCGGCGGCGCCTGCTTCAACTCGCAGACGTGCGCGGGCAACCCTTCGAGCGTCGGCGCCAAGAGTGAGTCGGGCGGGATCTTCAGCCGAAGCAACGCGGAGAACCCGGTCGCCGACTGGAACCACGTCTTCGTCCCGTACTGCACGGGTGACGTTCACGCGGGCAACAACCCGGACGGGAACGTCGCGGGCGTCGGACCGCAGAAGTTCGTCGGCTACGCGAACATGGAGCTCTTCCTGGCGAAGCTCGCGGCGACCTTCCCCGACACCGCGCAGATCCTCGTGACGGGGACGAGCGCCGGCGGCTTCGGCGCTGCAGCCAACTACGGTCACACGCTCCGCTGGTTCCCGAGCATCCCGGTGAACCTCGTCAACGACTCGGGACCGCTGATGCGCCAGCCACCGCTGGCGCGCTGTCTCCAGGACCAGTGGAAGACGATGTGGAAGCTCGACACGACCGTCATCGCCGAGTGCGGAGCGAGCTGCGCGAACCAACCCGACTTCCTGATGGCGGCCTCGAAGCACTGGGCAGCGACCAAGTCGACGCTCGCGCAGGGGCTCATCTCCGCGACGGGGGACACCACGATCCGCACCTTCTACGGGTTCGGCGCGTCGGAGTGCACCAGCTTCGGGCTCGTGTCGGAGGCCAACTTCTCGGCGGGCCTCACGGACATCCGCGCCGAGAGCGCGGCCTACGCGAACTTCGGCACGTACACGTACGGCGGGACGCGCCACACGCTGCTCGGCGCCGACGCCTTCTACTCGACGACGGTCGACTCGAAGACCGTCGCCGCGTGGGTCAAGGACATCGTCGACGAGAACACCGTCACGAACGTCGGACCGTAGCGCGGCCGTCGGCGGGACGCGGTTCGAGCCCTTCGCGCCGGCGCGTCGCGCGAACGGCCGCGCGATGCCGCTCCGCGAGGACGGATGAGAGCGAGACCGGGTAGATCGCCGCCGCGCCAGCGGCGTCCGGCTCGATCGCGCGGAGCTCCGGGGGCAGGCACGCGATCTCCGCCGCGTGCGCGGCGCGTAGCTCGGCGAGCCGAGGGCGCTCGAGCCTTCGCCCCTGGGAGACGACGGGCTCGAGCAACGGCTCCCAGTCCCCCGACGTCGGCGCGGGCTCGTCGCGCGCGGCGATGCGATCCGCGATGAAGCGCCCGCCGGCGTCGCGCAGTCGCCAGACCTGCTTCGGTCCCACGAGCGTCACCTTGCTCGTGCTGAGCTTGAGGCAGGGCGCGCCCGCGTACTCGACGAGCTTGTACGCCATGTCGAGGACCGGGGCGTCGGATGACATCCCGACGCGTGTGCCGACTCCGAATCCGTCGATCGGCGCGCCCGCGCGGACGAGACGATCGACGGAGTACTCGTCCAGGCCGCCGCTCGCGAAGATGCGGACGTAGCGGAGGCCCGCCTCGTCGAGGCGCTGGCGCACGGCTCGGCTGAGCGCGTCGAGGTCGCCGCTGTCGAGGCGCACCGCCGCGACGGCGCGCCCTTCTCCTCGAAGCCGCTGCGCGAGCTCGATCGCCGCGCGCGTCCCGTTCAACGTGTCGTACGTGTCGACGAGCAGCGTCAGCGGGCCGACGGCGGCGCGAGACCAGGCCTCGAACGCGGCGCGCTCGTCCGGCATCGCCTCGATGAAGGCATGCGCGACGGTCCCGCTGGCGGGGATCCCGAGCCGCCTCGCGGCGTCGACGTTGCTCGTGCTCGCGAAGCCCGCGAGCCAGCACGAGCGCGCCACGTCGGCGCTGGCGTCGATCCCGGGCGCGCGCCGGAGCCCGAAGTCGACCAGCGGCCTCCCTCGGGCGGCCGCGACGCACCGGGCGGCCTTGGTCGCCACGAGCGTGGGATAGTGGAGCGCGTTCAGGATGAGGCTCTCGGCGAGCTGCGCCTCGACGATGGGCGCGTCGACCTCGACGAGCGGCTCATCGGGGAAGACGACGCGCCCTTCCCGAACCGCGCGGACGTCGCCCGTGAAGCGCGTGCGCGCGAGGACCGCGGCCTCCTCCGGGCGGACGTGCCCCGTCGAGGCGAGGTAGGCGGCGCCCTCGTCGTCGAAGCCGAGCCGCTCGAGGCGCGCGAGCGCGCCGTCGAGGCCGGCCGCGACGAGGAACGAACGATGCGCCGGCAGCTTCCGGACGAACAGGCTGAACGTCGCGCGGCCTTGCATTCCGAGGCGGTGGTAGCTGGCCGCCATGGTGAGCTCGTAGAGATCCGCGACCAGCCCGAGGCGGAGCTCGGCTGGCTCTGACGTGCTCACGCGGGCGCAGTCCGTCGACGTCATCGGACGGCCTCGATGAAGTTGCAGGGCGTGTGCCGAGGCCCCCGACCGCGAGCGCGTGAGCGTCACCGAAGCCGCATCGCCATTCCGGACGTAATGCGCGATGCTAGGCCATCGATGGCGCTCCCGTTCGACGCGCTCCGGCGCGACGTCTCGTACCTCGGAAGGATCCTCGGCGACACGCTCGTCGAGCAAGAAGGCAACGCGCTCCTCGACCTCGAGGAGACCATCCGCGCGCTCGCGAAGGCGCGCCGGGGGCACGAAGCCGCGCACGACGTCGAGCGCGCGCACGCGACCACGAAGAAGCTGGTCGACGTCGTGCGCGGGCTCGACATCAGCGTGGCCGAGCGCGTAGCGCGGGCGTTCACCCACTACTTCCAGCTCGTGAACCTGGCCGAGCAGCACCACCGGACGCGCCGCCGGCGCGACTACGCGCGCGAGGGCAAGCCGCAGCCGGGCTCGCTCGAGGTCGTCTTCGCGGCGATGGCGAAGGAGGCGTCGCGCGAACGGTTCGTCGAGGTCCTGGAGGCTGCGGCGGTCGAGCTCGTGTTCACGGCTCACCCGAGCGAGGCGCAGCGCCGGACCGTGCTCGAGAAGCACCGCCGTCTCGTCTCGTTGATCGCGCGGCGCGAGCGCGCCGAGCTCACGCCCGCCGAAGCCGACGACGTCGACCGCGCGATCCGCGAAGAGGTCGCGACGCTGTGGCAGTCCGACGAGATCCGCCAGGAGAAGCCGCGCGTCGGCGACGAGGTGAAGAACGTCCTCTTCTACCTGGAGGAGGTCCTCTTCCCGCTCGTCCCCGGGTTCTACAAGGCGATGGAGAGCGCTGCGGCGAAGGCGTTCGGCAAGCCGGTCGAGATCCCGTGCCTCCTCCACTTCGGCTCGTGGGTCGGCGCCGACATGGACGGCAACCCGAACGTGACGCCCGAGGTCGCGATCGACACCGGCCTCGCGCAGACCGCGCGCGTCATCGACCTGTACCTCCGCGAGATCGCCTCGCTCGGCGCGTCGCTCTCCCAGAGCACGCGCCGCGTCGACGTGTCGCAGGCGCTCCTCGCGTCGCTCGACGCCGACGCGCGCGCCATGCCCGAGCTCGTCCACGCGCTCGAGACGACCACCCACCACGAGCCTTACCGCCGGAAGCTCCGCTTCGTCGCCGAGCGCCTCCGCGTCACGCGCGCGGCGATCGTCGCCGCGCGCGAGGCGGCCGCGCGCGAGCCCTCCGTCGCCGCGAAGCCGCGTTTCGCGGCGCACGCCTACGCCGGGCCAGACCCCTTCCTCGCCGATCTCGAGCTCATCCTCGCTTCGCTCCTCGAGCACCGCGGGGAGCGCGCCGGCGCCGAGCGCGTGCGCGCGCTGCTCCGCCAGGTCCGGACGTTCGGGTTCCACCTCGCTCGGCTCGACGTTCGCATCCCCGCCGAGTGGGTGCGCGTAGACGCGCGCGTCGCCCTCGGCCTCGCGGAAGGCGCCCCGCTCACGAGCGAGGCGCTCGACGCCGCGCTCGATCCCGCGCGATCGCCGCCGCTCGCGATCCCCGACGGACCGGGGATGCGCGCCGTCCGCGCGCTCGCCCGGATCCGCGAGCTCACGTTCGGCGGAGGCGCCGAGTCGCTCGTGCTCAGCATGACCCGCGGCGCAGAAGACATGCTCTCCGCGCTCGTCCTCGCGCGCCTCGCGGGCCTCGACGCGCCGGATCGCTCGGCGTCGGACATCGCGATCGTGCCGCTCTTCGAGACGCTCGACGACCTCGACCGCTCGGACGCAGAGCTCTCGCGCGCCGCCACGAGCGCGGCCTACGCCGCCTACCTCGCGCGCCGCGGCGGCGTGCAGGAGGTCATGATCGGGTACTCGGACTCCAACAAGGACGCCGGGATCGTCGGCTCCTCGTTCGCGCTCTATCGCGCCCAGCAGCGCCTCGTCGCGGTCTCGCGCCAGCACGGCGTGGCGCTCAAGATCTTCCACGGTCGCGGCGGCTCGATCGGCCGTGGGGGTGGGCCCTCGCAGCGCGCGATCGAGAGCCTCCCCGCGGGCGCGGTGTCCGGGCGCTTCAAGCTGACCGAGCAGGGCGAGGTGCTCGGCTGGAAGTACCTCGTCCCCGAGATCGCGGAGCGCAACCTCGAGCTCACCGTCGCCGGCGTCCTCGCGCACTCGCTCGCGACCGGCCCCGGAGCGAGCGGAGCCGGCGCTCGGCTCGCGGAGTACGAAGCGATCTTCGAAGATGTGGCGTCGATCAGCGTCGCGCACTACCGCGCGCTGGTGAGCGATCCCGGCTTCCCCGAGTATTTCGCCGCGACCACGCCGATCGAGGACATCCCGCGCCTCAACATCGGCTCGCGCCCGGCGCGGCGCTCGGGCGGGCGCGGCAGCGAGGCGCCGCGCGTGAAGCTCGAGGACCTCCGCGCGATCCCGTGGGTCTTCGCCTGGACGCAGTCGCGCCAGATGGTCCCCGGGTGGTACGGCGCGGGACGCGCGCTCACCTGGCTCTTGAAGCAGCACGGGCCCCGGCGTGTTCGGCAGATGCGCAAGGAGTGGCCCTTCTTCGCGAGCACGCTCGACGCGATCGCCGTGTCGCTCGCGCAGGCCGACATGGTCGTCGCCTCTCGCTACGCCGATCTCTGCGAGGACGTCGAGCTCGCGCGGCGCCTCTTCCAGCGGATCGCCCTCGACCACGGCCGCGCTGTCCGCGCGATCCGCACCATCTTCGAGCGCCCGGACGCGCTCGAATCCGACTCGACGCTCGCGCGCTCGATCGAGCTGCGAAACCCGTACGTCGACCCGCTGAGCTTCATCCAGATCGAGCTCCTTCGGCGCAAGCGCGCCGAGGAGCGGGAGTCGCCCGAGCTGCTCCGCGCGATCCTGCTCACGATCAACGGCGTCGCCGCCGGGCTTCGCTCGACCGGCTGAAGCGCTACGGCGCGCCGTCGGTCGTCTTGGCGCCGTCGTCCGAGCGGCCGCCGGTGACTCTCCCGTCGCCGTCGGTCAGCGCGCGCGTCGTAAAGCCGCGCCGTCCGAGGAGGCGGAGGAGCTGGTCGGGCTGCACTGGCTTCACGACGTGCTCGTCGAACCCGCTATCGAGCGCCCGCGCGCGATCGGCCGGCTGCCCGTATCCGGTCAGCGCGACGAGGAACATGTCGCGCGTCGCCGGGTCGGCGCGCAGTCGCCGCGCGACCTCGAAGCCGTCCATCTCCGGCAGGCCGACGTCGACGATCGCGACGTGAGGCCGTTTCGCCGTGATGAGCTCGAGGCCGGCGCTCCCGTTCGCCGCCGACTCGCAGTCGAAGCTGGCGAGCGAGAGCAGCTCGCACAACATCGCGCAGCTGTCGACGTTGTCCTCGACCACGACGACGCTCGCCGGCGTCGGGATCGCGCGCGCCCGCTCCCGCGTCCTCGCGTCGTCTTCCGGCGTCTCGCCCCTCGCGAGCGGGAGCCGGACGATGAACGTCGTGCCCTTCCCGATGCCGCCGCTCTCCGCGGTCACCTCACCGCCGTGCAGCGCGACCAGCGAGCGCACGAGCGTCAGGCCGACGCCGATGCCGCCCTCGGCGCGGTCGAGCGTGCGCTTCGACTGTACGAAGAGCTCGAAGACGTGCTCGATCATGTCCTCGGCGATCCCGACGCCGTCGTCCGTGACGCGCACCACGACCCAGCCGCCGTCTCCGTACACGCTGAGCCGGACGTGGCCGCCGGGAGGCGTGTACTTCGCGGCGTTGTTCAGCAGGTTCACCTGGATTTGCTGGAGCCGCGCCGGGTCGCCGTCGACCCAGAGCGGGCTCGGAGCGATGTCCGTCGTGAGCTCGACGGAGCGCGCTTCCATGAGCGAGCGCACCGCGTCGGCGGCGTCGCGCGCGACGACGCGGACGTCGAGGATCTTCTTGCGGAGCTCGATCTTGTTCTGCGTCACCCTGCTCGCCTCGAGGAGATCGTCGAGGAGGCGCGCCATCTGGGCGGACTGCCGCTGGAGGATCGAGAGGAGGCGCTGCGCGCCCTCGCGAGAGCTCTTCCCGTCGGAGAGCAGCGCGGTGGCGGTGACCACGGCGCTGAGCGGGTTGCGGAGCTCGTGCGAGAGCATCGCGAGGAACTGATCGCGCCTGCGCACGGCCTCCTGGATCTTCTCCTCGGCGAGCTTCGGCTCGGTGACGTCGCGGATGATCCCGAACGACCCGACGATCTTGTCGTCGATGTCGCGGAGCGGGAGGCGCGAGACGATGTCCCACGCGACGCCGCTCCCGTTGCTCCGCTTCTCGAGGACGTACCTCTGCGGCTCGCCCGTGCGGAGGACGCGCTCGTCGGCCGCGTGCAGCTCGAGGACGTCCTCGGGGGCGCCGAGATCGAACGGCGTCTTGCCGACCGCCTCGCGCGGATCGTCGATCCCCAGCCGCGTCGCCATCGCCGCGTTCGCGCGGATGAAGCGGCCGCGACTGTCCTTGAAGTAGATCGCGTCGGGCGTCGTCTCGAGCAGGCTGTTGAGCAGGTAGCGCTCGTGGAAGAGCGCGTCCTCGGCGGCCTTGAGCCCGCTCACGTCGATCATGGTGAGGACGACGCCGTCTACCGTGCCCTTCGCGCGGTAGGGCAGGATGCGGAGGAAGAACGCGCGCGCGCGCCGGTCGCGGAGCTCGCGCTCGATGGGCTGCCCGGTCTCGAGGACCCTCTCGAGGTCGCCCGTGAGCTCGGGGTGCTCGATGTTGTTCGCGAAGGTGTGGATCGCCCGGCCGACGTCCTGGGGCAAGAGGTTGAACGCCTCGGCGATCTGCGGAGTGAAGCGGCGGATCCGGAGCTGACGGTCGAGGAAGATCGTCCCGATGTCGGTGCTCGAGAGGAGGTTGTCCATGTCGTTGGTGAGCTCGGTGAGCTCGCCGATCTTGCGCTGGTACTCGGCGTTGACCGTGTAGAGCTCCTCGTTGACGCTCTGGAGCTCCTCGTTCGTGCTCTGCAGCTCTTCGTTGGATGCGAGCAGCTCCTCGTTCGCCGCTTGCAGCTCCTCGTTGCTCGTCTCGAGCTCCTCGATCGCGGCCTGCAGGTTCTCCTTCGTCAGGTTGAGCTCGTGCTCGAGCAGGCCGACCTGGTCGCGCGACACCTGTTCGAGCTCCATCTCGGTCTCGGTGGGCTTCGCCGCGGCGATGCCCTCGTGCTCCTCGAACGAGATGAGGACGTGAGCGGCGGCGTTGCTCTTGCCCTGGACGCGCCGGATCGTGACCTTGTGCTGGACGGGCGCGTCCGGGGGGCCGAGCCGGACCCCGCGGAAGACGATCGCCCCGTCGGACTTGAGCGCGCGCTGGATGCCGCCGACCACGACGACCTTGAGGTCGTCCTCGAGGACGTCGCGCACGTCGAGGCCCGGGCGTCCGTCCCGCAGGGTGAGGAACTTGCTGGCGCCGCCGAACGAGTGGATCAGCTCGCCGCGCTCGCTCACGAGGAGGCTGGGGGGCATGAGCTCCTCGAGCAGGCGGTCGTAGGTCGCGAGCAGCCCCTGGAGCGAGGCTCGCGGCGCCGGCGCCGGCAGCGTCCCGGTCGACACCCGCGTGCCGTCGGGGCGCATCGACGAGAGTCGCGTGTCGACCGGGATCCGGACGTCGCTGAACTTCCGGTAGAAGTGCCAGTGCCGATCCAGGGTCTCGAAGTCCTTCGAGAGCAGCCCCAGCGTCTCGCTCGGTCCGAGGAAGACGACGCCCCCGCGGTTGAGCGCGAAGTGGAACAGCGAGAGGACCTTCTGCTGCGCGGGCGGCTGGAGGTAGATGAGCAGGTTGCGGCAGCTGACGAGATCCACGCGCGTGAACGGCGCGTCGCGGATGACGTCGTGCGGCGCGAAGACGATCATCTGCCGGAGCTCGGGGACGACCTGATACGCCGTGCCGCGACGCCAGAAATAGCGCTCGAGTCGCTCGCTCGAGACGTTCGCGACGGCCTCCTCGCCGTAGACGCCACGGCCGGCGACCTCCAGCGAGCCGCGGTGCACGTCGGTGGCGAAGATCTTGACGTCGAGATCGCCCCGCCGCGCGGCCAGCTCGTGCAGCAAGATCGCGATGCTGTACGCCTCCTCGCCCGTCGCGCAGCCGGCGATCCACGCGCGCAGCGTCTCGCCTTTGCCCTTCTGCCTGGCGAGCTCCGGCAGGACCTTGGTCTCGAGCGTGTGGAACGCCTCCTCGTTGCGGAAGAAGCGCGTCACGCCGATGAGCAGGTCGCGGTAGAGCACGTCGAGCTCGCCACGCTCGCGCGAGAGGCGCTGGACGTACGCGGAGAGGTCGTCGGTGCGCGCGAGCTTCACGCGTCGCTCGATGCGACGCGTGACGGTGCTCGGCTTGTAGTGCGTGAAGTCGATGCCGAACTCCTTCTGGAGCACCCGGTAGACGGCGTCGAAGCCGTCCGGCTCGGCCGTCGTCGCCGGGATCGTGCCGAAGAGGCGCGCGTGCTCGGCGATGACCTTCGGCATCTCCTCCGGTCTCAGGATCCACTGCGCGACGCCCGCCTCGCGCGCGGTCCTCGGCATCCCGTTGAACTGGGCGCTCTCGACGTCTTGCACGACGACGAGCCCGCCCGCCTCGTGGACCGCGCGAACGCCGCGCGAGCCGTCGCTGCCCCCGCCGGACAGGACGATCGCGATCGCGCGCGCCCCGCAGTCTTGCGCGAGCGAGCGGAAGAAGACGTCGATCGGCAGCGTGAGCTCTTGCTGACGATCGCGCTCGCTGAGCAGGAGGCGGCCCCCGGAGATGATCATCTCCTTCTTCGGCGGGATCAGATAAACGTGGTCACCCTCGACCAGCATCCCGTCTTCGACGAGGCGGATCGGCAGGTCCGTGTGCCTCGCCAGCAGCTCGTCCATCAGACTCTTGAAGTCCGGCGAGAGGTGCTGGACGACGACGAAGGCCATCCCGGTGTCGTGAGGCAGCTTGTCGAAGAACCGCTCGAGGGCCTCGAGGCCTCCTGCGGAGGCGCCGATTCCGACGACGTGCGCCGGTCTGGTGGGGGGAATGGCGTCGGACGTTGCACGTTCTGTCATCGGTTCCTCGGGCCGCGGGACGCGCGATGCGCGACCTGAGCCGTGCGGAGGAGCAGCTTCCATGCCGCGCTGCACCGCAGCGAGAACCGCGCGCGCGCACGCCCGCGGTTCGTGAGCGCGCACCCCTATGTGGCGGGATGCCCCGACTCGCGGCAGCGCGCGTCAGTCCTGCGACGTTCGGGCGATCGAACCCCGCAGACGCCCCGCGCGTCGCGCGCCGCGCCTCGGACGCGCGACGTCGCCGTGCGGCGCGACGTCTCGGCGACGACGCGCTGGTCGCTGCTGCGTCGCGGCCCCGTCTGCGTCGCGGCCCCGTCTGCGTCGCGGCCCCGTCTGCGTCGCGGCCCCGTCTGCGTCGCGGCCCGCGTCGTCCCGTGCCGTCGCGGCCCGCGCCTGCGTCGTCGGATCGCGGCTTGCGTCGCGGCCGCCTCGACGTCGTTCTCCGCGGCGGGCCGGCTCCGCCTCTGGTAGCTCGGTGCTAGGAGCCGATCGGCGTCAGCTGCCGTACTTCTCGATCAGCCGGCCGAGCCGCGGGACCGCCTGCTCGACGTTCTTCTTCGCGGAGCCACGGAGCTTGTCGTAGGCGCTCTTCGCGACGCCGCTCTTCGCCTTCGCCGCCTTCGCGTCGGTGATCGAGAGAAGGGCATCGGCGACCCGATCGCTGTTCGACACGAAGAACTCCGACACCGGCTTGTTGGCGGATTTCGCGTCCGTGAAGATCGGCTCGAGCACCCGCGCGAACTCGGGTAGGAGGTCCTCGACAGCCTTCTCGACGAAACCCGGCTTGATCCCCTTCACGGTGCCGTAGCCGGCCTTGATGGCGAGCCCCGAGATCCCGCCCTTGTCCTTGACCTCGGCGTCGATGAGGTCGCAGCAGTCCTTCACGACATTCTTCTTCTTGGACTCGTCGGTGAGCGCATCGATCAGGGAACCCATGGGTTTGCTCGTTAGCACAAACCCCGGGTTCCGTGGGGTCCGGTGGAGCTTGACGCCTTGCGTTAGCCAGGTCAGAACGAAACTGACTGAATCGCCATTCAGTCCGGACGGACGAGAGGAGCGGAGATGACGGCTGGCGCGAAGGATCGAGTGGCGGTCGTGGCGGGGCTACGGACGCCCTTCGCGAAGCAAGCGACGGCCTATCGCGACATGACGACGCTCGACCTCGGCCGCGTCGTCGTGAAGGAGCTGCTCGCGCGCGCCGAGCTCGATCCGCGCGAGCTCGGCCTCGTCGTCTACGGTCAGGCCGTCCCCACGCCGACGGCGCCGAACGTCGCGCGCGAGATCGTCCTCGGGTGCGGCATCCCGAAGAGCGTCGAGGCATACAGCGTCGTGCGCGCGTGCGCGACGTCGTTCCAGTCGACGACGAGCGCGACCGAGGCGATCCTCGCAGGTCAGCACGACGTCGCCGTGGCCGGCGGCGTCGACAGCGCGAGCGACGTCCCGATCACGGTGTCTCGTCGCCTGGCGACGGCGCTCGTCGCGGCGTCGAAGACGAAGAGCTTCGCCGAGAAGCTCCGCATCTTCTCGCGGCTCTCGGCGCGCGATCTCGTGCCGGTGCCGCCCGCGCTCCGCGAGCCCTCGACCGGCCTTACGATGGGAGAGCACGCCGAACGGATGGCGAAGGACATGGGCGTCACGCGCGAGGAGCAGGATCGGTTCGCGCATCGGAGCCACACGCGCGCCGCGGCCGCGTGGGAGCGCGGGCTCTTCGACGCCGAGGTGATGCACGTCATCCCGCCGCCGGCGTTCGATCGCCCGATCGCGAAGGACAACCTCGTGCGCGAGGACTCGAAGCTCGACTCCTACGCCAAGCTCCGCCCGGCGTTCGACGCGAAGCACGGCAGCGTGACCGCCGGCAACTCGTCCGCGCTCACCGACGGCGCGAGCGCGCTGCTCCTGATGCGCGAGTCGAAGGCCAGGTCCCTCGGCTACGCGCCGCTCGGCTACGTCCGCTCCTGGGCTTATGCGGCGCTCGACCCGGACGACGGGCTGTTGATGGGGCCGGCCTATGCGGCGCCGATCGCGCTCGACCGCGCCGGGCTCCGCCTCGCGGACATGGACCTCGTCGACATGCACGAGGCCTTCGCGGCCCAGGTCGTCTGCAACCGCAAGGCGCTCGCGTCGCGGCGCTTCGCCGAGGGGAAGCTCGGTCGTACGTCGGGACCGATCGGCGAGATCGACGACGACCGCTTCAACGTGCACGGAGGCTCCATCGCCCTCGGGCACCCGTTCGCCGCTACGGGCGCGCGGATGATCCACACCGTCCTCCGCGAGCTCCGCCGGAGGAAGGGGCAGTTCGGCCTCGCCACGGCGTGCGCCGCCGGCGGGCTCGGCGCTGCCGTCGTCCTGGAGGCCGCGTGATGCTCGACCAGGTCGTCCCGTCCGCCCGCGCGAGCGCGCGCCTCGCCTCGATCGTGAGGACCGAGCGGCGCGCCGACGGCGTGGCGGTGCTCACGCTCGATGATCCGGCCGAGGCCCACAACACGATCACGCCGGCGCTCGCCGGCGAGCTCTCGGACGCGGTCGAGGCGGCCTTCGCCGACTCGGCCGTCCGCGCCGTAGTCCTCCGGAGCGGCAAGGAGGGCTCGTTCCTCGTCGGCGCCAACATCGACTTCGTCCGCTCGATCCGCTTCGCCCTGGACGCCGAGGAGGCCGCGCGTGACGTCGCGCGCCGCTTCGAGCGGCTCGGCGCCGGGCCCAAGCCGGTCGTCGCCTACGTGCACGGCACGGCGCTCGGCGGCGGCTTCGAGCTCGCGCTGGCCTGTACGGCGTCGGTGGCGACGGAGGACGCGAAGACGACGCTCGGGCTGCCGGAGGTGAAGCTCGGGCTGGTCCCGGCGGCCAACGGTCTGCTCCGGATCGCCGAGCGCGCCGGGCTGCGCGTGGCGCTCGATCTCGGGCTCACGGGCAAGAGCCTCCGCCCCGCGGCGGCCTTGCGCCTCGGGCTCGTCGACGACGTCGTGCCGGCCGCCGTCGGCCTCGACGCCGCCGTCCGCCTCGCGTCGCGCCTCGCCGAGCAGCCCCGTCACGCGCGCGCGCTCGCGAAGAAGCGGCGGCGCCGCGGCGTGGGTGAGCAGCTCGGGCGAGCGCTCCTGGAGGACAACCCGCTCGGTCGGCTCGCGCTCTTCCGGAGGGCGCGCGCCGAGACGCTGAAGAAGACGCGCGGCCATTACCCCGCCGCCGAGCGCATCGTCGAGCTCCTCGCGCGCTTCGCGTCGCGCGGGTTTCGCGCCGGCGCGGACCTCGAGCCTCGCGTGTTCGGCGATCTCGTCGTGAGCGACACGGCGCACCGCTTGATCGACCTCTTCTTCGCCGAGACCGCGCTCGAGAAATCCACCGGGCTCGCGCCGAACGAGCGCGCGGCGGCCTTCCCGGTGGAGCGCGTCGCGGTGCTCGGCGCAGGCTTCATGGGCGCCGGCATCGCCGCGGTGAGCGCGCGCGCCGGCCTCGACGTCCGGATGAAGGACACGGACGACGCCGCCGTCGGGCGCGGCCTCCGCTACGTGAAGGAGCTGTTCGACGCCCGCGCGCGCAAGGGCTCGATGTCCGCGCGCGAGCGCGATCTCGCCTTCGGCCGCCTGAGCGGCGCGATCGACTACTCGGGCCTCCGCAACGCCGACGTCGTGATCGAGGCCGTCTTCGAGGACCTCGCGCTGAAGCACTCCGTGATCCGCGACGTCGAGCGGCGCGTCCGCGAGACGTGCGTGATCGCGTCGAACACGTCGTCGATCCCCATCGCGCGCATCGCCGAGGCCTCCTCCCGGCCGGAGATGATCGTCGGGATGCACTACTTCAGCCCCGTCCACCAGATGCCGCTGCTCGAGGTGATCCGGACGAAGGCGAGCGATCCGCGCGCGGTCGCGACCGCCGTGGCGCTCGGCAAGAAGCAGGGTAAGACCGTGATCGTCGTGAACGACGGTCCGGGCTTCTACACGACCCGCATCCTCGTGCCGTACCTGAACGAGGCGGCGCACCTGCTCGCCGAGGGCGTGTCGATCGCGGACGTGGACGCGGCGATGGTCGACTGGGGCTTCCCTGTCGGGCCGTTCCAGCTCATGGACGAGGTCGGGATCGACGTCGGCGCCCACGTCGGCGAGGTCACCGCGGCCGCGTTCGGCGAGCGGATGCGCCCGCCGCCCGCGTTCGCCGCGCTCCGCGCCGACGATCGGCGCGGCAAGAAGAACGCGCGCGGCTTCTACCTCTACGGCAGCGCCGCGCCGCGAAAGAAGACGGTCGACGCGACGGTCTACGACGTCCTCGGGATCTCTCCGAAGGTCGGCGCGGTCACCGCCGACGAGATCACGCTCCGCTGCGGGCTCGCGATGGTCAACGAGGCGCTGCGCTGCCACGGCGACGGCGTCGTGGTGGGCGCACGCGACGGTGACCTCGGCGCGATCTTCGGCGTCGGCTTCCCGGCGTTCCGCGGCGGGCCGCTCCGCTACGCCGACGTGCTCGGCCTGCCGCAGGTCCTGCGTCGCGTGCGGTCGCTCGAGCAACGCTTCGGCGCGCGCTTCGAGCCCGCGCCGCTGCTCGTCGAGATGGCCCGCGCCGGCAAGCGCCTCTACGAGTGACGGGCGGCGTCGCCCGGGTGCTTCGCGGCGACGTCGCGGTCGCTCGCTGGCCTCGAGCCGGATGGAGATCGCCCGCTTCGCTTTGCCTCGCGGGAGCGGGCCGCTAGAGTTCCGGGCCGATGCAGCCGCCCTACAACCCCTACGGTCCGCAGGCTCCCCACGCGCAGCCGTACGCCCCGCCGAACCCGTACGCGGCCCCCGGCACGGCGCCTGCGATGTACCGGCAGAACGTGTTCGTGCCGCCGGGCGCGAACGCCGGGCCGCTCGTCGGGGGCACGCTGCGGAAAGTGAAGCTCGCGACCGGGATCGCGCAGATGCTCACGCTGTTCGGCGCCATCGTCGCGATCATCGCCGGAAGCGCGCTGGGCGAGGACGGCGGCGCGCTCGTCATCGCAGGCATGGGCTTCCTCGGCTTCTGGTACCTGCTCCTGTTCGCTTATGGGATCGCCAACGCCGTCTGGCTCTACAAGTTCTGGTCCTGGATCCCGCCGGAGCAGCGGCACAGCAGCATGTGGAAGAAGTACATCTCGCCGGGCATGGCCGTCGGCTTCATGTTCATCCCGTACTTCAACCTCTACTGGATGTTCGTCGTCTACCTCGGCATCGCCGACGTCATGGAACGGCTGCGCGTCCAGTACCCGACCAGCAAGGGGCCCGCGAAGACCCTCGCGATCCTCGCGCTCGTCGTCCCGCTCGTCTTCTTCCCGGCGGGCCCGTTCCTGCAGTACTTCTTCGCCAAGCACGTCGAGGAGATGGCGAGCGAGATGCACGCGCGCATGGCGGCCGCGGCGAGCCCGATGACCTGACGCGCGGCCGGGGGGACCGCCGAAATGGCGGGTATTCGCTTCTGGTCTTCCAGTCGCACCGCGCGCGGTACTAGGGTCCGCACAGCATGATCCCGCGCTACACCCCGCCCGAGCTCCTCTCGCTTTGGTCCCCCGAGCGTCGCTACCAGATCTGGCTCGAGGTCGAGCTGGCCGCCTGCGCAGCGATGGAGGAGGAGGGCCTGGTGCCCAAGGGCATCGCCGAGGCGATCCGAGCGAAGAAGCTCGTCCTCGACGCGGACCGCATCGAGGAGATCGAGCGCACGGTCAAGCACGACGTCATCGCGTTCCTCACGCACGTCGAAGAGCTCGCCGGCGCCGACGCGCGCTGGCTCCACCGCGGAATGACCTCGAGCGACGTGCTCGACTCCTCCTTCGCGATCCAGCTCCGCGACGCGACCGACGCGATGCTCGCGCGGCTCGACAAGCTGCTCGACGCGCTCGCCAAGCGCGCCCGCGAGCACGAGAAGACCCCGATGATCGGCCGCAGCCACGGCATCTCCGCAGAGCCCGTGACGTTCGGCGTCGTCCTCGCGGGGCACCACGCCGAGATGCGCCGCGGCCGCGAGCGGCTCTCCCGGGCGCGCGCGGCGATCGCCCACGGCAAGATCGCCGGCGCCGTCGGCACCTACGCGCACCTTTCTCCCGCGATCGAGAGGCGCGCCCTCGCGGCGCTCGGCCTCGAGCCGGAGACCGTGAGCACGCAGGTCGTCCCGCGCGACCGCCACGCCGAGCTCTTCTGCGCGATGGCGCTCGTCGCCGCGGGCGTCGAGCGGCTCGCGACCAACGTGCGCCACTGGCAGCGCTCCGAGGTCGGCGAGGCGGAGGAGGCGTTCACCGCGGGCCAGAAGGGCTCGAGCGCGATGCCCCACAAGCGCAACCCCATCCTCACGGAGAACCTCTGCGGTCTCGCGCGCGTCGTCCGCGCGGCGTGCACGCCCGCGCTCGAGAACGTCGCGCTCTGGCACGAGCGAGACATCTCCCACTCGTCGGCCGAGCGCATGATCGCGCCGGACGCCACCGCGACGCTCGCGTTCATGCTCGACCGCGCGCGCGGCGTGGTGGAGGGCCTCGTGGTCTACGAAGGTCGCATGAAGCAGAACCTCGACCGCGCGGCGGAGCTCTACTTCTCCGAGGCCGTCCTCCTCGCGCTCGTGGAGTCCGGCGTGGCGCGGCAGGAGGCGTACGTCTGGGTGCAGCGGAGCGCGATGCGCGCGTGGAAGGGCGACGGCTCGTTCCGCGAGAACCTCGCGTCGGACGAGGCCGTCCTCGGCAAGCTCACCCGCGCGAAGCTCGACGCGTTGTTCGATCTCGACCACGCGCTGCGCCACGCGCCCGAGATCGTCGAGCGCGCGCTCTCGGCCTCGACGGCCTGACGTTCACGAGCGGAGCGCGACGACGGCGACGGCGACGGCCGCGCCCACGCACAGCATCAGCGCGGTCATCACGGTGAGGGCCCAGCGGGCGTCGGCCGAGTAGCGCTTGCTCGACCAGAGCGCCGCGAGGCCGATCGGCGGGCAGAGGAGCAAGAGCGAGCCGAGCGCGACGGGGTCCTCGTACCAGCGCTGGGGCGCCGGCGCCTTGCCGAGGAGCTTCGCCTTCTCCGCGGCGTAGAGAGCGCGCTTGTCGGCGGCGTACACGTCCTCGGGCGAGACGGCGGTGAGGAGGCGCGCGTCCTTGGCGGGGTTCCTGCGGTGCGAGACGATCGGTGGGTCGACCGGCTTCGGGCGCGGGGCCATCGCCGCCGGTGAGACCTGGGCGCCGAGGGCCTGCACGCCGGGCGGAATGGGAAGGAACATGCACTTGCGCAGCGCCGACTTCCCGCGGATGTCCCAGCCGCGCGGCCACACGTTCTTGGGGGACTCGTGGAGCCACCCGTTGCCGATGAGCGTCGTGATCCCGCGTCGAGCGGTGATGGGTCGCGGGGTCCGCATTCGGTGCTCCTTGAGGATGATACGCGAGGGCCGCGGCGCAACCCCTTCCGCGCGACGTCATCCGGATGGGTGACGCCCTGGTTCGCCGCTTGGCCCGCGGCGCCCTCGACGCATCGCGGCGCGGGCGATCAGGAAGAAGATCGGCGGAAGGTGACGGAGTCTCAACTTGCTGATTTCACTTCCGTAAATGGGCTGAACGGGGACCTCCGCGATGCGGGCGCCGAGGGCGCCGAGCTGGCCAAGGAGATCGTTCGGGTACCCGAAGCTCGGCCAGAGGCCCGGGAGATCGAGCAGGGTGATCGCGCGCCGCGAGATCGCGGTGAACCCGCATTGGCTGTCCGAGATCGGCTGGCCGACCGCGAGCGCCGTCAGGCGCGAGAAGACCTGACCGCCGATCCAGCGAGGCAGGCCCATCGCGCCGCGCACGCCGGGCTCTCCGAAGCGATCGCCCTTCACGTAATCGACCTCGCCCGTCACGATCGGCTCGACCACGCGCGCGAGATCCTCGGGAGCCATCTGACCGTCGCCCGCCATGACCGCGACGGCGTCGGCGTCGCCGGTGGTGAGCCCGAGGGCCTCGGCGTAGCCGGTCGCGATCGCGGCGCCGACACCCCGCCGCGCCGGGTGGCGTACGACGCGCACGCGGCTGTCGCCCGCGGCGCGCGCCACGTCTCCGGTGCGATCGACGCTCGCGTCGTCGACGACGACGACGTGATCGACGAAGCCCGGCATCGTCGCGACGACGCGGCCGACGTGCGCCTCCTCCTGGTAGGCCGGGACGACGACGACCACGGCGCGATCGTTCAGCATGCGGTGGCCCTCGGCTGCGCGGGTGCCTGCGGGTCGCGTCTGCCCCGACCGAGCTCGAGCTTGGTTCGCGTTCGCGTCGTTCTAGTCGGCGGGATCATTGAGGTCCGAGGGAGCACCCAGGCGGTCGAGGGCCATCATCACGTCCAATGTGCCCATGTGACACCTGTTCGTCACACGGCTAAAGTATTCGCCGATCATGGCGCGAATCCTGGTCATCGAGGACGAAGCCGACATCCAGCAGGTCCTCGACTACAACCTTCGCGAGAAGGGACACAAGGTCTACATCGCCGGGAGCGGCGAGGAGGGCCTGAAGCTCGCCCGCGAGAAGCGGCCGGACCTCGTCCTGCTCGACCTCATGCTGCCGGGCATGCCGGGCACCGAGGTCTGCAAGACGCTCAAGGCCGATCCCGCGACGAAGAGCGCGCAGGTGGTGATGCTCACCGCCAAGGGCGAGGAGATCGACCGCGTCGTGGGCTTCGAGCTGGGCGCGGACGACTACGTCGTGAAGCCTTTCAGCGTGCGCGAGCTGCTCCTCCGCGTGCAGGCGATCCTTCGCCGCTCGCAGGGCGAGCAGGAGGCCGCCGTCGGCTTCCAGTTCGGCAAGCTGCGCGTCGACCGCGAGGCCCACCGCGTCTGGGCCGAGGATCACGAGCTCGAGCTCACCGCGCTCGAGTTCAAGCTGCTCGTGACGCTCTACGACCGCCGAAACCGCGTGCAGACCCGGTCGGCGCTCCTCAGCGACGTCTGGGGGATCGACGCGGACATCACGACGCGCACCGTCGACACGCACGTCAAGCGCCTCCGCGAGAAGCTCGGTGACGCCGGCGAGTACATCGAGACCGTGCGCGGCGTCGGCTATCGGTTCACGGACACCCCGGAAGAAGTCGTAGCGTCCGTTTCGTGAGGAGATCGTGAGGGGCAAGCTACGCGTACGCCTCCTCCTCGTCGTATGGGCCGTCGTCTCCGGCTCGGTGGTGATCTCCGGGCTCGTCCTGTCGTGCGCCGCGAGCTTCGGCGCGCTCGGCGCGTGCGCGCTGCTCGCCGGCGCGTGCGCCGGCGCGTTCGTCTCCGAGCTCTCGGTCCGCTGGTTCGACGAGAGCGTCCGCCCGCTCACCGACGCCGCGCGCCGGATGCAGGACGGCGACCTCTCCGTCCGCGCGCGCGTAGGCAAGAGCGAGGACGTCGGGCAGCTCGGCGCCGCCTTCGACCAGCTCGCCGGCAGCTTCTCGCGCACCGTGGGCGAGCTCCGCGGCGAGCGCGACCTCGTGAGCCGCATCCTCGACGGCATGCAGGAGGGTGTCTTGCTCCTCGACAAGGAGGGCAAGGTCGCGCTGATGAACCCGGCGCTCCGTGAGATGCTCCTCATCAGCGCCGACGTGATCGGCCAGCCGCTGCTCGAGGTCGTCCGCCACGCCGAGCTGAAGGAGCTGCTCGACAAGGCGCGCACGACCAAGTCGACCTGTTCGGGGGAGGTCGAGCTCGGCGGGCTGAAGCCACGCCGCCTCCTCGTGCGCGGGACCGCCTTCACCCAGCACGCCGGCGGCCTGCTCGCCGTCTTCTTCGACGTCACGGACATCCGCCGCCTCGAGTCGCTCCGCCGCGACTTCGTCGCGAACGTCTCGCACGAGCTGCGCACGCCGGTCACCGCGGTCCTCTCGGCCGCGGAGACGCTCGACATCGCGCTCGAGAAGGATCCCGAGGGGGCGCGCCGCTTCCTCGGGATCATCGAGCGCAACGCCGCGCGCCTGCAGGGGCTGATCGAGGACCTGCTCGATCTCTCGCGGATCGAGTCGCGCGAGCTGAAGCTGCGCCCGGAGCGCTTCGGCTTCGAGCCGTTCGCGCTGCACCTCGTCGGGCTCTTCCGCGACCGCGCCGACAAGAAGCGGATCGTGATCCGGCTCGAGTGTCCTGCGGGCGACGCGCTCGAGCTCGAGCTCGATCGGCGCGCGCTCGAGCAGGTGCTGACGAACCTCGTCGACAACGCGGTGAAGTACTGCGCGGAGGGATCGACGGTCGTGCTCCGCGGCGAGCGCAGCGAGTCGGGCACGCGCCTCCTCGTCGAGGACGACGGGCCGGGCATCGAGGACAAGCACATGGTCCGCCTCTTCGAGCGCTTCTACCGCGTGGACGCGGGGCGCTCGCGCGAGATGGGCGGCACCGGCCTCGGCCTCTCGATCTGCAAGCACCTGGTCGAGGCGATGGGCGGCAGCATCCACGTGAGGAGCGCGGTGGGGAAGGGGACGACGTTCGAGGTCCGGTTCCCCGACATGGGCGGGCGGACGCGCGATCGCGCGTCGTCGCCGTCCGCTTCGGAGGACGCGGCCGCGTGAAGCTGCTCTCCCCTCGCGCCCTGCTCGCGATCGGCGTCGCCGCCTCCGCGGCCTTCGCCGCCGCGTCGTCGTGCTCGCGCTCGGCCGACGGCCCGAGGGTCATCGACGGCGCCGGCGCGACGCTGCCGTTCCCGCTCTACGCCAGGTGGTCGAGCGAGTTCGCGCGGGTCGACGCCTCCGTGCGCGTCAACTACCAGCCGCTCGGCTCCGGCGCGGGGATGCGCCAGACCGCCGACGGCGTGGTCGATTTCGGCGCGACCGACGAGCCGATGACCGACGAGCAGCTCGGGCGATCGCCGGTGCCGCTGGTGCACGTGCCGATGACGGTCGGCGCGGTCGTCGTGACCTACAATGTGCCAGGCGTGACGGAGCTGAAGCTCGAGCCGGACGTCGTGGCCGACGTGTTCCGCGGCGAGGTGCGTCGCTGGGACGATCCGCGCGTGCTCGGGACGAACCCGGGCGTCCCCCTCCCGCCCGAGCCGATCACCGTGGTGCACCGCGCCGACGGGAGCGGCACCAGCGCGACCTTCACGGCGTTCCTGTCGCACAACAGCGAGGCCTGGCGCGCCGACGTCGGCGCCGGCGTCGCCCCGCGCTTCCCCGTCGGCGTCGGCGCGCGCGGCAACGACGGCGTCACCGCCTACGTGAAGTCCACGCCCTACGCGATCGGCTATGTCGAGCTCGCGTACGCGCGCCAGGCGAAGCTGCCCGTCGTCCTGGTGAAGAACCGGTCCGGCAAGTACGTCGCGCCGACGCTGGCCTCGCTCGATCGCGCTGCGCGGAGCGCGCTCTCGCGCGTGCCGGACGACCTGCGCCTGTCGATCGTCGACTCGGCGGACGAGGACGCGTACCCGATCGCGGCGCTCTCGTTCCTCATCCTCCCGCGCGACGCGAAGGAGCGTCGGCGCGCCGAGGCGCTCGCGCGGTTCGTCTGGTGGGGCCTCCACGACGGCCAGCGCTTCGCCGCGGAGCTGGACTACGCGCCGCTCCCTCCCGAGCTCGTCGCGCGCGCGGAGCGCGCCGTGCGCGGGCTCCGCGCGGAGGGCAAGCCGCTCCTCGCCGGCGGCGTCGTCGTCGAGGGCGGCGCGCGATGACCCAGCGCGCCCTCTCGACGCCGCCCCGCTCGCTGCGCCGCTCGGTCGAAGGAAACGGCAGCTCGGCGGATCGCACCTTCGGCGCGATCGGCGCGGGCGCGGCGGGCGCCCTCGGGCTCGTCCTGATCGGCGTCGCGGCGTCGGTCGCGCGCGTCGCCTGGCCGAGCATCCGGGAGACGGGGCTGTCGTTCGTCACGACCAGCGTGTGGGATCCTTCGCGCGACGTCTACGGCGCCCTCGCGTTCGTCTACGGGACGCTCGTCACGTCGTTCATCGCGCTCGCGCTCGCGGTGCCGGTCGGGCTCGGCGTCGCCGTGTTCCTGACCGATCTCGGCCCGCGTCGCCTTCAGCGGCCGATCTCGTCGCTGGTCGAGCTCCTGGCGGCGGTCCCGAGCGTCGTCTACGGCCTCTGGGCCGCGCTGGTGCTCGCGCCGCTCCTCCGCACAACGGTGCAGCCGGCGCTCGCCGGCCTCGGCGGGCCGCTCTTTCGCGGCCCGCACGTCGGCTTCGGTATCCTCTGCGCGTCGCTCGTGCTCGCGATCATGCTCCTGCCGACGATCGCGTCGGTCTCGCGCGACGTCCTCCGGGCGGTGCCCGCGGAGCTCCGCGAGGGCGCGCTGGCGCTCGGCGCGACGCCGTGGGACGCGCTCCGGCTCGTCGTCTTCCCGCACGCGCGGCGCGGGGTCTTCGGCGCCGTCCTCCTCGGCTTCGGGCGCGCGGTCGGCGAGACGATGGCCGTCGCCGCGGTCGTCGGGAGCCGCGCGGAGATCACGCCGTCGCTGCTCGCGCCCGGCTACACGATGTCGAGCGTGATCGCGAACGAGTTCTCGGCGGCGTCGTCCGAGCTCCACGTCGCGGCGCTGGCAGAGGTGGGGCTCTTGCTTTTCGTGGTGACGGTCGTCTTCAACGTCGCCGCGCGCGTGCTCGTGGCGCGCTCGCGCGAAGGCGCGACGCGCTGGCGCCGCGCGAGCGCGGGAGAGCCGGCGTGACGCCCGAGGTGGAGACCGCGTACAGCGGGCGCAAGCTGGCCGCGCGCGTGGCGACGACGGCGGCGGGCGCGGCGGTGGTGCTCGCGCTCCTGCCGCTCTTCGCCATCTTCGCGTACGTCGCGAGCCACGGCGCGCGGGCGCTCTCGCTCCCGTTCTTCACCGAGCCGGTCGGCGTCCGCGGCGCCGGGATGGCGAACGCGATCGCCGGCACGATCGAGCTCGTCTTCCTCGCGAGCGCGATGGGCATCCCGCTCGGCATCGCGGCGGGCCTCTACCTCGCCGAGTACGCGTCGACGCCGCTCGCGCGCGCCGTCCGCTTCTCGGCCGACGTGCTCGCCGGGGTGCCGTCGATCCTCGTGGGCGTCGTGGTCTACGCGGTCGTCGTCGTCCGGATGAAGCAGTTCTCCGCCCTCGCCGGCGCCGGGGCGCTCGCCGTGGTCATGCTGCCGCTCGTCACGCGGACGACCGACGAGCTCGCGCGCGCCGTCCCCGACTCGCTCCGCGAGGCGGCCCTCGCGCTCGGCGCCCCGCGCTGGCGGACCGCGCTGTTCGTCGTCCTCCGGACGGCGGCGCCCGGGATACGCTCCGGGTGCCTGCTCGCCGTCGCGCGCGTCTCCGGCGAGACGGCGCCGCTCCTCTTCACCGCGTACAATAACCGCTTCTTCAACGAGAGCCTCCTCGACCCCACGTCCACGCTCCAGGTGCAGATCTTCACCTACACGATGACGCCGAACGACGACTGGCACGCGCAAGCCTGGGCGGCGGCGCTCGTGCTGGTGACGATCGTGATCGTGCTCAACGTGCTCGCGCGGCGGCTGCTCGCCGAGAAGGAGCCGGCCTGAGGCCATGAACGACTCGGTCGACAGGCTCCGCACCCGAGGCGCGCGCGTCGAGGACGCCGCCGCCGCCGCGAAGATGAGCGCCGTCGAGCTCTCGGCGTGGTTCGGCGACAAGCAGGCGCTCCGCGCGATCACCTTGCCGCTCATCGAGCGCAAGGTGACGGCGATCATCGGCCCGTCCGGCTGCGGGAAGTCGACGTTCATCCGCTGCCTGAACCGCATGCACGAGGTCGTCGCCGGGGCGCGCACGGCGGGCGACGTCCGGCTCGACGGCAAGAGCGTCTACGGCGCCGACGTCGATCCCGTCCGCGTCCGCCGGCGGGTCGGGATGGTCTTCCAGAAGCCGAACCCGTTCCCGACGATGTCGGTGCGCGACAACGTCCTCGCCGGCCTCCGGCTGAGCGGCATCGACCCGCCGGACACCGACGCGCTCGTCGAGGAGGTGCTCGGCCAGGCCGCGCTCTGGGACGAGGTCAAGGACGCGCTCGACCGCCCCGGCGGCGCGCTCTCGGGCGGCCAGCAGCAGCGGCTCTGCATCGCGCGCTGCCTCGCCCTCGAGCCGGAGGTCGTCCTGATGGACGAGCCGTGCTCGTCGCTCGATCCGATCGCCACCGCGAAGATCGAGGAGCTCATCCACGATCTTCGCGAGCGGTACACCATCGTCGTCGTCACGCACAGCATGCAGCAGGCCGCGCGGGTCTCCGACTACACGGCGTTCTTCTACCTCGGCGAGCTCGTGGAGTACGATCACGCCGACGTCATCTTCACCAAGCCCTCGGATCCGCGGACCGAGGACTACATCACGGGCCGGTTCGGCTGAGCCGGCCCCGAGCGCGCGTAGACCCACCGATGCCCCGCCTCCACACCGACCGCCTCTACGAGGGAGAGCTCCGCAAGATCCGCGAGATGCTCCTGATGATGGGGGCGAAGGTGGAGGAGATGCTCTCGCACGCGATGCGCGCGCTGATCGAGCGCGACACCGAGCTGGCCGAGCGCACGCTCTACATCGATCGACAGATCAACCGGCTCGAGATGGAGGTCGACGACCTCTGTCTCCGTGTCCTCGCGCGCCGCCAGCCGGTCGCGAGCGATCTCCGCTTCGTGACGATGGCGCTCAAGGTCGTCACCGATCTCGAGCGCATGGGCGATCTCGGGGTCAACATCTGCGAGCGCGTGGTCGAGCTCAACGAGGAGCCGCCGCTCAAGCCGTACGTCGAGGTCGTCAACATGGCCGAGGCGGCGCAGGAGATGCTGCGCGAGGCGCTCGACGCCTTCGTGGCGGGCGACGCCGAGCGCGCGCAGGCGGTCGTCGAGCGCGACTCGAAGGTCGACGCCTACTACGGCGCGATCTTCCGAGAGCTCTTGACCTACATGATGGAGAACCCGCGCAACATCTTCCGCGCGACGCGCGTGCAGTCGATCGCGAAGTACGTCGAGCGCATCGCCGACCACGCGACGAACGTCGCCGAGATGGTCGTCTTCATGGTCCGCGGCAAGGACATCCGCCATGTCGGCAAGCTCGAGCGCCGCGGCGTGAGCAAGGGCGAGACCGAGCTCGGCCGTCGCTCGCCGTCGCCTCCCGCAGCGGCCGACTCCGACGCGTCACTCCGCGACGTGATGAGCGTGGACCGCGCGTCTTCGGGCCGCAGGTCGTGAGCGCGTGCGACGCGCCCGTCGTTTCGCGCGGCGGACGCGGGGGCGCGTCAACCGTGGTTCACCCCCGGCCCGGCACGCGTGTCCTGGTGCATCCAGGTGTCACCCGGTGTGTCACCCGCCCGGGCGTGAATCGCGCTGGGCGCGCGCTCGTCGATCGAGGGGCATGCAGCAGTACCTCGGTGTGGCCCTCGCTCTCGTCGCGCTCTTCATGGGGGGATGCGGTTCGTACCGCGTCCTCAGCGAGGCGAAGAGCGGCGGTACGGTCGCGCTCGAGGGAGCCCACGACGGCGCGCGGTCGAAGGCGGAGAGGTACATGCGCGCGCAGTGTCCGGGCGGCTTCGAGATCGTGGAAGAGGGCGACGCGATCGGGAGCGACGGCGCCTCGCGCGAGTGGCGGATCTCGTACGTGTGCACCGGCGCGTCGGCGCCTCGCACCGCGATCATCGCGCTGTGAGCGGCTGAGCGTCCGAGGAGCTCCGACCTACGAAGCGTCACGCCCTTGTCGACGTAGCGCTTGCTCTCGCGATCGATCAGCGCCTCGATGCCGCCCACGCGCCCAGCGACGCTCGCAGCTCACCGGGCGAGAGCCCCTTCTGCGCGAGATCGACGCTCTGCACCTTGAGGCCGCGCTCTTTGAACCAGCGCTCGGCCTTGCGCGTATCTTGGCACTTCTTGGTGCCGAAAATCTGGATGACGGCTCCCGACACGACGCTCGCAGCCTAGCACCAGGACCGCGCTCGCGCGTCGGGCTCTGTCGCGGAGGTGCCGAGGCGCTCGCGCGCGCCTCGCCGTTTTGCCGTCCCCTCGGAAGTTCGTCGTCCGCTCGAGGCGGTCGCGCTTCCCTCGCCGTTTGGCCGTCCCCGCGAAGAGCTCGCGCGCTCTCCTCTTCAGCCCGCCGTCCCCTCTGGTTGGCGCCACTCCGCCAGCCCTCGAGACGAGGGCGCGTCGCTCAGCGGCAGCGGCGAGCTTCCTGCTTCGTCTCGGCGGCGCCGCCGCGCGCGGTCTGCTTCGTCGTCTGCTTGCCCCTCTTGCCAGCGCGTCTTCGCCTCGGCTTGGCCGCCCTCGACGAGCCCGACGGTCGCGTCGCCGAACGCCTTCACGCCCTCCACGCCGGTCTTCGCGCCCGTCTCCGCGCCCTTCGCGCCGGTGCGTCCGGCCGTGGTCAGGTCCTCCTCGAGCCCGGCGCCGTACCGCGACTCCGCGGGCGCCGACGAGGACGAAGACGAACCGCACGCCGTGAGGGCGAGCACGCTCGCGAGGATGGCCGCCGCTCGTTTCTGCGTCTGCCTCATGCTGTCAGGACCAGGTGTGCCATCGGCGACGATCGGCGGCAAGCGCCGGTGCGTGAAGCGGCAAGCGCGCACCGTCGGTGAGCGCGCGCGCCCGAACGCGAGCCGTCGCGTGCCCGTCCGTGAGCAGGCGCGTGCCCGTCGGTGAGCCGGCAAGCGGCGGTCCGCGAAAGCGGCGCGCGCCCCGTCCGTGAAGCCGCAGGCAGGGAACCCGCAGCTCCGCGCCGGAACTCGCCGTTCCGCTCTGCGGCCGGAGCGGCCGTGATTCCATCGCGATTTCCTGCGACCGACCGGTGGCCGACGTCTTGCTGAGCACGGGGCATGGCAGCCTGCGGAGAGAAGAAGACGTCGCGGATGACCTTCCATCGAATCGCACTCGTCCTCTCCACCGCGTCGCTCGTCGCGCTCGCGGGCTGCGCGTCCGAGTCGGACTCCGCGGAGGTGACCGCGGACTTCCGCGGCGTCTACACGTCGACCGAAGGAGGAGCCCTCGACGCCATCACCTTCGGCGACGACGGCGCGTACCTCCTCATGCCGACCGGCTGCCGCGCGG
>JAHBWA010000069.1 GCA_019637195.1 Labilithrix sp. | reverse complement strand
GCCGCTGACGCCGCGCATCTCCGCGAGCGCGGCGAGCTGCCCGCGCTCCTCGGCAGTCACCCGCATCGTAAAGAGCCCGATGCTCACCACCACACCCCGATCGCCACGACCGTAAGCCAAGCGCGCCCTGAGACGCGCCAGCCCATCGTGGACGCGAGCCCGCTCCACACCGCCAGACCGACGAGCGCCGGCGGCCAGACCAACCACGCCAGCACCGCGCCGATGCACACGTCGACGTGCCAGTCGAGGCGCGCGCCGAAGCGCGACGCAGAACCGAGTCGGCGCGCCACCGCGCCGTCGAGCACGTCGCACACCAAGCCGAAGAGCAACGCGAGCGGCCACCGCCACATGCACCCGAGCGTCGAGACACCGAGCCCCAAGAGCGTCAGGCACGACGGAGCAATGGCCCTCGCGGAGATCACGCCCGCCCGCTCCCGGCGATCTGCACCTTCGGCGGCGGCAACGCACTCGGCACCTTCGCCGCGTCGTGAGCGCTCGCGATGAAGCTGACGCCCATCGACACCGCCTCATCAGGCGTCGCGAGCAGCGCCACCTAAACGCCCTGCGACCGCACCGTAAGGATGACGTGTCCGTCATCCGTCGGACGGAGCTGCACCTCCGGCGAGTCGTCGGCGTTCACGATCCCGCGAGCCACCGAGACCTTCACGTCGCCCCCTCCCCACGCCGCCTACGCGGCGCCTTCCCCCCCTTGCTCCCAGCGATCCGGGCCTCCTCCGACGTCCAGCGCCGAAGCGTCCCGCTCGCCGCGCGCTTCCGGCCGCCGCGCTGCCCCAGCTCCCGCCGCATCTCCGCCGTCATCGACGCGAAGCCCCGCCGCGACTTCCGCGGCACCTCCTCGACCTCCTCGGGCGCCGTCTCGTTCGTCGTCTCGTCCTTCGTCTCGTCGACCATCACTCCCTCCTTCACCGCACCGACTCCGGCGCCCAACGCCACACGTACTCCGTCAGCTCCGCGTCCTCGTCGCCGCGCAGCGGGTTGACCCACCGCAACGGCCGCGCGCCGCCGTTGCGCCCGAACACCGTCACGTCGACGCCGATCGCGTAGACGTGCGTGACGATGCCCGCCTCCCACGCCGCCGAGCGCGGGCCGCGCACCTGCACCACCGCCCCGACGTAGGGCGCGTTCACGAGGCCTTCCTCCGCCCGAGCGCGACGACGAGACGCCGCGCGCGCATCCGAAGATCCGCCCGCGACACCACCGACGTGCGCACGATGACATCGGTACCAACGAGCACGCGCCACTCCCGCGGCTCCACCGACTGATCCGCAGCGCCATGGCGGCCGGCCCAGCCGATGACAACGCCGTCACGACGCGAGCCGTCCACCAACACGGCCTCGCCGATCACCGCGTCGAAGCGCGCGCCGCCCTCACCGAACGCCTTGACGAGAATCGCTCCGCGCGTCCGGCGCCAGCACGCGAGCGCGTCCTCGAACAGATGCCCCTCGAAGCGACGTGCGATCCCCGCACGCCCGACGACGACGTAGACGCAGCCCGCCGTGAACGGCAGATCGAGGGGCGTCATCGGACGCCCTCCGCAACGTACGCGTCGAGCACCGCCGTCGCGCCCGCCATCGCCCGCTCGACGTCCTGCACGACACCGACCGCTGCGCGATAGCGCTCCCCAAGCTCGCGGATCGAGCCCGCCGATCCGATCCGGTGCGTCGCGAAGAACCGCGCCAGCTCCGCCTGCACCTTCGCCTGGCGCTCCGCGCCGTCCGACGGGAGCAACAAGCGCGTCATCAACGAGATGTGCGCCGCGCGCGCGACCGCCAGATCCTCCGCCGTCACGTCCTCACGACCGACGAGCGGATCGCGCGGCTCGAACGCCGACCGCGCGAGCTCCGCCAGCGCCTGCTCGAGCTGCGCGCGGAAAAACTCCGCGCGCTGCGCGTGCTCCGCTCGCATCCGCTCGGAGACCTCGAGCGCCGCACGCAGCGCCGTCACCTGCTCGAGGTGGGCCGCCCGGATCTGCTCCACCTCCTCCGCAACCACCGCAACCACCGACGGCGCGAGCGGCACCGCCCCGAACCGCTCGCCCTCCGCCGCGTCGAGCGCCCCTTGGGCCTCGTTCGCGGCAAGAATCACGGACGCGAGAGGCTCGCCTGCATCCAGACGAGGAAGACCGATCCGATGATCGCCACCCACCACGCTTCCGCCGGTGCGTCGGGGTCTAGCGTCACCAACAGGAACGGCGCCGCCGCGAGCGTCGCGTAAAACAGCTCCTCCCAATCCTCCGTCGTCACCGCCGGCCTCGGCGGCGGCGGCGCCTCGGGAGGTCGCGCGCTCGTCCGGTACGGTCCCATGCTCATCCTCCAACCTTGAAACGCCGAAAGAGACGGACGACGAGGAGTCGCATGGGCCGGACCGAGTGAGTTGCCGTTCAGGACTTATTACCCCGGCCGGACGGAGCCCATATTCCGCCTTGTACATCCCGTCCCCGTTGTGACTCCGACCACCTGGATCGTGCTCGTCGTCCGCCTCTCTCGACGCTTCACTTCGCGGCCGCACGTAGACGTCGACGCTCGGCGCGCTCTCGTCGCGTCGCCCCTCCGTCGTCCTGCTCGTGCCGCACGGGCAGGGCTCCTCGGGGCTGCACGCGCAGCCCGCAGGACATCGGCAATACGAGCACTCCGCGACGAACCGACCGTTGCGCTCACGACGCCGATCTTGGTTGGTCGCCGCGCTCTCGGTCCCCGCCGGCACACCGTCCTCGTCGTGGCAGTCCCCAGGCTCACGGTCGTGGTCCAGGACGCAGTAGAGCGCCCCACGGGAACAGCACGTCGCCGTTCCCGCTTCCTCAGCAGGTGTAAGGTCCCCCTCCCCTCCCGGCGTTACGTGGTATGCTCCCGCTTCCTCGAGATTTGGGACCGAAACCAAGGAGCCCTGCCGTGAATCGTGTCGGCCTTCTGTCCGTGCTTGCCGTTTCCTCCGTCATGACCTTCATCGCTGGATGCGGCAGCAGCGATCCGCCGCCCGCGCAGCAGCCGCAGGCCTACAACGGCCAGTACCCGCAGCAGCCCGGCTACCAGCAGCAGCCCGGCTACCAGCAGCAGCCTGGTTACCCGCAGCAGCAGCCTGGCTACCAGCAGCAACCCGGCTACCCGCAGCAGCCCGGCCCGCAGCCGGGTCAGGATCCGAACGCGCAGCCGAACGGCGGCCTCCAGATCCCGGGCCTGCCCGGCCAGCAGCCCGCCGCGAGCGGCGGCGGCACGGCCCAGGCGCTCGACCCGAACCTCGCTCAGCTGGCGGTCGCGCCGCTGACGGTCTTCGCGAACACCGAGGCCCCCGGCATGGCGAAGGAAGGCCCCACGGTCGCCGGCAACTTCCAGGAAGGACAGACGCTCGAGAGCGCGTTCACGTTCCAGCCTGGCAAGTGCTACACGGTCGTCGCGGTCGGCGCCGGCATCCAGAACATCGACATCGAGATGCAGTACGTGACCCCGCTGCCCGGGATCGCGCCGAGCATCGGCAAGGACAGCCAGACCGGCTCCCAGGCGTCGATCGGCGGCAAGGGCAACTGCCTGAAGCCCCTCAGCCCGTTCCCGACGAACGCGAAGTTCATCGTCCGCGCGGCCAAGGGCGCGGGCGTCGCAGCGGCGCAGCTCTACGTGAAGTAGGCGCCGCACCAGATCGCCTCGAACGACGGCGCGCGGCTCCGGCTGCGCGCCGTCGGCGTTTTGTGACTTCGGCCGCTCTGGCGATCGGAGTAGTTTGTCCGCCGCCCATGCTGGACATCGCCTTCATCCGTCAGAACGCCGACGTCGTTCGCGCCGCGATCACCAACAAGCGCGTCGAGCTCGATCTCGACGCGCTCCTCGCCGCCGACAAGGAGCGCCGCGAGACGATCGCGAAGATCGAGCTGAAGCGCGCGCGCAAGAACGAGATCGCCCAGCTGATCCCCAAGGCGTCGAAGGACGACCGCCCCAAGCTGATCGAAGAGGGCAAGAGCGTGAAGACCGAGCTCGAGGCGCTCGAGCCCGCGCTGACGCTGGCGCAGAAGACCTTCGACGATCTGATGCTGCGCGTCCCGAGCGTCCCCCGCCCCGAGGTGCCGATCGGCAAGGGCGAGGAGGACAACGTCGAGATCCGCAAGGTCGGCACGCCGAAGAAGTTCGACTTCCCCGCCCGCGACCACGTCCAGCTGATGACGCTGCACCAGATGGTCGACTGGGAGGGCCCGCGCAAGTTCGCCGGCGCCCGATCGTACGCGCTGAAGGGCATGGGCGCGCTGCTCGAGGTCGCCGTGACGCGCCTCGCGCTCGACACGCTCGTGGCGCGCGGCCTCGTGCCCGTGATCCCGCCGGTGATGGTGAAGGAGCGGGCGATGCAGGGGACCGGCTTCTTCCCGCTCGGCGTCGAGGAGGCCTACGCGATCGGCGCCGACGGCCTCTACCTCGTCGGCACGAGCGAGGTGCCGCTCGTCTCGCTCCACTGCGACGACACGCTCGACGCCGCCGAGCTCCCGCTGCGCTACGCGGGGATGTCGAACTGCTTCCGCCGCGAGGCGGGCGCGCACGGCAAGGACACGAAGGGCCTCTACCGCGTCCACCAGTTCACGAAGATCGAGCAGGTCGTCTTCTGCGTCCCGGACGAGGCCGTCGCCGAGAAGGAGCACTACCAGCTCCTCGGCAACGCCGAGGCGATCCTCGAGAAGCTCGAGATCCCTTACCGCGTCGCGATCGCGTGCACGGGTGAGATCGGGCTCGGCCAGACGCGCAAGCACGAGGTCGAGTCGTGGATGCCCGGCCGCGACGACGGCAAGGGCGCCTACAGCGAGACGCACTCGTGCTCGACGCTCGGCGACTTCCAGGCCCGCCGCTCGAACATCCGCGTCCGCATGCCCGACGGCTCGCTGTCCTTCCCGTACACGCTCAACAACACGGCCATCGCGAGCCCGCGCATCTTGATCCCGCTGCTGGAGAACCACCAGCAAGAGGACGGCTCGGTCGTGCTGCCGAAGGCCCTCGTGCCGTACATGAACGGCGTCGAGGTCCTCCGGCCCAAGCGCTAGCGAGCCAGGAGCGAGCCGCCTACGCGTGACCGCGAGCCAGGCGCTCGCGACGTGAAGCAGGGCCGTCGGATCGTCCGCACCGGGCGCCCGTCGCGTCGGCGCGGTGAGCCCGGCGCGCGGGCTCCGGCGCGAGCGCGCCGGATATCACGAACGCAGGCGGCGCGAGCGACGCGCGCCTCAGCGGCGGCGCGGCCCCGAGTGACCGCGGCCCCCGTTCGATGGCGGCGGCGCGGACGACGACGCGGCCGGCGGCGCGCCCTTCGGCGCCTTCGCGCGCGACTCGTCCTTGCGCTCGACGAGATCGGACGAGACCTCGGTAGCCGAGCGTGGCTGCGCGTCGTCGGCGTCCTGGTGCAGCCAGAGGAACAGCACGAGCGGGATCGCGAACGACAGGATCGCGACGAGACCGACGAGCAGCCCGTAGCGCGGCATCTTCCCCGCCCCGTCGAAGTCGACGTCGCGCATGGCGTGCGGATGCGCGCCGGGGTGCGGGAGCGGGCCGTGCGATGCGTGGAACGCCTGCTCGGTGTTCGCGAACGCACCGGGGGAGCGATCACGGTTCGTGCGGAGATCGCCGAACGCCGGGTGCGGGCCCGAGGCGCGCTCGTGATGCTGCATCGCGCCGGCAGGCATCGCGCCGAAGCTCACGTGATCGCCGCTCGGAGCCTCCGCGCGCGCGACGCGGAGCCCGCTGTCCGACGACGGCTCGCGGAGATCGGCGATCGCCGCCGCGCGCGCGCTCCCGGACTGGCCCGCGCCGGACGCGACCGGGCGCGCCGCGCGCAGCGAGGCCGAGGTCGCGTGCAGCGGCTTGACCGGCGCGTTGAGCATCACCGCCGTCTTGTTGTCGGCCGACTCGTCGCCCTCGATCGCGTCGTCGGGAGACGCGATCACGCGCAGCATGTTCGTGAGGTGCCCGGGCGCCTGCGCGGTGATGCTCTCGCCCTCGTCGGTCTCGGACGACAGCGGCGCGCGCGCCGCCGGAGCTCGGTCGCGCGGCGAAGGAGGCTTCCCCGCGCCGCCAGCGAGCAGCGACGCGGCCTTCCCCGCGCCGCCGTCGCGCGTCGTCGCGGCCTTGCCGCCGCCGTCGAGCAGCGACGGCGGGAGCGCGAGCGCCAGCGGCGTCGGCGACGTCAGCAGCGTGACCGGCGCCTGCGCGGTCACGCTGTCGTCCTCGTAGTCGGCGACGACGGGTCCGCGCGTCGTCACGCTCTCCTCCGCGTCGTACGCGTCTTCTTCGTCGTCCTCGGCGGCGCTCCTGGCCGCCGCGGGCGGGTCCTCGCCGGGCCGCCTGCCCGCGGCAGGCGTCGGGGGCGGCAGGCGCCCCGGGGGAGACGTCCTCGGCTCGTCCTCCTCCGGGAGCCGCGCGCTCACGACGGACGGCGTCAGCGCGGTCACGCTGTCGTCGGGCTCGTCGGCCTCGTGGACGAGCGACGGGGCGGGCGGCACGCCCGCGGCCGGCGTCGGCGCGCCCGCGACGTCCGCCGGCAACGGCAGCGTCACGAGCGTGCGGACCTCGGTCTCGTCGCCCTCGTCCTCCTCGATCGCCACCTCGCGAATCTGCACGGCGCCCGGCACTGTGAGGGGCAACGGTCCCCCCGCCAGGCTGACGCGCGGCGCGGTCGCGGTGATGCTCCCGTCCTCCGCGTCGGCCTCCGTCGGCACGTCTGCCGCCTCCGCGCGAGACGCTGGCACCGGCGGTGGCTTGGACGTCACAGGCGCGGGCTTCGCCGGCACGGGCGGCGGCTTGGACGTCGCGGGCGCCGGCTTGGAGGTGATGGGCGGCGGCTTGGACGTCACGGGCGGCGGCTTGGGCGTCGTCGGTGGCCGGGACGACGCCGACGCCGGCGCCCGAGGCGACGCGGCCGCCGGTGGCCGGGACGGATCGTGCCCGGCGGCGGGCCGGTTGATGGGGAGCGGAGAGCCGAGGCCCACCGCGGTCGGCCTCTTCGACGTCATCCGGGGCGGTTGCGCAGGAGCCGGCCGCGGCGGCGACGGCGCGCGCGGCGCGCCCGACGACGACGGTGCGCGGGGCTCGCGCGGCGCGCTCGACGCCGCCGCGCCCCGCACCGCCGGCTCGACCGGCTGCTGGACGGTCCGATCCTCTTCGTCGGCCTCGGACGACGTGAGCGCAGTGAGCGCAGGCGGACGGGTAGCGGGAGCCGTCGCGGCGGCGGTCGTGTCGCCGTCGGGCCCCTCGTCATCATCCGTCGCCGTCGCCCGCGTGGGGACGTCGTCGTCCGACGTAACTGCCACGCCAGCAGTTTACAGGCCGCGCGAAAAGAAGCCTAGCAGACCTCGGCCTTTAGCCGGCGCCCGGCCCGGCCCCGAGCGCCGCCCCGGGCGGCGAGGCACGGACGGCGAGGCACGCGCCCAGCGCGTTTTGCCAAGCATTTACTATATGTTGGCAACCAGACGCGACGCTGACCGTCGCCACGACTCGGCCGACGGCGAACCGTCGAGCTGCGACCGCGTTGGCCTCGCGACTGTGCGAAGAGGTCGCGGGCTGGGCAGAGATCCCCGACGCCGAAGGGTCTCCAGAGCTGGAGGAAGCGATCGTCGCGGAGATCGTGTGCGCTCTCCGGCGCGCCCCCACCGCACGCGCGACCGCGCAGCCCCTCGTGGCGAGTGCCAAGCCTGCAGGACGACGGGTCCTCGAACAAGTTGCCCGATGATGGTCCGCACGCCTGACGTTGTGCCCGCGTCGAGAGAGCGCGCACGCTGGGTCGATGCCCATCTCGATCGCGGCGGTCCCAACCGCGGCAGCCTCTGGCGAGCACGGGCGAACTACCTCAGGTTCGGCGCGTGTGAAGAGATTGCCAAGCAGCATGTGCGTGGGCCCCGTCTCGATGAGCCGAAGGCTCGCCAGTGGTCCTTGCTCGACGACGTGGCCGTCGAACGGATCCCATCGTCGAACGTGTCCACGTGGAACCTGCTCCATGACGGCGCCGTGACCGGCATCGAACGCAGCGACGGGCGAGCATCAATCATCGTCGACGTCTCTTACCTGCGGACACGCTTCGCCGTGCCCGGCACCACCTTCCGGCTCGAACTCTTCGGCTGCTCGCATCTCGAGTTCACCCCGTACGATCAAGCCACCACATCGTCGCTCGACGAAATCGTGCAGGCGGGAGCAGACATCCTCGAGGCGAGGAACGAAGAAGGCTCCGTCGTGGTCTGGGGAAGCACCGGCGTCCTGAAGGTCCGCTACCAAGAGGTTTGACGACGGTACGCCGCTGGCGCACGCCGCTCTCCAGGAGTGCGCGCGCGAGTACTGGGACGAGTGGGAGCGGGGCGTCTCCCCTTCAGCACGGAAAGGCGAGGACGACCCATGACGGCCGAGAACGAACTGGCCCTTCGTCACGCCCGCTGCGGCTAGCAACGACAAAGCCCGACTCTGTCCCCGCCTTTCGGCGAAGAACCGGCGCCCCCCTCCGCTCATCGGTCCCGAACCGATGCCACAAAACGACGAAAGCCCTGCAAAACAGGGCCTCTCAGAGGTGCGGATCGGATTCGAACCGACGTATGACGGTTTTGCAAACCGTTGCCTAACCACTTGGCTACCGCACCGAAACGGTGTTTTTTCGCTCACTTGGAGTCGTCAGCGTGGGCCCTCGAGAGGCGCTTGGTATGACGTGTGTACCACACGCATCCTAAAAGCCGATCGAGCTCAACTACTTGGGCACCTCACGCTTTTGTTTTGCAAACCGATGTGGCTACCGCGCCGCTCCAGGGATTGACGCATACCGGGCGCCGCTCTCGCCGTCAACGGGGTCGCGGCGCGAGCGCGGCCATTTTCTCTCCGCCTTTCGGCCTGTCGCGCGTGCAGGCCGGGTCGCGACGCGGCGGACGCCGCGTGACGGCTGCGACCGGGGCCCGTCCTTGATCGCGATCAAGACGAACATCGACGGCGAGGCGCAGACGAGCCGGGAGGGCCGTCCCCCTCGCGCGCCCGAGCCGCGCCGGGTTGCCGCGAGCGCTGTTCGGCCGACCTGGGCGGCGACGCCGCGCGGCGCGGACGCCGCGAGCGCGCCGCGGACGCCGCGAGCGCGCCGCGGGCCAGGTTTTCCACAACCTCCGCGGAGTTGCGCGGCGCCGAGCGAGACGTTCTGTCCATCGGCGGCGCGTGCGGTCGCGTTGTGCCACGCCACCGCGCGTGAACCTCGGCTCACAGGGGGCGCTTCCGTGCTGTGAGCGGCCGCACGATCGACTGGCGCGTGGGTTGCTGAGGCGGCGCTCGTTAGGGAGGGTCATCCTGAATGAAGCGCGACGCGGTCTACTACGTGATGCCGATGGGTGAGATCTGGCTGCTACGTGCCATCGGCTCGTCCGCCGAGGCGTACCCCACGCTCGACGACGCGCTCGCCGCCGCCGAGCGCCTCGCGGCGCGAGGAGCGCGCGTCCGCGTCCTCTCCCGCGCCGGCGAGTCGGCGCTGCCGTCGGTCGCTCGCGCCGAGAGCGAGCTGGAGACCGACGACGTCCGATCCGTCGCGTCCTGAGCCCACGCCGACCACACGCGCACCGGACGCCGACCGCGTGCGCGCCGGACGCCGACCGCGTGCGTGCGTCCGCCGCGCGCCGCATCGCGCCCGACAAGAGCGGCGGCGGCTTCTGCCAGCGGCGTCGGGTTCCTCCTACCCGTCGAGCACCTCCGTCGCGCACCGCGGTGGCGCGCGACGCCGAGCGCCACGGCGCCGAGCGCTGCCAACTTTGCGCCCGCATGGGATCGCGGTCACCGCGACCGTCCGCGCGTGCCGCATCGCTGCTCCACGCCGCACGGCATGAGGACGCTGCCCTCGCCGCGTCGGTGCGTCGCGCTGCGTCGCTCGCGCGTCAGCCGTGGCGCCGACGCCGCCTTCCGTCACAGGAGACTCGAGCAGACTCGCGAAACGACGTGCGCTCGGCGCGGGCACGTCGCGTGCTGCCCGACGCGTCATGCTCCCCTCTCCGGCTGTTGCCCTCGGTCCCGACAAAGACGTGCTCACCATCGACCTCGACGACGAAGACCTTCTCGACGACGACGACGACAACGACGACGGTCCCGTCAGCGTGCTCGATCCCGAGAAGGCCCACGACGACGCCTGCTAGTCGGCGCCTACTGGACGCCACCTTGCGTGGCCGCGCCCGCGCGACGCCGACCTGCGTGCCCACGCGACGCCGACCTGCGTGACGAGCGGCACCGCACGGAGCGGTCGCGCTCCATGTCAGTCCCCGCCGGTCGCCCTGCGTTGCGCGTGGCCGCGCCGCCTCACGACGAGGCGGCGGCGGCGTCTGCGCCCGGCGGCGTCTGCGCTCGCCTCACGACGAGGCGGCGGCGGCGTCTGCGCCCGGCGGCGTCTGCGCTCGCCTCACGACGAGGCGGCGGCGGCGTCTGCGCCCAGCAGCGTCTGCGCTCGCCTCACGACGAGGCGGCGGCGGCGTCTGCGCCCAGCAGCGTCTGCGCTCGCCTCACGACGAGGCGCGGCGGCGCCTGCGCTCGAGCCCGGCGACGAGCGCGAGCGTCGCCAAGCCGAGGCCCGTCGCGCTCACGCCGGCCGCAGGGGCGTCGACCGACGAGCAGCGCGCGGCGCGGGTCTTCGCGAGCGCCTCGAGCTCGTCGTCGCTCGACGACGGAGTCCACTCGGCTTCGAGATCGACCGTCGCGCGCGGCGGCCCGGCGTCGGCGTGAGGCGCGAGCGTCGTGAGCGCGCCGCCGTCGCCGACGACGGACGCCACCGGCGGGACGGGCTCCGGCGCGGCGACGGACGCGTTCGACTCCGCGCAGCAGCGGAAGCTCTGCTGGTAGGCGACGAAGTCCTCGTTGTGAGCGCGCGTCGCGGGGCGGCAGCGCGCGCGGACGGGCCCCCAGTAGCCGCCCTTCAAGATCGAGCGGTAACCCTTGGTGTTCACGCTCCGCGTCCACTCGTCGACGTTGCCGGTGAGGTCGTAGACCCCGAACGGGCTGCGGCACCCCCCGCGCGAGCCCGACGGCTCACCCTGCCAGAGCCGATCGAGCTCCTCGCGCGCGGTCTTGCCGTCGCGGGGCTGCAGCCCGCCCTCGGTGAACGGCCGCCAGGCGCGATCGATCACGCACGCCGTGGTGTCGCGCGTCCAGCCGTAGGGGTACGGGCGCGCCTCTTCGCCCTCGCACGCGAACGTCCACTCGTTCTCCGTGCAGAGGCGCTTGCCGCCCTTCTTGCACGTCGCCTCCGCCTCTCGGAACGTCGCTACGATCATCGGGTTGTGCCCGAGGACGTTCGGGTACTCGAAGCGGTCGATGCAGTAGTCCATCGGCTGCGTCGGGAGCTTCGCGATCTCCGTCGCGATCTTCTCGCGGTCGAAGACGCGGCAGCGCGCGGGGAACTCGCGGCTGATCCAGTCGGTGCACGCCGCGTCCTGGAGGCGCTCGACCTCGCCGGTGGCGGCCCCGTGGAGCTCGCGGCGGAAGGCGCCCTTCACGCGCACCATCCCGGGCGCGCAGCCGAGGCTCGTCCCCTCGCGAGCATCGGTGATCTCCGGGCTCTCGCCCGGCGTGTCGGCGATCGCCTGCCAGTGCTTTCGGTCGATCGACTGCCACTCGAAGCGCGCCGTGTCCCCCCGACGAAGCTCGCTCGCGAGCTCACCGAGCGGCCGATCGCGCGCGCTCAGCCAGTAGCCGAGCCCCACTGCGCCGAGGAGCGCCGCGCCCGCGAGCGCCTTGGCGACGAGGACGACCCGACCGCGGCGCGCCGACGGCGCGCGCGAGGTGCTTTCTTCGACGGGGCTCACGATGGGGACGACTCGGGCACGACGGGAGGGATGGACGGGTCCAGAGCACGTCGATTCATGTGCCTTCGCGCCGCACCGCTCCGGCGACGCGCTGCGGTCGGTGGCCCTACGCGCCACCACATGGAATTATTACACTTTCCAAACATTCGAGCCGCTCGATCCTACCATGCGGACGCCCGCAAGCGAGGCCGTACGACAAGAATCCCCGGGCAAAGGTGCCAGTTTTCCTTGACGGACACCCTCCGATCGGCGGAAAACACCCGCCTCTGGAGGCAATAACTATGAAGAAGCTCCTCGTTCTTTCCGCCATTGCGGTCCTCGCGGCCTGCGGCGGCAGCGACAACAAGCCGGCGGAAGACCCGTCGACCACCAACAACACCAGCTCGACGCCCCCGGCCAGCACGGACACGGCGCCGGCTCCCGCGTCGACCGACGCGCCGGCTCCGGCGTCGACCGACACGGCCGCTCCTTCGACCGAAGCGCCGAAGAAGTGAGCTCGTTGCGCGGTTAGCCGCGCAACAGCGAGGAGAGCCCGCTTGTCTCAAGCGGGCTCTTCTCATTTTGTCGTGACGACGAAGGGCCGCTGCGCTCGATGGGCTCGAGCTCGTCGAGCCCTCGCTGTTCCTCGGTCATAGCGAGCATCGCGAGGCGTGCGCTCGACCGCGTCACCGGCGCCATCGTCCGCCGCGCGACCGGCGACCTGGCGTAAGCTCGGGCCATGGCCTGCCTGTTCTGCAACATCCTCGAGAAGAAGGTCCCCGCGACGGTGGTGTACGAGGACGAGCACGCGCTCGCCTTCCGCGACATCCGCCCCGTCGCGCCGACCCACGTGCTCGTCATCCCGAAGAAGCACCTCGCGGCGGTCCACGACCTCGACGACGTCCATGCCGAGGCCGTCGGCAGGCTCCTCGTCGCCGCGCGCCGCGTGGCCGACCAGGAGGGGCTCACCAAGGACGGCTACCGTCTCGTCATCAACGACGGCGACGCCGCCGGCCAGACCGTGCACCACATCCACGTCCACGTGCTCGGTGGACGCTCGCTGTCCTGGCCGCCGGGCTGACGCCACGCGCATCGCCCGCGAGCGCGGGCCGCGCGTGCCGGCCGGCGCGTACCGGCGCGGGAGGGGCCCGCCGCGGTGGCGCTGCTCGCGGAGGGCACTACTCGCGGGGGGGACTACTCGCGGGGAGCGCCGACGAGCTCGCTGGCGAGGCGCGAGACGTCGAGCGCGAGGTCTCCGTCCATGAGCCGCGCGAGCGTCCGGGAGACGAGGTCCCGGTCCCCCGCGGCGGCGGGAAGAGAGCGGACGCTCGCCCGCTCGGCGACCAGGCGGAGCGCGGCCAGCTCGACCGCCGAGAGCTCCACGATGCGCGTGAGCCTGACCGCGGCGACGACGTACCGGAGCACGAACGTGATCTCGCCGCCGCGCGGCTCGCCCGAGACCGTCACGGCCGTCGCCCGCGCCAGCTGCGGGACGATCCCGCGGACGACGGCCGCGCGCGCCCGCGCGCGACGCGCGCCCGCCGACGTGAACAGCTCGAACATCCGGTTGCGCGCGTAGACCCCCGGCGCGACGACCATCGCCACCGTGAGCGCCTCGATCTGCTGCTCGCCGAGCTCGCGAGCGCGCCCGCGCCCAGGCGCGAAGGTGCCCCGCGCCGCGCTCGACGCCTGCGCGGGTGGGTAGGACGAGCGACGGCTCAACCGTCCTCGTCGTCGCCCGAGGCGAACATGGAGGTCATCGCCTCGCCGCCGTTGACCTGGTTCAGGAGCGCCGCCTGACGGTGCGTCCGGAGCGCCGTCACGAGCTCGTCGAGATCGCCTTCGACGATGCGTTCGAGCTTGTTGAGCGTCAGCTTGATGCGATGGTCGCTGACGCGGTTCTGCGGGTAGTTGTACGTGCGGATCTTCTGGCTCCGCTCGCCCGTCCCGACCATTCCGCGGCGCTCGGCCGAGACGGCGGCCTCCTGCTTCTCGCGCTCCATGTCGAGCAGGCGGCTCTTCAGGACCTTGAGCGCCTTCGCCTTGTTCTTGAGCTGCGAGCGCTCGTCCTGGCACTTGACGATGATGCCCGTCGGCTTGTGCTGGATCTGCACGGCGCTGTTGGTCGTGTTGACACCCTGACCGCCCGGGCCGCCGCTGGCGGCGATCGAGATCTCGAGATCCTTGTCGTCGATCTGCACGTCGACGTCGTCGGCTTCGGGCAGGACCGCCACGGTGGCGGTCGACGTGTGGATGCGCCCTTGCGTCTCCGTCGCGGGCACGCGCTGCACGCGGTGGACGCCGCCCTCGAAGCGCAGCTGCGAGTAGACGTCCTTGCCGCTCACGAGCGCGATGCACTCCTTGTAGCCGCCGGTGGCGCTCTCGCTGAGCGAGAGGATCTCGATGCCCCAGGCCTTCGTCTCGGCGTAGCGTCCGTACATCCGGAAGAGGTCGGCCGCGAACAGCGCGGCTTCTTCCCCGCCCTCGCCGCCGCGGATCTCGAGGATGACGTTCTTCTTGTCGTTCGGATCGGCCGGCAGGAGCAGGACCTGGATCTCGCGCTCGAGGTCCGAGAGCGAGGCCTGGAGCTCGGGGATCTCGGCCTCGACGAGCTCGCGGAGCTCGGGATCGGCGAGCGCCTCCTCGTCCTCCTTCAGCTTCTTGTGGACGTCACGGTAGCGTCCGTACGCGGCGACGAGCCCTTCGAGCTCGCTGCGCTCCTTCGTCAGCCTGCTCAGCTGATTGCGGTCGCCGAGCACATCGGGTCTGCACATGAGCTCGTCGAGCTCGCTGTAGCGGCGCGTGAGCTGGTCGAGCTTCTCGAGAGGAAGCATTGGGTCACGAGGCTACCACGCGCGGAGGTCGTTCCGCGCGCCAGACGCGCGGGGCGACGCTCCTCGCGGGAGCTGCTTCGGCCTCTTCGCGCGTTCGCGCGTTCGCGCGTCGCGCGCGGCGCCGCTGGGCGCTCAGGCCGCGCGGCGGAGCGTCGGGGCCTTCATCAGGGCGTCGAACGACGCGTAGCGGACGTCGCCGTCCGTCTTGGCGTCCTCGCCGCGCTCACGGAACAGCGTGACGCGGAGCGACGCGAGCGCGACCTCGAGCTGGTCGTCGTCGGGCTCGATGGTCGTGATCTTCTGGCAGAGGAAGCCCGGCCAGAGCAGGACGCGGAGCGGACCGGTCGTGCACCACCGCGCGAAGATCCGCTGGATCTCGAACGTCACCGCGGCGATGAGCGGGAGGAACGGGAGCTTCTCGAGGAAGAAGATCACGTTGTCGAGCGCGCCGTTGCCGGTCTCGATCTTCGGGAGGAACCCGCCGACCGCGGTGAACACGAGGATCGACACCATCGCCACCATGACGAGGAACGTCGTGCCGCAACGCGGGTGGAGCGTCGTCTTCGCGCGCGCGTTCTCGACGGTGAGCGGCTGATTGTCCTCGTAGGTCGTGATCGTCTTGTGCTCGGCGCCGTGGTACTGGAAAACGCGCCGGATGTCGGCGAACACGCTTCGCACGAGCAGCAGGTAGCCGATCACGATCGTGAGCTTGAAGCCGCCCGTCAGCGCCTGGAACCCGGGCGACTGCACCTCGAGCCCGAGGTTCAAGAGGCGGTTGACGCCCGCGGCCGCCGCCTGCGGGAGCGCGATCATGAACGCGACCATCAGGACGACCATGAAGGTCATCGGGGCGCGGGAGCCCTTCTTCTCGTCCTTCGCGGTCTCCGCGGGCGCGCCGGCCTCGCTCGACTCGCTCGGCGTCACGCCGGAAGCGCGGGCGCCGCCCGCGTCGGCGTCGGCGGTCGTCAGCAGGAAGAGCGTATAGCCGATCGTCCGGAGGACGCTGAGCACCCCCGTGCCGAGCCCGCTGCTCTTGGGCGCGCCGCTCTTGGCGCCTGCGCCCTTCGCCGCCGCCTCCTCCGCCTCGAGGTCGCGCTCCATCTGCTCGGCCGAGAAGCGCAGCGCCTCGCCCCCGAGGCGCAGGCTCTCGCCGAGCGACGCCATGCCGCGGATGAACGGAAGCTTCGCGAAGCCGCCGCGCCCGTCTCTCATGGCGCGCTCGCGGACGTGAAGCGATCCGTCGCGACGCCGCACCACGATGGCGAACGACGTCGGGGCGCGCATCATCACGCCCTCGAGAACAGCCTGACCGCCAATGTAGGGCCGTGTAGGCGCTACATCGGCAGGCTTGTCAGAGCGGGCGGTGCGATCGGGGCCAGTCGACTCGGGCATGGACCGACAACTCTACGCACGAGAGGCGTGCGCGGCTACTCGGAGGCGGCAGGCGTCTCGGCGGCGGGCGCCTCGGCCGCGGGCGCCTCGGCCTTCTTCTCCGCCTTGGCCGCGGCCTTCGGGGCGGCAGCCTTCGTGCCGTCACCGTAGCGCTTGCGGAAGCGATCCACGCGGCCGGCGGCGTCGATGAGCTTCTGCGTGCCGGTGTAGAACGGGTGGCAGTTGGCGCAGACGTCGACCTGGAAGTCGCCGCGGGTCGAGCGGGTCACGAACGTGTTGCCGCAAGCGCAGCTGACGGTCGCGGGCGGGTACTCGGGGTGGATGCCTTCTCGCATGGTGTCCTCGTGTCCCTCCGAGAGCTGCCGCGATGGCCGCGGGCATAATAGGAGGGCCGGCCTTCTTAGCGAAAGGCCCCGGCCTCGGCAAGCACAACCCGCGGCAATGGCTCGGGTTCGCCGCCGCGAGACGAGCTCAGGCCTCGGGTAGCGCGCCCGGCCGGAACGGGACGTCCCGTCGGACGCCGGGCCCACAACAGATGCCGCGTCGGGTCCGGGCTCACCCAACGGATGCCGCGTCGGGTCCGGACTCACCCCACGGATGCCGCGTCGGGTCCGGGCTCACCCCACGGATGTCGCGCCGGATCAGAACGGGATGTCGTCGTCGCCGCCGCCGGCGAAATCGCCGAAGTCCTCGGCCGGCGGGGGCGCGGACTGCTCGCGTGCCGGACCGCGGCCACCACCGCCGCCGCCGCCGCTGTCGCGCTGAGGCGCGCGCCTCTCGTAGCCGCCGCCGTCGCCGGCGTCGCCGCCCCTGCCACGACCGCCGAGGATGATGTTGCTCGCGACGATCTCGGTGCGGTACCGCTTCTCGCCGTCCTTCTCGTAGCTCGACGTGCGGAGCGAGCCCTCGACGAACACGCGCTCGCCCTTCGTGAGGAACTTCGACAGCGCCTCACCGCGCTTGCCCCAGAGGGTCACCGAGTGCCACTCGGTCCGCTCCTGGCGGGTGTTGTTGCGGTCGAGGTAGGTCTCGGTCGTCGCGAGGCGAAGCTTCAGGATCGCCTGGCCGCCCTGCGTCACGCGCAGCTCCGGATCCGCGCCGAGGTTCCCGAGCAACATGACCTTGTTCAGACCTTCCGCCATCACACGCTCCTTCTCGAGCGGAGGAACCCGCCGAGGACGGGCGCATCCATCGTACGGTGCGCCACGCCTGTCAACGGTGCGCGCGGGCCGCAGCACCTTTTGCGCGCGCGCGGCTGTGGACAACCCGTGCATGACACGAGGACAACCGCAGGCGTCTGAGCGGGCGCAGCGCCGCCCAGCCCGCGCTGCCCAGCCCGCGCCGCGCCAATTCCCAACCGGGGCCGCGCCGATGCCCAACCGGCCCCCGCACGCCCAGCCGGCGGCGGCGACGCAGCCCCCGAGCGCGCCCGGCCCCCGAGCGCCTCGCGCGAACGCCGGTCGGCCGGCGCTGAGGCCCTACTTGCCGGGCGTCTCGATGAGCTGCTTGGCCTTCTGCGTCTGCGAGATCGTCTGCTTGCCGCCGCCGTTCGGGTCCGGCACCTCGATCGTCTCGTGGACCGTGAGCTCACCCTCGGACCTCGACGCCATCTGGTTGAAGCGGATCTGCTGGGTGTACTTCCCCTTGCCGTCGACCGCGATGAACATCGTCCCCCCGCGCGGGCTCTGCGTCGCGCGCTTCGGCACCTTGACCTCGATCTCGGAGTCGACGACGCCGCCCTCGTTCGTGACCTCCTTGAGCGTGAAGCGCTTCGTGCCTTGCTCGGCTTCGGTCTTGCTCCCGACCTCCCATTTCGCGCCCGCGCCGATCGGCGTGGTGGGGAGCGGGGTGACGAGCAGCTGCACGCCCTGGCTGAGCCCCTGGAGGATGCTCTCGGCGAGCTGGTTCTGCATCTGCGGGGAGCCGACGAACGAGACCTCGCCCGCCTCGCCGCTCGACGAGATGTCGAACATGCCCGACAGGCCGTTCATCGTCGCGAGCATCTGCGCGGCCTGAGGCGGCCCCCCGGGGAGCTCGACCTTCGTGACCTTGGCTTCGATGGTCGCGCCCGCGGGCTTGATCTGCTTCGGCGTGAGGTCGACGTGGAGCTTCAGCGTGAGCTCCTGCGCCGGCGCGGACTGGCCGCCCGCGCTCTGCGAGACGGCTTGCGAGATGGTGAGGATGCGCTTCTCCACCTTGTTGGCGACGAAGGTGTATTTGCGCACGGCGCGGGGCTCGCCGCCGGGGTCCGTGACCTTGACCGCGAGCTTGTCGTCGCCGGGCTCTCCCGGCGCGGGCTCACCGCCGCCCACCTCGGCGAGGCCGCCCTCGAGCCCCGCGTCGCGGACGCCGAGGCCGGCGCCGCCGGTCGCCGGGACGAAGTCGTTGAAGACGAGGTCCGACGGGATGGGCGTGGGCTCGGACTTCTGGCTCTCGTCCTTGGGCTTGTCCTTGCTGCAGCCAGAGGCAGCCACCATGAGGACGACGAGCGCGCCGAACAGCGTGGATGAGCGAGGACGAGTCATGGGCGCCGACCCTAGTAGAGGCGACTTGGCGGCGCTACCTCGCCCGTACTAAAAGGGACGCCTCCGCTTTCTCCTTCCATCTCCTTCCGCTTCCCTGTTCTTCCGTGGGGAGGAGCGATCCATGACCACGTCCGACGCACCGCGCATCTCGATCGTCATTCCCATCTACAACGAAGAAGCGATCCTCCACGCCGCGATCGTGGACGTGCGCGAGCGGCTGAAACCGCTCGGGTGGTCGTACGAGATCATCCTCGCGGAGAACGGCTCGAAAGATCGGACGATCGAGATCGGCCGCGAGCTCGCCGAGAAATACGGCGACGCCGACGACGGGCAGGTGAAGATCATCAGCATGGGCGAGCCGAACTACGGCAAGGCCCTCAAGCAAGGCATCTTGCTGTCGCGCGGCGAGCTCGTCATCTGCGACGAGATCGACCTCTGCGACGTCGACTTCCACCGCCGCGCCGTCGACATCCTCGAGAGCGGCGAGGCCGACCTCGTCATCGGCTCGAAGCTCGCGCACGGCGCGGAGGACGATCGTCCGGCGATCCGCCACGTCGCGAGCATCGCGTACTCGTCGATGCTCAAGGTGCTACTCGGCTTCCGCGGCACGGACACGCACGGGCTCAAGGCGTTCCGCCGCCTCGCGCTGCTCGACATCGTCCGCTCGTGCCTCGTCGACAAGGACGTGTTCGCGAGCGAGCTCGTCATCCGCGCCGACCGCGGCGGCGTGCGCACGAAGGAGATCCCGGTCCGCGTGATCGAGAAGCGCCCGCCGTCGATCAACCTCTTCAAGCGCGTCCCGAACGTCATGAAGAGCGTCCTGAAGCTCACCTACGCCATTCGCGTGCGGGGCTGAGCGCCCCGTGCGGCCCTGGCCGAACCTTCAGCGAGTGAAGGGGCGCGCCCGATGATGTATCCTGGTCGCCGGCTCGAAGTGGAAGATCAGGTCTCCAGGCGAGCGGCGTTCCTCGCGTCGATTGCGCTGCTCTGCTTCAGCGCGTTGACGGGGTTCGCCCTCATCGGCTGGTTCTACCGGAGCGACGCCCCGTGGAACTGGAAGAGCGTGCTCGCGGTCGGCTGCGCCGTGCTCGCCGTGACGACCAGCGCCCTCGTGTGGCGCGCCCCCTCGCGCATGCACGCGATCATGGGGATCGCGGTCATGCTGTTCTCGCTGCTCCGGATCGGCGCGCCGGCCGAGTGGACCTGGGTGAGCTTCGCGCTCGTCGCCGTGACGTTCATCCTGCTGATGCCGCTCGTCCACGCGGCGATCGTCCTCCGCGACGACGCGAGCTGACCGCGCGGGGATAGGTCGCGCCCGCCCCTCCCCGGGCGCGGGGGACGCGCGCGCTACTTCGCCAGCGGCGCCTTCGCGGCCATCTGCGACCGGAGCATCTGGTAGCCGACGCGCAGCACGACGTCGGGCGCCGTCGACGGGTCCTGGGGGATGTCGCGCGCGATCGATCCGGCGACGTCGTCGGCGCCGGCGTCGAGACGAACGGCTCCGCCGCCGTCGCGCGGCGCGCTGCCACCTTGCGGGCCCTCGGCCGGGAGGTGTCCGGGCAGGTCGCGCTCGCGAACGATCTTCGGCGTCTCCGACGGCGCGCGGGTGCCGGGCTCGAGCACGACATCCGGGTGGATGCCGTCGGCCTGGATCGCGTGGCCGCTCGGCGTGTAGTACCGCGCCGTCGTGAGCTTGAGGCCCGCGCCGCTCGGCAAAGGCAGGATCGACTGGACGCTGCCCTTGCCGAACGTCCCCACGCCGACGACCGTGGCGCGCTTGTTGTCCTGGAGCGCGCCCACGAGCAGCTCGCTCGCGCTCGCGCTCCACTCGTTCACGAGCACGACGACCGGGACGTCGACGAACGCGCCGCCGGGCCGCGCCTTGAGGTCCTCGATGACCTGCCCTCGGTGACGCATCGAGTAGATCCCGCCGGTCGCGAGGAACTCGTCGGCGATCTCGGTCGCCTCGTCGACGAGGCCGCCGGGGTTGCTGCGCACGTCGAGCAGCACGCCCGCGATGACGCCGTTCTTCGACTCGGCGCGCATCTTCGACGTCGCGGCGAGCAGCTCGGCGTGCGTCCGCTCCTGGAACTGCTTGATGCGCAGGTAGCCGACGTTGCCGTCGAGCAGCTTGTGCAGCACCGCCGAGACGTGGATCACCTCGCGCGTCAGCTCGAACGTGAGCGTCTGGCCGGTGCGCTCGGGCGGCGCCGCGTCGGCCGCGGCGCCGGCGTCGGCGGCCTCTTCCTTCAGCTCTCTCGCCTCGCGCGCCTCGCGGTCCTTCGGCTTCGCGCCCTTCACCTCGCGGAGCATCGTGATCTTCACCTTGGTGCCCGCGGCGCCGCGCATGCGCTTGACGACCTTGTCGAGCGGCTGGCCGAGCACGTCCTCGCCGTCGACCGCGACGATCTGGTCGCCGCTCTTGATGCCGGCGCGCTGCGCGGGAGAGCCCTCGATCGGCGCGATGACGATCAGCTTGTCGCCGCGACCGTCGACCTCGAGGCCGACGCCGCCGAACTTCCCCTCCGTGTCGTTCTGGAACTGGCGCCACTCCTCCGGCGGCAGGTACGCCGAGTGCGGATCGAGGTTCTCGACCATCCCCTTGATCGCGCCCTCGAGCAGCTTGTCGCGCTCGACCGGATCGACGTAGTGGTTCTCGACTTGGACTAGGACGCGCCCGAGCTGGTTCACGGACTGGTACGGGTTCTGGTTCTCCGGCGTCGCCTCGGCGCGGTAGGTGCCGAGGACGAGGCCGCCGACGAACGCGCCCAGCGTGGGGAAGAGGATGCGCAGCAGCTTCACGGCCGCCAGCGTATCCGTTCTTGCGCCGCCACGCCGGCCCCGGAGCCCCGCGGCGCGCGCGCCGGGGCGGACCAAAACCTTCACGATAACGAACACGACGAAACCTGTGGACGGATCCGCCGCAGAAGTGGATCATTGTCGGTGCACGGGGCAAGAGGGCTCATAACGTCACCGACGCGCCCAACAGAGCCCTGACCGTCCACAGGAGGCCTGCCTTGGCAAACGACAAGGACTCGATCAGCAATCTCCGCAGTGAGAGCTCCAAGACCGACAAGAGGAAGCAGAGCCTCTACTTCCCCGAGTCGATGCTTCAGGAGATCAAAGAGGAAGCCGCGCGTCTCGACCGCTCCCTCTCGTGGGTCGTCCAGCGCGCCTGGAAGATCTCGCGCCTCGAAATCAAGAAGCTGCCGAGCGTCAACGAAGTCGACGGCGGCGACGACGACGACGACGCCTGAGCTCGAACGTACGCTGCGATGACCGGGCGCCCCGCTCTCGAGCTGGGGCGCTCGCTGGCCGCGTACGTGCTTGATTCAACGTCGATGTCGTTGCGACACCTCGGTACCCACACGCGGGGCTGGAAGCTCTCGTGAGCGAAAGCGTACGTCCTCCCTCTCTGCCGCCGCCGCCGTCGGGCCGGCCACCGCCGCCCGACCCGGGTGAAGAGCAGCACACCGTGGCAGCGGAGGACGGCACACGGCTGTTCATCCGGACGATGCCCGCGCGTGACGCGGCGCATCGGCTCGGCGTGTCGGTCGTCTTCTGCGACGGCATCCTCTGCGACGGCTTCATCTGGAAGTACCTGTGGCGAGAGCTCGCCGAGGTCTGCGACGTCGCCCACTGGCACTACCGCGGGCACGGACGCAGCGGGGCGCCGGTCGACAAGTCACGGATCGACATCGGCGCGCACGCGGTCGACCTGAAGACGGTCCGCGACGACCTCGGCGACAAGCCGTGCGTCATCGTCGGCCACTCGATGGGCACCCAGGTCGCGCTCGAGGAGTGGCGTCGCTACCCGAAGAACGTCAAGGGCATCGTCCTCATCTGCGGGAGCTACGGGAAGGTCACCCAGTCGTTCCGCGGGGTGCCCATCCTCGACATGATCCTGCCGAAGCTGATGGACATCGTCGACAAGCAGCCCGACATCGTCCGCGCCATCTGGTCGCGCATCCCGCCGGAGATGGCGCTGAAGGCCGCGCTCCTGGCGCGGGACGTCGATCCGAGCCACGTGCGCCGCGAGGACATGCTGCCGTACCTCAAGCACATGACGCACGTAGACTTCCCGATGTTCCTCCGCATGCTGCGCTCCGCCGGCGACCACAGCGCGGAGGAGTGGCTGGGTGAGGTCGACGTGCCCGTCCTCGTGATCGCCGGCGAGAAGGACACGTTCACCCCGGCGTCGCTCTCGGAGTCGATGGCCGAGCGGATCCCGAACGCCGAGCTCCTGATGGTCGCCGGGGGCAGCCACGTGGCTCCGATCGAGCAGCCCGAGCTCGTCGGCGCGCGCATTCGCGCCTTCGTCGAGCGTGTCGCGTCGAGCTAGCGCCGCAGCGCTCGCGCTGGCGCTCGTCGCCTGCGAGGGCAAGCGCGCCGATCCCCCCGCCCCTTCGCCCGACGGCGGCGCGACGGGCGCAAAGGACGCGGCGTCCGCCGCCCCGTCGAGCTCGGCGGCTCCCGCCCGCGGCCTCGGGCGCGTAGGCGGCGTCGACGCGAGCGCGGCGCCGGCGTCATGGGCGTTCGGCTGCGAGGACGAGAGCGCTCCGCGGAGCGGCAAGAGCATCGGGCACACCTCGGTGGTGTTCAAGGTCGAGCTGTCGAACGGCAAGAGGGCGGCGTGGAAGCCGAACGCCCGGAACGTGAAGGGCCGCTACCGGGGCGAGGCCGCCGCCTACCGCCTCGCGCAGGCGCTCGGGCTCCCGAACGTTCCGCCGGCGTGCGTCCGCGCCTTCGACGCGGCCGCGGCGGGCGCCGCGCTGGCCGCGACCCCGGAGGCCGCGAAGCTCTTCGCGAGCGAGGCGATCGTCGAGGACGGCAAGGTCTACGGCGTCGTCATCCCCTGGATCGACGGGCTGACGTTCTGGCCGCTCGAGAAAGAGCCGCTCCGGAGCGAGGTGCGCGCGTGGCTCGGGGGCGGCGAGATCCCGGCCGCCAAGCTCGATCTCGCGCGGCAGGCGAGCTCGCTCATCGCCTTCGATTTCGTCACCGGCAACTGGGACCGCTACAGCGGGGAGAACGTCGGGCTCGACCGTGCAGGCTCGCTCGTCCTCTACATCGACAACGACGCCGCGTTCATGGCGGGGCCCCCGAAGGCGCGCCTCGCGGAGAACCAGGCTCGGGTCGAGGCCACGACGCGCTTCTCGCGGCGCTTCGTCGCGAGGGCGCGCTCGCTCGACGAGGCACGCCTCGCGGCCGCCCTCGGCGACGAGGCTCCCGGCCGCCCGCTGCTCGCGGCGCCGGCCCTGGCCGCCGTCGCCGAGCGGATCGCCGCCTTCGTCGCGATCGTCGACGCGAAGATCGCCGCGCACGGCGAGGACGCGACGCTCTACTTCCCCTGACGGCGCCGCCGCCGCCGGCGCCCGCCGTCAGCCTGAGCGCGCGGAAGAACGCCTTACGTCCGGCCCGAACGCGCCCTATAGCGAGCGCGATGGCCGACCCCCTGAAGGAGTTCTTCTCTCCCGCCCTCGTCGCGCGGCTCGGTCGCTCGCTCGCGAGCGCGCACCCCGCCTTCCCCGAGGCCGCCTTCGTCCGCGACGCGACGCGCGGGCTCGCGCGGCTGGAGCTGCTCGCGCGCAGCCGCCACATCACGCGGGCCATGCGCGCGCACCTCCCGGCGGAGTACCGCGAGGCCGTGGCGATCCTCCTCCGCTCGCTCGGCCCCATGAGCTCGGTCCCCGACGGCGAGAGCTCGGGGATGGCGCCGTTCTTTTATCTCCCCCACGCGACGTTCGTCGGCGACTTCGGCCTCGACGACTTCGAGACGTCGATGCGCGCCCAGCACGCCATCACGCAGCGCTTCAGCTGCGAGTTCAGCATCCGCGGCTACCTCGAGCGCTACCCCGACGAGACGCTCGAGGTCATGAAGCGCTGGGCGGCGGACCCGAGCGCGCACGTGCGCCGCCTGGTGTCGGAGGGCACGCGCCCGCTCCTCCCCTGGGCGACGCGCGTGCGCTGGCTCGTCGAGCGGCCCGAGCGGCTCCTGCCGCTGCTCGAGGCGCTCAAGGACGATCCGGCCTCGGCGGTTCGCCGCTCGGTCGCCAATCACCTCAACGATCTCTCGAAGAGCGATCCCGATCGGGTCGCGGCGATCGCGCGGCGGTGGCTGCGCTCCGCCTCGCCGGAGCGGCGCGCGCTCGTCGAGCACGCGCTCCGCTCGTCGGTGAAGCGCGGTCACCGTCCGACGCTCGAGGTCCTCGGGTTCGGCGAGCGGCCGCGGGTCGCCGTATCGAACGCGCGCTTCTCACCGGCGCGCGTCGCGGTCGGCGACAAGGTCCGCATCGACTTCGAGATCGCGGCGGCCCGCGGCGCGAGTCGGACGCAGGCGCTCGTCGTCGACCTCGTCGTCCACTTCGTCAAGGCGCGCGGCCAGTCGAGCCCGAAGGTCTTCAAGATCACGCGGCTCGACCTGGCGCCGAAGGGGCGCGCCGCGCTCGGCAAGAGCGTCTCGCTCGCGGTCCACACGACGCGCAAGCCGAACCCAGGTGTCCACCATGTCGACGTCCTCGTGAACGGCGAGCGCTTCGAGCTCGGCGCCTTCCGCGTCCAGGCGTGACGGCCGGGCGCGGCGTGACGTGCGCGGCGCGGGCGCGGCGCGGGCGACGTGCGGCGTGAGCCGGCGAGGCCGTGCGTCAGTAGTGGACGATGACGACGCGACCGTCGTCGCGGAGGCTCACGGCGCCCTGCTCGCCGGCGCAGCCCCAGCACGCCGACCAGCGGAGCTCCTTGCGACGCGACGGCTCGTAGGCGAGCGCCACGGGCGCGGCGTCGTCGAGGAAGAGGAACGACGACGCGAAGCGGTACTTGCCGTCGGGCAGCGTCCAGAGCGCGACGACGAAGCCGGTCTTCTTCGCGCGCCCGGTGGCGACGAGGAGCTCTATGCCGGTCTCCGGGCTCCAGAGGATCGGCGAGGTCGCGAAGTGGATCCCCGCCGCCCAGCCCTCGGAGCGACCGCGCGGCGCTCCGCGCGACACGATGCCCTTCACCTCGATCGCCGTGAGGCGATGTTCTCGCGGACGTGCGACAGCTCGGGGATGTCCGCGAAGATCCGCGCGAGGCCCTTCCGCGGACAGATCGGTCTTGCGGAAGGCCGGCCGCGACGCGACAGGCGCCACCTCGACGTCATTGCGCTCCGTGGCAGCAGCGGAACGCCATCTGCGCGGGGGCGTCGCCCGCCGTCGTGCCCGCGCGGGCGCCGCACCGCCGCGCGCCGCCCGGCCCTCCGCGAACGACGGGGCTCGCGGCGTCCCCTCCAGACGGCAGAGCTGTCCGTCCGCATAGTCATCTGCGCGCAAGCGCCGAAGCTGGACGCGCAGCGCGAAGGCGCGCGGCACGCAGGCGTCGTTCCAGACCGGGCCGGTCGCGAAGCTGATCGTCGTCGGGCCCTTGCACGCCCGCTCCCACTCGAGCTCGGTGCAGAGCCGCGCGCCGCGCTCGGCGCACATCCGCGCGCGGCCTCCCTGCGAGCGGACGAGCACGGGGCCGCGGCCGGGATTGTTCGGGAACGGCAACGTCGATGGCGAACGCGCCCAGCTTCACGCCGACGAGCGCCGGCTCGAACGCCGCGACGCGCCCCTTCGTCGCCCGGTGCGCTGCTGCTTGCGGAGCGTGCCCTCGGGCACGTCGTGGCGCGCGCCCGCGGGCTCCGGAGGCGAGCGGGGCCCCGCGCCGCCGCTCTCGACCACGGGCACGGCCAGGCCTGGCCGCGGCGCTGACGAAGCCCGCCGACCTCGACGCTGGCGGCGCTCGTCTCGACCGCGGACACCTCGGGCGCGCCACCGGAGGTCGAGCCGCGGCTGCAACCTCCGAGGAGCGCCAGGACCGAGAGCGCGAAGACGATCCGCACGCCTCGCTTCTAACCCGAGGCGCTCGGTCCGGGCGAGTTTGGCGCGCCCGCCCCGCGGCCCCGTCCGGCGGCGCGACGGCCCCCGCGGCCGCGCTGTCGTCACGAGCCCGCGCGCGCCCCGGGTCCGCAGGCGCGGCTCAGGCGGCCGTGCGCTCGTCGAGCCGGCGCTGCCCGACGGCGACGAGCATCGCGCTGAGCGCGAGGAACGAGAAGCCGAGGATCCCCGGGCTGGTCGACTCGGCGAGGCCCTCGACGACGAGGTGCATCGCCTGCTCCGAGCCCTCGCCCTTATCGAAGGACTTCTCTGCCGCGTACAGCGTGGCGCCGACGTCCGCGCAGGACGCGGCGAGCGTCCCGCACAGCGTGGCGACCGCCATGCCCTTGATGAAGCCGAGGCTCTCCTTCCGGGCGCGAAGCGCGAAATGGAAGGCCGCGGCGAGGCCGACGAGGCCCGTGAGGAGAATGAACAGCATCGGCGGGACTCCGCCGTTCCGAATCAATGTCCACATGCCCTCACGACGCGCGAGGACGGACAGCGTGACGCGGCATTTTCGCGCCGAGCGCCTTCCCGGCGAGGTGGGTGCCGAGCGAAATCGTTGTCACGCTCGGCGAGCCCGTGCGTTCCTGATGACGATGGGAGGGCCCGCACCCGCCGCCAAGGACGAGCTCACCGGTGGCGAGGGCGACGCCCGCCTCGTCGACGGGCTCCGTCGCGGCGACGTCGCGGCGTTCGACGGCGTCTACGCGCTCTACCACGCGCGGATCTTCTCGTTCCTCCTTCGCCTGTCCGGACGGCGCGACACCGCCGAGGACCTGGCTCAGGAGACGTGGGTGAAGCTCGCCAAGGCCGCGCCCGGCCTGCGCGAGGACACGCGGCTCGGACCGTTGGTCTTCACGATCGCGCGCAACGCATTCGTGAGCCACCGGCGCTGGGCGATGCTCGATCTCTCGCGCCTCGTGACGATGGGCCTCGACACCCTCGTCGCGGTCTCGCCCACGCCGACGCCCGACGAGGAGCACGAGCGCGCCAACGCGATCGCGCTCCTCGAGGCGGCCCTCCAGGCCTTGCCCGTCGGCTCGCGCGAGGTGCTCCTGCTCGTCGGCGTCGAGGACCTGCCGCACGACGAGGTCGCGACGATCCTGGGCGTGACGCGGGAGGCGATGCGCCAGCGCTTGAGCCGCGCGCGCGCGCAGCTCGCCGAGAAGATGCGAGCGCTCGACGAGCGCGCGAATCGCCGACGAGCGCCCCCCGCCGGGCGCCCGCGCAGAGAAGGTGACGCCACATGAAGGACCGTAGGCACGACGCGCCTCGGGAGAGGAGCGAGGACATGATCCCGGGCGACGATCCTCTCGTCCGCGCTCTGCGCGAGCTCCCGACCCACGACGACGGATCGTCGGGCCGCGCGCCCGCCGCCGCACGCGCGGCGCTCGTCCGCGCCTTCGACGACGCGCCCTTGTGCACGCGGGCGCCCGCGACCGCAGGCCGCGCCACGGTCCCGGTCGTGCTCGCGAGCGTCGTCGGGCTCTATCTCTTCTGGGCGTTCGCCGCCGCGATCGCGCTGAACCAGTGACGCCCGAGGCGAGGCAGATGGCGCGGGCGCACCGCGACGTCGAGGGCGGCGACGCATGGAGCATCCGGCTCGACGACGCACCACCCACGATTTGCTAGGCTTCGTCGGGTGAGGCCCTCCCCGCCCGCGCTCTTCGTGCTCGCCGCGCTCACGCTCGCGGGCGGCGTGGGGATCGTCGCGACCCGCAGCGCCGAGGGCGCCTCCGACGAGCGGCCGGCGCTCCCGAGCGACGCGGCGAGCTTCGGCTTCGTCGTGCGGAGCCACGCGAACGGGGTCCCGCTGCTCGAGTCGACCGAGCCGTTCTCCCTGGCGCTCGCGAACGGCCCGGTGCACGGCCTGCCGCCCTCCCGCGAGCGCCTCACCCGCGGCTCCGCCCTCGTGGCGCGCGAGCTCGGGCGCTACCCGACGGCGTTCCTCCGCGGCGTCCGGCTCGCCGGGGTGGTGCTCACCGACGGCCTCGCCGAGAACGAGATGCCCGTCCCGTCGCTGCCCAACGTCGGTGGGCTGCTCCTCATCGACGTCTCGAGCGCGGAGAGCGATCTCGTGCGGAGCCTCCACCACGAGCTCTACCATTTCTTCGATCTCGCAGACGACGGCCACGTCTCTCCCGATCCCGGGTGGAGCGCGCTGAACCCGACCACCTTCGCCTACGGCTCGGGAGGCCGGACGCTCCGAGGCGCGTGGGCCGCGCGACCGGCCGACGATCTCCCCGGGTTCGTCTCGGCGTACGCGACGAGCGGCGTCGAGGAGGACAAGGCCGATACGTTCGCCTTCGCCGTCGCCCGCGCAGCGTACCTGCGCGAACGGGTGGCCTCGGACGCGGTGCTCCGCGCCAAGGTCGAGGAGCTGAGGCGGCGCGTCTCGCTCCTCGACGCCGACTCGGCCCGGCGGCTCGGGCTCGAGGGTCTTCTGGCCCGCTGAGCCCGACGCCAGGTATGCTCGAGCGATGTCAGGGCGGGCTTTCCAACGCGCGCGCCTCGGACGCCGGCTGGCGTTCGCGGCGGCGCTCGGCGCGGTCGGCTGTGGGATCGGCATCGTCGGCAGCGAACCGCCTCCGGTGAGCGACGCGGACGCCGGGCGCGAGGGGGGCTTTCGCGACCCGTCGCCCCCCGTCGACGCGCCGACGGGCGACGCGCCTCTCCTCTGCGACGGCGCCCCACCCGACACGTCCGAGAACTGCGGCGCGTGCGGGCGCGACTGCGCCGGCGGCGCCTGCGACGCGGGCACGTGCGCCCCGATCGACCTCGTCGTCCTCCCCGCCGACGAGACGGTGCGCGCCGTCGCCGTGAACGGCAACGGCCTGTACTACCTCACCGAGCCGTCGCGGACGATCGTGCGCGCCGAGCTCGACGGCGGCAGCCCGACCGGCGTGCTCACGGCCGACGGCGCGACCCGGCAGATCGCCGTCGACGACGACTACCTCTGGTACACCTCGACGAGCCTCTGGCGCGCGTCGATGGACGGCGGCGCTCCCGTCTCGATCGCGCTGGGCAGCTACGCCTGCGTCTCGGTCGATCCGTCGAAGACGGCCGTCTACGCCGCCGACGTCGACGGAGACCGGATCATCGCCGTCCCGTACGAGGGCGGCCTCGCGAGCGATCTCCTCACCGCCGACGCCGGCGTCGCGTCGCCGTGGGGCGTGGCCGCGAACGCGACCGACGTCTTCTTCACCTCGTCGGGCGACGCGGGCAGCCTCTCGAAGCACCCGAAGGACGGGGGCGGCGGGACGACCACGTTGAAGACCGGGCAGGCGAACCCGAACTGCCTCACGTTCGACGAGGACGGGCTGCTCTACTGGGTGAACAACGGCGACGGGACGATCCACCGGAGCAAGGCGGACGGCACCGAGGCGATCGTCCTCGCGACCGGGCAGACGGCGGTCACCCAGCTCGCGATCGACGCCAAGTTCTACTACTGGGGCACGGGCAACGCCGTGCGCCGCCTCGCGCGCTGATCCACGCCGACCGCGCGGCGCCGGACGCGCTCAGCCCGGCGCGCGGTCGATCTGACGCTCGAGCGTGAGGCGCTCGGCCTCGCTGCGAACGCGCCGGTAACCGAGCAAGTGGAAGAGGTCGCGGTGGTAGAGCCGCGTCGCGCGCTCGTCGACGACGAGCTTCGACGGCTGCGCCGGGTCGCGGGCGATGCCCGGCAGCAGGTGCAGCAGGCGGTCGACCTTCATGTGACGGAGCACCTCCGACAGGCGCATCCGCGCGGCACCGACCTCGCGACCCCAGAAGAAGCCGTCGTTGCCCTGGCCCTGGTAGAGCGGGAGGAGCACGATGCCGTCCTTCGGCGCGCGCACCTTGCCCGCGCGCTTGGTGGCGAGCAGCTGCCCCGCGCGCGCGCGCGCGAGGTTCGCGAAGCCCGGCTCCATCACGAACGCGTCGTCCGGCGTGATCGCGTGGCGCGAGACAACCTCCATGACGCGCGGGAGATCGCCGCGGCGGCGCTCGAGCAGCGCGTACGCGGCGCCCGTCTCGGTGAGCAGGCCGGAGCCGAAGACCCCCGCAGACTCGGCGGCGAGGAGGACGACCGCCTCGAGGTTGTCGACCGAGCCCGCGTCGTCGTGCTGACCACCCTCGACGCAGAACGTCACGCAGCCCTGCGTGGTGAAGAACGCCGTGAGGGCGCCGTCGACCTGCTCCTCGAGGCCCATCACGAGCGGCAGCGGGATCACGCCGGCGAACTTGCGCTGCTTCAGCGTGTCGCCGAACAGGATGAACGGGAGGCCGTGGGCGCTCGTCGTGTGGAGATCGACGAGGTAGACGGGGCCGCGGGCCCGCGCGATCGCCGCGCGGACCGCGCCGATGAGCTCGAGCTGCTCGTGGTCCTCGACGTCGAGCTCACCGCCCGCCGCGGCGCGGGCCTCGAGGTCGGCGACACGCGCCTCCGTCCAGACGCGGTTCATGTCGCGCTCGCGGTAGCGGACGCCCAGGCGCATCGCGCCGAGGTTCCCGGCGAAGGCGACGATCTCGCCCATCACCCTCCCCTGCCGCCGCGTCAGCGTGGCGAGCGCGCGACGCACCGCGCCGACACCGGCGCGCTCGTTGCCATGGATCCCGGCGATGACGATCAGCGTGGGGCCGGGCGCGTCGCCGACGACGCGTCCTATCTCCCGCCCCTCCGGCAAATCGTGAACCTCGCTCATCGAGACAGCCTCCTCACGTCCGTTCTTCCGCCGCTGCGCGCGCCGTCGTCTTCTCCCGCGTCGCGCTCCTGGCAGAGGGCTCCTCGGTCGATTCGAGCGCGCCGAGCTTCTCCTCGAGGAGATCGGCGGCGATGCCCATGAAGTCTTCCTCCATGACCATGGCAACGATGCGGCCATCCTTGACCACAGGCAAGCACCCAATGCGGTGCTTCCGCATCAGGGAGATCGCAGCGAGGGTGGACGTCTCGGGCGAGACCGTCACCAGATCCCGTTTCATGACCTCGCCGACCGTCACATTCGGTGGGGGCGGCGCGCTCCCGAGCCGGGTGAGATCGGCGAGGAGGGACGTGGAGCTGTCCGAGCGGGGAAGCATGGCTGAGCTCTCGCTGCGCGGCAGCATCGACGAGCTCTCGGAGCGGACGCCCGGGAGGTTCGCGTAGTGGCGGAGCACCGCGCGCGACGTGACGAGCCCGACCAGCTTGCCGGTCTCGTCCTCCACCGGCAAATGCCGGATGCGCTCCCAGCTCATGATGTCGGCGGCAAGCTCGACCGGATCGTTCGGGTGCACGATCAAGAGGTCGGTCTGCATGTACTGCGAGACCTTCGCCCAGCCCGTGCGGCGCGCCGGCATCTCGTCGAGGCGCGCGCGCTCCCACTCGGCGACCGGACGCGCGGTCTCCTGACGCGCGATCGTCGCGGCGACGAGCGCGGCGAGGTGCTCGCCCGGCGTGCCCTTCGGCTTCATGTCCGCGAGCGAGCGGAGCGCCCAGCGCGAGCCCGTATGGAGCGAACGGACGCGCTTGTCGACGACGCCGAGGTAGCGCTGCACGTCGTCCGGATCGACGCCCGCGCGGGCGAGCCCGGCCTCGGCGATCGGCAGGAGGCGATCGAGGACGAACGGCTGCGCGATCACCTCCTCGCCGTCGAGCCAGCTGAAGCGCGCGGCGAGCCCGTCGCGCGCGGCGTTGTAGAAGTTCGCCTGCGCCTGGTCGAAGTCCATCCGCGACGGGAGGTCTTCGATCGTGCACGAGAGCTCGCGCATCAGGCCGACCCAGAACGCGGCGTTCGCCACCTCGTCGACGATCGACGGGCCCGACGGGAGGGCGCGCAGCTCGATGCGGAGGTGAGGCTTGCCGCTCGCCGAGACGCCGTAGCAGGCGCGGTTCCAGCGGTAGATCGTCCCGCAGTGGAGGCGGAGCGCGCGCAGATCGGGGACGTGACCCTCGTCGAGAATCCGGAGCGAGTCCTCGTCGACGCTCATGCCGACGAGCGGGCGGAAGCGCGTGACGTTCTCCTTGAAGATGCCGAGCGCGCCCCCGCGCGTCGCCCACCCCTTGCCGAACGAGACGCGCGGCGCGTCCTGCCGCGCGTGGAGCGTGCGCGTGCGGATGTCGCACGACTGCTCGAAGAGGGCGATGCGCGTCTCCGCCCAGAGGCGCTTGCCGAGGAGCGTCGGCGAGTTGGTCCCGATCGCGAGCGTCGGCGCGAGGACGAGCTGGGCGATGTCGTAGTCGTGGCCGAAGCGCCGCGGATCGAGCGACTGCAGGTGGACCTGGAAGCTCGCGTTGCAGGCCTCGAACATGAGCGAGTCGTGCTTGGCGACGAGCTCGTCGAGTCCCTTGATCGAGATGTCGTAACCGTCGCCCTTCGCCGCGGTCATCACGCGGTTCAGCGTGAGGTAGCGCGGGTTCGGCACCATGTTGTCGAGCGACAGGTCCGTCCGCGCGAGCGTCGGGAGGATGCCCGTGAGCACCGGCTGGACGTCCAGCTCGGCGGCGGCCGCCTTCACGCGCGCGTAGAGCGACGTGAGCTGCGCCTCGAGCCGCGCGAGGCCGGCGCCGCCGAGCGGCTGCGGGTCGGCGTTCATCTCGAGGTTGAAGAGCCCGAGCTCGGTCGTGAGGTGTGGATCGGCGATCTTGTCGATCAGCTCGAGCACCGTCGGCGACGCGTTGTACGCGCGATCGACGAGGAACATCTCCTGCTCGGCGCCGACGGTCGAGACGCCCTCCTCGAACATCCCCTCCGCGAGCATCCGCTCGAGGGCGCGGAGATCGCTGAGGAGCGCGCGCACGTAGCGCGCGCGTTCGGGGCCTTCGAGCTCGCCGGCGGAGGTCTTGTCGTTCCGAGGACCGGCTTCCATGTCAGACCTGCGCCGCCGCTTGCGCCTGCTTCGGCGAGGTCCAGTCGTCGAGGTACTTGGGGAGCTTCGCGCGCCACGTGACCCAGTCGTGGTCGACGTTGCCCCAGGACTCGACCCAGTTCGGGATCCCCTTGTCGCCCAGCACCTTGCCCATGCGGAAGCTCTCGCCGATGTTCTCCCACTTGCCCTCGCCGGACGCGAGGTGGATGTAGCGCGTGCGCAGCACGTCGAGGTGCAGGCCCGAGAGCGTCGGCACGAAGTGGAGCGGCGACGACACGCGGTAGTAGTCCGTCGGCTGCGGGTGGTCGATGAACCGGAGCAGCTCGTAGCTCCCGCTCATCCCGAGCGCGCGGTGGAACAGATCGGGGAAGCGGCACGTCACGGCCACGGCGTGGAACGCGCCGATCGACGCGCCCGCCGTCCAGATCGGGATGTCGGGCGACTTGCAGTCGGCGTGGATCGCCGGGACGACCTCGTGCTTCACGTACTGATGAAACTGGTTCATCACGTACATGCGGTGCTCGACCGAGTGCTGCTTGTCGAAGAACACGCGACCCGCGACGCTGTCGCACGAGTAGACCTTGATGCGGCCCGCGGCGAGCAACGGCTCGAGCACGTGGATCATCTTGAAGCGCTCGATCTCCTCCGCGTCACCGCCCGCCGTCGGAAAGACGAGCACGGGTTGACCAGAGAAGCCCCAGCGCGCGAGCGTCGTGTCGCACTGCAAACGAGACGAGTACCAGGAAGACTTCTCGAACATGTGTGTTGTCCCGCCCTGCGCGGACGGACCCTCCAACCCCAGTCGCAGCCGCTCCAAACCGAAGAGCTTCGTCCCCGTCGTAGCGGCGCGCGCGTCCGGTCGCAAGTAAACCCTGAAACCCCGCATATTTGAGGACTTCGCGTGTCCGTCGCGCCTACACCGGGGCACCTCGTAGTTGCGATCCGGTGTCGCCGTGGTCGCGCTCTCTTCCTCTCGTCGACGCCCCGCTGCCGGTCCGCCGCGCCCGCGCTCGTGCGGGCGCCCGCGCTCGTTTCGCCCTCCTCCGCCGCTTCGCTCCTCCTCCGCCGCTTCGCTCCTCGTCCGCCGCTCCCGCCCACGGCAGCCACGATCCCCCTCACGATCGGTCTGGTTTCAGCGCCTGCCGACGCGCGCGACGCGCGCCGGCGATGCGATACGCCGTCGGCCTCGTGTAATCTTGCCGCGGGCATGGTGGACCATAGGCCGTCGGGCTGGATCGGAGCGGTCCTGCAAGACAAGTGGCGGATCGAGGCGAAGATCGCGCGCGGTGGTGTCGCGACCGTCTTCCGCGCGACGCACCGGCGCGGACAGGTCGCCGCCATCAAGATCATGCACCCGGAGTACGCGCGGAACGCGGACGTCCGGAGCCGCTTCCTCCGCGAGGGATACGCGGCGAACAAGGTCGGGCACCCCGGCGTCGTTCGCGTCCTCGACGACGACGTCACCGCGGACGGCTCGGCGTACATCGTGATGGAGCTGCTCGATCACGGCGAGCTGCTCGAGGACAAGCGCGAACGCAGCGGCGGTCGCCTCCCCGTCGCGGAGGTCGCGCACGTCTGCGATCAGGTGCTCGACGTCCTCGCGGCCGCGCACGAGCAAGGGATCATCCACCGCGACATCAAGCCGGAGAACGTCTTCGTGCTCGAAGGCGGCACGGTGAAGGTCCTCGACTTCGGCATCGCGCACATCAAGGAGGCCGCGGTCCAGGCCGAGCCGACGGCGACGGGCCTCTTGCTCGGGACGCCCGAGTACATGGCGCCCGAGCAGGCGCTCGGCAAGCGCGGGCAGATCGACGCGCACACCGACGTCTACGCGGTGGGCGCGACGATGTTCACGCTCCTCTCCGGCGAAGCCGTGCACGTCCAGGACACGCTGAGCAACCTCTTGATGGCCGCGGCCAGCCGGCAGGCGCGATCGCTCGCTGCGACGCGCATCGGTCGGGAGCTCCCGCGCGAGGTGATCGCCGTCGTCGACAAGGCGCTCGCGCTCGAGAAGCCACGGCGCTGGCCGGGCGTCCGCGAGATGCAGGCTGCCCTCAGGAAGGCCGTCCCGCAGAGCTACGCGCCGACGCCGCGCCCGAGCGCGTTGCCTCCGCCGCCGACGGCGACGCCGCGCGACGGAGTGAGCGCGGTCGCGACGACGCCCGACGCGAGGACGCCGGACGAGCCGAAGGCGCTCAAGCCGGCCGCGAAGGGGCTCTCGCTCAAGCCGCCGCCGATGCAGAAGGTGCAGCGCATCCCGCTGCCGTCGGCGCCACCTCCCGCCGCCGGCGCGAAGTCGCCCGGCGCGAGCGTGAAGCTCCCCGGCGCGGCGCTCCCCGCCACCACGCCCGGCTCCGGCGTGAAGCTCCCCGGCGCGGCGCTCCCCGCCACCACGCCTGGCTCCGGCGTGAGACTCCCCGGCGCGGCGCTCCCCGCCACCACGCCCGGCTCCGGCGTGAAGCTCCCCGCTCCGCTGCGCGCGTCGCGGCCACCGCCCGCGCCGCCGTCGGGCCGGACGGTCGTCGACACGGGCGCGACGTCGCTCGTCCCTTCGTCTGCGCCGACGACCGAGCGGCCGATGCCGTCGTCCGGGCGGACCGCGGTGCGCGACTCGGCCACCGCCGAGCGGACGGTGGTGAGGCCGCCACGCGGCGCGCCGCCGGCGGGCTTTCGCGCCCCGCACGACGCGGGCCCCGACTCGGCCGAGATCCCGACGCCGCGCGACGCGGGCGATCCCTGGACCGCGGAGTTCACCGAGGGCGACATGGAGGGGCCGACGGTCGCGACGACCGAGACGCCCGCGATCCTCTCGCTCCCGCCGGCCGTCGGGCACGCGACGCCGGCGCCCGACACGACGCAAGCGTTGGCGGGACCGCCCGTCGCGAGGACCCGTACGCTGATCGCCGACCGGCCCCCCGTCGAAGAAGAGGCGAAACGGACGATGCGCCTCGATCGCCCTCGCGACGAGCATCCGCGCCACGAGCGCCGCCACGATCCCGCCCACGCGGCGCTCTTTCCCCACGCGCAGCTCGCCGGAGCCGGTCCCGTGCCCCTGCCTCCGCCGCGCCGGATCGAGCCCGGCGCGACGCAGATGGCGCCCGGTCACCCGGGGAGCGCGGGCGCGCTGCCGCCCGCCGTCGGTCCGCGCGGCGAGCCCTCCGGATCCGTCGCGCTGCCGCCTCCGTCCGCGCGCGGCCGCATGCCGGGACCCACGTACGAGCCCGCTCAGGACGCGGGCCGCTGGCTCCCGCACCAAGAGCCGCCGCGCCCCCCGCTGCCGGAAGCGGAGAAGCCGAAGGCCATCCGGATCGCCGAGCTCGGGCTCGCCGCGCTCGTCGTGATCACGCTGTCGATCGGCGGCTGCTTGCTGCTCAGCCAGCGCTGACGGCCCCGGTCGCGGCGCGCCCCGCGCGGGGTTCAGCCCGCGCGCTTCGCGATGTCGTCGCCCTCGGGGACGACGCCGACCGCGAGCGCGGAACGTCCGCCGCCCCGTCGTCTCAGCCCGCGAGCTTCGCGATGTCGTCGAGGACGGTCTTCTCGTGGCCGTTCGGATCGACCTTCGTGTAGACCTTGCGGACGGTGCCGGTCGGATCGACCAGGAACGTCGTGCGGTCCCAGTAGAGCGTCCCCTTGTACTCGGACTGGCCCACGCCGAGCGCGCCGAGGAGCTTCGTCTCGGGATCGGCGAGGAGCTCGATCGTGAACGAGAACTTGTTGCAGAAGTCCTTGTGGGACTTCGCGTCGTCCGCGCTGAGACCCACGACGACCGCGCCCGCGGCGTCGTAGTCGGCCTTCGTCGCGGTGAACGACTTGCCCTGGATCGTGCAGCCGGGCGTGTCGTCCTTCGGGTAGACGTACAGCACGAGCCACTTGCCCGCATAGCTCGCGTTCGTCTTGGTCTCGGCGTCCTGGTTCTGGAGGCTGAACTCGGGGAGCTTCTGTCCGACGTCGATCATGGCGGCGGACTTAGCACGCCGGCGACGGCGCCGATCGGGAGTCGCCTGCCACAACGCTCCGCAGCGACGACCGCCTCGGCACGCCCGCTCCCCGGACCCGCCCCAGGCGCGATGTGCTCACGGCATAATTTTCCAGAACGAGGCACGGCGCCTGCACGCGGGGGTGCGGGAGGCACGGCGGAATGGGTCGAGCGCACGGAGATTCACGAGGATCGTCGACCTTCACGCCCGACCGGCTGGATCGACGCCGTGGATCGCGCTCGTCCCCCTCGACCTCGTCCTCGACGCGGAGCAGCGTGCTCGCGAAGACCGCGCCGCCGATCGCGGCGCTGCTCGTCGCGATCGGCGCCGCGACCGCCTGCTCGAGCGCCGAGAGCGAGGCGACCGCGCCGGCGACGAGCGACGCGCCGGCGACCGACGCCACGTCGCCGCAGGACAAGCCCCCGCCCGCCGCCGACGACGGCTGCCGCGTCGCCGCCGACTGCCCCTCCGGCGTCTGCGAGGACCGGGTCTGCGCCGCGCCGTCCCCGAGCGACGGCGTGAAGAACGGCGACGAGACGGACATCGACTGCGGCGGCGCGAAGGCGCCGAAGTGCGCGACCGGAAAGACATGCAAAGTACACGGTGACTGCGAGTCCGCGGCGTGCCCGTCGGGCGCGTGCGCCGCCTCGCGGAGCTGCCGGCAGCATTTCGGCGGCGACACATGCGGCGCCGGCGAGGTCGACGATCCGGCGCGGAAGCACGAGGACTGCTGCGTCTCCATCCAGCCGGACGCCAAGCCGTACCGCCTGGACAAGTACTTGATCACCGCGGGGCGGATGCGCGCGTTCATCGAGGCGACCGGCGGAGACGTGCGGAGCTGGGTGAAGGCGAACCGCCCGCTCCTGCCGGCGGAGTGGTCCGAGACGTGGGACGACTCGGTGCCCGCGAACGAGGTCGACGTCGTCCAGCTCATCGGGACCGGCCAGGGCGCGAACGCGTACTGGAACGCGCAGGGCCGCGCGAACGGCTGCTACGCCAAGGGCATGGGCGGGCCGACGTACTGGCACGCCGCCGACAAGCTCCTCGCCTACTCGGACGACGAGCGCGGCTGGACGAAGGACGAGCTCGACACCAAGACGCTCAACTGCGCGCCGCGCGCGCTGTTCGTCGCGTTCTGCGCGTGGGACGGCGGCCGGCTGCCGACCTACGCGGAGTGGGCTTACGCGGTCCGCGGCGAGGAGACCGAAGCGGCGCGCCCCTTCCCGTGGGGCACGGACAGGAACGTCTACGTCTACGCCTCGTACAACTTCAACTACGCCTGGCCACCGCCGCGCGCGGGCGTACCGCTCGCGAACGACGGCCTGCCGATCGACCGCGCGTACCAGGTCGCGGCGCCCGGACGCTTCCCGAAGGGCAACGGCCCGTTCGGGCACGCCGACCTGCTCGGCCTCGTCGAGACGTTCGTCGCGGGCAACCCGGCAGGCGCCAACCTGGACCGCGGCGGCCTCCGGCAGTACGCGTTCCAGGAGGCCTACCTCGACAGGGAGCCGTACGGCAACCCGAAGTCGTGGGGCCACTACATCAGTCACTACGCCGTCGGCGCTCGCTGCGCGCGTCCGCTCTGACCGGAGCGCCGCGGGTGCGCCCGCCACCGAGCTGCGCCCGCCCCCGCCGCGCCGAGCGTTGGCGCCGAGCCGCCGCGTCGCGAGCGCGCCGCCCCGCGCCGAGCCGCTCACGCGCGCTTCAGCGTCGCCTCTTCGAGCTTGCGCCAGTCCTGGATGCGACTCCAGAAGTGCTCGGTGAACTTCTCGTGCTCGTGCGCCGGGAAGAGCGCCGCGACCTTCTGGCGGACCGCGTCCTTCGCGGCCCCGGTGCCGAAGAAGGTCCACGCGACCTCGTCGAGGTGCGAGAGGTGCTTCGCCGAGAACTCCTCGAAGCGCGCCGTCTCGAAGCGCTCGTCGGCGAGCTTGGCGTAGCGATCCAGCTTCTCCTCGAACGACGCGTCCGTGTCGGCGATGGCGATGAACGGCGCCCAGTCCTGGTTCTTCCGCATCTTGCGCTTGGTGGCGGCGCAGAAGACCGCCCAGCGGACATAGGCCTTCACCATCCACGGGAAGTGCATGTGCAGCGACGTCACCTGCGAGTCGGGGCACGGGTTCGCGTAGTCGATCGGGTACCAGAGGCCGCCCTTGCGGAGCGCCTCGCAGGAGTTGAACTCCCAGTCGAAGAAGGCGTTGATCGTCAGCGTGATCTTGCGAAGGTGCTCCTCTTCGTCCTTCGAGATGAAGTTCCGCTCGGTCGTGTAGCGCTCGTGGAGCGGCGCCGACGGATCGTACAGGACGCAGTGGGTCTGCGGGCCGAAGCCGATGCAGCGGACGAAGCGATCGAAATCGTGGATCGCCTCCTGGACGTGCATGACCGACTTTCCGCTGTCGTCGTACGCCTTCCACATGGCCTCGGCGTCGTCGACCTTGGTGACGCCGCGCCAGCCGCCGCCGTCGTACGGCTTCATGAACATCGGCCAGCCGAGCTTCTTGCCGAGCAGGCTGACGTCGAAGAGCTTCGCGTGGCGCGAGAGCGTGAGCTTGAGGTCCGGGTTCGGCTCGTACGTCTTCGGCGGGATCATCCACGTCTCGGGGATGCGCATCCCGAGGCGCATCATCGCGCAGTACGTGGTGTGCTTCTCGTTGGCCTGGACGCTCCACGGGTTGTTGAAGACGTAGAGGTCGTCGAGCAAAATGGCCTTTTTAATCCACTCCCGGCTCGTGTGGTACCAGTGCGTCAGCCGGTCCACGACGAGGTCGTACTTGCAGTCCTGGCGGAGATCGAACGGCTCGATCATCACGCGCTCGACCTCGAAGCGGACGGTGTCGCCCTCGACCGGGATCCGAAGGTCGAGCTCCTTCATGATCGCCTCGAAGCAGAGCGGCCAGCAGATGTCCGCGCCGAGCGACAGGCCGATGTGACGTGTGACTTCTCCCATGTTCCTCTTCCCCAAGCTCCCCAACTCGTCTCGTCTCGCCGCGCTCCTCGTACTCGTCGCGAGGACGTCGCGCTACTCGTAGATGAACATCAGCGGGCCCGGGAAGAGCCACGAGAGCCCTTCACGCAGGCGATCCCGCCAGTTTTCCCAGTTGTGACCGTCGCGCGCCTCGACGAACTTCACCTGCATCCCCGTGGCGTCGAGGAGCGGGACCAGCGACCGGTTCTCGTAGATGAGCGACTCGTAGACGCCGCAGCTCATGAAGACGCGCTCGCTGACCGGCGCGGGGTTGGCCCGCACCTGGTTGACGAACTCGACCACCTTGTCGAAGAGCGGGCCGCGCCGGTTCGTCTTGCCGATGTCGGTGAAGGCGAACGAGCCGGACTGGAGGAGCAAGCGCCCCCACACGCCCGGGTAGCGGTACGCCGTCGAGAAGGCCGCGACGGCGCCGAAGCTCGCGCCCATCAGGCAGCGCGCCTGCGGGCGATCGATGATCGGGAGGCGCCGCGTGAGGTCGGGGAGCAGCTCCTCGGTGAGGAAGCGCGCGTGCCGCTCGTCGTTCGGATACTCGCGGATGCGGTCCGGCGAGTCGGTGAACGCGACGATCATGTCCGGGATCTCGAGGCGCTCGATCAGGTTGTCGAGCACCGTCTTCATCACGGCGAAGTTCAGGTAGTCGCGGCCGTCGTGGACGACGACGAGCGGGTAGAGCCGCGTCTTGCGGAAGCGCGCCGGCAGGTAGATGTGCCCGCTGCGCATCCCGCCGAAGGCCTTGCTGTGGAAGCCGAACGGCTCGAGCAGGCCGGGGCGCGAGGTCGGGTCGGGCCGCACCCAGTCCGGCACGGCGTAGCCCTCGCCCTGGAGGACCGAGTTCGCGCCGAACGGGTCGCGCGCCCGGTTCGGGTTGCGCGGGTCCTCGATCCACTCGCTCCGGTCGGCGCGGTGGACCTCGAACTTGTACTCGACGCGCGACCCGTGCGGGATGTCGAGCGTCAGGTACCAGAGGTCGGTGTTCGGGATCCGCGCGAGCGCGCTGCCGGACTCGAGGCCGAAGATCCAGTGACGGAGGCTGACGCCGTTCGCCTCGCCGCGCCACACGAACGTGACGGCCGGCCCCTCGACGATCGGGATCGAGCGCCCCTGGAGGAAGCGGTCCACCTTGGCGCCGTCGGGCCGCGAGTCGATGAGCTGCTGGATCGCCGACTTGGGGGCGGCGCGCATCGACGCCGAGCTCGGCTTCATCGAGCGCTTCATCAGCCGATCCCTCCGCCGCCCGAGACCTCGAAGCGCGTGTGCATGCCGTCGTCGCGCAGCGCGAGGACACCGGACGCGTTCTTGGGGCCTCGCTTCAGCCAGGTCACGCGCGAGCGCGCCGGGAGCGCGAGGCAGGTCGCCGGCGCGAAGCGGCGCGCCATGACACGGATACGCTCGCGATCGTCGAGTCGGAGCCGGAACTCGGGCTGCGGGAGGCAGACGACGTCGCCGACGAGCGCGAGCCCCTCGTCGAGGACCTCGGCCGCGCCGGGCCCCTGCGGCGGCGAGTGGTGGAAGAGCACGACCCGCTCGCTGACCGCCATCGCGCCGCCGCACCAGGCGAACACGACCTTGCCGGCGGCGAGCCGGCCGATGTCGAACATCCGGAGGCGGTTCAGGAGCGACGCGACGTGGCCGCCCGCGATCGCGATCGCCTCGCAGTCCTTCACGACCTCGGCGATCTCGGCGATCTGCTCGGCCACGGCCGGGCGCTCGAGCGGGCGCCAGCGCTCCTCGAACGCCTTGTGGTCGCGCACGCAGCGCTCGAGGTGGCTCCGGTCGATGTCCCGGATCTCCTGGATCGAGGCGCGCGCCTCGTCGTCGAGGATGTCCTTCGGCGCCGCCCGGTTGGCGATGACGTGCTGCGCGTCGAGCGCGTGCTCGAGGCGGATCCGATAGAAGTCCTGGCGGTGGCGGAGGATCGCCTGCCGCTCGCGGTGCGCCGCCTGGAACTCGGGATCGTTCTTGAAGATCTCCTCCGCGCGCGCGTGGAGGCGCAGGTTCACCGTGCGTCCGCCGAGGTGCTCCTGGAGGTCGTCGTCTTCTTCCTCGCGCTCCTGCCACCCGGCGGTGATCGCGGCGATCTTCCCCTCGACGCCGAGCTCCGCGACCGCCTCCGCGAGCGAAGGGTCGAACCGTTGCGCGCCGAGGAGGACGACGGCGCGCGTATCGCCTGAAATCACGTGGGGAGGCTCCGGGTCGGACGACGAGCCAGCGGCCGCCCCCACGGCCGGGCTCCGGACGAGGCGCTCATGACGCGCGCACCTTCAGCGTCTGGCCGACGGTGTCGAGCATCGAGCGCAGCGTGTCGTAGTCGTAGTGCTTCATGCGGAGCCACGCGTTCGCCATGTAGCCGGCGTCGACGCCCTGCGTGGGCGTGCCGGGCGGCGGGAAGTGGCTGTCGACGATCATCCCGTCGAACCGGCGGAAGACCTCGTCCTTGCCGTCGTAGTGCGAGATCGTCCCGTCGCGATCGGGCCGGAGCGCGATGATGCCGGCGGCGAAGCGGCGCGAGAGCTTCTGGCTCGCCCGGCCATGCACGATCGCCATCGCCCACTCGCGGTAGATGTCGAACTCGTTCGACGCGGCGTAGAGGTCCCAGGCGCGCACGCCCGGCGGCCGGCAGCCGATCTCGCTGAATTTGAGGCCCTTCGGGCCGTAGAACCACTCCATGTGGGTCGCCGAGGTCGTGATGCCGAGCGCGGTGATGACCTTCTGGCCCATCTCCTTGATCTCGTCGTAGCTCGACTGGTCGACGCGGTTCGTCGCGATGAACTGCGGCGAGATCCAGCGCGTGCGCATCGCCTCGAGCACGTTCGGGTAGTAGTGCGAGACGAAGTCGTGGACGACCTTACCGTCGGCCGTGATGGTGTCGTAGAAGCCCTCGTGGCCCTCGATGAACTCCTCGACGGCGACGCTGCGGCCCTTGTCGACGTGGCAGGCGACGAGCGCGTCGTGGAGCTCGCCGGGATCGTTCGCGCGGTAGGTCCCCGAGGCGCCGGCGGCGTCGCGCGGCTTCACGATGAGCGGGAAGCCGACGGCCTCGGCGAACGCCTTGATCTCGGCTGGATCGGCGCTGCCGATCGACTGCGCGCACGGGACCCCCGCCTCGCGGAGGGCCTCCTTCATCGCCGGCTTGTCGCGGCAGAGGAACGCCGTCTGTACGCTGGTGCCCGGGATCCCGCAGCGCTCGCGGACCCGGGCGGCGGCCATCACGTGGGCCTCGACCACGGCCTCGAGCCGCTCGACCTTCACGCCGGGGCGGGCCATGAGCCAGCGCACCGTCTTCTCGAGCTGGGCCTCGTCGGTGACGTTGCCGATCTCCTCGTAGTGGGTCAGCCAGTGGCGCAAGCCATCGTCGAGCGACGACTTGGGGCGCTCGCCGATGCCGATGACGCGGGCGCCGACGGAGTGAAGGGCACGCGCGAATTCGCGCTGGTTCGCAGGGAATGACGGCTCGACGAAGATGACGTCCACGCGCTCTCGGCCTTTGTGAAATGGACGGGCAAGCTAGCAGGACGGGCCGGCACTTTCCATCTCGGCCGGAGGCGCCTCGCGTCCGCGCGGGGAACCTCACCTCGTCCTTCTGGCTATACGCATAACGATCTCTATCTACGTATAACCGTCGGTTGTACGCAGTCATGCCCACTGCTACGTATAACCGATGGAGACGCTCCCGATCACGGTGCAGACGGCGTACGCCGAGCTCGTCGAGCAGCTCCTGGCGATCGACACGGAGCGGTCCATCGGGCAGGTCCCCGGCGCGTTCGTGACCAAGCAGATCAAGGGCAAGACGTACCTCTACTTCCAGTTCTCCGCGCCGGGAGGGACGACCAAGCAGGTCTACGTCGGCCCGCGCGGCCCCGAGCTCGACGCGCTCGCGCGTCGGTTCGAGGCCGAGCGCGCGAGCGTCCGTCGCGACCGGGAGGGGATCGTCGCGCTGGCCGCGATGCTGCGCGCCGGGGGCGCTGCCGTGACGGACGCGGCCTCGGCGCGCGTCCTCGGCGCGCTCGCGGAGTCGGGGGTCTTTCGCCTCGGAGGGCTCCTCGTCGGAACGCACGCCTTCGTGGTCCTCGGGAACGTCCTCGGCGTAAGGTGGCCAACCGCCGCGCGCACCGAGGACATCGACATCGCGGCGCGGCGCGTCCTCGAGATCGCCGTTCCGGATCTGCAGGCCGATGTCCCGAGGGTGATCGAGAGCCTCGGGATGGGTTTTCTTCCGGTGCCGGCGTTCTCGCCCAAGGAGCCGTCGACCTCGTTCAAGGTGCGAGGGCGCGGCCTGCGCGTCGACCTCGTGACGCCGGCGCGGCAGGGATCGACGAAGCCGGTCGTCGTTCGACGCCTCAACGCAGCGGCGGCGCCGGTTCGCTTTCTCGAGTACCTCCTCGATACCTCGCAGCCCGCGGCGGTCGTCGACGGCGGCGGCATCCTGGTTCGCGTGCCGTCCCCGGCTCATTTCGGCGTGCACAAGCTCCTCGTCGCTCAAGACCGTCCGGCGGCGTTTCAAGCGAAGGCCGCCAAGGACGTCGCTCAGGCCGCGCAGGTCCTCGCCGCGCTCGAAGAGCTCCGCCCCGGCGACGTCGCGGCGGCATGGCGCGACGCAGCGTCCCGCGGTGCACCGTGGGCGCGCGCCCTCGTACGAGGGCGCGCGCTCCTCGAGCGCCGCCATCCGGAGACCTT
>JAHBWA010000068.1 GCA_019637195.1 Labilithrix sp. | reverse complement strand
GGGATGTGGACGAGGACGGTCTCGAAGTTCACCTTCTGCGTCGGCACCGTGTAGTCGACGCCGAAGACGTCGATGCCGAAGTCCGTGTCGACGTCGAGCGTGTCGAGGACGGTGCCGACGTAGACGAACGGCTGGATGCTGATCGCGCCCTTGACGCTCATCTCGCCCTCGACCGCGGTCATGAGCTCCATGTAGTCGCCGTCGACCGCGGGCACGGTCAGCTCGCTCGCGCCGCTCGTGATCTCGCCGTTGGCGCCGGAGAGGAACACCTTCGTCGTCTTGTACGAGAAGGTCGGCTTCGTCGACGCGCGGACGCCGAACGAGCCCGTGACGTTGTTGGAGACGAAGTCCGGGAGCTTGTTCATGTTGAGCGAGAACAAGGTCGCGTTCTTCATGTCCGGGGCGTTCAGCTTGGTGTCGACCGCCGTGAAGCCCCAGGGCGCGAACGCCTGCGTCGCCTTCGAGTCGTAGAAGAACTTCGCGCCGGGGATCTTGTTGATGAGGTCGTTGGCCTTGTACGAGAAACCCGCCGTGAGCCCGAAGCCGCTGAACTTGAAGTCGACCGAGGGCGTGAGCGTGTGGCGGACGGTGACGAGGCCGTCGGTCTGCGCGCCGTTCTGGGCCCTGAGGAGGATCTGCTTGTCCGTCCCCCAGCTCGCCTCGACGAGCGCGCCCTTCGGCATCTCGACGGAGTAGAGCGGGCCGCCGTTGACGACCGGATCGATCTTGATGCCGACGTTGACCTGCCCCCACGACGGCCCCTTGAAGCCGGTCTCGATGCTGGTCGGGAGCCCGCGCGTGTGCTCGTACTTGAGCTCCGCCGCGCCGGACGAGGACCTCGGATCGCCGCTCGGCCGGCTGCCGCCGCCGGTCTCGACGTCGCCCGCGTAGGCGTCCGCCGTGGCGAGCGAGACGCCGCCCGCGACGGCCATCATCATCCCGAACCGAACCGCAGTGCGAAGCGTGAGAGCGCGCATGATCGTGATCCCTTCCGTCCTCTCGCGAGCGCCGGAGCGGCGCCCGCTATCCCTGATTCCCCGCCACCTCGGCTCCGAGCCCCTGGCTCCGACGTGGCGCAGAGGCATACAGCACTCACCATGCCTGAGATGTAGGACATGTCGCTCTTGGGAACTTTCTCGTGGTTTCCAATGGTTGGAAAATGACGCGCTCGCCGTTCCAAGCTGACTGGACGCGTCGTGTGGGCTCCAGGATCCAGGGGTGGATCCGATGGAAGCCGACTCATGGGGTCCGCGGCGGCCGCCCGGACCGGGAACCGCGGACCGCGCTACGGTCCATGGTGTGTGCGGACGAGCGATCCTCACGAGTCCAATCGAGGACGTGGCGCGCCTCTTCGAGGTCGCGCCGATCGACCTCGGGCCGCCGCGCTTCAACGTCGCCCCGACGCAGCCGATCCTCACGGTCCGGGCCCGGCACGCCGCGGCGGCCGAGAGCGACGAAGGGCGCGACGCCGGCCCGCTCGCGTGGCCGCGCGAGCTCGCGCTCGTGCGGTGGGGCCTCATCCCGTGGTGGGCGAAGCCCGGCGAGGCCAAGAAGATCGGGAGTCGGTGCATCCAGGCTCGAGCGGAGACCGCGACGCGCGCGCCGGCGTTCCGCGACGCCTTCCGCCGGCATCGCTGCCTCGTGGTCGTGGACGGCTTCTACGAGTGGAAGACGCTCACGGGTGGGCGGCGCGTCCCGCACCTCGTCCGCCAGAGCCGGCACGAGCCGCTCGCGATCGCCGGCCTCTACGATACCTGGCGCCCGGAGCGGTCCGAGGACGCCGGCGCCGGCGCGGCCAAGCCCGAGCGGATCGAGAGCGCCGCCGTCCTGACGACGCCGGCGGGCGGCGCGATCCGCGATCTGCACGACCGGATGCCGCTCGTGCTCCCGGCCAGCGAGTGGGACACGTGGCTCGGCGGCACGGCCGACGAGGCCGCGCGCCTGCTCGAGCCCGACCAGGCCGCGCTCGACGCGCGCGCCGGCGACCTGTCGGCGGTCGCCGTCTCGACGTGGGTGAACGACGTGCGCCACGACGATCCGAGGTGCATCGAGCCGGCGGCGACGCGCGAGTCGGGATAACATCGAGGCGTGACGTCGGCGGCGCGCATCAAGAGGACCTGCCCGCGGTGCCGGGGCGACTTCGACTCCGACGCGGCCTTCTGCCCGAACGACGGCACGGCGCTCGAGCCCTCGGACGCGCCGCCCTCCGATCGCGATCCGTACATCGACACCGTCATCCACGGCGACATCCGCATCAAGAGCGTGGCCGGCGCGGGCGCCATGGGGCGCGTGTACTGCGCGCACCAGCGCGGCGTCGACCGGGACGTCGCCGTCAAGATCCTCCACCGCGAGCTCTCGGGCAACCTGCCGCTCGTCCAGCGCTTCCACCGCGAGGCGAAGATCGCGAGCAAGCTGCAGCACCCGCACGTCGTCGAGGTGTACCTCGCCGGGCAGCTCCCCGACGGCGCGCTCTACATCGCGATGGAGTACCTCGACGGGATGTCGCTCGCGGCGGCGACGACGGCCAGCGGCGGGAGCATGCCGCTCGAGCGGGCGCTCCCGATCGCGCTGCAGATCTGCGACGCCGTCGGTGAGGGGCACGCGCGCGGCATCGTCCACCGCGACCTCAAGCCCGAGAACGTGATGCTCGTGCGTCGCGCCGACACGAGCGACTGGGTCAAGGTGCTCGACTTCGGCATCGCCAAGGTCAGCCTCGGCGAGCAATCGATGGAGACCGCCGCCGGGCTCATCTTCGGGACCGCGCGGTACATCTCGCCGGAGGGCGCGCAGGGCGCGACCGTCGGGCCGCCGGGCGACGTCTACTCGATCGCCGTGATGCTCTACCAGCTGCTCGCCGGCAAGACGCCGTTCGACGCCGAGCAGGCGGTGGGGCTGCTCATCAAGCACATCCACGAGACGCCTCCGCCGCTCCGCTCCTGGCCCGCCGCCGCCGGCGTCCCCGAGCCGATCGCGCGCGTCATCATGGACAACCTCGCGAAGGAGCCCGCGCAGCGCGCCCCGAGCGCGCGCGCGCTCGGCAACGCGATCGCCGCCGCGGCGAAGGAAGCGAACGTGTCGTTCTCCGACGTCGGCGTCGTCGCGCGGATGAGCATCCTCGACGCCACGGCTCGGCGGTCCGCCGTCGACCCGACGCTCGACGACGCCGCGGGTCAGGCGCCCCCGCCCGCCGCGACGCCGCCCTCCGCCGCGACGCCGCCGTCCGTCGTCGCGGCGCCGTCCGCCGTCGCTTCGCCGTCGGTCGCGCCGCCGATGACGCCACGCCGAGCGGCCGCGGCCCTCGCGGACACCGCGGCTGGCCGACCGCCACCGCAGGAGCTCGCGAGCCATCCGCCGCCGCCCGTCACGGCGCAGGCGCCCGCGAAGAGCGTGTTCGTGATTCTCCTCGCGTTCTTGCTCGGGATCGCGGTCGCCGCGCTCGCGCTCCAGTACGTCTCGGCCCGTCGTGACGAGGAGCGCATCGCGCACGTCGCGCGCGCCCGCAGCGCCCTCGCGAAGAGCCAGTACGTCGAGCCGCCGGGGGACAACGTCCGCGACCTGGTGCAGGTCGGGCTCGCGAAATGGCCGCACGACTCGGACCTGTCCAAGCTTCAATCCGACGCAGCCCACGAGCTCGTCACCCGCGCGATGGCCGCGCGCTCCGGGGGTGACGTCGGCGGCGCGCGCGAGCTCGCGCGGACGGCGCACGACCTCGATCCGACCGACGGCACCGCTTCGCTGCTCCTCGCGCAGTACGACGGCGAGCTCGCCGCGGCGGGAGACGCCGGCGGGGCGCTCACGGGCGCGCGCGTGACGCTCGACGTCCCGCTCGGGAGGGCGCGACCGGGTAGCCGCGCCGAGCTCGTCGCCCACGTGGTCGTCGGCTCGAGCGGTCAGGAGATCGTCGAGCCGCGCTTCATCGTGAAGGGCCCGGGCCTCGCGACGGAAGGGCTCGTCATCGCGGCCATCGGCGAGGGACGGTACCAGGGGTTCTTCGCGCCGCCGCGCGAGGGGAGCTACGAGGTCCGCTTCGAGGCGAACGTGGCGGGCGCGAGCGTCCGCGCGACGCGCACGCTGTACGTCGCGCGCTGACGCGCCGGATGACGTGCGACGACGCGCGGGTCGCTGAGCTCGCTGCGACGCAGGTGGTCGGGCGCCTGCGCGAGGTCAGAGCGTCTTCGCGCAGCGGACGCCGATCCCGTGGCTGCGAAGGGTCGGGGAGCTCTTGAAGCGATAGGTCGGCCGCACCCAAGACGGGTCCGAGCCGTTCCAGGCCCCTCCCCGGAGGACGCGCTCGGTGCCGCTCGCGGGTCCCTGCGGATCGGTCGTGGGATCGGCGTCGTACGGCGCGTACCAGTCGCCGACCCATTCCCAGACGTTGCCGACCACGTCCTGGAGGCCGAAGGGCGAGCCGCCGTCGGGGAACGAGCCGGCCGGCGCGGTCGTGGCGTAGCCGTCGTCGACGGCGTACATCGCCGCGAGCGGATTGTCGGGATCGGGGTGCTTCTTGCCCCACGCCACGCACTCCTTACCGCACGCGTTGAGGAAGTTGCCGGAGGTCGGCGGCTCGTCACCCCACGGGTACTTGCGACCGTCGGAGCCGCGCGTCGCGTACTCCCACTCCGCCTCGGTCGGCAACCGCTTGCCGACGGCCTTGCAGAACGCGTCGGCGAGCTCCCAGTCGAGGCAGTTGATCGGGTGGCTCGCCAGCGCGTCGGGATCGCGGATCGTGCAGAGCGGATCGTAGAGCTTGTGCGCGGCGGCGTCGATCCCCTCCCAGTCGTTCTCGGTCGGCGCACGCTTGCACTCGCCGCGATCGCTGCACGCCTTGTACTGCGCGACGGTGACCTCGGTGATGTCCATGCAGTACGCGCTGAGCGTGACCTGGTGCGCCGGGCGCTCGCCTTCCTCGTCTTTGCGATCGTCCGAGCCCATGAAGAACTTGCCACCGGGGATCTGCGTCATCCCTCCCGGGCACGTCGGCGGTGGCGGCGGCGACGGCGCGACCGCCGACGCGGCGCTCGCGACGGGATCGGTCGTCGTGACGGCGTCGCCGCCGCGACGGGACGCGGCCCAGAGTCCGACACCGACGACCCCCGCGAGCACGAGGACACCCGCGCCGCCGGCTGCATAGAGCGCCCCGGTGTTGCGGCTCGTCGGCCTGTGAGCCGGCCCGCCGGGGGCGGCGGCGCCGGCCGGCCCGATCGCCTGCGGCGGGGCGCCGAGCGGCCCTTCCGCAGCGGGCATCGTCGGCTGCGCGCGCGAAGCCGGCGGCAACATCGGGCCGGTCGCGCCGACGTTCACCGGACCGCTGTCGTGAAAGAGCCGCTGCCCGGCGGGCTCCGCGCTCGACGAGACGTAGGGCGCGGCGCTGCTGGGAGCGAGCGCCGTCAGTTGCGGGCTGGAGCGCGACGAGTCGACCGCGGCGAACGCTCGCGACGGGTCCATCGCGAGCGAGCTGCGCAGCGCGTCCCAGAGCTCGCCCATCGAGCGGAAGCGGTCGTCGGGGGCGACCGCGAGCGCGCGGCGCAGCACGGACTCGAGCGCGTCGGAGATGTTCACGCCGTAGGTGCGCGGCGTCGGCCGGCGGCGCGGGTCCATCGACATGAACGCGAGCTGCGTGAGGTCGTCACCGCGGAGCGGCGGCTCCTGCGTCATCAGCTCGGTGAAGATCAGCGCGAGCGCGAACACGTCCGTCCACGGCCCGGTCGAGCCGTGCGACCGCGAGAACTGCTCCGGCGCGCCGTACGCCGGCGTGAACGACGAGACCACGCCTTGGGTCTGCGCGAACGAGCCGCCCAGGCGCTGCGCGTCCTGCACGACCTTGGCGATGCCGAAGTCGAGCAGCTTGACCGTGAAGTCGCCGCGCGGCTCACCGAGGATGAACAGGTTCGCCGGCTTGACGTCGCGGTGGGCGATCCCCTTGCGGTGGGCGAGCGCGAGCGCCTCCGCGGCGGGCTCGAGGATGCGCAGCGCCTGCTCGGGCGTCCGGGGAGGCAGCCGCGCGGCCTTCTCGGCGTCGAGGACCTGCTCGAGCGAGCGACCCTCGAGCCACTCGAGGACCATGTAGGGGAGCTCGCGGCCCCCCGGCGCCGTCAGCGTACCGACGTCACGCGCCTGGCAAATCGCCGCCGAGCGCTCCGAGAGATCGGCGAGCAGTCGGCCCTCTTGAATGAAGCTGTCGACGAGCTCGACGCGGCGATCGGCGGGCAGATCGCCGAGCGCGCGGAAGACCTTGATCGCGACCGGCCGGTTCCACACCGTGTGGCGGGCGCGGTAGACGACCGCGAAGCCGCCCTCGCCGACAGCGCCCTCGATCTCGTACTTTTCCGAGACCGTCGTGCCGACGAGTGAGAGTGGATCCGCCAAGGTCATCGAAGCGAGGGCAGCTTATCAAAGGCTCTACGCAAGAGACCATTCTCCGGTTTCAGTGGATCGCGTGAGGCTCAGGCGAAGGCCTCGGCCGTCCGGGCGATCGGGCGCCCCAGAGCCCGGTCCGCGCCCCAGGCGCCGGCGTCCCCGGACGCTCCCGGCGCTCCGACGCGAAGGACGAAGCTCGCACGCGTCGCTCCCCGCGCGGCGGCGGTTGGCGTATGGCCCGTGCGCGATGCCGCTCGTGTTCGTCTACGGCACGTTGATGCGCGCCGGCGCCAACCACTCCGTCCTCCAGCGGCTCGGCTGCACGTTCGCCGGCCACGCGACGACCCGCGAGGGCTGGACGCTCGTCGACCTCGGCCCCTACCCCGCCCTCCTCCCCGCGCGCGAGGGTGCGCCGACCGCGCGCGTGTTCGGCGAGGTCTGGCAAATCGACGACCACGCGATCCGCGAGCTCGACGCGTTCGAAGGCTGCCCAGCGCTCTACACGCGCGAGCGCATCGCGCTCGTGATGGCGAGCACGGAGGACGACGGAGGGACGACCAGCGACCCAGAGACGACCAGCGACCCAGAGACGACCGGCGACGCATCTCGGCCCGGCGCGGCGCACACACACCTCGCAGCGCGCAGCGTCACGGCGTTCGCCTACGTGCTCGCGGGGCGCCCCCCGTCGAGCGCGCGCGTGATCGTGGGTGGACGCTACGCGGCGCCGGGGACTGCGTTGCCGCATGGCGCGTTGCCTGAGCAGCTCGCAGAGGCCCCGAAGCGGCGCGCGCCCGCCTCGACGACGACGCGTCGGCGTCGCTGAGGCCCTCGCGTCCGGCAAAATCAACGTGTCCGCGGTCACTGCTTGACAATCCTTCGCCGACCGAAGAATGTGCGTCCCCTCACTGACCAGCCCAGATAGCTCAGCTGGTAGAGCAGGGGATTGAAAATCCCCGTGTCGGCGGTTCGATTCCGTCTCTGGGCACCTCGAGCGCATGGGATCCACGCGCCTCCGCGGCGAGCGCGTCGCTCGCGCTCGTCGAGCGCGAGAAGAGGGGGCCCGGAGAGCGCGAGAGGACGGGCGTGGACGCGTCGCCTCGTCTCCGCCGCGGTCCATGCGAGCTACGCTCGCGGATCGCCGCGGCCGGAGCGCGCGTCGTCCGTGCGCGTCGCGATCGAGGCCGAGCGGATGACCCGGTACGCGAGCACGTTCGCGACCGCGCCGGCGCCGAGCGCAGGGCCACCCCACGCGTCACCGCCGCTGAGACCACGCACACCGCCCATCACTCCGCCGACGCCGGCGAAGAGGAGCACGATTCCCAGGATGTCTCGCCACTTCTTCATGAGCTCTGTTCCTTCCTTCTTGTTGGTTCCCCCTTCGTCGTCCTCGTCGTCCGGCCGTCCTCGTCGCGGCGCCGCGCGACCGTGATGGACCGCGACGCGGCCACACGCCACGCCGCAAGCGCGCCTGGCTGCGCGCCCGCCCCCGCGCGGCGCCGGCCTCGCTCGTATCCCGTACGCGTCCGGCGTCCGCCCGTGCGTCGCTCGCCCCCGCGCCGCGAGCGTACGTGCGTACGCGAGCCCGGGCGCGCCCGTGCGGGACGGCCCGCGCCGCTCGCGACGCCGCCCACCGACCGCGACCCGCGGCGACCGGCTACGGCGGGCGTGCGCCCGAGCGATACCCGCTCGCGTACGGAGCCGTCATCGCGGCTCCCGCTCTCGGAGGAAGAAGTCGACCACCGCCGGGAGGTCCTCGCGCGCGGAGACGATGAGCAGATCCATCCCGCCCTCCAGCACCGACGCGCCGCGCGGCGCTTGGACGACGCCTCCCTTCGTCATGCCGGCGACGACGCACGAGCGCGGGAAGCCCTCGTGGGCCGCGATCTCGCTCACCGACTTTCCGACGGTCCACGCGCGCGTGGGGAGGGTGAGCTCGACGGCGATCGCCTCGCCGGAGCCGAGCACCATCGAGTGCCGCACCGCCTCGAACTCGATCGCCGTCGCCAGCGCGCCGACGAGGATCTCCGTCTCGGAGAGGATCTGGCGGATCCCGACCTCCTCGTAGACGGTGCGGTACGACGGATCGCGCATGCGGACGATGAGGCGCTTCGCGCCGAGCGAGCGAGCGAGCAGGCTGACGCCGAGGTTGTCCGCGTCGCGGTGGAGCATCGCGAGGACGGCGTCGGCGCGCTCGGGCTGCGCCTGCCGGAGCGTCGCGGCGTCCGTCGCGTCGCCCGCGAGCACGACGATGCCGTAGGCGTCGGTCGCGTGCTGCGCGACCACCGGATCGCGCTCGAGGATGAGGACGGTGTGGCCGAGCCGCTGGAGGTGAACCGCGAGGTTGAGTCCACCGCGACCCGCGCCCGCGATGACGATCTTCATCTTCATGTTGCCTCCGGTGGGAGCGAGGGTGCGTGCGCCGCCGGCTCCGCGTGGGCCGCCGATATCTTGAGGAGCCGCCGGTCGATCTCCGCGATCTCCCGCTCGGCCGTCTCGCTCGCGACGAGCCCCCGACGCGCGGCGTCGAGCAGAGACGCCTTCTGCGCGGTCAAGACGGCGCCGTCGATGATGACGTCGTCGGCGGCGTCGGCCTCGGGCGTACGCAGCTCGGTCTCGGCCTCGATGATCGTACGCTGGAAGGCGGCGCGGCGCTCCGCGTGCTCGGCGCGCGAGAGCAGGCCCGTCCCGAGCATGGCGTCGAGCTCCGTCTGGCCGCGGCGCGCCGCGATGAGCCGCGCGCGCGCGGCGTCGAAGGCGTCGTCGGTGCCCCCGGCCACGTTCAGCGCGCGAAGGAAGCGGCGGAACGGGAGCGCTTGCGTCATCAGCGTGATGAAGGTGATCCCGAAGACGATCGTGATGAGGCGCGCGCGGTGGGGCAGGTCCGCCGGGAGCGCGAGCACGGCGGCCATGGAGAGGGCGCCCTTGATGTTGCCAAAGACCATGACGTGCTGCCAGCGAATCGGGACCTGCTCACGGCCGAGCGCCCGCAGGATCGCGAAGCACCCGTAGACCGCGACCGCGCGGCCTACGTGGAGCGCGACCACAGCGGCCAGGATCGAGCCCGCTTCCGTGAGGAACATGCGAGCGTCGATCTGCATTCCTACGAGGACGAACAAGAGGACGTTGATGCTGAAGCCGATGGCCTCCCAGAACCCCTGGAGCGCGAGCACGCGCGACGGCTCGAGCGCGTGCCGCGCGGCGCGCCCGACGACGAGCGCCGCGACGACGACGGCGATGACCGGCGACGCGTGGATGCGCTCCGCGAGGAGGGACGTCGCGAAGACGAGCACGCCTGATGTGAGGATCCCGGTCAGGTGGTCCGGCGTGCGCCGGAGCGCGGCGGCGCCGACCGCGCCGAAGATGGCGCCGATCGCGACGCCGCCGACGATGGCGAGGAGCAGCGCGCGCGTGGTCGCCACGTAGTCGACGTGCCCGGTGACGACGACCGCGCTCGTCAGGCTCACGAGGACGAGCGCCGTGCCGTCGTTGAAGAGGCTCTCACCCTCCATGATGGCAGCGAGCCTGTGCGGCACGCGGATGCTACGAAACGCGAGAAGGACACTGACGGTGTCGGTGATCGACAGCAGCGCGCCGAGGAGCAGCGCTGCGGAGAACGGCAAGCCGAGCGCCAGGGTGGCGACGCCCGCCGTGGCGACGAGGGAGATCGCGACCCCGGGAGCAGCGAGCGCGAGGATCGGGCGGCGCGCCTCCATCAAGCTGTCGGCGTCGGCGAAGAGAGCGGCCTCGAAGACGAGGACCGGCAGGAACGCGACGAGGACGACCTCCGGCTCGAGCGGGGCGTGCGGCAGGACGTTGGAGACGACGAGCAACAGGCCGATGATGACGAGCGCTACGTTGTAGGGAACGCCGATGCGCTTCGCCCCGACGGCGACGGCAGCGCCGACGCCGAAGACGAGGACGTAGCTCTCGAGCATTTCCCGCATGCGGACCTCCGTGAGACGACGCACGGTCCTGTCGCCGTGCGTGGGGTACCTTACCCGACACGAGCGCGTGAGACGTGGACGAATATCGCGCACGGCGCCGGGCCCTCTCGAGGGCGCGCGCCGGCCCCAGCTCGTCCGCCGCCTTCGCGTCCGCCGCCTTCGCGTCCGATCTCTCTCAGGGCTCGCGCCGGCTCATCGGCAGCGGTTCGTTCGCCGTCTCGGCGAGGTGGGCGAGCGCGGGCGGATAGAGGGCCGCGAGCGATCCGAACCCTGCGGCCGGCATCCGGAGGAGGACCGCCTCGGACGCCGCGCGCACGGTCACATCGGCGGTGCCGCTGCCGAGCAGCGACGCGTGACCGAAGGCGGTGCCGCGCGCGATCCGCGTGGGCGCGCCGGAGTCGGGCTCGGTCATGACGTTTCCGGCGAGGATCACGTAGAGGCCGTCGCTCCGGCGCCCGCGCTCCGCGATGACGGTGCCCGCGGGAGCCCGCCGCACTTCGAACTTCTGGGCGAGCTCGAGCCGAACCGCCGGCTCGAAGGCCGCGAAGAGCGGCGATGTGTGCATGAGGTTCGTGATGAGCCGCCGCGCGAGCAGGTCGAAGAGCGCGTCCTCGATCTCCGGGTGCTCCTTCGTGACGGCGTCGAGCGCCCGCTTCTCCACGCGCAGCGTCATGAGCGGGGTCTCTGCCCGCACGTCGGCCTGACGCTGCCCCTCGTCGAGGAGCGACGCCTCGCCGAAGATGTCTCCCTCCTTCAAGCGGATCTCCCCGCTCGAGCCGGCGACGATGACGCGCGCCGCTCCCGAGACGATCGCGTAAAGGGCGAAGGCACGCTCGTCGCGGACGATGATCATCGCGCCCGGGACGAACTCGACGAGCTCGGCCGCGTTGGAGAGCGCGACCAGCGCGTCGCGCGAGAGCGACGCGAAGAGTCGGAACGACGCCATCGCTCGCTGGGCGTCGAGCGTGCGCTCTTCGCGCGTGCGCGCGGGCCCCTCGCCGAGCGGGCGCGTCGGCGGAGCATCGTCCTCGGGGTCGACGTCGACGTCGACGTCGACCGAGCCCGAGCTGGAGAAGTCGACGAGGAGGATCTCGATGCTCGCGTCCGGCGCGTCGGCGAAGCGGATCTCGTCGGCGGTCGAGTCGTCCGCGCGCGTGAGCGGCGCCGGACGAACCCGCGGCGGGAGCGGCGGGGGCTCGACGCTCGGCTGCTTCACTGTCACGAGCGGCAACGGCTCGGCCGGGAGCGGTGGAGGCGGAGGGAGCGGCGCACCGCGGGCCGGCTTCGGTCCGTCCGCCGCGGGCAACGGAGGCGCAACACCGCGGGCCGGCTTCGGCCCGTCCGCCGCGGGCAGCGGAGGCGCAGCACCGCGGGCCGGCTTCGGCCCGTCCGCCGCGGGCAGCGGAGGCGCAACACCGCGGGCCGGCTTCGGTCCGTCCGCCTCGAGCAGCGGAGGCGCAGCACCGCGGGCCGGCTTCGGCCCGTCCGCCGCGGGCAGCGGAGGCGGCTTGACGACGGCCTTCGCGGGAGCGAGAGGCGTGATCCCGACGATCGCGGTCGCCGCCGCAGCGCCGGCGGGGCGCCCGAGCGGGAGCGGCGGGGGCAGCGCGCCCTTCGGCAGCGACGCCTCGAGGAGATCGCCGCGCGCCGCGTCGAGCGTCTTCACGAGCTTCGCCATGGCGATCGCCCGCGGGAGGAATCCACGCTCGAAGTAGCGTTGATAGGCGCGCGCGAACGCATCGACGGCGTCCTTCGTGTTGCCGACGCGCCGGTGCGATTCGCCGAGGCGCTGCGACCACCGCGGCTCCTGCGGCTCCAGCCGCTCGAGCTCGACGAGCACTTTCACGGCCTCGTGGTGCTTGTCCTTCTCGGACGCCCTGTGCCACTGCGCGCGCAGACTCTCGAGGCGGTCCATACTTTCGCGATTGTCGCACAGACGGCAGGGCGCGCGCCGCCTACCGACCGACGGACCGCATGCCCCCTACCTACCGACGGGCCGCGTGCCCCCTACCGACCGACGGGCCGTGCGAACCGCGCACGCCGGAGGGTCCCCGCGGGGATCTCCGTGGGCGTGACCAGGATGCCGCCGCCGACGTTCGAGATCGGATGGTAAGACCCGCGGATCGCGCCGATCGCCTCGTGGAAGCCGTCTTCCAGCACGAGCTCGTCCGACGAGCGCGCGCCGCCGCGAATCGCCGGCCCTTCCCAGAGGGAGCCGTCCTTCTCCACGTGGTAGGTCTTCATCGGCTCGCGGTCGGGCGCACCGACCTCGGGACGCTTGTCCCGCTCGACCTCCACCATCCGATCGTAGATGGCGGCGAAGGTGTAGTCCGAGACCCAGACCGGGTTGCAATAGCTCATGAAGTCGTGGACGCCCTCGGGATCGATGAACCGGCGCTCCAGCACGTCCCAGCCCCACGTACCGATGCTGCCGTCGGAGTACGGGAAGCTCCGGTCGATCCCCACGGGGTTGCCGCAGGGCGCGTGCATCCGGCCCATCGCGTGCGCGAGCTCCTGGGCGAGCGTGCCGTGCGATCGCTCCGAGTGATAGCCGACGATCATCGCGGTGCGGAGCGACACGCTGTCGCCGAGCGTCTGCGCCGGCGCGACGCCGAGGATGCAGCCGGCCTGACAGTACTCCCGTTGCGTCTCGGCCGGAGTGAAGACCCCGACGTAGTAGACGTCGTCCGCGGCCTCGTCGTTTTCGCGCGTGCGGATGACGGCGTCGAGGAGCTGGTTCCACCCCTCGCCGCTTCCGCGCACCTCGAACGGCCACGCCACGACGTCGCGGACCGTGATGTCCACCTTGGAGACCGGGTACATCTTGTAGAGCGAGTCGCGGTAGGCGTCGATCGTCCGCTTGTCCATCACCGGCACGCGGTTGGAGCCGTCGGCCTGGTACTCGATCGGGACGAAGCGGACCTTGAGCGTCGGAGCCAGAGCGCCGACGTTCATGGGCAGCTCTCCGTCCGCGGGATAGTGGATGACGCTCGCGTCGACTCCGCTCGGATCGTAGATCTCCACGGAGAGCCGCGCGCCCTCCCGCACCTGGTCGGCTGTGAGCTCCCAATAGAACGACGACGAGAGCTCCCCCTCGTCGAACCGCACGATGTTGCGCGGCCCGCTCACGAGCACGAGGTCGGGCTGCCCGGGCGCGCGGACGCGCAGCTCGGCCGTGAGCTTCGGCACCTTCGAGCCGAGCGGGATTCGCGTGTGCATCCGGATCAGCGCAGGTCGATCCGGGATCACCGGCGCGTTCGGCTCGACGCGCTCGGCGCCGTGGACCAGCGAGACCTTGACGCCCTGGTAGACGGCGATCTGGTCGACCGACAGGAGCTCGCCGAAGGCCTGGGGCGCGACGTCGATCTCCCCGGTGTCCGGCGCAGGCTCGCTGGCGCCACCGGCGTCGCCACACGCCACCGCCGCGCCGATCCCGAGTGCTGTAAGGACGCGGAGGGTGCGGATCATGGGCAAACCGTGGCTCCTTCGGCGCGTAGCGTGCCAGCGGCCGCGCGGCGTTCGCCTCTTTAGCACGTGGAGGCGGGACGCACGAGGCGGCGCTCACCACGGCGACGCCCCGAGCGCGTCTCGTCGTCGTCGTCGGCTCGAGCCGACTGCCCGGAACGCCCGACTTTCGCGGGATACGCCGACGCTGCGACGCCCGCGTGACCCCGAACGCTGACGCCCGCGACGCCGATAGAGCGAACGGTGACGCGCTCGCTCGTGACAGGTCAGTTGGAGTCGAGCGGCACGCTGGCGCCGACTTCGTGGAGCAAGAACGCCAGTACGTCGGTCGTCTCCTCGACCTCCGCCGCGAGCGGTGTCCCCATCCCATGGCCAGTGTCGCCGCTCGCGCGGAGCAAGATCGGCCGCTCGGACGACGTCGCCGCCTGGAGTCGCGCGGTCATCTTTCGCGAGTGATACGGATCGACCCGAGGATCGTTCGCGCCGGTCGTGAAGAGGACGGCGGGGTACGCGACGCCGTCCTTCACGTTGTGGAACGGTGAGTATGCGCGGAGCGCGCGGAACAGCGTCTCGTCGGTCACCGACCCGTACTCGGTCACGTTGAACGCGCCGTTCGGGCTGAGCTCTGTGCGCAACATGTCGTAGATCCCCACCGCAGCGGCCACCGCGCGGAACATCTCCGGGTGCTGGACGAGCGACGCGCCCATGAGAAGCCCGCCGTTCGAGCGTCCGGAGACGGCGAGGCGCTCGGGCTTCGTGTAGCCGAGATCGACGAGCGCGCGGGCGCATGCAGCGAAGTCGTCGAAGACGTTCTGCTTGTTGGCGAGGTTGCCCGCTCGATGCCACGCTTCACCACGCTCACCTCCGCCGCGAAGGTTCGCCTCCGCGACCACGCCACCGCTCTCGAGCCAAACGCGGTAGACCGCACGCATTCGCGGCTTGAGCGTCACGCCGAACCCGCCGTAGCCCGTGAGGTATGCCGGCAGGGAGCCGTCGAGCTTCGCGCCACGCCGACGGAGGATGCTCATCGGAACGTTCGTTCCGTCCTTCGAGGCGCACGATTCACGAACGACCTCGACGTCGCTCATGCCGTAGGCCGCCTTCTTGGCGAGTGGTGTCGGTACGAGGCGATGCTCCGCTGCGCGGTAGAAGAGCCACCGAGGGGGCTCGACGAAGCTCTCGACGCGGAAGAGGAGATCGTCGCCGACTTTGATCGCGCCGGTGACGCTCGAAACGGGCGGCAGCGGCAGGACCGCGGAAGAGTGACCGCGCTCACCCACGGCGATCGTCGGAGGTGGTGGCAGTGGTGGCGTCGGAGGGCGCTTCGTCGCGCCTTTCACCTTCCCGCCCTTCGCCGGCTTGGCGGGCTTGGACGTCCGAGGTTCGCGAGCGAGCGGCTGGGGCTTCTCGCCGAGCGGAAAGCGGCGGACGCGCGACGGGCCGTCGGCGATCTCGACGGCGTAGATCGCGCTCTTGGTGACATGGAGGGCCTCGATGACGGCGTCGCCTTCCGGCAGGACGTCGCGCGCCGACTCCGGACGACCGAACGGCGCGGCGAAGGCGATCACGCGCCCGCGCGGGGCGCCACTGCGCGTGACCGCGTAGATCTTGCCGTCTGGGCCGAACGTCGCGGCGGTGACCTCGTCGCTGAAGCGCGTCAGGCGCTGCCACCGACCGCTCTCGAAGAGATGGTGCTCGACCTCACCTCCGTCGCCGTTCGAGACGTGGGCGAGGATCCGCTTGCCGTCGTCGCTCCGCGCGAGCTCCGTCTCGGCGATGCGCGGGAACTCCTTGCCGAGTGAATAGGCGTCGGCGGACTCCGGGGTCCCGACCTTGTGGAACCAGATCTGTTGATGAAAGTCGAGATCGACGTCCGGCCGCTCGCCGCTCCGCGGGTACCGGGTGTAGAAGAAGCCGCTGCCGTCCGCGTTCCACGCGACGCTCCCGCCCGCGGTCCCGCCGTTCACCCGCGCGATCGTCTCGTTGCGCGCTTTGGCGGTCGCGACATCGAAGAGCTGGAGGTCGCCGCTCTCCGTTCCGTCCTTGGAGAGCGAAACGGCGATCGTTCGTCCGTCCGGCGACGGGACGAAGAAGTCGATCGTCGTATTGCCGGAGGGGTCGAGCGCGTTGGGATCGACGATGACACGCTCGCGCGAGAGGTCGGGCACGCCCGAGGAGCGCACGGGCCCGAGGTCCACGAGGATGGGCTGCTGCCTGGGAGGCGCGCTCTTCAGCGCGAACAGACGACCACCCGCGAGCTCCACGCCGAACCAATCAGGCGACGTCGACGAAAGAATGGATGCCACGCGCGCGCGGACGGCCGCGCGCTCCGGGAGCGCGTCGAGCGTGGCGCGAGCGAGGGCATTTTGTGCGTCGGTGAACGCCTTCACTTCGGCGGAGCTCGACGCCTCGAGCCACTCGTAGGGATCGATGACGCTCGTTCCGAAGTACTCGTGCACCACGGGTCGCAGGGGCGCGGGGACGGGCGGCGTGCGCGGCGCCGTCGACGTGACGACCTGGGACGCGACACCTGGCTGAGGCACCGACGTGGCGATCGGCTTCGTCGCGGGAGGCGCGCACGCGGCGAGCACCACGAGCGCAAAGCTGGCTCTACCGACGACGACCTTGGACAGCACGGCGTCGTGGGTAGCGCATGCACGCCCGGGGCGCGAGGACCTCGGCGCGACCGCCTGGAGGACGAGCCACCAACCGCAGGGGGAGACCACGCTTTGCTCCTCTCGCCGCGCCCGCCCATGAGCCGCCGCCAGCGTCGCACGCAATCGCGCATCGAAGCTCGAAGCGTGGCACGGAGCGGATCGCGCCGACCGCCTCGGCTGGGTAGATCGCGCCCCACGCGGCGCATCGACGACCCGCGAAGAGACGCGAAGAGACGCGAAGAGACGCGAAGAGACGCGAAGAGACGCGAAGAGACGCGAAGAGACGCGAAGAGACGCGAAGAGACGCGAAGAGACGCGAAGAGACGCGATCGCCCGCAGGCGCCGCCAGTCATTCACCGTCGTCGACACCGAGGACCGCCGACATCGACGAACGATCGTGGCCCCTCGTCGGCGGAGCTCGAGTCGGTGTACGGTCACCCATGGCCCAGCGTCCACTCGTCGTCCTCTTGGTCTCACTCTCGGCGCTCGCGTGCGGAACGGGAGCCGCCCCGAAAGCAGGCTCGGCCCCGGCTCGCTCCGCAGCCACGGAGCGCGACGCCGTGGAAGCCCAGGCCGATGCTCCCGCCACGGCGACGAGCGACGCCACAGCGAGCCCGGCGGGGAGCACGACGACCCCGGCGCTCACCGACGAGCAGATCCTCGAACGCGTCCGCGCCGACCTCGCCCAGTGCTACGAGCAGGGCAAGAAGGCAGCGCCCAAGATGGCGAACGGGAAGCTCACGCTCCTCGCGTCCGTCGACTCGAGCGGCACGACCACGTGCGTGGTCCCGATGGATGACACGGGCCTCACGCGCGAAGTCGAAGACTGCATGGGCGCCCGACTCGCGCGGGAGACGTACGCCGCGGGCCCGCAGTGGACGTTCGAGCTCCCCATCGCCGTACGCGGCGGCGCCATCACGCTCGGAAAGGAGACATCCGGCGCGGTCATCGACGAGGTCGATGCCCAGGGACTACCCGACGCCAACCGAGTCGTGCAGGGTCTGCTCCCCAAGCTCTCCGAATGTGCGCAGCAGATGGAGGCGAGCTCGACGCTCCGGGTGATCCATGTCGGCGCGCGCGTCGGCGCCGACGGCCGGGTCGCGTGCGCGCTGGCGACGGGCGCCGGCGCGATCCCCGAGGAGGTCCGTACCTGCTCGCGCGGAGCGCTCGAGTCTGCGCGTTTCGGCGCACCGAAATCGGGCGTCGGGCTCGTCTCGATTCCCGTCAAGATCCTAGGCAAGCGACCGCGATAGTTTCGCGCCTCGCCGAGCCGCGGCCGCCAGCGTCGGCGAGGCTCGCCGAGCCGCGGACGCCATGCGTCGGCGAGGCTCGCCGAGCCGGACGCCATGCGTCGGCGAGGCTCGCCGAGCCGCGGACGCCATGCGTCGGCGAGGCTCGCCGAGCCGGGCACATCGACACGCACTCGATCGCCCGCCGCGACTCGAGACCGCTCCCGCGCGTCAGTGGTCGTGATTCTCGCTGAAGCGAATCGAGTAGACCGTGGACGACGTATCACCGAGCGCGCGTGCCACGTCGGTCGCGAGCTCGATCATCTCGTCGAGGAGCGAGAGGTGCCGGAAGCGCTTTCCACGACGCCCGCCGTAGAGCCGCCTCCAGAAGAACGTCGTGTAGATCTTCTCGACCTCTCGCCCACGCTTGACTGACGGGCGCCGGCCCCCGTTCGCGGTGACGACATCGGCGAGCTCGGGCCGCTTCCAGTACCGAGGAACGACCCGCTCCGCAGGTGCGGCGCGAGGCAACGGCTCGGTCTCGGTGAACGCCGCGGCGAGCGCCTCGCGGATGCGGAGGCGCCCCTCCTCCGTCAGCGTCAGGATGCTCCGGCGTGGATGGAAATTGAGGTCTCTGGTCTTCGTGATGAGACCGAGCTCGACGAGCCGCTCGACCATCTTCCAGACGGTCTGGCGGGCAAGACCGAGCATGCGCGTCACCGCCGCCTGCTCCATCCACGGCCCGCTACGATTCCGGTGAATCAAATAGAGGATATCGAACCGAGCCGGCGTCATGTCCGCCACGAGCTCGAACATCTCCCGCCCACGCGCCACCGCACAGAGATGCGCGCGCTTCTGCAAGAACGACAACGGGTGCATCCGTCCTCTCCAAGCACACCCCGTACCGCCGCCCCCCAGCCCCCGCCCGAGCCCCCTCGTCTCGCCCTGGAGCCCAGTCAGCATGCTGACTTCCAGAACCCACGCCCTACGGGGCCCCGCGGGTGGCTAGCCAGGGAGGGTGGCCGGGCCAGGCTCGAGCCGGCACCGGGCCAAGGGCACCTCCGCAAGCGACGCGGGGCGCTACGTCTTGGCGAGCAGCCGCTGTACGTCCGGCATTCGCGTAGGCCAGGCGTGGTCGAGAGGGCCATGCCCCGAGCCGAAGCCAGGCGCCCGAGCAAGCGCCTCGCGTACGTAGCTGGAGGCGCGCGCAACGGCAGCGTGTAGCGTCAGGCCTTGAGCAAGGCCGGTGGCGCACGCGGACGCGAGCGTGCAACCCGTCCCGTGGGTGTGTCGGGTGTCGATACGGTCTCCCTCGAAGGTCGCTTCGCCGTGCGGCGTCATCAAGACGTCGACGACGCGGGCGCCGGCGATATGACCACCTTTCATGAGGACGGCCTTCGCGCCGGCAGCAAGCAAGACCTCGCCTGCACGGCGAAGGTCATCGGTCGTCTCGGTGGCGAGTCCTGTCAGCGCCGACGCCTCGGGCGCGTTTGGAGTGAGAAGCGTCGATCGCGGCAAGAGGAGCGACGTGATCGCACCGACCGCCTCGTGCGGCAGGAGGGCGGCTCCTCCCTTCGCAACCATGACCGGGTCGATCACCGAGGGTGCGCCCGCGCGGTCGATGAGCCGGGCGACGGCCTCGACGGTGGCAACATCCCCGAGCATGCCCGTCTTGATCGCGTCCGCGCCGATGTCGTCGAGCACGGCGATGCCTTGCGCCTCGATGAGCTCGACAGGAATCGGGTGGACGCCGTGAACACCGTGAGTGTTCTGCACGGTGATCGCCGTGACGGCCGTTGCGGCGTAGCCGCCGAGGATGGTCACCGTCTTGATGTCACCTTGGATCCCCGCTCCACCGCCGGAATCTGAGCCTGCGATAACGAGCACGCGACCTCGGTGAGCGAGCGACATGCGAACGGAGTCTAGTGGACCGTCCCGGTCACCGTGAAGTGAAGCGGAACCTGCCACGCGCGTGAGTGATAGCGCTCCGTGTGCCGCCCGCTCTCCGGAGCCCGCAGCTCCACATCGAACGCGGAACCGCGCCCTCGGGAGCACAGCGAGCCGAACGCCGCACGCCGCGTACGCCGAACATGAGCGCCGACGCGCCGAACGCGCGAGCACGGCGCCGAACGCCGCGCGCAGCGCACGCCGAACACGAACGCCGGCGCGCCGAACGCGCGAGCACGGCGCCACGACGGGAGCACTTCGTCGGTGAGGCTCCGCGGCGCCGATCACCACTCGGCCGGAGCATAGTCCTTGAGGAACTTGCCCCAGACATGCTCGCCCGAGAGGAGGCCCGAGAAGAACGGGTCGCAGACCCTCGCCGCGCCGTCGACGATATCGAGCGGGGGCTGGAAGTCATGAACCTGTTGCTTGCGGTGGGACAGGGCAATCGGATCTTCGTCCGTGACCCAACCGGTGTCGACGGCGTTCATGAAGATGCCGCTCGCGGCATAGTCCGAAGCGCTCGTGCGCGTCATCATGTTGAGCGCCGCCTTCGCCATGTTCGTGTGAGGGTGCCGATCCGTCTTCGTGCGACGCGAGAACTGCCCCTCGACGGCAGAGACGTTCACGATGTGTTTCTCGTCCGTCCGATCGCGCGTCATCAGCGGCTTGAGCTTGCTGCAAAGGATGAAGGGCGCGACGGCGTTCACGAGCTGCACCTCGAGCATCTCCGGCGACGGCACGTCACCCAGCGTGAGCCTCCAACTGTTGACCTCGCGGAGGTCGAGCTGCTGAAGATCCGCGTCCGAACGTCCTGCCGGGAAGACCTCGTGGTCCTTGGTGGTGTCGTCGTAGGCGCAGGGGACCTGCGAGAGCATCGCCGACGAGCGGATGCCGATACCGGGGCCATCGCCGCCACGCCAGGCAACGAAACCCGTCGAGCGTGGCGATGCTACGCCGCGCGGCGGCGCGAGGGCGCGCTCCCCCTCCCGGGTCACCCCCGCCTTGCACTCCTCATGGCGACGAAGCACCGACTTCATGGCCGGCGGCAGCTCGGCGAACGCTCGCTGTTCGCCGTCCAGCAGGTGAGCGTAGAAGGCAGCGGGGCGCCGCACCGTCTGTGCAGCGTTATTGATGAGGATGTCGAGTCGAGGCTCCGTCTGCGTGACGAACCGCGCGAAGATCTCGACGCTCGGCGCATGCCTCAGGTCGAGGCCGAACACCGCCAGACGGCCCTCCCACTCCGGGAAGTCGGCCTCACGCGCGAAGCGGGCCGCAGCGTCACGCGGAAAGCGCGTCGTCACCAGGACGCGTGCCCCCGCTCGCAGCATCATCAACGCCGCCTGGAACCCGATCTTGATGCGCGCCCCCGTGATCATCGCCGTGCGGCCTGCGAGAGACGCCGTTTGAAATCGTTTTGCGTAGTTGAGCTCCGCGCACGGCGGACACATCGCGTCGTAGAAGAAGTGGAGTCTGCGATACGGCTGCTTGCAGATGTAGCAGTCGCGTGGCCGCAAGAGCTCGCCCGTCGACTCCAGCGCGCCGGCGACCGTGCCCGGCACGAGCTGCGGCGGCGCGACGTAGACTTCAGCGCGGCGCGCCGCCCTGATCTCGGTCGCGGCCGTCGCGTCACGGTCGTGCGCGACGATCTCCTCGCGGTCCTTCTTCCGGAAGGCCTTGGCCGCCCGGCGGCTGTCGTCGCGCGTGGGGCGTGAAAGGCGCCCGGCAGCCATCAGCAGTCGCACCCGCGCATCGCGGTCCATCCTGGTCAACGCAGCGCGGTCCGCGACGAGCGACTCGAGCACCTCGATGCAGCGCTCGAGCTCTTCCGGCCTGAAAGACGGGGGCGAGCTCATTTCCTGAGACGCTCTTTAGCGGATTCCCGGGCGCCCCTGAGCGGAACTCGCTCCCTGCCGACGGAAACCGCGCTCGACCAACGGAGCGCCACACCCGACCACGAAGCGCGCCGCGCTCGACCCAACGGAGCGCGCCGCACTCGAACGGCATCGTCCCGACGGTTGTTGACGTCGGGGTCGAACGGGCCGAATGAAGAGAGGATCATGTCTTGGCCGCGGATCGGAGCGCTCGCACTCCTGTCGCTCACGCTGCCGCCGAACCGCGACCCACCACGCGAAGAGCCAATCGACCGCGGAGCTGTGCGCCCCGCGGGCCCGCCCGGCGAGGCATGGGTACACAGGGTCGCGCTCGTGAGCGGTCTACGCGTCCGCCTGAACGGACTCGGCGCACGGACACATGCGAATTGGGTGCTCTTCCGCCTCCCGTTCCATGCCGACCAGTCGAAGCGTGTCCGTTCCGTCCGCTTCACGCCGAGCAGCGCGGCACGGAGCGACGTCGGGGCACTCCGCATCGGCAGCGTCTGCGTCCCCGCCCCGTCCGACCATGGCGTCGAGCACTGGGCCATCTACACGACATCCGGCATCGGCCGCACCGAGCAGTACCGCTGGCATCCGGCCGCGCCGACAGACGATCCCACGGTCGCCGGCATCAATGTCCCGACCCGCGTCGCGAACTACGTCGCGTGCGGACGCGACGAGGGGAAGCTCGACGAGCCGAGCAACTGGACGCTCACCGTCGAGTGGGACGAACGATAGGTGCCTCGGCGACAGCGCCGCGGCGCTATCGGTACAGACACCATCAGCAGCGCAGGGCGGTGGGACGAGCGCGTCCGACGGCGGATCTCCCGATGAAATGGCGACGATCGATGTCGCGGCGATCGGAGGGCCACGGGAACGCTTGCGACGACCGCGCGCCGCCTGGAGCCGTTGGACAGCTCGAAGCCCGTCCCCGAGTCGAGATCGAGGGCGCTCTGGATCGGCAGTCCGTGGTCGAGCATCCAGGTGCGACCGAGGACGTGTCGGCGCGAGGCCGTCGCCTCGCAAAGCACGAGATCGCAGGCGGCGTGTCGTCCAATCACGACGAGGCCCCGCCGTCAGGCTCACTTCACCTCCGCCCCCGACCTCGTCGGTCTCGACATACAGGCGATAGCCAGGCGGCGGCCTCGACTGGAAACGCAACCCTCTGACGCTCGATCGCCGCGGCTTTGGTCCAACGCACGCGGGGAGGTCCGCCTCCGGTCCGCAGGAGATTCCACGGCGCTGCGGCGTACGGAACGTACAGTGTCCGCGTTTCTCGGACCGCGGGGCGGTGGCGGCGGCGGGCTCATGCCGGAGCCGGACGCACCGCCCAGGCCACCCCACATTCGCGAGCTCCCTCGCGCGAGGCAGTGAGGAGCGCACCAGAATGGTGCTCGTCGCGCTCCGGCTCGATCCACGAGCCCGCGCCTGGCGCCCCCGTTCGACGGACGCGAGGGGACACGACTGCGCGGGGGAAACCGACGCACGACGGGTAAGCCACTGCGCGAGGAAACCTGCGCACGACGGGTGCGCCATTGCGCGACGGGTGCGCCACTGCGCGACGGGCGCCACTGCGCGAGGGAAGACCTACGCGCGAAGGGACGCCTACTCACGAGGGACACACCTACTGCACGGGGAACGCCTCCGGCGGTGGAGGCCGCGCTAGAGGGCGCACAGGCCCTCGTTGCAGTCCCTTCCCGTTTCCGACGGTCGATCGACGCGAAGCGGATCGCCAGACGACTGCGAACGAGCGTGCGCAGCACCCCCGTTCTGACTGAAAAATGTGAGGCTTCGAGCTTGCCCCGCGACCGCGTCGCGGCTACCCCAAAGCCCGATGCTTCCGCGCAATTCGGCCGACTACCGGACTCTCGTCTGGGCGCTTGCGATGCCCGTGGTGCTGGTCGCTCAGCTCACGAATCCGAAGCTCTTGCCCTACCTCGCTCCCGTCAGCTTCTACCTGGCGATGGCCGCGGGGACGATGGCGCACAACCACAATCACTGTCCGACGTTCAAGTCGAAGCGGATGAACTCGTTCTACGGGAACTGGCTCTCCGTGTTCTACGGCTACCCGTCGTTCGCGTGGATCCCGACGCACAACCTCAATCACCACAAGCACGTCAATCGCGAGGGCGACGCCACGATCACCTGGCGTCACACCAATCGAAACGTCTGGTGGATCGCGCTCAGCTACTACTTCGTCTCGGCGTACTACCAGTCGACGCCGATCAAGCAGTACATCCAGAAGGCCAAGACCGCGAACCCGGCCCTCTACAGACAGATCCTCACGCAGTACGCCATCTGGATCAGCGGGCTCCTCGGGACGCTCGTCGCCGCCATCGCGCTGAACGGCCCCTGGGTGGGCTTCAAGGTGTGGGTGCTCGCGTTCGGCCTACCTTCGCTCTTCGGCACGTACACGATGATGTGGTTCAACTACATGCAGCACGTGCACTGCGACCCGTGGTCGAAGTACGACCACTCGCGGAACATCACCGGCCGAGTGTTCAACTTCCTCGTCTTCAACAACGGCCTCCACACCGTTCACCACGCCAACGCGGGGGCCCACTGGAGCACGGCCTACGTCGAGCACGCGAAGATCGCCGACAAGATCCACCCGGATCTCAACTGGCGCAGCTTCTGGTGGTGGGTGATCCGCGGGTACGTGATCCCGGCGTTCCTCCCGCGCTTCGAGACGAAGCAGATCGGCCGCGCGCCGTTCGACGCGCCGGAGGGCGGACGCGTCGCCGCCGCGCGCGCGGCTGGTCCGCTCACCGACTCGGTCGAGGCGCTCGAGGCCGGCAACAACGCGCAGATGGCCTGACGCCCGAGTTGCGCCAGGGCCAGCCTCTCGGCGGTGCGCGCCGCGCCTAGCAGATCGCGACCGCGCGCATCCCTCCGGCAGGCGATCGCCAACCGCGCAATTCCCTCCGGCGAGAAAATCGCCAACCGACGCGATCCCGCCGACGAGACGATCGCCAACCGACGCGACCCACGCGCGCCGCGTGTCACGGGAGCGTTGTCACCGCGCGCGGCTAGCCGCGAGCTTCGCCGGCCGGCGCGTCGCCGTCACGATCGTCGTCGGCGATTTCTCCGTCGACGTCGCCGAGGAGGAGAGCGATGTCGTCGTCTGCCAGCGTTCCCGAGAGGGCGCTCGCGTCGGCCCCGACGATCGCCGCGGCGAGCTCGTGCTTCTGGCGCTTGAGCAGGGCGATCTTGTCCTCGATGGTCCCGCGCGCCACCAGGCGCACGACGGTGACCGCGCGCCGCTGACCGATGCGGTGGGCGCGATCCGTCGCTTGGTCCTCCGCCGCGGGATTCCACCACGGGTCGCAGTGGATGACCGTGTCGGCGGCGGTGAGGTTCAGCCCTGCGCCGCCGGCCTTCAGCGAGATCAGAAACAGCGGCGCGCTCCCGCTCTGGAAGCGCGTGACGACCGCGTCGCGATCCGTGGTCGAGCCGTCGAGGTACTCGTACGCGACCTTCGCCCGATCGAGGTCCTCGCGCCAGAGCGTCAACAGCTCGACGAACTGCGAGAACACGAGCGCGCGGCGATCCTCGGAGACGAGCTCGCGGACGAGGTCGAGGAAGCTCTCGCGCTTGGCGCTGTCTTCGGGCCGCGCGGACGGATCGACGAGCCGAGGATCGCACGCCATCTGGCGGAGTCGCAGGATCGCCGTCAAGACGGCGAGCTGCGTCCGCGCGCGATCGCGCCGCTTCGGATCCCGCCGAATCGCCTCGCGCACCGCGAGCGCCAGCGCGTCGTAGGCGCGCTTCTGGCGGCGCCCGAAGACGCACTCGCGATCGATCTCCGTCTTCGGCGGGAGATCGACGAGCACCTCGGACTTCGTCCGGCGGAGGATGAACGGACGCACCGTCGCGCGCAGCTCCGCGGCCACGGCGCCGTCGGGCCGCGTCCCGATCGGGCGCTCGTAGCGCGCGTCGAACTCCGCCGCGGTGCCCAGCATCCCGGGGTTCGCGAACGTCATCAGCGACCAGAGCTCCGAGAGACGGTTCTCGACCGGCGTGCCCGTCAGCGCCAGGCGCATGTCGGCGTCGAGGCGACGGGCAGCCCGCGCCGTCGCCGACGCCGGGTTCTTCACGTTCTGCGCCTCGTCGAGGACCACGCACCGCAGACGCCTCCTCGCGAAGCGCGTCGCCTCGCGACGGAGCAGCCCGTACGTCGTCACGATCAGATCATGCTCCTCGAGCGACGCGGCGAGCGACGCGCCTCGCGCCCGCGCCGCCGCGCTGGTCCACGCGATCGCGCGGAGGCCGGGCGTGAAGCGCGCCGCCTCGCGCACCCAGTTGCCGACCACCGACGTCGGCGCCACCACGAGCACCGGCGCCCTGCCCTCGTCCTCGGCCCAGCGCGCGACGAACGCCAGCGTCATGAGCGTCTTGCCGAGCCCCATGTCGTCCGCGAGCACCCCACCGGCGCCGAGCTCTCGGAGCAGCTGAAGCCACGCGACGCCCGCCGCCTGGTACGGTCGCAGCGTCGCGTCGAGCCGCGCGGGGAGCGCGGGCCGCGGATCCTTCGCCACGTCGCGCAGGCGGTCGCGCAGCGCCGCCGCTCGCGGATCGATCCGGACGGAGACGCGCGCGTCGGGACGGTCCGCGAGCTCGATCCACCGCGCGATTCGACCGAGCTGGTGCGGCGGAACGCGCAACGCCCCCCTGCCGGTAGCGGTCACGCCGAGGGCGCGCGCCTCGTCGAGGAGCGTCGCGACGTCGTCCGCGATCCTCGCGAGCGAGCCGTCGGTGAGCACCACCCAGCGCCGCCCCTCGGCGAGCGCGCGGTGCATCCGCTCGAGCTCGACGCCGAGCGATCCGGCGCGGAACTCGAGCTCCGTGTCGAGCCAGCCGACCTCGGCGCCGACGCGGACGTCCAGCTCGACCGGCGGGCCGACCTTCGTCGTCGCGAGCGACTCGCCGACGAGCACCTCGAAGCGCGGCGCCGACGACGCGCGGAGCCGCGCGAGACCGCTCTGCCAGAGCGTGACGGCGTCGTCCTCGGACGCCAGGAGCCCGCGCTCCGTCGCGACGAACCCCGCCTCGCGCAGGAGCGCCAGCGCGTCCGACTCCGCGGCGTCGTCGCGCCCCTCGCTCGCGCCGACGCCGACGCCGACGCCGACGGGCAGCTTACCGATCGGGTACACCGCGAAGAGCTCGGCGCGCACGTCGAGCGGCGTCCCGGACAACCGGAGCTCGAACGACGGCCTCTCGAGCGGAGGCAGGCCGAACACCTCGGGTGCGGGGAGGGTCACGCCGAGCCCTGGCCCGCGGACGAGCAGCGCGCGACCGACGCGCGCGGCGTTGTCTCCACCGAGCGGCAGCGACGGAACCCGCCCCATCCCGAGGGCCGCGTCGAGATCGACCTCCGGCGCGACGGGGTGGAACGCGCGGCCCGCCGGCGCCCACAGGTACGGGAACGGCCCGGCGAGGAGGAACGTCTGCCCCGTGTCGCCGACGAGCCCCCCGCCCTCGGCGTACCACCGCGCCACGAGGCGGTCGGCGTCACGCTCGACGCGGAGACGCACCACCTCGCCCCCGAAGCGAACGCGCGCCTTGAAGCGCTCGGCGTACACGCCGATCTCGTCGCGCAGCAGATGCGCGAGGATAGACGCCTGCCCTCGCGTCGCCACGAGCACGTTCTTGTCGAGGTGATACGGCGCGGTGAGCTCGACGAGCCGGCGGTGGCGCGCCGCGAGGCGCGCCGCGAGCACCTCCTTCGCCGCGACGAGCGCGCGCTGCGTCGGTCGACGATGACGGAGGAGGAGCGCCGCCCGCGGCTCGACCGACGCCGCGGTCGACACGACGACGACCTCGACGTCGAGCTCCCACGCGTCGTCGATCGCGCGCGGCGGGAGCCACGCCGACAGGCGCGCGTCGAGCGTGCGCTCCTCGAGCGCTCGCGCGCGGACGTCCGCGAGCTCGGTCGCGAGCGCCGCGGTCGGGGCGCCGGCCGCCAGCGCGGCCCGCAGCGGCTCGTGGAACGCGACGTCCACGAGGAGGCCGACCACGTGCTCGCAGACGCGCGGGTGCCCGCAACGGCAGGCGACGTCGAGCACGTCGTCGGCGCGGACGCGGACGGACACGTCGACCGGGATCGAGAGGCGCTTGCCCCCGGGGGCGACCACGACCGTGGCGACGAGGCGCGAGGCGGCGTCGAGCGCGGGTGGCCGCGCGTAGACGCGCGCGCCGGCGAGTGACTCGGCGACGACGTCCGCGCCGAAGCGCGCCTCGACGCGCGCGACGTCGATGCCGAGGACCCAGCGCGCCTCGACGCTCGACGTCACTTCTTCGCGTTGTCCTTCTTCGGGATCCCCCCGCGCGGCGCCACGTCCTCGAGCTTCTTGCTCGCCTCCTTGTACCGATCGCGCATCTCCGCCGCGAGCTCGGGCCGCTTGACGATGAGATCCTCGGCCTCGCGCGGATCGGCCTCGAGATCGTAGAGGGCGAAGCGGGCGTCCTTGCCGAACGCGATGAGCTTCGTCCGCCCGTGGATCAGCGCGCGCCGGCGCTCGTTGTAGTCGTCCTCGGGGAGATCGACGATGACGTCGCGCGCTGCCGGCTCGGCGCCGCCGAGCTCGCCGACGAGGCTCGTGCCCGGCAGCGCGGGGACCTTCTTCGCGCCGAGCAGCTCGACGATCGTCGGCGCGAGGTCCGCGTGCCCGCGCGACGCGTCGATCGCGCGGGGCGTCGCGCCCGGGACGTAGAAGAAGAACGGCACGTGGACGAGCTCCTCCCAGACCTCGTGCGCGTGGCGCGTGATGCCGTGCTCGCCGAAGGCCTCGCCGTGGTCGGCCGTGACGACGATGACGGTCTTCTTCGCCCAGGGCTGGCTCTCGACGAAGTCGAGCAGCTTGCCGATCCAGAGGTCGGTGAAGAACACCTCCTCGTCGTAGAGGTCGCGCGCGCGGCTCCGCCCGTCCGGACGGAGGTGCGCGCTCTCCGAGTGCGCCTTGTACTCGTCGTGCGGGTCCATGTAGTGAAACCACGCGAAGAACGGGCGGCTAGCGTCGCTGGCGACCTCGGTGAGCGTCTCGATCGCGAGCGGCGTGAGCTTGTTGCTCGTGACGTAGGGATCGGTCTGGTAGTCGAACGTGATCCCCGGGACGATCTTCCAGCTCTTGAAGCCGCTCTCGAAGCCCGACTGACCGGGACCGAAATACATGTGCGCGTGACCGGCAACGCACGGGATCCCCTCGGCGTCGAGGTGGGTACAGACGAACTGCTCGCGCGAGAGATAGCGCGTGAAGAACGAGCCGGTGCGCGCCAGCTCCGACGGGTAGCGGCCGGTGAGCATCCCGGGGATGCTCTTGGAGGTGAACGACGACGTCGCGTAGCCGTTCGTGTACGAGATCGAGCGGGCGTGCAGCGCCGCGAGCCGCGGGGCGATCGGCTTCGGGTAGCCGGCCCACGGCATGTCGGCGCGGAGGCTGTCGATCGTCAGGAGCAGGACGTTCCACGGACCGCGCGCGACGATGTCTGCGGACGGCGGCGCGGCGTCCGGCGCCGGGCCGGCGGACTTGTCGGCTTCTTTGTCCGCGGGCGACACCGAAGGCGCCGCGGCGCCTTCCTGGACCTCGCGCCGGGCCTCCTCTTTCGAGCAACCGTCACAACCCGCGAGCGCGACGGTCACGGCCGCCACGAGGCACAGTTCACGCATCGCCGGAACGTTTACCACGTGAGGCGCGTCCACGACGACCCCGGAGCCCGCGGCCCCGCGCGGCCGCGACGACCCGACCCCGCTCGAGCGCGGCCGCGATGACCCGGAGCCCGCGTGCTCGCGTCCGCTCCCGCGCTCGGCCCCGCGCGAAGGCTACTTCTCCTTCAGCGCGCAGTGCCCCTTGTCGCACCAGACCTTGCGCTCCTGGCACGTCGGCGGCGGCTTCGTCCGGAGCGACGCGCAGTCCTGCTCGCCCCACTTCTTGCACTGCGCGTCCTTCACCTTCTGGACGGTGTCGTCCCACTCCTTCTGCTCGGACTTCGGGATCGCGCCGGTCTCGCAGACGAAGCCGCAGGCGCGGCCCTTGATCGGCGTGCAGTCCGCGTCCTTCTTGCAAAGCTTGTCGACGGCGATCCGCTCGGCGTCGAGCTCCGCGTTCGCCTCGTCGAGGAGCGCGTCGCACTCGGCCTGCTTGTCGGGCTTGGCCGCCCCACCCGCGTCGGCGTCGGCCGCCGGCGCGACCGCGGTCTCCGCCGGCGCGGTCTCGGTCGGCGCCGTCGCCACCGTCGGCTCCTTCTTCGGCTCGGAGCCGCACGCCACCACCGTGGCCGCTGCCGACACGACGACGAGGACCGCGTGGCCCGCCCTGACTCGCACGTTCTTCCTGGTTTCGGTCATCATGACGCGCCAGCGTCGCACGACTCGAGGGCCGGTCGCGTCAAGAAACGAACGGCCGCCGCCGGCGCCCCGAGGCCGGCGCGCGGCGCGGGGTCAGCGCAGGCAGCGCGCGATCGTCCGGAGGGTGGAGGCGCGGCGACCTCCCGAGGCGCCGCGGAACGGATCGTCAGGCCCCTCGATGACGCCCCTCACTCGCGCGAGGGCGGCCCGATCGTCGAGCGCGCAGGCCGCCACGGCGCGCTGGCGCAACGTCTCGCGCACGAGCCGCGGCGTCGGGAGCGGCCCGGCGAGGGCGTCGTCGAGGGTCGCGGCGCCCTTCTCGTAGAACCCGCGCTGCACGAGGTTCCGGCCCACGAGGTAGCTCGCGAGCGGCGAGCGCCCATCCGGCGTCGCGGCGGGCCACCTCCCGAGCGCCGTGCCCGCGAGGAACATGTCCGGGCCGCGCTTGGCGTCGCCGAGCAGCAGCGCCTGGATCGCCTCGCGCGCCGGCGGATCCGCCGTCGCGAGCGTCTTCACCTCGAAGGTGCGCGCGCTGTCCTCGTCGAGCGAGCGCGACGCGAGCGACTCGTAGCGACGCCGCGCGTCCTCGAGCTCTCCGTCGATGAAGTCCGCGTCCGCGAGCGCCTCCTCGGCGCGATCGCGCCACGTCCGCGGGACGTCCTCGCGCGACGCGAGCGCCTCGAGCTCACGCCGCCCCAGCTCGCGCTCGCCGTGGCGCCGCATCGTCTGGGCGCGCCAGTGGCGCGACGCGTGGTCGAGCGCGTCCTTCGCGAGGACCTCGTCGTAGAGGCGGATCGCCTCGTCGTAGCGCTGCGTGTCGCGACAGACGTCGGCCTCTCGGCGCGTGGCGTCGACGAGGTGCGGGCACCGCCGGCCGAAGATGCCCGGGCGCGAGAACTTCGCGCGCGCGAAGCTCTCGGCCTCCGCCGGCAGCTCCACGGTCGCGAGGTGCTCGCGGAACGCCGCGTCGAGCTCCGGCCACGTCTTGCCGGTGAGCGCGGCGACGTCCTCGCCGCCGTACCACGCGCGGACGACCTGGATCCCCCAGCGCTCGCCCATCCACGAGATGAAGGCACCCGCGAGCGTGTAGCTCTTCGCCGAGGCGTCCCCGAGGAAGCCGAGCGAGAAGATCCGCTGCATCGGCGGCAAGATCCCGATCTGCATCATCGCGCGCGCCCACTGCTCGTCGGTCAGGTCCTCTTCGTCGGGCGAGGCGAAGACCGCGATGCCCTCGATGAGCCCCGGGTTCGGCAGGTAGCCGCCGAGGTCACCGGCGATCCGGAACGCGCCGCGGCCGAAGCTTCCTGCGACGACGTGCGCGAGCTCGTGGCCGAGCACCGGGTGCGGGTAGCCGCCGAGCTGCAGGTAGACCTCCTCGCGCCACGGCTTGGCGATGTACGTGTGCGCCGCGCCCATGAGCCGCTTCTTGTCGGCGTCGTCGCGGAAGAAGAACGCGCGGACCCGCGCCGGCCCCTTCGCGCCGAGGCGCTCTTCGACCGCGGCGAGCTGCTCCTCGCAGTCCTTCAAGAGGAGGCTCGCCTCCTGTTCGCGGGTGGTCGACGGATACACGACGTCGCAGCGCGGGCCGTGCTTCTCGGCGCCGAGGTCCCGGACGATCGACGCCGTGGTGCTGTAGTGACCGAGCGTCGCGCCGGAGAGCGTGACCGCGACGCTCGCCGCGCCGGCCGCGAACGCGAGCGCCGCGCGCGCGCGGGTGGCCTCCGATCGGAGATCCAGCACGAGGCCGAAGGGGCGCGCGTCGTCGCGCTCGAGGACCGACGCGCCGAGCAGCGCGGCGGCGAGCGTCGCGAGCGAGCCGAGCCGGTACGACAGGAGCGACGCGCCGGCGTCGATCACGGTGTCGTATAGCGTCCCGCTGAAGTAGCCGACGAACGGATCGAACGCGAAGATCATCGCGGACGAACGGAAGCGGTAGACGCTGACGACGACGCCCGCGATCGGCGCCGCGAGCGCGAGCGTCGAGGCGACGAGCCGCGGACGCCGGACGCGCCCGCGCGCCACGAGCGCGCCGGCGAGCTCACCCGCGACGGCTCCCCAGATGCCGCCCATCACCGCCCCGGCGCCGGCCGTGAGCGCGAAGTAGACGAGCGCGCTCGTCACCTCGCAGACACCGATGCGCGCCGCGTGGAGCAGCGCCGTCACGAGCGCGAGCGTCGCGTAGGCGAGCCCGGCGATGACGCCACGCGCCGCGGAGGCCAGCGGAGACGGTGAACCGCGGCGCGCGGCGTCGATCGCCGTCGCGATCGCGGCGGCCGACGGGACGATCAGGCCCGAGGCGAGCGCGTGCTCGTAGCCCGGCCCGCCGAAGAGCGGCAGGAAGCCGACGGCGCCGAGCAGCAAGGCGACCACGGCAGCGCCGATCGCGTACGGCCGCGGAGGTCGAGGCACGCGAGACGTCATAGCACACGGGAAAGCTCCGCCTCGCGGGCCCGGCGCGCGCGACGGCGCGTCGCGTCCGGCGCGCGGCCGCGCTCCGGACGCGCCCGGCTACGGCTCGCTCGGCTGCGCCGGCGGGGCTCCGTCGACGCCCGACACCGGCAGGGCTCCGTCGACGCCCGACACCGCCGGCGGCGCTCCGGTCGCGTCCGGCTACGGCTCGCTCGGCTGCGCCGCGGGCACCGGAGGGGCTCCGTCGACGCCCGACACCGGCGGCGGCTCGGTAGGCTCCTCGAGCACGATCGGCAGGACCTCGTCGATGCGCTTGATGAGGTGGACCTTGAGCTCGGAGAGCACGTCCTTCGGCACGTCCTCGAGGTCCTTCTCGTTCCGGCTCGGGACGAGAACCTCCTTGATGCCCGCGCGGTGCGCCGCGAGGAGCTTCTCCTTGATCCCGCCGACGGGCAGCACGGCGCCGCGGAGCGAGATCTCGCCGGTCATCGCGACCTCCTTGCGGACCGCGGCGGCGAGCAGGAGCGAGGCGACGGCCGAGAACATCGTCACGCCGGCGGAAGGCCCGTCCTTCGGCGTCCCGCCCTTCGGCACGTGGAGGTGAAGATCGATCGTCCGGAGGAACTCGGGGTCGAGCCCGAGCTGCGCCGCGTGCGATCGCACGAAGGTCAGCGCCGCCGAAGCGGACTCCTGCATCACGCTCTTCAGGTTGCCGGTGACGAGGATCTCACCCTTGCCGGGCATCTTGCTCGCCTCGATGAACAGGACGTCGCCGCCCGACGGGGTCCACGCGAGCCCCGTCGCGACGCCGGGCGAGCTCGTGCGCTCCGCGAGATCGGGCGTGTACTTCGGCGGACCGAGGACGATCTGCGCGAACTCCGAGTTGCACGTGAGCTTCACGTCCTCGCCCTCGGCGAGGCGCATGGCGACGTGACGGCAGACGCCGCCGATCTCGCGCTCGAGGCCGCGCACGCCCGCCTCGCGGGTGTAGCTCTCGATGATCGTCTCGATGCCGTCGTCGAGGAACGTGAGCCGCTCGTCGGTCAGGCCGTGCGAGCTGAGCTGCTTCGGGACGAGGAACTCCTTCGCGATCGATTTCTTCTCCGCGCGCGTGTACCCCGGGACCTCGATCACCTCGAGGCGGTCCCAGAGCGGGCCCTGGATGGTGTCCGGGTTGTTCGCCGTCGCGAGGAACGTGATCTGCGAGAGATCGAACGGCGTGTCGATGTAGTGGTCCTGGAAGGTGCCGTTCTGCGCCGGATCGAGCACCTCGAGGAGCGCGGCGCCCGGATCGCCCATCATGTCGACGCCGAGCTTGTCGATCTCGTCGAGCACGAAGACGGGGTTCTTCACCCCGACCTTCTTGAGCCCCTGGATGATGCGTCCGGGGAGCGCGCCGACGTACGTGCGCCGGTGGCCGCGGATCTCGGCCTCGTCGCGGACGCCGCCGAGCGCGATGCGGTGGTAGCGGCGGCCCATCGACCGCGCGATCGATCTGCCGAGCGAGGTCTTGCCGACGCCGGGCGGCCCGATGAAGCAGAGGATCGGCCCCTTCTTGTCCGCCCGGAGCTTGCGCACGGCGATGTACTCGACGATGCGCTTCTTCACCTTCTCGAGGCCGAAGTGGTCCTCGTCGAGGCAGCGGCGGCAGTCGGACGGGTCGAGCTTGTCGCTCGTGGTCTTGGTCCACGGAAGATCGGCCAGCCACTCGAGGTACGTCCGCGTGACGTTGTACTCGGCCGACTGCTGCTGCATCCCGGCGAGGCGCCCGAGCTGCTTCTTCGCGATCTTCATCGCGTCCTCGGGCAGCTGCGCCAGGCGCACGCGCTCGCGGAGCTCCTCGACGTCGTCCTCGTCCGTCTCGCCGAGCTCCTCACGGATGCTCTTCATCTGCTGGCGCAAGATGAGCTCGCGCTGGTTCTTGCCCTCGTCGGCGACCATGCTCGAGATCTCGCGCTTCACGCGGAGCATCTCGAGCTGCTTTTGCACCATCGACAGGACGAGCGCGACGCGCGTCTTCGTGTCGAACGTGGCGAGCACCTTCTGCTTGTCGGCGACCGTGACGTTCTCGATCGTCAAGTTCGACGCGATGAGATCCGCCAGGGCGCCCGACTCGCGGACGTTCTCGAGGATGCCGCTCGTCTCCTTCGGGAGGTTCGGCATCAGCTCGAGCAGCTCGCGCGTGTTGTCGCGGAGCTGCGCGCCGAGCGCGTCGAGCTCCGCGTCGCGCTCGAGGTCCTCGGCGACCCGGCGGACCTTCGCGCGCATGTAGGGCTCGAGGCCGACCTTGCCCGCCACCTTCAAGCGCGACAGGCCGTGGAGGACCACGGAGTAGTTGGCGACGCCGAGGCGGATCACCTTCACGACGCGCGCGACGGTGCCGACGTCGTAGATGTCCTCGAAGCCCGGCTCGTCGACGTCCGAGTCCCGCTGGCTCACGATACCGACCACGGCGCGATCCTGACCGAGCAGGTCCTCGACGAGCCGCACGCTCCGCGCGCGCCCCACGTTGATCGGGACGACACTGGCGGGGAAGACGACGCTGTTCCGGAGCGGGAGGATGGGAAGCGTTTCGAGATCGGATCGCGGCTCTTGGCTCACGATTGAACACCCTACCGCCCCCAGACGCGCCGCGCACCGAGAAAACAAGTAGACTTTACGGCCGCATGCCGAGCCCCGACGCCGCCTCGCTCCGGGCGTCTCGCGCGACGTCCTCCGCGGCGCGCGAGGGCTCCGGCGGCGCCATGAGCCGGCGCGAGCTCCTCCTCTCGGGCGCCGCAGCGGCGCTCTCCGCGTGCTCCGGCGCGCGGGCCCCGGCGGCCCCCGAGCTCGTCGCGCCGCGCGCCGTCGAGCTGTGGTCCGCCTTCGACCTGCCCGCCGAGGACCCGCGGAGCCGCGAGCTCTCGGGCATCGCCTGGGACGCCCGGGCGCGTGTCCTCTGGGCGGTGCACGACCATACGCCCGCCGTCGTCGCGCTCGTCCCCGACCGCGACCTGCGCGCGTGGCGCTTCGGTGAGACCGTCGGCCTCGAGATCGACGGCCCGGTCGATCTCGAAGGAGTCGCGCTCCTCCCCGACGGCTTCCTCGTCTGCAGCGAGCTCGGGCCGCGCGTCGTCGAGCTCGATCGCGCTGGGCGCTTCCGCCGCGACCTCGAGCTGCCGGCACGCCTGCGCGGGGCGCGAGAGAACAAGAGCCTCGAGTCCCTCACGCTCGCCCCGAGCCGTCGCTTCGTGTTCACCACCACCGAGACCGCGCTCGAGGTCGACGGCGCGGAGGCGACGCCCCGCTCGGGCGCGCGCGTCCGCATCGTCCGGCTCGCGTGGGGAGGCGCGGACCGCGGCGCCCGCGAGTACGCCTACGAGACCGATCCCCTCCCGCACGACGCCGGCGACTGGGGCGTCGCCGACCTCGCCGCGCTCGACGACGCGCGGCTCCTCGTGCTCGAGCGCGGGTGGACGCACGGCTACGGCAACACGGTCCGCATCTACGAGACGACGCTCGATCCTCGCGCGCGCTGCGCCGAGGCGGAGGCGCTGTCGTCCGGATCCCCGGCGCTCCGCAAGTCGCTCGTGGTCGATCTGGAGAAGCTCGACGCGACCGGCGTGCCCGGGCCGAAGCAGCCGCAGCCCACGCCGCTGCTCGACAACTTCGAGGGCCTCGCGCTCGGACCGACGCTCCCCGACGGGCGCGCGACGCTCCTCCTCGTGAGCGACGACAACGGACGCACCGATCAACACGCCCGCGTCGTCGTCCTCGCCCTCTGATCCGCGTCCGCCCCACCCTCTGCGTCCGCCTCGCCCTCTGCGTCCGCCTCGCCCTCTGCGTCCGCCTCGCCCTCCCACGTCCGCCGCGCCCTCCACGTCCGCCTCGCCCTCTGCTCTCTGCAGGGGTGCGACGCGCTCGCGCGACGCACCGCGAGGGCCGTCGCGACGACTCCGCGCGCGCCGCGCCCGGTCCCGTGGCGCTACCGCCTCGCCCGAGCGCCGTGCTACTCCTTCGCCCGTGAAACTCGCGAAGCTGGCGATCTGGGGAGCGCTCACGACGCTCGTCGCTTGTGGTAGCCCGCGCGCCGAAGATCCGCACTCCGTCCTGCGCTCGTACTCGCGCGCGCTCGACGAGGGCCGCGCCGAGGACGCGTACCGCATGCTGAGCGAGGAGGCGCGCCGCGGCGTCTCGCTCGAGGCCTTCCGCCGGATGGTGAAGGACAACCCCGAAGAGGTCCGCGAGATCGCCAAGGCGCTGGCGCGTCCCACGGCCACGCCCGTCGTGACCGCCACGGTGACGAGCTCGACGGGGCAGGAGCTCCAGCTCGTCCTCGAGAACGGCAAGTGGAAGGTCGAGGCCACGGCGATCGATCTCTACGCGCAAGACACGCCGCGCCACGCCATCCAGGGGTTCGTGCGCGCCGTCGAGCGCAAGCGGTACGACGTCGTCCTCAAATACGTCCCCGACAGCCACCGCGAGGGCCTCGACGCCGCGAAGCTGAAGGGCGCGTGGGAGGGACACGACAAGGACGAGATCGAGCAGGTCGTCGCGAGCCTCAAGCAGGCGCTCCCGTCGGCGACCATCGAGGAGACCGGCGACCGCGCCACGATGGCGTACAGCCAGGGCACGATGCAGCTCGTTCGCGAGCGCGGGCTGTGGAAAATCGAGGACTTCGACTGATTGTCGAACTATCTTGGCGTTCTCGTTGAACGAGTTCCGCCGACCTCCGTCGAACGAAGAGGCTCCATGCGCAAGGTATTCTTCCCCCTCGCTTTCCTCGGTTGCACCTCCCTCCTCGCCTGCAGCTTCCAGATGCGCGCGGGTAGCGGCGCGAACGAGCCGAACAACAACCAGGCCCAGCCGGGGGCGAAGCCCGCGGCGACCGGGGCGAAGCCGGCGCCGACCGTGAAGCAGGGACCGGTGCGCGGCCTCGGCAAGCGCTCGCCCGGCCAGCCGACGGGCCCCTCGCCCACGCCGAGCAACACGGCCACCGTCGATCCGCCGCCGCCCCCGCCGCCGTCGGGCGCGCCGATCGTCTCGGGCGCGACGATCTTCGGCAGCGGCACGGTCGACGCGACCGGGTTCAAGGGCAACATCTACTGGGTCGACGCCGGCACCACCAAGGTCCCGGCCCTCGCCTCGATGACGCCGGTCGGCTACCTGTTCACGAAGGAGCTCAACGTCGCGCCGCAGGCCTTCACGTCGGGCTTCCCCGGCGTCGACGCCGCGCGCAAGGAGAACTTCGCGATCCGCTACGAGGCGCCGCTCATCGTCAGCGAGGCCGCGGACTACGACTTCCGCCTCGTCGCCGAGGACGGCGCGCTCCTGCAGATCGACGGCACGCCGATCGTCGACAACGACGGCGTCAAGTCGGCGCCGGGTGAGAAGACCGGGCCGGTCCACCTCGTCGCCGGGACGCACGTCATCACGGTCGACTACCTCCAGACGACCGGCAACGTCGCGCTGCAGGTCTTCTGCACGAAGGCCAACGACGTCGAGCGGATCTGCCCGACCCACCTGTAGAGCGCCCGCCGCGGACACCCACGCCGTCTCGCCTCGTGCGAGACGGCCTGAGCGCGTCTCTCGCTTCTCGCCGACGCGGCTCGGCCTCGCCCTCTCGCTCTCGTCCGTTGCGGCTCGGACGCGACGGCGCGCTCCCGTCGACGCGGCTCGGACGCGACGGCGCGCTCCCGACCGAGGTGGCGCGCTCGCGATCGGGCGCGTCGGCGGCGTTCGCTACAGCGCGGTCTCCATCGCTTTCACGTCGGCGATCGCCGCGGCGAGCAGCTTCGTGAGCGCGCCGTGCGCTGCCTCCGGCGCCTCGCGCGGCGCTGCGAGCGACGTGACGTCGACCCCGTAGGCCTCGCCCGCGCACGCGAGCACGTTCGCGAGGTCCTCCTTGCACGCGACGGCCTTGAGCACGAGCAGCGCGCGGAGCGGGCGGCGCACCTGCCGGATCTTGCGCCCGACGGCGCCGCCGATCGCCTCGCGCGCGCCGAGCGCGTCGGTCACCACGCGGCGGAGGCCGATCTGCGCCTCGCGGAGCTCCTGCTCGATGCGGAGGCGCCGGTGCGTGTCGTGGACCACGGCGTCGACGAAAGGATCGTCCCCGACCAGGATGAGGTTCCATTTCGTGATCTCGTCGTACAAGAGCGGGAACGCGTCGCAAGCGCCGGGCAGCTCGTCGCGTGTGAGGATCGTCGGCTCGACGCGCGCGCCGTAACGCGCCGCCTGCATCGCGCTCGAGATCGCGTCCAGCTTCTCGAAGCTCGCGTCGTGGAGCACGATCAGCGCGTTGACGTCGCTCTCTCCGGGCCGGAAGTCGCCGCGCGCGACGCCGCCCGTCAGGAGGATCGCGACGAGATCATCGCCGAGCGCCGCCTCGAGGCTCTTCGTCCACTCGGTGATGCGGTCCCGCACGGTGGACGGCAGCGCGAGGAACATCGGATGCGAGAGGCCGGCGGACATCGGCTGCGATCGTATCAGCTCGCGCGCGGCGTCGTGATCTCGGGCGCGCGGACGTAGGCAGGCTCGAGCGCGTCCGCGGCGACGGGCGGCGAGCCCCGCCCGACGAGCGCGACGCCGCGCGCGTGCGGGAGCGCGTGCTCGTCCGCGGTCAGCCGCGTCGAGGTGCGCCCGGCGAGCGCGGGGATCTTCGCGGCCGCCTCGCCCACGAGGACGATCTCCGGCGCCACGCGCGCAGGCGCGATCGCCTCGAGCCACGCCTCGATCGCGCCGGGCGGGAGGCACGCGGGCTCCGAGCGTTCGCTCCCGGCGACGACCTGGAGGTAGAGCTCCCCGCGGATCGCGTCGATCGCCGCCACGATCGGCGCAGGCGCCCTGCTCGCCGTCTCCCCCGGCGGCGCCGCCCGCGGCGCCGCCGTCGCTGCCTCACCGAGCTTCGTCGACGTCTGGAGCGCCGTCGCGGCGAGCGCCTCGAGCGACGAGACGCCCACGAGCTCGGCGCCCGTCCCGAGGACGATCCCCTTCACCGTGGCGACTCCGATCCGCACGCCGGTGAAGGAGCCGGGGCCGATCCCGACGCACCAGCGCCCCACGTCCGCCGCGGTCCAGCCGACCGTCGCGAAGAGCGCGGCGATCATCGGCAAGAGCGACTCACCGTGGGCGTTGGAGACGCGGCGCGCGTCCTCGGCGACCAGCCGCTCGCCCTCGTAGAGCGCGACGGAGCCGAGCGCCGTCGACGTATCGACCGCGCAGAGGCGCCCCGGACGCGCGCGCGACGCCGTCATGCGCCGCTCGACGAGCCGCCGCCCGCGCCAGGCGCCCGACCTCGCCGCCGTGGTTCGCGCCCCGTCACGCCTCGCGCACGACCTCGTCGAGATCGGCCGGCAGCGTCGCGAGGATCGAGCATCACCGACGTCAGAGCTGGGCGAAGCGACCGCTCCGGAACGCCGCCTCGAGGAGCTGGTCGACGCGCTGGACGAGCTCGGGCGCGCGCGGATCGGGCGAGGCGCCGAGCGCCGCCTTGATCTCGTTCAGCGCCTTCAGCTGGCTGAAGAGCTGCACGTCCGAGAGGCCGCCGCCCCCGGTGAGCACCTGGCGGACGCGGTCGATCTCGCCGGCGAGCGCCTCGATCCCGATCCCCGCGGCGCCGACGCGGCGCGCGTTCGGGTGATCGCGGTAGTGCACCTCGAGCACCGGCGTCACGATCGACTCGAGGATCGCGGACTGGTCCTCGTTGTTCCAGATGTGCTTGAGCACGAAGAAGTCGCTCGCGTCCGGCTGCGCGCGCCCGTCCAGGAACGCGCTCGCGGCGAAGAGCTTGAGGAGCTTCACGACGCGCCGGTCGGAGAGGCTCACGCCCTCGGCGCGGATCTGGAAGACCAGGCCTTTGTATTGGCTGAAGAACTCCTCGGTGAAGCGCATCCGCTGCGCGAAGGCGCGGTGCAGCTCCTGGATCTCGCGCGCCGAGACCACCGGCTGAACCGGCGCGTCGGTGAGCGCCATGATCTCGTGCTGGACGCCCTTCGTGAGGAGATCCTGGAAGTGGTACGCGTCGAGGTTGTCCGAGCGGATCCGGAGGAGGAAGCGATCGAAGATCGCCGTGAGGGTCTCGTCGGTCGGGACCTCGTTGGAGGCGCCGAAGCACGAGAGCAGCGGGCACTTCATGACGACGCCGCCCGACGTGTAGCGGCGCTCGTTCAGGAGCGTCAGAAGGGCGTTCAGGATCGCCGAGTTCGACTTGAAGACCTCGTCGAGGAAGACGACCTCGGCGGTCGGCAACATGCCCTCGACGCGGCGCTGGTAGCGGCCCTCGCGGAACGCCGCGATGTCGACGGGGCCGAAGATCTCGTTCGGCTCGGTGAAGCGCGTGAGGAGGTACTCGAAATAGTTCGCCTGGAGGAGGCGCGCGAACATCCGGATGAGCGCGCTCTTCGCGGTGCCCGGCGGCCCCACGAGCACGGCGTGCTCGCCCGCGACCACCGCGATGAGCAGCAATCGGATGACCTCGTCCTTGCCGAGGAAGCGCGACTCGAGGGTGCGCGCGAGCTGAGCGAGACGGACAGGGAGTGCGTTGGCGGCGACGGCCTGCGCCATGAGAGGATGACAACGCTACCAGGGTTTCCGCGGCGGCGGCCCGGGAACTTCGCGCCGCGTCCCGACCTACACCGCCGCGCGCCGAGCCGCGCCGCGCGGTCGCCAGGCCCCGCGGCCGTGCGGGCTCAGGCCGCCCGCGTCTCGGGATCGTCGCCGTCGGAGTCCGCGAGCGCGGGCGCGTGACCCCGGGACTCCTCCGTGCGATCCAGCGCCAGCTTGAAGAGGATCGGTCCCGCGACCTCGTTCAGCGCGACGGTCGCGATCGCGAGGGCGCGAAAGCTCTCGCCGAACACCGGGAACTCGCGGGCGATCATCGCCGACAGGCCGAGCGTCAAACCAGCCTGCGAGATGAGCGGCGCCCACCCCCACGTGCGGATGCGCGGCGGATCGTTCACGATCCGACTCGAGAGCCTGGCCGCGCCGAAGGTCACGAGCGCGCGCGACCCGGCGAGCAGGAGCGCCACCGGCCAGAGCGCTCCGAGGAGCGGCAGATCCAGGTGCGCGCCCGCGCTCGCGAAGAAGACGACGTAGACGACGCCGCTCGCACCCTCGATCGCGTGCATGAAACGATCGCCCTGCTTCGAGAGGTTCTGGACCACGAAGCCGGCGACGAGGAACGCGAGCACCGGATCGAAATGCAGATAGCGAAGCACCTCGGTCGCGCCGAAGCCGAGCGCGATCAGCACGACGAGGAGCTGCTGCCCGATCAGCTTGAGATAGACGGCCAGGATGAGCCCGAGCGTGGTCCCGACCGCGACGCTGCCGATGATCTCGTGCCCGAGCACGCCGAACGCCTCGAGCGAGAAGACCGCGCCGGGATCCATCAGCGGTCGAGCGACGCCGATCGCTCCGGCGAGGAGGACGACGACGACGACGTCCGACGACATGACGAAGCCGAGCGTGAACGTCGTCAGCGGCCCCTGCGCGCGCGTCTGCGAGAGCACGCCGAGCGTCGCCGAGGGGCTCCGCGAAATCGCGAGCACACCCCAGAGGAGCGCCACGCCGAAGAGCGCCGCCATCGGCATGTCCTTCGCGAACGGGATCATCGACGGCGCCGCGATCATGAACACCGAGCCGACGACCAGGAGCCCGAGCGCGCACTGGACGACCATCGCGACGGCGAGGCTCTTGAGGCCCTCGCGCAGGGCGTCGACGCGCAGCTCGCACCCGCCCGCCAGCGCGATGAGCGCGAGGGTGAGCGTGTTCACGGGCTCGAGCCGCTTCACCGACTCGTGGCTGATGAGGTGCAGCACGTGCGGCCCGGCGACCATCCCCGTCACGAGGTAGCCGGTGAGGTGGGGCACGCGGAGCACCTCGATGAGCTCGCTCGTCAGCGTGCCCGCGAGGAGCAAGAACCCGAGCCCGGACACGAGGCTCGCGTCGTCGTGCAGCCCCGGCGCCTGCTTCACGCAGACCCACATCAGCCCGAAGACGATCGCCAGGCTGAGCGCGTCGTACGCACGCGTCCGGAAGCCCTTCGCGTGTTGCGTGGTGCTCATCCGATCGGCTCCTCCTCTTGGGCCACGCCCTCTCCGGCGACGGCGTCGCCGGCGGCGATCCGACTCGATGACGACGGCGGCGGCGGCGGCACCGACGCGCCGCGGAGTGACGATGACGGCGACGGCGCGGCGACGATCTCGCCGGCCTCCGTGAGCATCGCCCGCAGCGACAGCGTCGAGACGAGCTCGCCGAGGATCGCCGACGCGACGGCGCAGACGAGGAGCGTGTCACCCACGGGCCCAGGGAAGCGCATGGCGAAGACGAACCCGCAGGCGGTCGAGACCGGCCCCGACGAGAGCAGGACGATCCCGAGCCACGCTCCGGCCGGTCGCGCCGCGTGCGCCGCGCGGCGCACGACGAGGCCCGAGACGAGCTTGCCGAAGATCCGCGCGAGCAAGACGAGCGCGACGAGCGCGAGCAGCATCCGATTCTCGAGCACCGGACGCGGGTCGAGGTGCGCGCCCGCGAGCAGGAGCATCGGGTAGAGCACGGCGCGCTCCGTGGGGATGACGATCTTCCGGAGCGCGCGCCGGCTCGGCGACGCGGCGGCCAGCGCGATGCCCATCACGAACGTCACGAAGATCGTGGAGAGACCGAAGCGCGCCGCGACCCCGACGCCGAGCAGGAGCGTGCCGATGAGCGCGCCCCACACGGCGTCGTCCTCGGCGCCGCGGAGCAGCAGCGCCGTGACGATCCCGAGGAGCGCGCCGAGCGCGACGGCGGCGCCGAACCAGCCCCAGGCCGGGAGCGCGAGCACGAGCCCCCCCGGCGACGGCGCGATCGCGAAGATCGCGCCCGCCGCGACGAGCGGCGCGAGGTCGTCGGCCGCCCCGATGTCGACGAGGAGGCTCGAGACCGGCCCCTTCGCCCCCCAGCGGCCCTGGACCCACTCCACGGCGTTCCGCGCGGTCTCCGCGCCCACCGCGCCGGCGCCGGCGGAGAGGATCACCGCGCTCGCCCCGCCGACGCCGACGTCGACGACGCGGAGCATGACGTAGGCGGCGATCGCGACGACGAGGCCCGTGATCACCGCGCACGCGATCCCGAGCGTGATCGAGCGCGTCCCGACGCGTCGCCCCTCGACGCGCCCGAAGTCGAGCCCGACGACGAACGCGAGCCAGCCGAGCGCGACCTGCACGATCGGCTCGAACTCGGTGATCATCGGGCGCTCGACGAGGCCGAGCGCGTGCGGGCCGACCGCGAAGCCGAGCCCGATGAACTCGATGCCGGACGCGAGCCCGCGTGTCTTGCCCGTGCCGACGAGGAGGCTCCCGAGGTACGAGAGCACGAGCAACCCCATGAGCAGGGCGATCGCGCTCACGTGCCGTCGCCTCCATCTCCTCCCGGAGGCGACGACCACGACTCACGCGGATCGACGCCGCGCCGTCCGAGCCCGACGCCGAGCTTCGTCAGCGCGTCCTGTACCGCGCGCCCGAGCGTCGTGTCTCCCCGATGGGTCGCGCTGTGGACGCGCCAGTGGGCGCCGGCGCGGTCGAGCCAGACGAGCTCGACGCGTCCGCGCGAGCTGACGCTGCGGGCCGCCTCGAGCAGCGCCTTCTCGACGGCCGCCTGCGACGCCGACGCGTCGACCACCACGTCGACCGTCGCGAGCGGCGGGTGACGGTGGACGCGCGTCGGGTGGAGGAGCCCGAGGATGTGCGGGACGCTGACCTCGCAGGCGCCGGCGTCCTCGAGCCGGACGTCGAGCAGCCGGACCTCGGCGACGCGCCCGGCCCGGCCGCCGAACTCGACGAGCTCGCCCTTCTTCAACCGCCGGCCGTAGATCACGATCGCTCCGGCGCCGGCCGACGCCAAGAGCGGCGTCGAGGCGAGCCCCACCGCGACGAGCGCGACGAGCCCCACGCGCGAGAGCGCGCCGTCGCTCTCCCCGGTGATGAGGGGCGACGCGAGCACGAGCGACGTCACGACGACGCCGAAGCGGACCAGGGTGCTCGTCGGGCGCGCGAGATCACGCGCGAGCCACGTGATCTTCGTGTCCCCGCGCGCCACGCTGTCGAAGAAGAGCCCGATGAAGCGAACGAGCACGCTCACCGCGAGCACGGCGATGCCCGCGACGAGGAAGACCGGCAGGGCGCTGCCGATCCGCGTCGCGAGCGCGTAGAGCGGCGTGAGCATCAGCCCCGTGAGCCGCTCGGTGTAGCCGCGCGTCGACGCGAAGAGCGAGAGGCCGAAGATCAGCCACGCGTAGCCGATGGCCACCTGCGTGAGCCGGTAGCCGAGCGTCAGGGCGATCGACGAGCCGCCGCGCGCCGCGCCTGCGCTGACCAGCTCGATCTTCCCGAGGCGGATCGCCGCGAGCCGCTCGGGGTTGTCCGCCATCCACGTGCGCAGCTTCTCGGCGAGGTCCGCCGCGCGCCCGAGCAGCCAGAACGCGATCAGCGCGGAGAAGACGAGGAGCGAGACGCTGAAGACCGTCGTGGCGATGGCGCTGCGCTTGCGCTCGCTGGAGACGACGTCGGAGAGGCGCGCCGTGACCTGCGCCGAGAGCACCTCGAGGTTCGCCTCGCCGCTCGCCTCCACGTCCTCGGGCCCGAGCGTGAGGATCGGCGTCTTGCCGACGAAGACGACCACCGTGCCCTGCGTCGCGTCGGCGTGGACCTCGCCGAGCTCCGAGCCGTGGGCGAGCAGGGTGTCGAGCGCGGACTGCGCGGCCTTCGCGCGGTCGGCCGGCGCGCG
>JAHBWA010000067.1 GCA_019637195.1 Labilithrix sp. | reverse complement strand
ACCGCGGCGTCCCCGTCCGGCGTGCCGCCGTCGTCGCGCGCGGCGGCTTCGCACGCGCCGTTGTCGCAGAGGTTCGCCGAGGCGGGGCAGCCGGGCAGCGCGATGGGCACCAGGAGACCCACGAGGATCAGTGTCGGGAGGCTCGTTCGGTTCATCATGGGGGAGGGCCTAGAAGTGAAGTTGAACGTTGGCGCCCGTCAAACGCGGTCCGAGCACGGGCACGATGCGTGGGCCGTTCGTGCCCGAGGACGCCGCCGATCCGGAGGACGCCTTCGGTAGCAGGAAGAACGTCGCGACCGCGGCGCCGAGGCCGAGCGCGCCGACGCCGTAGCCGACCCACGCCAGCGTCTCTTGCGTCTTGACGGTGGAGACCTGTTCTTCGTAGACCGCGCATTCTGGGACGCGCGGCGCCGCGCAGACGCCGGGGGTGGCTCGAAGCTGCCGGTCGAGCTCGTCCTTCGATCCATTCGACGCCGACGCGAACGCGGCGCCCATCACGACGCCGGCGACGCCCACGACGCCCAGGCCGATCGGCACGACCCAGCCTGCTGTCGTGCGCTCCCCGCCGCCCTCCTCGGCAGGCGGCGACACGAAAGGCTCGCCCGCCCCGAAGTCGAGCTTCGCCTTGACGACTTCCCCAGCGCGCGGGCTCACCGCGACGCTCACGGTCTTCCCGTTCAACGTACCTTTGACGACGCGCTTGCCTGCGTCGACGGGCACGGGCTCGGTCGGAGTCTCATCGAGCGTGCGTTCGTCGATCGTGATCTTCGTCTCGGGCGGCGCGTCGATCTCGATCTGCCCCACGTTGCCGAGCAGCTTGGCGATGCGCTGCTTCGCGGCGTCCGTCTGCGCGTCGGTGATGCGCGGATCCGCGGGCGCAAGCCTCAAGAAGGCTCGGTAGTGCTCGATCGCCTCCACGTCGTGTCCCCCCTTCATCTCGGCCGCCGCGAGGTTGAAGAGGATGGATGCCACCCGCTTCATCTGCAGCGCCTGCAGGAACTTTAGCCGAGCGGCGTCGAATTGTCCGCTGTCCGCGAGCTCGAGCCCCTCCTTGAACCGCGCCTCCGCCTCAGCGGTCCTCGAGTCGTCGGCCTGCGCGTTCGAAGCGAACAGGAGCGCTGTGAGCAGGCATGCCGCGTGTACGTACGGTCGTCGCATCGTTCCTTCCATCGGGCTGAGGCACGCGAAGAGCATCGACGAGTCCGCTCGGGACGATGAACCCTCCGCCGTCGGTCGCCGCGAAGGCTAACGTAGGCGGTGGCGTGAGGCAGGAAATCCGCGGGAGGCGCCGGCCGGCCGGGACGTCGAAACGCCCGCGAGATCACGGAGAGGCGGGCCGGGTGTCGAAGGGCTTGGTCGTGGCGCAGATTCGGGGAATTCAGTGTACACGCGCCACGAGGCTTCGACGAGGTCCTTTGGCGTCCGCGCGGTCCTCCCGGGAGGTGCGGTGGGGCATCCCGGCCACCGTCGGCGCGGCGGTCCCGATGGCGTCGTCGACGTCCTCCGCCGAGGGGCGTCAGCGGACATGGACGTCATCCGGGAGCTGGACGTCGCCGACGAGCGGCAGTCCCTCGTCGACGCCGACAGGCTCGCGGCGAGCGGCGACTACGATGCTCGTGAGGACGTCGATGCGGTTCGGGGCGATGCCGAGCTGGAAGATGGTGCCGGGGACGGCGAGATCCTCGATCGTCAGGTCCGCGAGTGGCGCGCCGAAGTGTGCGAGCGCTCGACGTACGCACGGCGTTCTCCTTCGACGGCCGCACCCATACGTCGAGATCCTTCGTGTAGCGGGGCTCCGTGAAGAACATGACGGCGTGCGCGCCGACGACGATGAACTCAGCGGCCTCGTCGCACAACGCGGACAACAGACCTTTGAAGTCGGGATTGACCGCCATCTTCACCCCGGAAGGCGTGCGCTTCGTCGACCATCTCCCACGCCGCTGCGAAGACCGCCTCCGCGCCTTGCTCCTGCCAGAATCGACGATCGAACGCCCCGTCGTCCTTCGCGCTCCACGCAGGGTTCGGGTCACGAGACTCCGACCTTGTCGCATGCCCAGCATTCTAGCACCGCTCGCGGCGGTCGGCCTCCGCCGCGGGGTCGCGGCCAGCCCTGCCGCCGCCGCCCCGTCCGCGCCGCGGCAGCGTGCTGACGAGCTCACAGCTTGAGCACGAGGCTGTTCTTCACCTCGACGTCGTACGTGCGCACGCCGGCGGGCGGGCGGTTGTCGTACCAGAACGTCGCGCTGATCCGCGCGGAGAGCAGCGGCGTGATCGTGAACGACACGAACGAGTCGGACAGCACGCGGAAGTCGAGCGGGCGATCGAAGCGCGGCTGCAGGTAGGTGACCGTGCTGGCGGTGACCAGGTCCGACACCTGGACGTTGACGCCGCCGTAGTTGCTCGAGCGGTGCCAGACGTTGTTGTACCTCGGCGAGCCCGGGATGGCGTCGAGGACCTCGTGCTCGAGCAGGTAGGTCGTCCCGGTGAAGATCTCGAAGTCGTCGATGTTGAGCAGCATGAAGCGCAAGCCGGTGCCGTACAGATCGCGCACGGCGAGGCGCCTGAAGCTGTCGTGCTGCACCTGCGTCAGCGCCTCGAGCGCGACGAAGGGCGAGAGGATGAAGTTGTAACGCGCGTGCGCCATCCAACGGGACACGTTCGTCTGTCCGCGCGCCTCGCCGTAGTCGGCCGAGACGCGGCTGAAGAAGAGGTGCGGAGCGGAGACGAGCCCGCCGAACACCGATCCCGAGAAGCTCATCGTCTCGGTGTTGCCGGCGCGTCCGACGAGCGAGCCTTCGAGCCAGAGGAAGCGCGGGTTCGTCTTCAGCGTCGTCCGGAGCGTCTCGGCGTTGACCTGAGCGCCGGCGGTTCGACAAGACAGAACGATCGTGAGCGCGAGCAGCGTGACGGCGAGGCCTCGCGCGAGCGCGCGCGAGGGCCACGAGGGACCTTTCATGCGCCTACCTCTACGCGACTTTCGTGCCGATTCGAACCTGCGTCCCGCGGCTCCTGCGGTCGCGCTAGTGCTTCCTCCTGCCGCGGATCGCGCGCGCGTCCTGGGTCGAATCGCCACGACGGCGCACCGCGCGACGTCGCGCGCCGCCTCGCCGAGCGGATGGAGCGCGACGTCGCGCGAGCGGATGGAGCGCGACGTCGCGCGAGCGGATGGAGCGCGGCCCTGCCGAGCGCTACTCGAAGACGCCGTAGTTCGACGTGGACGACGGCTGCGCCGGAGCGTTGCCGGTCGCCTTCGCCGCGGGGGTGCTCTTCGGCGCGCGCCCCCCCTTGCCGGAGGTCGGGCGCGGCGGGGGCGTCGGGACGGGCTGCGCCCTGGGGAGCGAGTCGGGCGTGACCGTCGGCGGCTCGTCCGTGTCGTTCAGCTCGATCGTCGCCCCGGGCTCCGTGCCGCTCACCGCCGCCGCCGGCGCCGTCGCGCGCGCGCTCGGCTCGACGATCGGCGCCGGGTGCTTGCCGCTTCGCAGACCGAGGTACACGCCAGCCGCCGCGACGAGGATGATCACCGGGAGCGCCGCGGCGACCAGCGCGAGCGGCAGGCCGCCCACGGTCCGCTTCGGCGCGGGCGCGACCGGCAGCGAGATCGCCGGCGGCCGCATCGAGTCGGGGACCCGGATGCCGGCGGCGTTGGTGATCGACGCGCGGACGCCGCTCGACATCGCGCCCTGCGCCTCGAGCGCGGCGAGCAGCTCGCCCGCGAAGACGTCGGCGCTCGCCTGGCGCTCGACCGGATCCTTCGAGAGCGCGCGCATGACGACGTCCTCGAGCTCCTTCGGGACGTTCGCGTCCGGGGCGACCTCGTTCGGGCGCTTCGGCACCGACTTGATGTGCCGCGCCATCACGACGACCGCGTCGTTGTCGGTGAAGGGCGGGCGCCCGGTGAGCATCTGGTAGACGATGACGCCGAGGGAGTAGAGGTCCGTGCGCGCGTCGAGCGGCTTGCCCTGCGCTTGCTCGGGCGACATGTAGCGGGGCGTCCCGAAGACCGTCCCGGCCTGCGTCTCGACCACGCCCATCGGCTCGTCGGAGTCGCGGATCAGCTTCGCGATGCCGAAGTCGAGCACCTTGACGATCTCTTCGTGCGCGTCGCCCGCGGCCGAGCCGACCGCGCTCGTCATCATGCGCGCGAAGAACAGGTTGTCGGGCTTGAGGTCGCGGTGGATGATCCCCTTGGCGTGCGCCTCCGACAGCGAGCGGAGCGCCTGGCGCGCGGCGTCGACGGCGAGCGGGATCGGCAGCCGGCCGACGCGCGTGAGGCGCTGCCCGAGGCTCTCGCCTTCGAGCAGCTCCATCGCCAGGTAAAACTCGCCGCTCTCGCTCTGACCGAAGTCGAAGACCGTGACGGTGTTGGGGGAGGCGAGGAGGCTGTTGGCGCGCGCCTCGCGCATGAAGCGCGCCTTCGCGGTGTCGTCGATCGCCCGGTCGCCGCGGAGGATCTTGATCGCGACCTCGCGGCCCATCGCGTGCTGCTTCGCGCGGTAGACCGTGCCCATCGAGCCGGACCCGAGGCGGGTCATGATCGTGTAGCGCCCCTCGAGCGTGCGGCCGAGCATCGGGTCGCTCTCGGCGGCGGCGAGGTCGCGCCCGCGGACGAGGCTCGTGCCGTCCGTCGGGCACACGGGCGGCGCCTCGCTCTCGGCCCATGACGCACGGCAGCGTGGACAGACCAACGAACGCGGGTCCGTCGGAGCGGTGTCGTCCAGGCGCGCGGCGGAGGGGATGGACACGTGTGGGACAATCGTCGCGCGGGCGTTGCCCGGGCGCAAGGCGAGCGAGCGTCTCAACGCATCTTTTGTCGCGCAATTTGCTGCGCAACGCTTGCAGTCGGCTGCGTCGTTCTCCGGCGTTCTCCGGGCGCCGGGGAGGACCGAGGGACGCTACCGGGCTGCCGAGGGGCCGGTGTGCGCCGAGGAGCGCTGCGGGCGCCGGCGGGGCAGCGGGCGGGGTGGATGTTGCCTCCCAAGCAACGGCGAGGCCCCGCGCGTCGCGCCAGTCGACGGCGCCGCTCGTCGGTGGCGCACGGAGGCACCCGCGCCCGTCGCGGTCAGCGGAGCGGCAGGACGTTTCTCGGATCGCAGACGACGGTGACCGAGTCGGCGATCATCGACGCGCCCGCCGGGACCCGCGCCAGATCGATCCCCTCGCGCACGCGCCGGATCTCGAGGTGCAGGTGGACGAGGCTCGGCGAGCCGGTGTCGCCCACGGCGCCGACGACCTGCCCCTCCTTCACCGTCGTCCCGACGCCGACGCCCGGCGCGATCGAGTCGAGGTGGCCGAGGAGCATGACGTAGTCGCGCGTCCGCCCGCCCTCGCGGAGGGTGTGGCGCGTGAGCACGGTGAGCCCGAAGAGCGCGCCCGCGTAGAGCACCTCCGCGTCGCCCTCCTGGTGCTCGAGCGCGAGCATCTGGACAGGCGTACCCTTCACCTGCGGCAGATCGACGGCGCCGTGCCCGACGTGCCGGAGGGTCGGGCCGCGCCGCTGCTTCGCGTCGGGGAGATCGAGATCGTAGCCCGAGACGACGTGGTGGCCGCCCGCGAGGCCCGGCGGGATAGGGTAGCGATAGAGATCGTAGTCGGCCGGGCGCTCGGGCAGCCGCGGGATCTGCTCGTAGGTCGTCACCCGGCCCGAGCGCTCGCGGTGCGTGTTCGCCCGCGCCTCCGCCACGGGCCCGTCGTCCGCGGCCGTGAGGTGAACGCACGCCTCGCCGTCGGGCGCCGTGCCCGGCGGGCAGGTGGCGTCGCCGCCGAGCTCGCGCGGGGACGCGTCGTCGTCGCTCCGCGGGGGCGCGGCGTGCGCCTTGGCCGGGAGGAGCGCCGGCGAGCCGGACCCCAGCACGACGAACACGAGCACCCCCAGGCCGACCCAGAGCCAGCGATCGCCGAACGCCGTCCGCACCGCCGTCGTCACAAGAGGAGAGACTACCAGTACGACGGTGACATTCCTCGCTCGGCGCCTCGTTCGCCGCGAGGGCAGCCCGCGATCCGTGATAAGGAGGCCTCCTCATGGCGACGATCGGCGAGACGCTCACCGCACTGTTCGAGGCTGAACGCGCCGCGCGCGCACACCACACGGCGCTGCGTGGCGAGGGCGACGCGAAGCTCATCCCCGAGCTGCGCGCCGCCACCGCGGCCGCGCTCGCGCTCGAGGACGAGACCGAGGCCTCGATCCGCCTCGTGCGGCTCGCGGTCCTCCTCGGGGATCTCGAGGGCGACGCGGTCGTCGATCTCCTCATCGACATCCTCGGCGGCGTCTCGCCCGAGGCGCGCATCGCCGCCGGCGAGGCGCTCGAGGGGCTCGCGTTCGATCGCTTCAAGGAGGTCGCGCTCGGCATCGAGCGCGCGCTCGTGCGGCTGCCGAAGGGCAACCCCGCGCTCGGCGAGCTGCCGTTCCTGCTCGCCGAGGTCGGCGAGCCCGGCTGCGCGAAGCTGCTCGGGCGTTTCCTGCAGAACGACGACGCCGAGGTCGTGGCCGCGGCGATCGAGGCGATGGCCGAGCTCGGCGATCCGGCCGCCATCCCGCTGCTCGCGAAGCTCGAGCGTGACGGCCGGCAGGTGCAGCTCGACGACGAAGAGGGAGGCGAGCGCGTGTCGATCGCCGATCTCGCCCACGAGGCTCGCGAGATCCTGGAGGAGATGGCGGCCGAGGCGAACCCGCCGCCGCCGCCGCGACCGGCCAAGGGCAAGCGGTGACCCGATCGTCGTTCCCTCCTCCCAGAGGCGAGATCGCGACCTCCCCGGCGCGCCATCTCGGCCACGAGGAGGCGGCGATCTTCGAGACGTTCGTCGTCCCGCGCTACCTCTCGTTCTTCGGTGAGCGCCTCGTCGGCATGCTCGCCGGCGGGCGCGACGCCCGCGTCTGCCACGTCCAGTGCCGCACCGGTTACCCCGATCGCCTCCTGGTCGACCGGCTCCCGAACGTCCACGTGCACGGCTCGGACGCCTCGCCTTACGCGATCGAGCTCGCGCGCGCGAAGGCCGCGGCCCTCGTGAAGGGCGACGCGAGCGTCGCGTTCGACTACCGCGTGACCGACGCGCTCCCGCTCGCCTACCCGGGGGGCGCGTTCTCGCACGCGTTCACGATCCACCCGCTCGCCGCCCCCGCGGAGCGCCGGCTGCTGCTCGAGGAGCTCGCGCGCATCGTCGCGCCGCGCGGGCAGGCCCTCATCGCGATGCCGCTCCGCGGCTCCTTCGTCGAGATCGCCGACCTGCTCCGCGAGTGCGCGCTGAAGCACGAGCTCGTGGACCTCACGAACGCCGTCGAGGCCGCGATGCAGCTTCGGCCGACGGGCGAGCTGCTCGAGCAAGAGCTCGAGGCCGTCGGGTTCGAGTACGTCGACGTCGACGTGCGCACGCGCACGCTCGAGTTCGCGGGAGGGCGGGGCTTCTTCGAGGACCCGGTCACCCGCCTGCTCCTCATGCCCGAGTTCCGAGTGAACCTCGCGCTCGACGCCGCGCCGGACGCGGCCGGCGCCCAGGTCGATCCGTTCGACTACGTCCGCGACGCGATCGACAAATACTGGAGCGACCGGACCTTCGCGATGACGGTGAACGTCGGCGTCGTGAGCGGTCGCCGCCGCTGACGCGGGCGTCGTGAGCGGGTCGCCCCCGCTGAACGCGGGCGTCGTGAGCGGTCGCCGCCGCTGAGCGCGCGGCGGCGGAGCGAGGGCTTGCCAGCCTCGCGCCCGCCGCCCGGATCACGTCACTTGCAGTAGCCGTCGATGCAGATGAGCGGCGACGCGCAGTTCCTGCTCTGCGTCGGGTCGCACTCGGTGCCGAGGTTGTTCGTCGAGCCGCAGACGTTGTACGTGCCGGAGCTGGTCGTGACCGCCTTGCACTGGTTGAACGTGTCGGCGTTCTTGCACGCGTCGGTCGCCTCGGGATCGCAGCCGATGTAGCAGCTGTGGCGGAGGCAGATGCTGCCCTGCTGGCAGCTGTCCTGGGCGCCGTCCGTGGTGCAGGTGAAGACCGGCCGCTGATCGGGGGTGCACCCGCCGTCGATGCACTTCAGGCCCGCGGCGCAGGTGCCGCCGGGCCCGCAGGGATCGACGCAGTGCTCCTGCACGCACGCCTTGCCGCCCGTGCACTGCGCGGAGCTCGTGCACGGCGTCGGGTTGCCGGTGCAGACGCCCTTCGCGGTGTCGCACGCGTAGCCCGTCGGGCAGGGCTTGTTCGCGCTGCACGACGGGGTGCACGCGCCGTCGACGCACTGGGCCGCCGCCGGGCACTGCGTGGCGTCGACGCACTGGTCCTGCGGCGGGACGCACGCGCCGGTCAGGCACTTCGAGCCGGCGGGGGTCGGGCAGTCGTCGTCGCTCTGGCAGGACGACGTGCCGCCGCCGCCGTCGCCGCCGATGGGCACGCACGCGGGCACGCCGCCCGCGCCGCTACCGAGGCGGCACACGAACGTGGCCGGGCAGCCGGTCGTCGAGCAGTCGCCCGCGTGGCACTTGTTGTCTGCGCCGCAGTTGCCGGTCGTGCAGTCCGACGGCTTCGTGCAGGCGGTGTCGCCGCCGGGCGGGGTGGGGGTCTCGCCGGTGAGACGGCAGCGGCGGTCGCTCGTGCACGAGTAGCCGCTCGGGCAGTCGAGCGCGTCGTTGCACGTCCAGTCCGTGCACGCGCGGGAGTAGTAGGAGTCGGGGCAGTCGAAGCACTCGCCGCCGACGCAGACGCGATGGTCGCGGTCGGCCGGGTAGATCGGGCAGCCGAACAAGACGGCGCTGCCGAGCCCGAAGAGAACGAAGGAGACTGCGCGCTTCATCATCATGGTTTTGCGTCCTCGACCCCGGCTGTCCGCAACGAGCGCTCGGGCCCGGCCCGTCCTCGTCCCCACGGCAGCGTGGGAGCCTCGAACGAGCCCGTTGTTTCGCCGACAAGAGGGTAGCAACCGTCGTGCCCCAGACAAGGTACGCCGAAGACGGCGAAAATCCGCAAGGAGAGCGGGCCCGGGCGCCGGGCGTGCACGGCCGTTCACGTCGGCTGTGGACGGCGCGTCAGGGGAGCGAGCCCAACCGTCCCACGGAGGGAGCCGGGGCGGGCGGGTCGGGACCGGCCGGACTGGCCGCGATGCCGCGGTTCGATAAGCGCGGCGGGGGCGGTCCTCGCTGCCGGGGGACCGCCGGGCAAGGCTGCTAAGTCTCCGCGCCCACACTCCGCGTGATAGCGTGGAAACGCTCGATCTCACCCGGCGACCGCGCTCGGTGGGCTTCGCGCACACCGGCGGATCACACGGGCGTGTCCGCCGGCCGTTTCGACCTCCTCTGGCCCTTCCTGATCCGGCGAGCGCTTCGCGATGGACGTCAAATGCGAGCGGTGCAGCACCGAGTACGAGTTCGACGACGCGCTCGTCAGCGGGCGCGGCACGACCGTCAAGTGCACCAACTGTGGGCACAAGTTCAAGATCCGCCGCAGCGACGGTGACTTCAGCGAAGACTTCTGGAACGTCACCACCGGCGACGGCAGGACGCTCGTCTTCACCTCGCTCCGCGAGCTTCAGCGGGCCATCCAGGGCTACCTGGTCGAGCGCAACGACCGGCTGTCACGCGGCGGCCTGCCTCCCAAGGCGATCGGGCAGATCCCGGAGCTCGTGCCGTTCTTCGAGCAGCGCGAGGCGGCGAAGCGGAGCCAGCACTCCGGGCGGCCCGTCAAGACCCAGGACGGCCTCGGTCCCGCGTCGTCGGCCCTCGCTCAAGGCTCCGCGCGCCCGCGCCAGGCGACGAAGCCGGAGTTCCCCGCGCCGCCGCCCGACGGCAACAACGACGGATCGAACAAGACGACGCTGATCGGGACCGGTCCGCTCACATCCGAGCCCGCGATTCCGGTCGCGGCGCCTCCCCCGGTCCCGCGTGTCCTGTCGGCGCCGCCTCCGGCGACCGAGCGCCAGCCCGAGCCCTCGTTCGAGCCGGCGGTGAAGGCCGCGACCGAGCCGCCGGCCGTCAAGGTCGCGAGCGCGCCGCCGCCGGTGCCGCCCCCGCGCCAGCGCGACAGCATGAACACGGTGCCGCTGAAGCGGCCGCCGCCGCCGCCGCCGGCGACGCCGCGGGTGTCGAACCCGCCGCCGCTCCCGGAGCGCGCGCGGCGCTCGTCCGATCCGGGCCCGCTCCGCGAGCCGGCCTCGGCGGCGAGCGACTCGGCGATCGCGTCGGCGTCGCCCGTCAGCGACGTCTCGTCGCCGCTGCCGCCGCGCGTGCAGCGCTCGCTGCGCGCGGAGATCGAGGAGGAGCGCGATCGCGGCCGCGGCTCCTCCGCGTCGATCTCCGACGGCCTGGCCCCGCGCCGGCGCGGCGTCGGCGGCTTCATCGTGGCGGCGGTGGTCGCCGGCTGCGCGCTGATGCTCGGCGCGGTGTGGGCGCAGAAGAACCTCGGGACGACGCTCGGCGGCAAGCCGCCGGCGCCCGCGGCCGCGGTCGACCCGCGCGTCGCCACGTTCCTCGCGACGGGCGAGAAGGCGCTCGCGGACGGCAACCTCGAGCTCGCGAAGGAGAGCCTCGACAAGGCGAGCGCGCTCTCGGAGAAGGATCCGCACGTCCTGCTCGGCGTCGCGCGCCTCGCGGCCGTCCGCGCCGACGTCGCGTGGCTCAAGTCGAGGCTCTTGCCGGCGGACGCGGCCGACGACCACCGCATCGTGCGCGACAACCTGAGCGACCTGGCCGCGGCCGCGCGCAAGGCGGCGGACGACGCGCTGCTCGTGGCGCCGGAGGATCCGGCCGCGCTCCGCGCGAAGATCGACGCGGCTCGCATCTCGGGCGATCGCGAGGGAGCGCGCGCGCTCGTCGCGAGGATCGCGGCGAGCTCCGCGCAGCGCGCGCTCGATCCCGAGACGGCCTACGTCCTCGCGGCGCTCGACCTCGCCGAAGCCGAGCCGCTCTGGTCCATGGTCGTCGAGCGCTTGAAGGTCGCGTCGAGCGCGGAGACCGGGCCGGGCCGCGCGCGCGCGGCGCTCGTGTACGCGCTGGCGCGCTCGGGCGACGGCGCCGGCGCGAAGGCCGAGGTCGAGCGCCTCGTCGCGATGACGCGCGCGCACCCGCTCCTGCCGCTCCTCCGCGCCTTCGCCGATCGCGCGGTCCCTTCGGCCGCGCGCGACGCGGGCGTCTCCGAGCCCGTCGCGAGCGCGGCCAGCGTGCCCGACGCCGGGGCGGCCGCTCGGCCCGCGGGCGGCGGCGCTGGTGGCGGCGGCGGCGCGCTCCCGACGGACGTGCGCACGCTCGTCAGCCAGGGCGAGCGCGCCCGCGTCAAGGGCGACTACGAGCGCGCCCGCGCGCTGTTCACGGCCGCGGTGGAGAAGAACCCGAGCGACTCCGAGGCGCTCACCGGGCTCGCGGCGATCGCCTACGCGCAGCGTGACCTCGCGGGCGCGCGTGCGTCCTACAAGCGCGTGCTGTCGATCAACCCGAACTACATGCCGGCGGTCGTCGGCCTCGCGGACGTGGAGTGGGACGCGGGCGACAAGGTGACGGCCAGCAAGATGTACAAGGACATCGTCGACCGCTACCCGGAGGGCGCGTACCCGGGCCGCGTGAAGCAGCGCGCCGAGGGCGGCGGCTGATGCGGCGCGCGTTGGCGACGGGCGCCCTCGCGCTGGCGTCGGCCGCGCTCGCGGCGGGCGCGGTCGGCTGCGAAGGCCGCCCGCGACCGGAGGCGAGCGCCACCGAGCCTCCGCGCAAGACCGGGCCGGCGATCGCCGTCATGGACCTCTCGGGCGGCGTGCCCGAGCAGGACAAGGCGGGGCTCTTCGGGGTCTCGGGCGCGAAGAAGAGCTTCGACGAGGTGCTCCGGGTCACGACCGACCTCCGCGACGACAAGAAGTCCGTCGGCGTCATGGTCAAGCTCGGCGGCGCGCAGATCGGCGCCGCGCGGGCCCAGGAGCTCGGCGAGATGCTCGCGGGGATCCGCGCGATCAAGAAGGTCTACTGCCACGCCGACGCGCTCTCGAACACGACCTTGATGGTCGCGGCCAAGGGCTGCTCGTCCATCTGGCTGTCCCCGGCGGGCGAGGTCGAGGCCATCGGCCTCGCCGCGCAGGTCGTCTACATGCGCCGGCTCCTCGTCGACGAGCTCCACCTCAACGTCGACTTCCTCCAGGTCGGGAAGTTCAAGGGCGCCGAGGAGCCGCTCACGCGCGACGGCCCGTCGCCCGAGGCGCGCGCCTCGCTCACGAGCGTGCTGGCGGACATGCGCGCCGCGTGGCTCGACTCCCTCGCGACCGCGCGTCCTCGCGCGACGGCGGAGGTGGTGGAGGACGGTCCGTGGTCGCCGCCGCGCGCGAAGGAGCTCGGCCTCGTCGACGAGGTCGGCTATTTCGACGAGGCCCTCGCCGAGGTGAAGAAGGAGGCGGGCGGCGTCCGCGAGCGCGTCGTCTTCGGATCGGGCGCCGAGCAGGACGGAGGCGATCTCGACGATCTCGTCCGTGCGCTCGCCGGCGAGACGAGCGCGACCGGCCCGGTGGCGCTCGTCCGCGCCACGGGCAGCATCTCGATGACCGCGGGTGGCAACGGGATCCTCGGCGGGCGCGGCGGCATCGTCGAGAAGGACTTCAGCCGGACGATCGCGAAGCTCGAGAAGGACGACGAGGTCAAGGCCGTGGTCGTACGCATCGACTCGCCCGGCGGCAGCGCCCTCGCCAGCGATCTCATGTGGCACCAGCTGATGAAGCTGCGGAAGAAGAAGCCGCTCGTCTTCAGCGTCGGGGACATGGCCGCGAGCGGCGGCTACTACCTCGCGTGCACGGGCGACTACGTCTTCGCCGAGCCGATGAGCATCGTCGGATCGATCGGCGTGGTCGGCGGGAAGATCGGCGTCGGCGACGCGCTCGAGCGCTGGGGCGTCCACGCCGAGACGTTCCCGGCCAACCCCGGCAAGCCGGGCGCCGCGTCGCGCGCGGCGTACGAGTCGCCGCTCGTGAAGTGGGACGAGCCGACGCGCGCGCGCGTCCTCGAGAGCATGACGGGCGTCTACGAGCTCTTCCTCGCGCGCATCGTCGAGGGGCGGAGCACGCGCGGCCGCGAGATCTCGCGCGACAAGGTCGCGGAGAGCGCCGAGGGCCGGATCTTCAGCGGCACGGAGGGCAAGGCGCGCGGGCTCGTCGACGAGATCGGCGGCCTCGGCGCCGCGATCGCGAAGGCGCGCGAGCTCGCGAAGCTCTCGGAGTCGGCGCGGGTGGCGGTCATCCAGGGCAAGAGCGGGCTGTTCGAGTCGCTCGATCCGGGCGGCAGCGCCGAGGAGAGCGTCCGCGCGCGCGCGGCGTCGCCGCTCCAGCTGCTCGATCGGGTGGCGCCGGACGCCGTCCCGTTCGTGACGAGCCTGGCGCCGCTGGCGGAGGGGGAGCGAACGGCGGTCGCCGTCCCGTTCGCTTTGACGGTGAGGTGAGCGTGTCGAGCACGAACGGTTCACGAGGAGCGAAGCCCGAGGCCGGAGAGAACGAGGACGCCCGTCCGGCGCGCCCGCGCGGCAGCCGCCCCGCGAAGGATCCGGTGCGCCGCAACGGCACGGTCGCCGAGGAGGCGCAGCTCCGGGCGCGCGTGGAGCTGGCGCGCGCGCTCGGCGATCCGGCCGAGGAGCGCTCGGCCGCACACAAGCTCGCGGGGCTGCTCGCGGCGCGCGACGTCGAGATCGACTTCGCGATCGAGCTCGCGTTTCGCTCGCTCTCGTCGCACGACGATCCGTCGCTCCGCCACGCGCTGGCGGGCTGGCTCGAGGGCCTCGGCGAGCCCGGGCTCGCGGCGTCGGAGCTCCGCAAGCTCGCCGCCGCGGCGAGCGGGCCCGCGGCGGCCGCCATCCTGGTGCGCATCGGCGTCCTCCACGCGCGCGCCGGCGACGCGGTCGGCGCCCAGGAGGCCCTCGCGGAGGCCGCGGAGGCCGACGCCGCGGACGCGCTCCCGCTCGAGCTGCTCGGCGCGGTCGCGGCGTGGGCGGCGGCGACCCACGGCGGCAGCGGTGTCGATCTCGACGTCGACGGCTTTCCCGGCCCGCGCGCCGGCGCGGAGGCCTACGTCCGGGCGGCTCGGCGCCGCGCCGCCGCGCGCGACTCCGAGGGCGAGCTCGAGAACCTGCTCCGCGCGTTCGAGCTCGATCCGTCGAGCCCGCTCGCCGTCGCGGCGCTGATGAACGCGTACGTGGTCCGCGCCCGCGAGGACGCCGCCGATCAGGTCCTCCGCGCGCACGCCGCGGCGCTCGAGGCGCGCGCCGCGACGGCCTACCCGGGCTCGCTGCGCGGCACGGACGAGCCGACCAGCGCCGACGTCCACGAGCGTCGGCGCAAGGCGGCGCTCGAGGGCGGCCACTTCGGTCGCGCGCTCGGCGCCGCGCTCGACGAGCGCCTCGACCGGGTGCTCCACGGGGCGCCGGCGGATCTGTTCGACGACATGCTCGCGCGCGCGAGCGCGTACGAGCCGCTCGCCGTCCGGCTCGAGGTGCGGGCCGAGCGCGAGAAGGGCCGCGGCGCCGCGGTCCGCTGGGCGGCGCTCGGGCGCCTCCTCTCGGGGCCGGTCGCGGCGCCCGAGCGCGCGCTCGAGGCGTTCGCGCGCGCCGTCGCCGCGGACGCGGCGAACGCCGAGAACGTCCACGCGCTCCGGGCGCTCGCGCAGAAGGTGGGCGACTCGGCGTGGCTCGTCGAGGCCCTCGTGCGGGCGGCGATGGGCGCGGCCGCGCACGGCGCGCTCGAGGACAACGCGGCGCGGCTCGCCGCGGCGCACGAGCTCGCGTCGCTCGGCGAGGAGAGGAACGACGCGCTCCTCTCGGCGTGGGCGTACCGCGTGATGTCGGAGCTCGATCCCGGCGACGAGCGCGCCCGCGCCGCCGCCGGGCGGCTCGAGGGCGCGGTCCGGCGACGCGAGAACGAGCTCGCGTTGGCGCGCCAGGCGCTCGAGACGTCGGCCGCGGACGGCCGCGCCGCGCTCTTGCTCGAGATGGCCGAGCTCGCGCGGAGCCTACCCGACGCGTCGCGCGAGCTCGCGCGCGTCCTGCTCGAGCTCGCCGAGATCCGCGCCGTCGTCGGCGACGTCGCGCCGAGCGACGCGGGCGCCTCGCGCGACGAGGAGCCGATCTTCGCCGAGGCGCTCCGCGTCGCCGAGCGCGTCGGCGACTTCGAGGGGATCGCGCGCCTCGCGCGGATGCGGCTCGACGCGCGCGGACCGAACGTCCGCGTTCGCGGAGTGCTCGTGAGCGCGCTCCGGCAGAACGGCGAGCTCGCCGCGGCGTCCGCCGCCGCGCGGGCGTTCGCCGAGGAGTCGGCCACCCGGTGGACCTGCTCCGTCGCGTGGATCACCGCCGCCGCCGCCGGCGACGAGCCGACGTGCGGCCGCGCGCTCGCGGCGGTCGCCCCGGCGTGCGGGAGCCAGGTGGTCGCGACGATCTCCGCGGTCGCCGCCGAGGTGCTGGCCGAGGCCGGCGACAACGACGCGGCGCGCCGCGCGGCCGAGCAGGCGTGCCGGGCCGACGGGCAGAACGTGCGCGCGCTGCTCGTGCTCGCGAAGCTGGCCACGGCCGCCGACGGGCGCGTCGCGCAGGCCGCGGTCGAGCGCGCGATGGAGAGCGCCGGGCCGTCGGCGCGCTGGTGCGCGCGGCTCTCGGAGATCCTCGAGCAGGCGGGGGAGGCGCGGGGCGCCGTCGCGTGGGCGCGCCGCCGCGTCGCGCTCCGCCCGGGAGAGCCCGACGCCGCGCAGGCGCTCGTCGATCGCGCCGTGCGGGCCGGTGACGCGGAGGCGCTGGCGGAGGCGCTCGCGTGGCTGGCGCCGCAGCCGCAGCCGAGCAAGGAGATGGCCGAGCGGCTCGCCCCCGCGCTCGAGGCCCTCGGCGCCCTCGATCCCGCGCGCGCGGCCGTCATCGGCCGCCGCGCGCTCGACGTGCTCGGCCCGCGCCACGCGCCGCTCCGCCGGGCGATCGAGCAGGTCGCGGACGCCGCGCGGGATCCCCGTCTCCGCGCCACGCTCGGCGAGCGCTGGATCGCCGCCGGCGCGCCGGCGGCGGAGCGCGGGCCGCTCCTCTGCGAGCTCGCTTCGTATTACGAGGAGCTCGGCGACGTCGACGCCGAGCTCCACGCGTTCGCCCGCGCCGCGCGCGAGGGGGTCGACCTCTCGGCGCACGCGAGCCGCATCGACGCGCTGGCGTCGCAGGCGAAGAGCCCGGACACCGAGCTCGCGTTCCTCGAGGCGCGCGCCGAGCTGCGGCTCGACCAGGGCGACTCCACCCAGGCGGCCGACGCGTTCCGCGATCTCGGCGCGGCGCTCTGGGACATGGCCGACGACCGGCCGCGCGCCGTGCAGGCCTGGCTCCGCGGCGCCCACTGCGACTCGGTGCACGGCTACGACACGCTCCGGCGCGATCTCGCGTCGTTCGCCGACGCGCAGTACGCCGTCGATTGCCTCTCGGAGCTCGTCGAGCGCGAGAGCGATCGCGTCCGGTCCGGCGTCATCGCCACGCAGGCGGCGCGGGCGGCGCTCGACGTCGGCGCGCACACCCGCGCCCTCGGGCTCGCGAAGCTCGCGCTCGATCGCGACCCGGGGCACGCCGACGCGCTCGAGACGGCGGAGACCGCCTGCGCCCAGCTCGCGCGCGTCCCGGAGATGTCGCCGATCTACGACCAGGTCGCGCGCCGCGCCCGCGGTCGCTTCGGGCGTCGCGCGGCGCACCACCGCGCGGCCCGTTTCTTCGAGTCGGGCGGCGTCGCGATGATGGCGCTCAAGCACGCGGCGCAGGCCTTCATCGCCGTCCCGTCGGAGGGCTCGACCTTGAGCCTCCTGCAGCGCACGGCGGCCAAGGCGCAGCGCGAGAGCGTCGCCGTGCGCACCGTCGAGCACGTCGCCGAGCTCTCTCGCAGCACGCACGCGCGCGCGGTGTGGCTCCTGCGCGCGGCGAGCATGACGGCGCGCGACCTCGAGGGGACGCGCCAGAAGATGGACCTGCTCCTCAAGGCGACGGTGATCCTCCCGTCGCCCGCGACGCTCGGCATGCTCGCCGTCGCGGCGCGGGAGATCGTCTCGCTCGCGCCGGACGACGGCGCCGCGGTCGCGCTCCGGCTCGAGCGCGCGGGCGATCAGCTCGCGAAGGGGCTCGAGGGGCCGGACGGGGCGCGGATCGCGCTCACGTTCGTCGAGATGGCGATGGACCTGTTCTCCGACGGAGAGTGGGGGTGGCGCTCGCTCGAGCGCGCGATCGGCGCGGACGCGGACGTCGACGAGTACGTGAAGCTCCTGCCGCACGCGCCGGCGTTCGCCGGCACGGCCGGCGCCGCCGAGGCGCTCCAGCGCGTGACCGCCGAGGTCGAGAAGCCGTACTCGAACGTCGGGCACGCGCTGCTCCGGCTCGTCGGGGCGATCGCCGGCGAGCTCGGCGACACCGAGAAGCGCGCGAAGGCGCTCGTGCGCGCCGCCGAGAAGGAGTCGGACGACGACGCGATCGTCGTCCTCGCCGACGAGGCCGCGAGCAAGCACGGCGATCCGATCCTCCTCGAGCGCCTCTCCAAGAAGGTGGGCGCGTTCCGGCGGACGGAGGCGCTCCGCGCGACCGCCACGCGGGCGATCGCCGAGGGCGACCCCTCCGCCGCCGTGAAGCTGCTCGAGCGCGCGTCGGAGATCGCCGCCCCCGAGCAGCGGCCCGACGTCGCGCGGGAGCTGAACGCCGCGCTCGTCGCCGCTGGCCGCGGCGAGGACGCGGTGCTGCGTGAGCTCGCGCGGGCGGACATGCCGAAGCCCGAGCGCGCCGTGCGCTGGGCCGAGCTCGCGCGCATCCGCGACGAGCACGGTGACGCTTCGGGCGCCGCCGACGCGCTCTTGCAGGCCGCGACCGAGGAGCCGACCGCGAGCCGCTGGGCTGCCGTCGAGCGCGCCGCCGAGGCGTCGGGGCGCGAGCACATCCGCGTCGACGCGCTCCAGCACCTCGCCGAGCTCGCGCGCGCGGGGCAGGGGACCGAGGAGCTCCGCCCGATCCTGAAGCGGCTCGCGCGCGCCGAGGGCGCACGCGGCGCGCTCTCGGCGGCCGAGTCGGCGTGGCGCGAGGTCATGGAGGTCGATCCCGCGGACGCGGAGGCTGACGTCGCGATCGAGGCGCTGCTCGTCGCGCGCGGGAGCTTCGACGACCTCGCCGACCACCTCGCGGAGCGCGCCGCGCGCCTCGCGCGGAGCGTGGCGCCGGAGGACAAGGACAGGCTCCGCGCGGTGCGCCTCCGCCGCGCGGCGATCCTCGAGCAGCGCCTCACGCGCCTCGAGGACGCTTGCGCCGAGCTCGAGCAGCTCCTCCTCGAGCAGCCCGGCCACGTGAGCTCGCTCCGCTGGCTGGCCGATCTCTACGAGCGCGCTGGCGAGGCGCAGCGGGCCCTCCCGGCGCTCGAGCGGCTCCTCCCCGTCACGACCGACGACGACGAGCGCGTCACGCTCGGGACGCGCCGCGTCCGCGCGCTGCTCGCCGCGTCCGACCTGCCCAAGGCGTCGCGCGCCGTCGCGGAGCTGTCCGCGCAGGCGCCGGGCGCGATCGCCGTCGCCGAGGTGCGCGTCTCCGTGGCTCGCGCGACGCAGGAGCCGCGCGAGCTCGGCGACGCCCTCGCCGATCTCGCGAGGGTCTCCGTCGACGAGCCGCGCGTCCGCAGCGAGATGCTCGTCGAGGCGGCGCAGGCCGCGGCGCGCGCGGGAGACAGCGACGCGTCGCTGGCGCGCGCGAGGGACGCCGCGAGGCTCGCGCCGGACTCGGCGTCGACCCAGCTCTTCGCGCGCGGCCTCGAGTACCGCCTCCGCGGCGCCGGGACGAAGGACGACGCGCTCGCGACCATCGCGTCGCTCGAGCGGCTGGCCAGCGATCGCGCCGACGGTAGGTCCGCCGCGCTCGAGCCGGAGGACGTCGCGCTCTCTGCGTTCCTCCTCGCCGAGGCCGAGGACGTGGCGCACGGCCAGGGCCGGGGTGCGTCGACCCTCAAGCGGTGTCTCACGGCGGTCGGCGCGCAGCCGCTCGTCGCGCTCGGGCTCGCGGAGCGCGCCGCGCTCGGCGGCCGGCACGAGGAGGCGTATCGGTTCTACACCGAGGCCGTCTACGGGAACCTCCTCGGGCTCCGCCGCCCCGGTCGCGTCGCGCTGGCCGCCGCGGAGAGCGCGTCGCGCGCCGGCGACGTGGCGTCGACGCAGCGCTTCTTGAACGAGGCGGCGAAGGATCCGGAGACGCGGATGGACGCGCTCCGTCGGGTGGCGCGGCTGGCGCTCTCGCGCGACGACACCGTCAAGGCGCGGAGCGTCCTCCGCGGCCTCGCCGAGAGCCTCGACGGCGTCGAGCGCGCCGAGGTCCTCGCCGAGCTCGCGCGCGCGCTGTTCGCGTCGAACAACCCGTCGGAGCGGCTCGAGGGCGATCGGACGATGCGCGAGGCGATCGACCACGCGTCGGAAGACGCGTCGATCGCGCTGCGCGTCGAGCTCGAGCGCTTCCGCGGGCGTTCGCCGTCGGGGAACCTCGCGGCCGTCCGGGCGCCCGACGGCCGCGGCGTGACGCCCCCGCTCGGCTCGTCGAATCCGTCCGCGCCGGCCGTCCGCGCCGGCGCCGCCGGCGAGGCGGACGACGAGGTGGTGACGCGCATCGTCGAGAAGCCGGCTGCCCCGGCGAGCGCCTCGCCGGAGGCGGATCCCCCGCGGCTGTCCGTCGAGATCCCGGGTATCCCGAAGATCCCGCCCGCGCCGCCGCCGCTGCTCATCGGCGCCGAGGACGCGCCGATCGTGTCGGTGCGCCATCCCGCGTTCGGCTCGGAGGGCCCGCCGCCGCTCCCCGTCACGACGCCGGCGCCGCCGCCGCTCGGGAGCCGGGTGCGGGAGTCCTCTCGGCCGCCGAGCGCGACGAGCGAGTCCCCGACGACCGCTGCGGGCAAGGTGGCGAGGGCGCGCGGACGACTCGCGGACGGCGCGCGCGAAGAGGCGGAGAAGCTCCTGACCGAGGCCCTCCGCGAGGGCTCCGTCGAGGCCGCCGATCTCCTCGACGAGCTCTTCGTGGACGAGCCCGCGCGGCGCGGGGCGCTGCTGAAGGTCCGCCGTCAGGCCGTCGAGCTCAACCCGGGCAACCTCGCGCGGCTCCGCGCGCTGCGCGACGCGGCGCGCGCCGATCAGAACATCAACTACGTGCGCGCGATCGAGCACGTCCTCCGCGCGTTCGATGCGGTCGCGGGACCGTTCCCGCCTCCGCCGCTGACCGCGCAGAGCGCGCAGCCCGGGATGCTCTCGCTCCTCACCCGCCACTCGCACGAGCCGGCCGGCGAGGCCTTGGGCGTGGTCTGGGAAGGTGCGCCCGAGATGTTCGCGAAGTCGCCCGCCGCGGCCGGGCTGTCGGGGCTCGAGCGCGTCGTGCCGGGACCGACCACGCCGCTGTCGCGCGTCTACGAGGCCGCGCTCCGGCTCCTCGACACGCCGCGCTTCGCGCTGTTCCACAAGCGGACGGGCGGGCTCGGCAAGCCGCGCAGGGGTGAGCTGCCGCTCGAGGAGGAGGGCAAGCCGCTCTCGGCGTCGGTCGGGCTCCTCTCGCCTCCGGCGGCGATCCTCTCCGGCGACGCCCGCGAGGACTCGGCCGAGCTCCGCTGGGTGCTCGGCGAGGCCCTCTCCTGCGTGCTGCCCGAGAACGCGCTCGTGCTCGGTCTCGGTCCGGCGGAGGCGCGCGCGCTCTGGGGCGTGCTCCTCGGCGCCTTCGGGCCGCCCGGGCTCCTCACGGTCGACCGCAAGGACGCCGACCTCGCCGACATGCTCTGGCAGACGCTCGCGCCGCGGACCCAGCGCCGTCTGAAGGAGCTGCTCGCAGCTTCGGAAGCGACGCCGTTCGATCTCGTCCTCGAGCGCGCCAAGCAGAGCGGTCGTCGCCTCGGCATGTTCCTGACGGGGGATTTCGGGCACGCCGCGCGTCAGGTCCTCGCGAGCTTCCCGGACTCGGACCCCGCCGAGCTCGAGCAGCCGGGAGGCCTCGAGCGCCTCTGCGCTGAGCTGCCGTCGCTCGCCGATCTCCTCCGACTCGCCGTCCGCCCCGAGTACGCGGACGCGCGCTGGCACCTCCCCACGCCGGCCTCTCAACGGCTCGCTTCGGGCCGCATTCCACCTGTGTGAAGATGTCCGCGATGACGGGGCCCGCTCGCGCACGCCGCATCCGTCGCTTCGTCACGACGGCGCTCGGCCTCGTCTCGGCGACGGTCCTCGTCGACGCGTGCGTCATCGCGGACCCGCCGACCGATCTCCCGCGCCCCTCGGAGCGGCGCCCGACGATCGTGCGCGCGTCGGTCGTCCCGTCGACCTCGTCGGTGCTCGGGAGCTGGCCGAGCAAGTTCATCGTGCCGGTCGAGCTCTCGGACCCGCTCGCCGAGATCTCCTGGGCGTCCTTCATCGACTACAACCCGGTCACCGGGGAGGGCTTCATCCAGGACGACACGAGCAAGTACGAGCCCGCCTCGACGCGCGGCAACATCCGCTTGCTCGAGATCCCGATCACCGTCCCCTCGCTCGACCGGTGCCACTACGTCGAGGTGATCGTCGCGCTGCGCCTGAACACGCGCGATCCACGCAACGCCCACACGCCGGAGGAGCCGGGCGGTGACTCGGTGGGCTGGTTCTTCAGCCCCTCGGGAGACCTGGCAGGTTGTCCCGTGCTCGACGCCGGCCTCCAGCCGCTGAGCGACGCTGACGCCGGTGACGACGGCGGAGGCGTCTGACCGTGCGCGGAGGCCTCTAGCCGTGCCGAGAGGAGGGCGGTCGGGCGGGCGCGGCGGCGCGCGGGTCTCCATCGGCGCGCTGCTCGCGGCCGTCGTCGGGGGCTCGTCCTGCGAGCCGATCCAGCCGCGGCCGGTCCTCACCGCGCCGATGAACCGGTGCCCGTGCGAGCTCTACGAGCCGGGCGCGAGCACGGCCGCGCGCTGCTCGAGCCGCGACCGATGCGAGATCCTGACGGCGGGCGGCCGGCCCGAGTACCCGTTCTGGATCGTCGTCCACGTCCCCGACTCGTCGATCTTCGCGCCGGGCCTCACCTACGTCTTCTTCAGCGACGCCCAGGGCAACCCGGCGTTCACCGAGCCCCCCGTCACGCCCGGGGTCATCACCCGGTGCCGCCCGCCGCAGTGCTTGCCGCTGGGCGGCCTCGTCGGCGTCAGCGGCGGCTACCGGGTGACCGCCGAGGTGTCGAGCGCCGTGGGCTATCCGCTGCAGCAAGGCACCTCGATCCCGGTGCGCGTCGTCTACGAGCCGCTCGGCAACGCGCAGCAGGAGCAGTTCCCGAAGCTACCGCTCGACCGCGTCTTCGCGTCGTCGCGCATCGGGAGCGCGGGGGCGGTCGAGTTCTCGCGCGCCGTCCCGGCGGGCAGCTACCGGCGCGTCTTCTACCCGCAGCCGCCCTTCGACGAGTTCTTCCCGCCGACCGTGCTCGAGCCGGTGGCGCTCGCGCCCGACTTCTTCGTCGACCCGTTCGTCCTCGGCGCGGACCTGCCGCTCGACGATCCGACGACGCGCACGGCGAAGATCACGCGCGCGGACGGCCTCGACGGGTGGCGCGCGTGGCTCGTCGATCGCCCGTCGCAGCGCCGTATCTCCGTCGTCCGTACGTTGTCGGGCGTCGAGAGCGAGGTCGTGCTCCACACGGCGGGGGAGCAGCGCACGCCCACGGGCGGGCTCGGAGACGAGGTCGAGGCCGTGGTGGCCCCTCCCGCGAGCTGGACGGCGGTGCCGCGCTACGTCACGCAGCTCTTCGGCGGGGCCGGGCTCCAGGCCCTCCGCTACGATCCGATCCCCCCGCCGGTGGCGGTGCAGGGCGTCGTCACCGAGCCGGTCACGGATCCCTCCGCGCCGCTCTTCGGCTACGCCGCGCGCGTCACGTTCGAGAGCGAGTCGATCGCGCGGACGAACGCCGAGCCCTCGACGCTGCTCCGCTACTCGGACACGGTGAACACGGACGATCGCGGCCGCTTCGCCACCGTGCTTCCTCCGGGCACCTACGCGGCGACGATCGAGCCGGCGGAGGGCACCGGCTACGCCAAGCGGCGCGACATCGTCGTCGTCGCCAGCGCGATCACGGCGCTCAGGTTCCAGCCCCCGCCGCGGACGCTCCTCCGGGGCCGCGCGGTGCTCACGGACGGCCGCCCGCTCAGCGACGCGGAGGTCCTCGCGATCCCCAACACGTCGCCCGGGGCGCGGCCGAGCCAGTTCGCGGAGCCGCGGCCGGGCCGGACGGAGACCCGCGAGGACGGGACGTTCGCGTTCGAGCTCGACCCCGGCCCCTACATCCTCAGCGTGATCCCGAAGGCCGGCACGGGCTTCCCGCGGGTCGTCGTCCGGCCGGACGTCCCGGGCTCACTCACCGCGCAGATCGCGGAGCTGCCGGACATCCGCGTGCCCGCCCCGACGCGGCTCGCCTTCACCCTGCGCGACCCGAGCCCGACCGGAAACGTCATCGCGAACGCGGTCGTGCGCATCTTCGCCCGGTCGGCGACCGCTCCCGCCGACTCGGATCCCATCGAGATAGGGAGCGCCATGACCGACTCGGAGGGCGCGGTCGAGATCCTGCTCGCCCAGGAGCCCCGCTGAACGGTATGCTCGCGTCGAGGCCATCCTCACCCAATGCAAACGGACGACCGAATCAATCTGCTCGCCAAGGTCGCGCGCACCCCCCATTCGCCCCAGGGGGAGGGGCAAACCACGAGTGATCGTTCGATCCTCACGCTCGCCGCGGCGTCGTACGGATCGCGTCCGACGGACGAGTCGACCGTCCCGACCGGCTTCGATCCATTCGCTGCCGCGCTCTTCGAGAGCATCGTCGAGGGCGCGTACCTCGTGGCGACGTCCGACGGCGTGTTCGACGACGAGGAGCGCCGTACGTTCGAGCGCATCGTCACCGCCGCGTGCGGCGGGGCGGTGCCCCAGAGCCACGTCGCCGATCTCGTCTCCGACCTCGCCGACCAGCTCGGCGAAGACGGCATCGACCGCCGGATCCAGCGCCTCGCCGAGGGCGTGCAGCGCGAGGAGCAGGCCATCGAGGTGCTCCGGATCGCCGCGCTGATCGCGCAGGCGAGCGACGACGTGAGCGACGTCGAGCGGACCGTGCTCTCGAAGATCGCGACCGCGTGTCAGCTCGGCGACGGCGCCGTGGAGCGCGCGCTCGACGACGTGAAGGCGTCGCTGGCCTCGCCGTCCTGAGCCGCGCCCGTCGGCCTCGCGCGGGCGATACCCGTCGGCCCCGCCGCTCGTGACGGCGGCGCGCTCGCGGATCCTGTGGACAAAACACGGGCGGCCCGGGCTGGTTTTCCGCGCGCGGAGTTGTTAGACGCGGCGACGTGCCGGCGCTTCGAGGCTCCCTGACCTACGCTCGCTTCTTCGTGGAAGGCGAGCTCCCCGACGACTTCCGCGAGCGGTTCATGAGGGCCGTGCGCCTCCGCGCGATGAGGCCGCTCGAGCCGACGAGGGAGGGCTCGGCGGGCGACGGGCGAAGATCGACGAGCGGTTCGATCGTCGACCACCTCACGTACGACGACGTCTTCTTCAACAGCTTACGCGTCGTCCTCGGCTTCCGGACCGACCGCTGGGCGATCCGGGCCCCCGTCCCTCCGGACGCGGTGTGAGGAGGCGGCGGCGCGTGCGAGAGAAGAAGGGGCACCCGGCGGCTCTCCGCAGGAAGGCCGAGCTGAAGCTGATGGTCTCGAAGAAGCTCCGTCGCCAGATGTCGCCGGCCACGCGCTCGGTCGATCTCTCGTGGGCGATCGGCGAGGGGATCGTGCGCTTCTTCTCGCACGCGCAGAAGCCGGGCGCCGCGATGATGGAGCTCTTCAAGAAGACGTTCGGGCTGACGCTCGTCCCCGAGTCGCCGTACACGGCGGCGGCGCGGATCGGCCTCGACAAGGCGCAGGAGAAGGCCTGGCACGACCTCGAGATGACCTACCTCGCGTCCACCGCGCGGCTGGCCATGGACGAAGCGGCGGAGGAAGAATGAGCGCGGCGCCGATCAACCTCGCGGACCGCATCGAGCTCCGGCGCTTCGTCGGGCGCGAGCTGCTCCTGTGGCTCTGGCTCGAGACCGAGCTGTTCGAGGGGACGCTCTCGACCAGGGAGCACGGTCAGTTCGGGCTCTGGCTCGAGGGGCGGCTCGTCCTCGACGAGGGGAAGGAGTCGACGATCATCAAGGGCAGCACGCCCGGGATGCACCGCGAGGCGAAGGAGGCGCTCCTGCGAGGGAAGATGCCCGAGCGCGCGGGCCTGCACCTGTCGTTCGGCGACCACGAGTGCACGCTCACGCTGCGGGGAGAGACGCTCGCGTTCGCGGGGCTCGTCCCGCCGCGGAAGAAGCAGGCGGACGACGAGCCGCCTCCGCTCGCCGCGCCGCCGGTTCGCAGGAAGAAGAAGCGCGACGACGCCGCGGAGGGCGACCTCGCCCACGAGTCGTTCTACGACCGGATGCACTTCGCACGCGACGTCGAGGCGCTCACGACGGCGCTCTACCGCGATTTTCTCGCCGTGCGCCTCTCGCCGGTGTGGGACCAGCACGTCGCGCCCGCGCTCGCGGCCTGGGTGGCCGGTGAGGACGTCGACGTCGAGCGCTACCGCGCCGCGCGCGACAAGCTGCTCTCCAAGAAGCCGCGCGCCTGAGCGCCCGCGACGCTCAGCTCGCGTCGCGCGCCATGCGGAAGAGGTCCGCCTCGCCGTCGCGGCCGGCGTCGCGCGCCTCCGCCTCGAGCCGCTCGAGGACCGCGCGATGACGCGGCAAGAGCTCCTCGCGTCGCTCGGGCGGCGCGTCCTCGAGCCGCGCGGAGAGGAGCGCGAGCAGGTCCATGCTCCGTCCGAGCCGCGTGAGGCGCGTCGTCAGCTCGTCGACGACAGCGTCGTTCGTCGGGTCGCCCTGGAGCGTCCGCGTGAGCGCCTCGACGGCCGCCTCGTCCTCCTCGGGCGACGGAGCTGCCTCCTCGCGCGGCGCGGCCAGCGTGGCGCGCTCGCGAACGTCGTCCGCCGGCGCGGAGGCGATCCGTGCCTCCTGCTGCGGCGCGCTCGGGGCCGCGTGTACCCCTCGGGCCTCGGCGACGCGCCGCGACAGCGCGCGATAGCGCTCCTCGACGGCGGCGTCGGCCGGCGCGATCGCGATCGCGGTCGCGAGGTGGCTCTGCGCGAGGAGCAGCTCGCCGCGCGCCTCCTCGAAGCGCGCGGCTTCGTCGAGCCACGGGAGCGCGGAGGCCTCGTGCCCTGCGCGCTCACGCAGCCGCGCGAACGCGAGCGACGCGCCGCTCGCGTCGCCGAGCGCGGCGCGGTAGCGACCTTCGAGCCCGCGCGCGTCGATCGCCTCGGGCGCGTCGTCGCGCACCGCGCGCAGGCGCGCGACGGCGGAGGGACGGTCGCCGAGGCGGTCACCGAGCACGCGCGCGAGCTCGAGCTCCATCCACGCCGTCGGCAGCGGAGGGACGCGCGCCTCGGCGAGCTCGATCGCGCGGCCGAGCAGCGTCGCCCCGCGGGCGCCTCGGCCCTCGGCGGCGATCGCCGCGCCCAGGCCGGCGACTGCGTCGGGATCGTCGGGACGGTAGAGCAGGGCGCGCTCGTAGAGGAGCGCCGCGTCGCCCCCGAGGCCGAGCGCGCGATGGACGTCGGCCGCACGCCGGAGGACCTCGTAGCGCTCGCGCGCCCCGCTGGCGATCGCCTCCAGCTCCTGGAAATCGGCGCGCGCGTCGGCGAGGCGGCCCTGCGCGAGGCGCCGCGCGGCCCGCTCCCAGCGCAGCTCCTCGAGGCTCGGCGCGCGGGCGATCGCGGCGTCGAGCCAGGACAGCGCGTCGGCCGGATCGGACGCGAGGAGCGCGGCCTTTGCGTGGCACAGCGCGGCGACCGGGCCCGACGGATCGCGCTCGCCCTCGCGCAGGAGCGCGGCCACGGCGCCGGCGACGTCGCCGGCCTCGACGAGGAGATCGCCGAGGAGCTGCCCCAGGTAGGCGGGTCGCTCGGCCGCGCGGAGCGTGGCGAGGGCCGCCTCGGCCCGTCCTCCCGCGTGCGCGTCGACCTCCGCGATGCGCCGGCCGATCTCCGCGTGGCGTGGCGCGCGCTCCAGCGCCCCGAGGTCGTGCCGGCGCGCGCGCTCGAGGTCACCGGCGAAGCGCGCGTCGTCGGCGGAGCGGCAGAGGAGCGCGGCCTCGTTGGCGAGCGTCGCCGCCGGCGGGAGCGCGGGCGCGGTCGGTCCGCGCGTGAACGCCAGGAAGAGGACGCCGTCGCTCTCGCCCGAGCCGGCGAGGACCACGTCGTCGCCGCCGGGGGCCCGGACGCCCGCGTCGGGGAGCAGCGCGCGCGCCAGGCGCGACGCCGCGCGCGGGAACACGAAGCGCGCGCCCTCGCGCTTGGCCACGTCGCCGACCAGCGCCCCGAGGGCGCGCATCGCGAGGAGCGTCGCCGGAGCGGGGAGGTTCGCGCCGCGGGCGGCGTGCACGACCAGCGCGAGGTCCGGGGTCGCGACGAGCGCCACCTCGAACGCGAGCGCGCGCGCGTGCCTCACGCGTGGCGCCACGCCGGCCGGCGCCGGGGGAGCGTCGGGGCGGGCCGCCGGCGCGCCGCTCCGCGCCGCGCTCGGGTCGGTCGCGACGATCGTCACCGTCGCGCCGAACGCGCGCGGCGCGATCGTGACGGCGCACGGCCCGGCGCCGACGAGGCCGCGGAGGAGCGGCTCGGCCCAGCGCGCCGCCCGCCGCGCGTCGAGCTCGACCGCGATACGCTCGAGCTCGCCGCGCCGATGGCGGAACTTCGCCACGCCCCCGGTGACGTCGAAGGGGAAGCGGACGTTCGGCAGGCGCACGACGAGCTCGACCACGTCGAGGCAGGCGAGCGGCGTCGGTCGCGCGAGCTCGATCCCGAGGCCGTCCTTGCCGATCGCGAGCCGGAGGCCGACCGCGCTCGCCGGATCCCGCTCGATCGCCGGCGGATCCGCGCCTGGCGCGCGCGCGAGGTCCGCTCCGGCGGCGGGCGCGCGCGACGAGGAGGGCCGGCGGAGACTCACGGCGCGGATCGTACGACGATCGCGCGATCGGGAGAAAGTCCGCGGCGGACGGCGGGCCGCTCGACGCTCGCCGCGCGCTGCTCTAGAGCTGAGGGCCGATGACGGGCCCGCCGACCGATCCCGACGAGCTCGGCGCCCTGCCGCGCGGCGGATCGAGCGACGGGGACGAGCCGCCGGACGCGCGTCCGGATCGCCTCACCGTCGACGACGTCCTCGGCCCTGGGTCGCCGCTCGCGCGCCGGCTCCCGGACTACGAGCAGCGCGAGGGCCAGCTCGCGATGGCCCGGGCCGTCCACCGGACGCTCGAGCGGGACGGTCACCTCTTCGTCGAGGCGGGGACCGGCACGGGCAAGACCTTCGCTTACCTCGTCCCCGCGGTGCTCTCGGGGCGGAAGGTCGTCATCTCGACGGCGACCCACGCGCTCCAGGAGCAGATCTTCGACAAGGACCTCCCGTTCGTCCGCGACGTCCTCGCAGAGCACGGGGTCCCGCTCCGCGCGGCGCTCATGAAGGGCTTACCGAACTACCTCTGCAAGCGTCGCTTCACGGAGCGCATGCGGAGCGGTGAGCCGGTCGGTCGCGAGCTCGCGACGATCGAGCGGTGGGCGCTCGAGACCCGGACCGGAGATCGCGCCGAGCTCTCGGCGCTCGGCGAGGACGCGGCCGGATGGCGGGACGTCCAGTCCGGGACCGACATGCGCATCGGTGCAGGTTGCAAGTACTTCGACGAGTGCTTCGTGACGCGGATGCGGCGCGAGGCGGAGGAGGCCCAGATCGTCGTCGTGAACCACCACCTGTTCTTCGCCGACCTGGCGCTGAAGACCGGGCGGACGGGCGGCTACGGCGGCGCGATCCCGCCGTACGACGCGGTCGTCTTCGACGAGGCGCATCAGATCGAGAGCGTGGCGACCGATTTCTTAGGCGTGAGCGTCTCGACGAGCCGCGTCGATCGGTTGATCCGCGACGCGCGGCGCGCGGTGCTCGGCGCGCGGATCCTGGACTCGTCGTCGATGCGGATCCTCGACGACGTCGACGCGGCGGGGCACGCGCTCTTCGCGTCGTGGCGGTCGTCGGGGCCCGCCGCGCGCGACGAGGGGCGCCGGATGCTCGCGCCCGACGAGTGGACGCCGGCGCGAAAGGACGCGACGGGCCGCTTCGACGTCGCGCTCCAGGCGCTGGTCGCGATGGCGCTCGCCTGCGACGAGGACGACGCGATGGCGATGATCGCGAGGCGGGCGGGGGAGCTGCGCGCCGATCTCGCCCGCGTCCACGCCGGCTCGACCGACGCGCGGGCGTCGCGCCACTGGGAGGCCGACGACGAGGCGAGCGACGACGTGGACCCCGACGCCGAGTGGGACGACGAGGGCGCGGCGCGCCCGCGCGCCGTCGCGTCCGCGCCGTCGCGGCGGCATCCGCAGCACGCGCTCTTGATGCAGAAGGCCGCGCGAGGCTTCGAGGGGGGCATCACGTGGGTCGACGCGCGCGAGCGCACGGGCAAGAAGGGCGCCGGCCCCGTCGCGCTCGGCGCGAGCCCCGTCGACCTCGCGCCGCTGCTCCGCGAGCGGCTCTTCGACCGCGTCGCGAGCGTCGTCTGCACGAGCGCCACGCTCGCGACGGCGACCTACGCCGGGCCGAGCTTCCACTTCGCGAAGAGCCGCCTCGGCGCGCTCCCCGAGACGGACGACCTCGTGGTGCCGTCGCCGTTCGACTTCGAGTCGCGCGCCGCGCTCTACGTGGCCGACGATCTCCCCGAGCCGAGCGCGCCCGGGTTCGAGGAGGCGTGCGCAGGGCGCGCGCGCGAGCTCGCGGCGATCACCGGCGGCGGCGCGTTCGTCCTCTGTACGTCGAACCGGGCGATGCGCGCCATCCACGCTTCGCTCGCGCGCGGTAGCGGCGCTCCGGGCCCGCTGCTCGTCCAGGGCGAGGCGCCGAAGCACGTCCTGCTCGATCGCTTCCGCGCCGCGGGCGACGCCGTGCTCGTCGCGACGATGAGCTTCTGGGAGGGGGTCGACGTCCCGGGGCACGCGCTCCGCCTCGTCGTGATCGACAAGATCCCCTTCGCGGTCCCGACCGAGCCGATCGTGGCCGCGCGCTCGGCCAAGATCGAAGCCGAGGGCGGCAACGCGTTCACGCAGTACTCGGTGCCCGCTGCGGCGATCACGCTAAAGCAGGGCTTCGGGCGGCTGATCCGCACCAAGAAAGACGCCGGGATCGTTGCGCTTCTGGATCGCCGCGCGGTGAAGCGCGGCTACGGTGCGGCCCTGCTGGGCAGCCTGCCCCGCGCGCGACGCGTCTGCTCGGTCGACGCGGTCCGCGACTTCTGGCAGTCGATCGACTAGAAGGCGGGCAAACGCAATCGCAAGGAGCCGAGCCTGTCATGAGCGAGATCACCGCAGTCGTCGCGCGCGAGATCCTGGACTCCCGTGGAAACCCGACCGTCGAGGTCGAGGTGCAGACCGCGAGCGGTCACGGTCGAGCGGCCGTGCCGAGCGGGGCGTCCACCGGCGAGCACGAGGCGATCGAGCTCCGCGACGGGGACAAGAAGCGCTTCGGCGGCAAGGGCGTCCAGAAGGCGGTCGAGAACGTCAACCAGACGCTCGGCCCGTCGATCATCGGGATCGACGCGCTCGATCAGGCCGAGGTCGACAGCGTGCTCCTCGAGGCCGACGGCACGGCGAACAAGTCGAAGCTCGGCGCCAACGCGATCCTCGGCGTCTCGATGGCCGTGGCGCGCGCGGCGGCCGACGCCGTCGGTCTCCCGCTCTGGCGCTACCTCGGCGGCGCGAACGCGCGCGTCCTGCCGACGCCGCTCATGAACGTCCTCAACGGCGGCACGCACGCCGACAACGGCCTCGAGATCCAGGAGTTCATGGTCGTCCCCGACGGCTTCGACGACTACCCGAACGCCCTCCGCGCGGGCGCCGAGGTCTTCGCCGCGCTGAAGAAGAACCTCAAGGACAAGGGGATGGTCACCGCGGTCGGCGACGAGGGCGGGTTCGCGCCGCGCCTCGAGTCGAACGAGGCGGCGATCCAGGCGCTCGTCGCGGCGATCGAGAGCGCCGGCTACACGCCGGGCAAGGACTTCCACCTCGCGCTCGACTGCGCGGCGAGCGAGTTCTTCGACAAGGGCTCCAAGAAGTACACGTTCGACAAGAAGCCGGTCAGCGGCGCCGAGCTCGTCGCGGTCTACGAGAAGCTCGCGTCGACCTACCCGCTCATCTCGATCGAGGACGGCTGCGCCGAGGACGACTGGGACACCTGGAAGCTCCTCACCGACAAGCTCGGGAAGAAGGTGCAGCTCGTCGGGGACGATCTCTTCGTCACCAACGTCGAGCGCCTCCGGCGGGGCATCGAGGGCGGGTTCGCCAACGCCATCCTCGTGAAGCTGAACCAGATCGGCAGCCTCACCGAGACGTTCGACACGATCCGCATGGCGCAGGAAGCCGGCTACCGCAGCGTCATCAGCCACCGCTCGGGCGAGACCGAAGACACGTTCATCGCCGACCTCGCCGTCGCCACCAACGCGGGCCAGATCAAGACGGGGAGTCTTTCGCGCTCCGACCGCGTCGCCAAGTACAACCAGCTCCTCCGCATCGGCTTCGAGCTCGGCGTGGGCGCGGTCTACGCCGGCCGCCGTCCGTTCGAGCGTCGCTGAGGCCTCCGCCCGGGCGTCGTCTCCGTTCGAGCGTCGCCGAGGCCTCCGTTCGAGCGTCGCCGAGGCCTCCGCCCGAGCGTCGTCCGAGGCGTCCGTCCCCGGCCGGGCTCCCTGAATCCTCGGCGATCCAGCTCGGTTCGGCCGACGGGCCAAAATCGCGGCTGGCAGCCTGAAACGCGCTCCTCGCGGCCCCCTCGGGGCGGACGCGGGGACCGCGTTCGGGCGGCGATTTCGAAATCGCCCCAACGCGGCGCGGTCGTGTAGTCTGACGGGTGGCTTGCCAGGCTGATGAAAACGATCGAGGAGCTGCTCAAGAACCTCGCGCGCCCCGAGGTGTTGGAGTTCGGGCTCGTCACCAATCGGCTGCCGAGCGTCAACATCGGCGGGAAGTTCGAGCCGGTGGACGACGAGGCGCCGAGCACCGAGCGTCTGATGCAGATGCTCGTGACGATGGGCGGCAGCCGGTACGTCGACTCGCTGACGGACAAGCCGGTCCAGTGGACGACCCGCCTCGACGGCGTCGGCGTCATCGCCGTCGCGGCGATCCTGCGCAAGGACATCGTGCAGGCGCGCTTCACCGTGGCGAAGCGAGAGGCGGCGGCGAGAGCGCCCGCTGCCGCGGCGCAGCCGACGCCGGCGAGCACGCCGTCGGCGCGGCCCTCCGAGAGGGCGGCGCCGGCGTCCGCGCCCGCGTCGGGCGTCGCGCCCGCGGCGCGGACGTCCGGTCAGCACGGGCTGGCACGCACGCAGGAGAGCCGTCAGGTCCCAGCCGCCGCGCCCTCACCGCAGCCCCCTTCGGCGAAGCCCCAGCCGGCGGCGGCGCAGGGGCGCGCGCAGCCATCGCTCGCGGGGGCGCCGTCCTCCGCGACGATGACCGCGGCGAAGGCCACGGCTCAGATCCAGCCGCAGGCGATCAAGAACGTCGCCGCCGCCGCGCCGAGCGCGCGCGTGCAGGCCGCGCCAGTCGTCCCGGTACCGCCGCCCGACGACGAGTGGGACGACGACGACGAGCCGACGCTCCAGACGTTGTCGCCGCCGGTGACGACCCCGCCCGGCACGGGGCCGGGGGAGCCGAAGCCGAAGCCGGCGCGTCGACCGGAAGAGGTCGCGCGGGGCGAGGACGCGGCGAGCCCGCGCCGTGACGAGCCGGCGGCGGAGAAGGTGGCCGCGGAGAAGGCCGCCGCCGAGAAGGCTGCCGCCGAGAAGGCCTCGGCCGAGAAGGTTGCCGCGGAGCGAGCCGCCGCCGAGAAGGCTGCCGCCGAGAAGGCCTCGGCCGAGAAGGCTGCCGCGGAGCGAGCCGCCGCCGAGAAGGCTGCTGCGGAGAAGGCGGCGGCCGAGAAGCTGGCCGCGGAGCGTGCCGCGGCCGAGAAGCTGGCCGCGGAGCGTGCCGCGGCCGAGAAAGCGTCCGCGGAGAAGGCCGCCGCGGAGCGAGCGGCGGCCGAGAAGCTGGCCGCGGAGCGAGCGGCGGCCGAGAAGGCGTCTGCGGAGAAGGCCGCCGCGGAGCGAGCGGCGGCCGAGAAGCTGGCCGCAGAGCGGGCCGCCGCGGAGAGAGCGTCCGCGGAGAAGGCCGCCGCGGAGCGAGCCGCCGCCGAGAAGCTGGCCGCCGAGAAGGCCACGCGTGAGCGCGCGCTCGCCGAGAGGGCCGCCGCGGAGAAGGCCGCCCAGGAGCGCGCCGCGCGTGAACGCGCCGCCGCCGAGGCCCAGCGCGCGAAGTCCACGCCGAGCCAGGCTCCCGCGATGGTCGGTCGGCGGATCTCGACGCCGACGTCGGTCGACGCGGTCGACGTCGAGATCACGACGACCGACGGTGGGGCCGCCGCGCGCCCCGTCCGGCTCGACATCGACCTCGACGCCGACGGCGCCGAGAACACGGTCTCGGTCGCGGGGGAAGGCGACGCCGCGACCGCGCGCGCCGCCGCGCTCGAGAAGGAACGCCCGCGGGTCGACGCGTCGGCCGCCGTGGACTCCTTCCTCGCGATGGCGGTCGCCGCGCGGGCGAGCGACCTCGTGATCGTCGCCGGTCGTCCGATCCTGCTGCGCGTCGCGAGCGATCTCCTCCCGCGGACGCAGTCGCTCCCGGCCGAGCACGTCGAGCGCATCGCGCGGGAGATCGTCCCTGCGCGCTTGCGCGACACGCTCGAGCGCGACGGCTCGTGCGATTTCGCCGTCGAGCACCCGAGCCACGGGCGCTTCCGCGTGAACGTCTCGAAGCAGCGGACCGGGTTCAAGCTGAACCTGCGGGTCATCCCGAAGGAGCTCCCGACGCTCGCCGCGCTCGGCTTGCCCGACGCGCTCGCGGGAGCGCTCCGGCATCAGCGCGGCCTCGTCCTGGTGACCGGCCCCGCCGGCCACGGAAAGTCGACGACGCTCGCCGCGATGGTCGATCACCTGAACCGCGAGTCGGCGCGTCACGTCATGACGATCGAGGAGCCGATCGAGCACGTCCACCCGCGCAAGAAGGGGCTCGTCTCGCAGCGGGACGTCGGGCTCCACGCGCGGACGCGCTCGCGGACGATCCACACCGCTCTGCGCGAGGACATCGACGCGCTCGTGCTCGCCGACATGCGGGACGCGGAGTCCGTCCGTCACGCGCTCGTCGCGTGCGAGAGCGGACGCCTCGTGCTCGGGACGATGAACATGCCGAGCGCGGCGAAGACCGTCGACCGCATCCTCGACCTCTTCTCCGCGGCCGAGGAGCCCTGGGTGCGCGGGAGCCTCGCGGCGTCCCTCCGCCTGATCGTCGGCCAGCGCCTCGTGCCGAGCGCCGACCGCACGCGCCTCCACGCGGCGGTCGAGCTGCTCCCGTGGTCGGTCGCGCTCTTCACGCTCGTCCGCGACGGGCGCACCCACCAGATCCCCGACCTGCAGAAGCGTGGCAAGTCGGCCGGGATCGTCCGCTTGGACGAGGCGCTCGCCGAGCTCGTCCGCGCGCAGAAGGTCACCAAAGAGGTGGCGAAGCTGTTCGCCGAGTCTCCCGCGGAGCTCGACGCCGAGCTCGCGCGACCCGCCCAGGCGAGGAAGGGGTAACCGGTGCCGGCGATCGACGCGATCTTCGAGGACCTGGTCAAGCGAGGCGGCAGCGATCTCCACCTCGCGGTCAACCAGCCGCCGCTCGCGCGGGTACGCGGCGAGATCGTCGCGCTGCGCGAGGCGCCGATCTCCGCCAAGGAGCTGGAGGATCTGCTCCTCGAGCTCGTCACGCCGGCGCAGCGCGCGCGGCTCGCGGCGGACCTCGACCTCGACCTCGCCGTTCCGTTCCGGGACGTCGCTCGCTTCCGCGCGAGCTACTACGTGAAACACTCGGGGATCGCGGCGGCGTTCCGCTTGGTCCCGGGGCGGGTCCCGTCGCTGGCCGAGCTCGGCTGCCCGGAGGTGGTCTGGCGGCTCGCGGACCGCCGAGGCGGGCTCGTCGTCGTCGCCGGCCCGGCGTCGAACGGCAAGACGACCACGATGGCCGCGATGGTCGACCACATCAACAAGACGCGCCCGTGCCACGTCGTCTCGGTCGAGAGCCCGATCGAGTTCGTGCACGAGTCGCTCCGCGCGCAGATCACGCAGCGCGAGGTCGGGCTCCACGCCCCGACGGTCGTGACGGCGCTGAAGAGCGCCGTCCGCGAGGATCCCGACGTGGTGGTCGTCTCCGAGCTCACGACGGCCGAGGAGATCGAGCACGCGATCCGCCTCGCGGGCGAGGGTCAGCTCGTCCTCGCGACCTTCCCGGCGAGCGGCGCCGCGGCCACGCTCGAGCGCCTCGTCGCGGCGTTCGAGCCGGAGGCGCAGCCGCGCGTCCGCGGGCTCCTCGCCGACTGCCTCGCGGGCGTGGTCGTCCAGCACCTCGTCCGCGGCGCAGACTCGAAGAGCCGCGTCGCCGTCCACGAGATCCTCGTCGGCACGCCGCCCGTCGTCGCGCTCGTCCGGGAGGGCAAGACGGAGGGCCTCGCCGACGCGTTGAAGGCGGGCGCGGCGCAGGGGATGCAGACGCTCGACGCGGGCCTCGAGCGCCTCCTCGGCGCCGGAAAGATCTCGCCTGAGGCGGCGCTCGAGCGCTCGATCGACAAGGAGGCCTTCGCGCGCATCATCGCGCGCGTGCGGCCCGACCTCGTCGGCGTCGCTCCCTGAGCGCCGCTCCGCGCGCGGACAGGGCGTGCGCGCGGGCCTTCGCTCTGCGCGGGGGCGTGTCAACCGCGCGGCTTGGTGGCGAGCTCGCGCCCGAGCCGCTCGCGGAGCGCCGCGGGATCCGTGATCGTCAGCCGATCTCCCTCGACGTCTAGCGCGAGACCGTACCGCGCGATCGCGCCGAACAGCGCGACCGGTGGGAGGCCGAGCTGCGCCTCGAGCTCGGGCGCGAGCTCGGTCCACTTCATCCAGCGCCCGCCGCTGCCGTCGCCCTCGCCCCACGTCTCGAGGTTCATGAGCACCTGGTTGGCGACGCGCGCCGGGGAGAGCGTCGCCGGGTAGGTCGCGCGGCTGTGCGTATCGACGTCGCGGAAGCGCGACGCGAGCGACTTGAGCAGCGTCGCCATCCAGGGCTTGAGCGCGGCCATCTCGTGCTCGAGGTCGTGCGACGTGACGACGAGCACGGTGGTCGGCTCTACGGCGACCACCGACGCCGTGCGCGGTCCCTGCGTGAGGATCGCCATCTCCCCGAACACCGCGCCGGCCTCGATGGTGTGGAGCGTCTGCGTCCCGCTCGGCGTCTCCTTTCGGATGTCGCAGCGGCCCTCGACGATGATGTACGCGGCGTCGCCGGGCTCGCCCTCGCGGACGATGGCTACCCCCGCCTGGAACGTGCGACGCGGGAACTCCGCGCCGCCGCGCATGAAGCGCACGACGTCCTCTCGCAGCGCCGCGACGGACGGGTAGCGCTCGTCGGGCGCCCTCGCCATCGCCCGGAGGGCGATGCGCTCGAGCTCGAGCGGCACCGCGACGTCTCCCGCGACCTTGCGCGGGCTCGGGAAGGTCCCGGCCGCCGCGAGCGCCAGCGTCTCGCTCTTGTCGCCGCCGACGTAGGGCGGGCGATGCGTGAGGATCTCGTAGAGGAGCGCGCCCAAGAGGAACACGTCCGAGCGCACGTCGAGCTTCTTCCGGTCGCCCCGGGCCTGCTCGGGGGACATGTAGCCGGGCGTGCCGATGATCGAGTTGTCGGTCGTCTGCGCCGTCCGCGCTCCGCGCGTAGGACCCGCGCCGCCGGAGCGAGCGATCGAAGCCGGCGCGCCCTCCGTCACGACGAGCCGCGCGATCCCCCAGTCCATCAGGAACACCTGGCCGAACTCGCCGACCATCACGTTCGCGGGCTTTACGTCGCAGTGGAGGACGCCGCGGCTGTGCGCGAAGGCGAGGGCGTCGCAGACCTTCGCGAAGACGTCGAGGAGCGTGTAGAGCGTCGCCGTGTCGAGGACGCCGCGCGGCAGCCCGCGGATGAGCGCCGCCAGGGTCTGCCCTTCGACGAGCTTCATCGCGAAGTACAGCTCGCCGCTCTCGCGCTCGCCGAGATCGTAGACGGGGACGATGTGCGGGTGGTCGAGGAGGCCCGTCAGCCGCGCCTCGCGGAGGAACATCCGCACCGTCTGATCGTCGGAGCGCAGGTGCGGGTGAAGCGTCTTGATCGCGATCCGACGGTCGAGCGCGTGATCGATCACGACGTCGATCGAGCCCATCCCGCCGGACGCGAGGCGCGCCTCGACCTCGAGCCGCTCCACGGTCGGCTTGCGGATGTGCTCGAGGACCGAGCCGACCGTCGCCGCCGACGGGACGATCTGCTCGCGCTGGGAGGGCGGGGTCGAGAGCGCCGCCGTGCCGGTGTGGGGCGGCTGATACGAGTCGAGCGGCAGCGGCGCGACGCTGTCGAGCGACGTCGAGCTGCTCGGGCCGAAGACGGGGCCAGGCAAGGCGATCGTGGCGTCGCGCGGCATGCGCGCGCGCTCGGGGACGGTCGCGGGGAGGTCCTTGATCCGCTCGTCGCTCATCGGGCAGCCCGTCCAGCCTACGCTGCCTTCGGCCCGTAGGGGAGCCTCGGCCGCCGCGATCCAGCGCGATCCACCGGGCATCCCGAGGCGTGCTAGTCACGAGACGTGCCGCGCTCACGCCTGAACCTCGAGGAATTCCTGCCCTACCGCCTGTCGCTGGCGTCGAACGTCGTGAGCCAGGTGATCGCGCAGTCCTACGAGAAGCTCTTCGCGCTGAAGATGCCCGAGTGGCGCGTGATCACGGTGCTCGCCGAGCGCAAGGAGCTCACGCAGCAGGAGATCGTCGGCCTGACGCAGATGGACAAGGTCACCGTCAGCCGCGCCGCTCAGGTCCTCGAGCGCCGCGAGCTGCTCCGGCGGCTCCCGAACGTCGAGGACGCGCGCTCGCTCCGCCTCTCGCTCACGCCGACCGGGCGCGATCTCTACCGCCGCGTCGTCCCGGCGGCGCTCGCGCTCGAGGCCGAGGTCCTCGAGGGGCTCGACGCGCGCGAGGTGCGGGCGCTGAACGGCCTGCTCCGCCGGCTCGAGGGCTCCGCGACGAAGATCTTGTCCCGCGGCTGACCGGCTCCGACGGCGAGAGGCGTCCCCGTCGAGGCTCCGGCGCGGGAGGCCCTGCGGCTCCGGTGCGCGGGAGGCGCCGGGCGTCCGGGCGCGAATTTCGGCGCGGGCGACGTTCTGCTTGCGTCAGATGGTATCGATTGTTACTACCGAGGTCGTAACGGTTGTTACTATCGGAGCCGTAAGGAGAAGCGCACATGCAGGACGTGTCGGAAAACCCCCTCGGTCTCGACGGCTTCGAGTTCGTGGAGCTCACCTCGCCCGAGCCGGCGACCATGATCGATCTCCTCGAGCGGCTCGGCTTCACGGCCTGGTCGACCCACCCCACGCGCGACGTCGTCCGCTACAAGCAGGGGCGCATCAACCTGCTCGTCAACCGCGAGCCCACCGGTCAGGCGGCCGAGTTCCGCGCGGCGCACGGGCCGTCCGCGAACGGCATGGCGTTCCGCGTCGCGGACGCCGCGCGCGCGTTCGCGATGGCCGTCGAGCGCGGCGCGCGCCCCGCCGACGCGTCGCGCGGAGCGCTCGGCCCGGACAGCCACGTCCTCGAGGGGATCGGCGGGAGCCTCCTTTACCTCGTCGACCGCGCGGGCGCGAACGGCTCGGTCTACGACGCGTGGCGCCCGATCGCCGGCGCCGCCGAGGCCGAGGCGAAGCAGAGCGTCGGCCTCGATCTGCTCGACCACCTCACGCACAACGTCCGCCGCGGCGAGATGCGCACGTGGTCGACCTTCTACGATCGCATCTTCGGCTTCACCGAGCAGAAGTTCTTCGACATCAAGGGGCAGGCGACCGGCCTCTTCTCGCAGGCGATGATCGCGCCCGACCGCGCGATCCGCATCCCGCTCAACGAGAGCCAGGACGACTCGTCGCAGATCGAGGAGTTCATCCGGCAGTACCGCGGCGAGGGGATCCAGCACCTCGCGCTCACCACCTCGGACATCCACGAGACGGTCGACAAGCTCCGCGCGAACGGGATCGTCTTCCAGGACACTCCGGCCACCTACTACGAGCTCGTCGACGGGCGCGTCGGCGCGCACGGCGAGGACGTCGCGCGCCTGCAGAAGAACCGCATCCTGATCGACGGCAGCGCGAAGGAGGGCTTCCTCCTCCAGATCTTCACCGAGAACCTGTTCGGGCCGATCTTCTTCGAGATCATCCAGCGCAAGGGCAACGAGGGCTTCGGCAACGGGAACTTCCAGGCGCTCTTCGAGTCGATCGAGCTCGACCAGATCCGCCGCGGTGTCGTCAACGCCTCTGCGTCCGGCAAGTCGGCGCCGTGAGCGGGAGCGCGAACGCCGCCGGCGTAGTAGACAGGGATCCGTGAGCTACCTCTCTGGCTTCGGGAACGACGTCGCGACGGAGGCCGTCACCGGGGCGCTGCCGCGCGGTCAGAACTCGCCGCAGCGCGTGCCGTTCGGCCTCTACGCCGAGCAGCTCTCGGGGACGGCGTTCACCGCGCCGCGCAAGGAGAACCGGCGCTCCTGGCTCTACCGGCTGCGGCCGAGCGCGGAGCACCCGCCGTTCGCGCCGCGCGCGCAGGGCCTCGTCCGGAGCGGCCCGTTCGACGAGGTGCCTCCGTCGCCGAACCGCCTGAGGTGGAGCCCGCCGGAGCTGCCGGAGACCGCGCAGGACTTCGTCGACGGCCTCGTCACGATCGCCGGCAACGGCGACGCCGCGGCGTTCGCCGGGATCGGCGTGCACATGTACCTCGCGACGAGGTCGATGGTCGATCGCGTCTTCTTCGACGCGGACGGCGAGCTCTTGATCGTGCCGCAGGCCGGAGCGCTACGGCTGGTGACCGAGCTGGGCGTGCTCGACCTTACGCCCGGCGAGATCGGCGTCGTCCCGCGGGGCGTCCGCTTCCGCGCCGAGCTGCCCGACGGGCGCGCGGTCGGGTACGTATGCGAGAACTACGGCGCGCTCTTCCGCCTCCCCGAGCTCGGGCCGATCGGCGCGAACGGGCTCGCCAACTCGCGCGACTTCCTCACGCCGGTCGCGGCGTTCGAGGACTCGTCGCGCCCGACCGAGGTCGTGCAGAAGTTCCAGGGCAAGCTCTGGTCGACGACGCTCGGGCACTCGCCGCTCGACGTGGTCGCGTGGCACGGCAACCTCGCGCCGTACAAGTACGATCTGCGCCTGTTCAACACGATCGGCACGGTGAGCTTCGACCACCCCGATCCGTCGATCTTCACCGTGCTCACCTCGCCGAGCGAGGTGCCCGGCACCGCGAACTGCGACTTCGTGATCTTCCCGCCGCGCTGGATGGTCGCCGAGCGCACGTTCCGGCCGCCGTGGTTCCACCGCAACGTGATGAGCGAGCTCATGGGGCTCGTCCACGGCGTCTACGACGCGAAGGCGGGCGGCTTCGCGCCGGGCGGCGCCTCGCTCCACAACTGCATGAGCGGGCACGGGCCGGACAAGACGAGCTACGAGCGGGCGATCTCCGCCGAGCTCGGGCCGCACAAGATCGAAGACACCCTCGCGTTCATGTTCGAGAGCCGGTGGGTGATCCGTCCGACGCGCTTCGCGATGGAGAGCCCGACGCTCCAGTCCGACTACGACGCTTGCTGGGCGTCGTTCGAGAAGGCGCAGCTCCCGGGCGCGCAGGCCCAAAGCCAGGAGAAGGCGTGATGAAGCTCGCATCGTTGAAGTCCGGGCGCGACGGCCGCCTCGTCGTCGTCTCGAGCGATCTCGCGTGGTGCGCGGACGCGTCGGCGGTGGCGCCGACGCTGCAGCGCGCGCTCGACACGTGGACCGAGAGCGAGCCGCGTCTCCGCGAGCTCGCTGCGGCGCTCGAGCGAGGCGAGGGCGCGAAGGAGCCGTTCTCCGAGGAGGCGTGCGCGTCGCCGCTCCCGCGCGCGTTCCAGTGGGCGGACGGCTCGGCCTACGTGAACCACGTCGCGCTCGTCCGCAAGGCCCGCAAGGCCGAGATGCCCGAGTCGTTCTGGACGGATCCCCTCATGTACCAGGGCGGCTCGGACGTCTTCCTCGCGCCGCGCGACGCGATCCCGCTCGCCGACGAGGCCTGGGGCTGCGATCTCGAGGGCGAGGTCGCGGTCGTCACCGGCGACGTGAAGCAGGGCGCGACGCGCGAAGAGGCGCTCGCGGCGATCCGGCTGGTCATGCTCGTCAACGACGTTTCGCTCCGGAACCTCATCCCGGGCGAGCTGGCGAAGGGCTTCGGGTTCTTCCAGTCGAAGCCGTCGTCGGCGTTCTCGCCGGTCGCCGTCACGCCCGACGCGCTCGGCGAGGCGTGGAAGGACGGGAAGCTGCATCGCGTCCTCGACGTGTCGCTCAACGGCGCGCCGTTCGGCAAGGCGAACGCGGGCGTCGACATGACGTTCGACTTCGGCACGCTCGTGGCCCACGCCGCGAGGACGCGCGACCTCGCGGCCGGCTCGATCGTCGGCTCCGGCACGGTCTCGAACCGCGACGCCGACGGCGGCCCCGGCCGCCCGATCGACGCCGGCGGCCTCGGCTACTCCTGCATCGCCGAGGTGCGCACGGTCGAGACGCTGCTCGCCGGCAGCCCGAAGACGCCGTTCCTCCGCAAGGGCGATCGCGTGCGAATCGAGATGCGCGACGACGCCGGTCGCTCGATCTTCGGCGCGATCGATCAGGTGGTGGCCACCCCGGCGCGCTGATCGGCGCCCGCGGTGGTCGTCCCCGCGCGCGCATCGACGCGGACCCGCAGCGGCCACCCCGGCGCGCGGATCGGCGCGGGCCGGAGGAGCGCCCGCCGGCGACGCGAGCGTTCGCGGCCGTGCCCGGCGCGGAGGCGCGGGGTGTACTACACTGAAGGTCGCCGCCATGACGACCGCCGCCGAGCTGCTCTTCACTCCCTTCGATGCGTACCTCGCGCTCGAGGCGACGAGCGACGCGAAGCACGAGTGGATCAACGGCCTGGTCTACGCGATGTCGCGCGGCACCCCCGAGCACGGGCGGCTGACCGCGGCGATCGTGCGAGCGCTGCCTCAGACGGATGAGTGCCGTGTCTACTCGTCCGACACGCTCCTCTTCGTCGAGAGCGCGCGTCACTCCACGTACGCCGATGCGAGCATCGTGTGTGGTGCGATCTTGACGCGCGGCGCGAAGGACAAGAACGGCAAGAGCCTCGGGGAGGCGATCACCAACTCGAGCGTGATCGTCGAGGTGCTCTCCAGGTCGACCGAGCAGCGCGACCGCAGCGAGCGGTTCTTGCTCTTCCAGCAGATCGACGCGCTCGAGGAGTATGTCCTCGTCTCGCAAGACGAGCGGCGCATCGAGGTGCGGCGACGCGTGGGCCAGAGCTGGAGCGTCGACGTCCGGCGGGGTGGCGAGACCGTCCGCGTTCACGGCCACGCGATCGACGTCGACGGCATCTACGTCTAGCTCGCGCGCCGCGGGCTGGGTGGCGAGACCGTCCGCGTTCACGGCCACGCGATCGACGTCGATCACCCGTACGGCTCGCGCGTTCGTGTTGCGTTGGCACTGGATAAATCCAGTGATAGTGCCACGGGTGGCTCAGCCACGCGCCGCGCGGTCGGCCTCCGCGGGAGCGCTTCGCGAGCGCGTCGCGGCCGCATCGGGATTACCCTCGCGCCCGATGGCTCCCCGGTTCCTCCGCTCGGTCGCTCTCGTCTTCCTCCTCGGCTGCGCCGGCGGCGCGCCCGCACCCGCGCCCGCCCCGCCCGCGCCGGCTCCCGCGATCGCGCCCGCGCACGCTGCCGCCGACGCAGAGGCCGGCGACGCGGGCGCGTCGGCGAACGCGTGGCCGTACCAGACGCCCGTCGTCGTCCGGAGCGCGAACGGGATGGTCGTGAGCGACAACGCCGTCGCCTCGAACGTCGGCCGTGACGTCCTCGCGAGCGGCGGCAACGCGGCCGACGCCGCGGTCGCCACGGCCTTCGCCCTCGCGGTCGCGTACCCGACGGCCGGCAACATCGGCGGCGGCGGCTTCGCGGTGACGCGAATGCGCGGCGAGCTCCGCGCGCTCGACTTCCGCGAGACGGCGCCGGCGTCCGCGACGCGCGACATGTACGTCGACGCGGACGGGAAGCCGAAGGCAGACGCGCGCGACGGGATCAAGTCCGCGGGCGTGCCGGGGAGCGTCGCCGGCCTCTGGGAGCTGCATCGCACGCTCGGTTCGAAGAAGAAGACGTGGAAGGAGCTGCTCGCCCCCGCGATCAAGCTCGCCAAGGAGGGCTTCGTCGTCGACGACGCGTTCCTCGCGACCCTCGAGGTCGGCGCGAAGCGCCTCGCGAAGCACCCGGTGAGCGCCGCGCTCTTCTTGCCGGGCGGCGCGCCGCCGGCGAAGGGCACGACGTTCAAGAACCCCGAGCTCGCGGTCGTGCTCGAGCGGATCGAGAAGGGTCCGTCGGGCTTCTACGAGGGGCCCACCGCCGCCGCGCTCGTCAAGCAGATGAAGGAGGAGGGCGGGCTCATCACCCTCGCGGACCTCAAGAAGTACCAGGCGAAGTGGCGCAAGCCCGTCGAGTTCACGTACCGCGGCCACAAGATCGCGTCGATGCCGCCTCCGTCGTCCGGCGGCGTCACGCTCGCGATGATCGCGCACATCCTCGAGGGCTACGAGATCGGCAAGCTCGGCTTCCAGTCCCCCGAGCAGCTGCACTACGTCTTCGAGGCGATGCGCCGCGCCTACGCCGCGCGGAACGCGAAGCTCGGCGATCCCGACTTCGTCAAGATGCCGCTCGCCGAGCTCCTCTCCGAGGGGTGGGCCAAGGAGCAGCGCGCCACCATCCTCCCCGATCGCGCGACGCCGTCGTCCGAGATCGCCGCCGCGCCCGCGAGCGCGAGCGGGCCCCACACCACGCACTTCTCCGTCGTCGACGCGAATGGCGACGCGGTGGCGCTGACGACGACGATCAACTGGTGGTACGGCTCCGGCGTCACGGTCAAGGGCGGCGGCTTCGTCCTCAACAACGAGATGGACGACTTCGCGTCGGTCCCGGGCACCGCCAACGGCTTCGGGCTCGTCCAGGGCGAGGCCAACGCGATCGCGCCCGGCAAGCGCATGCTCTCCTCGATGGCGCCCACCATCGTGACCGGACCCGACGGCAAGGTGCTCCTCGTCGCCGGCGGGGCGGGCGGTCCCACGATCATCACCGCGGTTTGGCAGGAGCTGTCGAACATGATCGACTTCGGCCTCGACGTCGGCGCCGCGGTGAGCGCCCCGCGCTTCCACATGCAGCACCTGCCCGACGAGGTGATCTTCGAGAAGGACGGCCTCTCCCCGGCGACGTCGAAGCGCCTCGAGGCCATGGGCTACACGTTCAAGGAGCGCGGTCACCTCGCCGACGCGCCCGCAATCGGCCGCGCCGGAGCGGAGTGGGTCGGCGCCGCCGAGCCGCGTCGCCTCGGCAGCCTCGCCGCGGCGCCCTGAGGCCGGCAGCCGTTCCCGCGACCGCGTCGGAGCGTCTCCTCGCGGAGGGCTCGCGACGGCGTTCGGGCGGTCCGTGTCCTGGCGGCCGCGCGCGGGACGCGCCGACTCTGCGCGCCGCTCGCCGCGGTCACGCCCGGCTGGCGTAGCGCTCGAAGTCGTCCACGATGCCGCGCGCGAGCATCATCGCGACGCTCATGATCGGCAGCTGGGAGTTCACGCCGATGCTCGTCGGCAGGATGCTCCCGTCGCAGACGAACAGGTTCTGCACCGCCCACGTCTCTCCCGTGGGCTTCACCACGCCCGCGTCGGCGGTGGTCGCCATCTTCGCCGAGCCGAGCGGGTGGAACGCCATGCACTCGACCTTGCTGGCGGCGACCTTGTCCTCGAGCAAGAAGTCGAGGTCCTTCTCCTTCTTCACGGTCGGCATCCCGAAGACGGGCATGAGCACCTCGCGCGCGCCGGCGGCGAAGGCCATGCGGCCGAGGATGTGGATGGTCTTGAGGAGCCGCGCCTTGTCGCGCTTGACCATCTTGTACGTGACGAGCGGCTCGCGCGAGAGCCAGCGACGGACCTGGCCGCC
>JAHBWA010000066.1 GCA_019637195.1 Labilithrix sp. | reverse complement strand
GAACAACGGCGGCTGCGACCCGCTCTCGGTCTGCACCAACACGCCCGGGAGTCACTCTTGCGGAGCGTGCCCGGCGGGCTACTCCGGCACCGGCGCGTCGAGCTGCGTGGACGTCGACGAGTGCCTCGTCAACCACGGCGGCTGCGACGCGCTGACCACCTGCACCAACACCCCCGGCGGCTTCACCTGCGGCGCCTGCCCGGCCGGCTTCACGGGCGACGGCGCCTCGGGCTGCGTCGACGTCGACGAGTGCGCCACGAACAACGGCGGCTGCGACCCCCTCTCGATCTGCACCAACACGCCCGGCGGCTTCACCTGCGGCGCTTGCCCTGCCGGCTACTCCGGCACCGGCGCGAGCGGTTGCCACGACATCGACGAGTGCGCGACCGGCAACGGCGGCTGCGACGCGCTCACGGCGTGCACGAACACGGCCGGCGGCTTCACCTGCGGCGCGTGCCCCGCCGGCTACTCCGGCGGCGGCGCCACCGGCTGCCACGACATCGACGAGTGCACCACCGGCAACGGCGGCTGCGACGCGCTCACCACCTGCACCAACACGGCCGGCGGGTTCGCCTGCGGCGCGTGCCCCGCCGGCTTCACCGGCACCGGCGCCACCGGCTGCGTCGACGTCGACGAGTGCGCGCACGCGCACGGCGGCTGCGACGCGCTCGCGACCTGCACCAACACGCCGGGCAGCTACAGCTGCGGCGCTTGCCCCGCCGGCTTCACCGGCACGGGCGCTACGGGCTGCAACGACGTCGACGAGTGCGCCACGAACAACGGCGGCTGCGACGTACACACGACGTGCACCAACACGCCCGGGAGCTTCATCTGCGGCGCCTGCCCCGCCGGGTTCACCGGCACCGGCGCCACCGGCTGCCACGACATCGACGAGTGCGCCACGAACAACGGCGGCTGCGACGTCCACACGACGTGCACCAACACCCCGGGCAGCCGCACCTGCGGCGCTTGCCCCGCCGGGTTCACCGGCACCGGCGAAGCCGGCTGCGTCGACGTCGACGAGTGCGCCACGAACAACGGCGGCTGCGACGTCCACACGGCGTGCACCAACACCCAGGGCAGCCGCACCTGCGGCGCTTGCCCCGCCGGATATAGCGGCACCGGCGAAGCCGGCTGCGTCGACATCGACGAGTGCGCGGCCGACAACGGCGGTTGCGATCCGATCGTGACGTGCACCAACACCCCGGGCGGTCACACCTGCGGACACTGCCCGAACGGCTACTCCGGCACGGGCGCCACCGGCTGCCACGACATCGACGAGTGCGCCGTGGACAACGGCGGATGCGACGCGCTCACCACGTGCACCAACACCCCCGGCGGCCACGCCTGCGGGTCGTGCCCGGCCGGCTACTCCGGCGGCGGCTCGAGCGGCTGCGTCGACGTCGACGAGTGCGCCACGAACAACGGCGGCTGCGACGCCATCACCACCTGCACCAACACCCCGGGCGGCCACACCTGCGGCGCCTGCCCCGCGGGATTCACAGGCAACGGCGAGACCGGCTGCGTCGACGTCGACGAGTGCGCGACGGCCAGCATCTGTGACCCGCTCACCACCTGCTCGAACACGCCCGGCGGCTTCGCCTGCAGCGCGTGCCCGAACGGCTACGCCGGAAGCGGCGAGACGAGCTGCACGGACATCGACGAGTGCGCGACCGACAACGGCGGCTGCCACGCCGACGCGACGTGCACCAACACCCCGGGGAGCCGCACCTGCGCCTGCCCCGACGGCTTGACCGGCGACGGCGTGACCTCGTGCGCGGAGTGCACGAGCTTCGGCGTCGGCGACAGCGTGATGACGCGCACGGGCGACCGCCCCAGCTTCTGCATCTCGAACACCGGCGGCGCGCAGGCCGAGTACCTGCTCATCCCGATGAACCTGACGCGGGACGCCTCGTACCCGCTCACGATCACGGCGACGAACCTCGCAGTCCCGAACGGCGCGACCACGGCCGGGCCGGGGCCCGCCATCACGGACAACCACAACGCCACCCGCGCGGCTCACCACGCCGAGATCGCGGGCCGCCTCGGCACGACGGGCACAGGCACCGCGGTCTCCCCGCCTGCCTTCGTTCCGACGGGCACGCCCACGGTGGGCGCGACCTGGACGCTGAACGCCGACCTGGCCACGGCGTGCACCTCGGGGACGGCGCGCGCGGGGACGGTGCGCTACGTCGGCACCCACGCGATCGTCGTCAGCGACGACACGAACCCGGCCGGCGGGTTGACCACACAGCAGTACAGCGACCTCGGCGCGCACTTCGACAACATCGTCTACCCCGCGGTGACGGCGCTCTACGGTGAGCCGACCGATCACGACGCGAACCAGCGCGTCGTCCTCTTCTACACCCGCGCGGTGAACGAGCTCGATCCGCCCGCGACGCACACCTCCGTCTCCACGACGGCCCTGACTCTCGCGCGCGACGTGGCCACCGCCGCGGAGTGCCCGACCAGCAATCGCGGCGAGCTCATCTACCTCGCCGTCCCCGATCCGACGGGGACCATCAACAGCAACGTGCGGACCGTCTCGTACATCGAGGGCCAGGCCGGCCTCCGCGCGGCGCACGAGCTCACCCACCTCATCGTCGACTCGCGCCGCATCGCCGCGGGCGCGCCGTTCGAGGAGACGTGGCTCGACGAGGGCCTCGCGGGCATCGCGGAAGAGCGCGGGTTCTACGCCTGGAGCGTCGGGCTCACGCCGCTCACGAACATCGTGCTCTCGAACCTGAACGTCGGCCCCAGCGCCTCCCTGCGGGTGCGCGCGTACAACACCTACCAGAACCACCACTATACGCGCATGCGCGAGTGGATGCGCGATCCCTCGCTGTTCGGCTTCGCCGACGGGGCGGCCACGCAGCAGGCGCAGCGCGGGATGAGCTGGATGTTCCTCCGCTATGCGGCGGACCGCGCCGCGGCGGGCAGCCCGGCGGCGGAGGCGAGCTTCCTCCGTGACCTCGCAAACGCCTCGACGACCGGCTTCGCGAACCTCGAGGCGCGGATCGGGGGAGCGCCGAACCTCTGGATGCGCGACTTCCTCGCCTCCGTCTTCATCGACGACAGCGCGATCCCGAACCTCGACGTCCCCGGCCCGTACCGCGCCGACAGCTGGAACTACCGCTCCATCTTCGGTGGGCTCGGCGGCTTCCTGCTCCAGAACCCGCAGGTGCTCGTCGCGGACACCCCGCTGTCGCTCAACCTCGCGAAGGGGGGCGGCGCGAACTACCGCCGCTTCGCGCTCGCGGCGGGGACCGAGACCCGCGTGTCGATCGCGACGCCGCCGGGCACCGGCTGGGACGCCTGGTACATGGTCCTTCGCCGGCAGTAGTCCTGCGCCGGCAGTGACAGCGCCACACCGCGCCGCGCGGGCGGGCGTGTCCGGAGACCCCTTCGGATACGACGCCCGCGCGGTGCTTTTGTGCGCGCGAGCGGTGCCGGCCCTCGGCTGGCCGGGCCACGCCGCGGCGTTCGTGCGCGCGACCGGCCCGGTGCCGGCCCTCGGCTGGCGCGGGCCACGCCGCGGCGCCCACAAACGCGTAGAACGACACGCGCGCGCGCTGGCACGTCGCTCGCTCGAAGCCGCCGCATGAAGCTCGGTCTCTCTCCAGCGCTCCGCACGTCCGCCGTCACGCTGCGGCTCGTCCTCTTCTTCACCGCGCTCTTCGCGCAGCGCGCGCCGGCAGAGGCCGCGCCGCGACGCGCGTTCGCCGGGGCGGCGCACGAAGACGCGGTGGCCGACGGCGATCTCGATCAAGAGGACCTCGACACGAGCCCGCTGTCCGTCCTCGAAGGCGCCGGGAGCGGGCGGCCGGTCCTCCGTCGGCCGCGCGGCTCCACCTGGGTCTCACTCGTCGGCTTCTCGCGCCAGGCCTTCGCCGGCGAGCGCCAGGAGATCGGCGGCATGCTCGTCATCGGCCTCCCGCTCGAGCGCTTCGCGCGGGCGAACACGCGGATGACGACGACGCCGCTCGACACGCTCACGCCCGAGCTCGCGTCGGTGGGCGCGGGTGAGACAGCGGCGTTCCGGAACGTCGGGGCGAGCGACGCGCCGTTCGAGCTCGCGCTCACGCCGCGCCTCGCGCGATCGTGCGTGACGGCGGCCTGGCGCGCCGCCGGGCTCGGCGCGGACGACGGACGGCTCGACGCGATCGTGTCGCGCGCGCGGTGGAGCTCGGCGCTGCCCGAGGCGCGCCTCCGCGCGGTCAGGACGGACGACGCGCGGCTGTCGCTCGACACGACGACCGCGACGGATACGAGCCGCCTCCGCGACTCGACGGGCGCGAACGTCGGCTTCGAGGCCCGCCTCACCTGGCGGTTCGATCGGCTGATCTACGCCGACGACGAGCCCGCGTTCGAGCGCATCCGGCTCGAGCACCGCGACGCGCGCGCGCGCATCGGCGCCAAGGTGCTCGAGGCGCTCTTCCACTGGCAGCGCGCCGCGCTCGATCTCCGCGCCCTGCCGCCGGCGCAACAGGGCACCCGCGACGAGGCCGACGTGCGGCTCCGCTTGATGGAGGCCGAGGCCGCGCTCGACGTGCTCACCAACGGCTGGTTCGCGGCGAACAAGGCGCGCTACGTCCGCGCGCCGGAGACCTACGCGGCGCCGGTGCCGCTTGGCCGTCCCTCCCCGGGCGACCTGTGAGCCGCCCCGCGCGCCCGGAGGCAGGCGCGACGCACAGCCACGAGCGGCTCGCGTTGCAGCGCCCGCCCGTGACGGTATTCTTCGGATGGAATACCATGCGCTCGACCAAGTTCGCCATCTCGATGCCCCAGGAGACGATGAAGCAGGTCGACCGCGCGGCGAAGCGCCTCGGCATGACGCGGAGTCGCTACATCGCCGTCATCCTCGCGCAGGTCGCCAGGCGGGAGCACGACCTCGCGATCTCGCGGCGCGTGGACGAGGTCCTCGACGAGCTCGACCAAGAGGACGGAGCGACCGCGCTCCACTTGCTCGCGGCTCGCCGCGACGAGGGCACCGAGTGGTAGTCGAGCAAGGCGACGTGGTCTGGGTCGCGCTCCCGAGCCCGCGCGGCTCCGAGCCGTCGGGGCGCAGACCGGCGGTCGTCCTCCAGCATGACCGCTTCAACCGAACGAAGCTCGCGACGGCCGTGGTCGTCGCAATCACGTCTCAGCTGAAGTACGGCGCGCTCCCCGGGAACGTCCGGCTCCGACGCGGCGAGGGTGGCCTACCGCGCCGGTCGGTCGTCAACGTGACCCAGATCGCGACGGTCGATCGAGGCTGCCTGCAGGCCCGCCTCGGCCGTCTCTCGCCCGCGCGGCTCGCCGAGATCTGGGAGGGCGTGCGGCTCGTCTGCGAGCCCGATCCCGCGGGGCCGTGACTCGCCCCGGGCGCGCGTCCGTTCTGTGTCTGTTCTGTGGTAGAGTGCCTGTTCTATGACTGCCGAAACACGCGACAAGCTCGAGGACCTCCAAAGGCGTCTCATGACGCTAAGGGGGCATCTTTGACGTCCCGAAGCTGAAGCGGGACATCGAACGCCTGAACGAGGAGACCCTGGCCCCCGGGTTCTGGGACGACTCGAAGAAGGCGCAAGCCGTGACGCGCAAGCGCTCCGGCATCGAGCAGAAGGTCGAGACGACCGAGAAGCTCACGCGCGACATCGAGGACGCCAAGGAGCTCTTCGAGCTCGGAGTCGCCGAGAAGGACGACTCCGTGGTCGGCGAGATCACGGGGCAGCTCCCCGATCTCGAGAAGCGCCTCCGGTCGGCCGAGCTCGGCCGGATGCTCTCCGGGCAGGTCGACCACGCCAACGCCATCCTCAGCATCCACCCCGGCGCCGGGGGCGTCGACGCAAAGGACTGGGCGCAGATGCTCATGCGCATGTTCCTGCGCTGGGCGGAGCGGCGCGGGTACAAGACCGAGATCATCGACTTTCAGGAGGGCGACGAGGCGGGCATCGACGGCGTGTCGATCACGATCGCGGGCGATCACGCCTTCGGTTACCTCCGCAGCGAGGTCGGGGTGCATCGCCTCGTGCGGATCTCGCCGTTCGACGCCAACGCCCGGCGACAGACGGCGTTCGCCGCGGTCGAGATCCAGCCGGACATCGAGGACGAGATCGACATCGTCGTGAAGGACGAGGACCTCGAGACCACGACGATGCGCGCCGGCGGCAAGGGTGGGCAGAACGTCAACAAGGTCGAGACGGCCGTCCGGATGAAGCACATCCCGAGCGGCATCGTCGTCGTGTGCCGCGCCGAGCGCTCGCAGCTCCAGAACCGGCGCATGGCGCTGAAGATGGTGAAGGCGAAGCTCTACGAGCTCGAGATGGCGAAGCGCGAGGAGCAGGCGGCCGCCTACCAGGCGAGCAAGACGCAGATCGCGTGGGGCAACCAGATCCGCAGCTACGTGCTCGCGCCCTACCGCATGGTGAAGGATCTTCGCACCGCGCACGAGACCGGCAACGTCGACGCCGTGCTCGACGGCGAGCTCGACGACTTCGTCGAGGCCTACCTCCTCGCGGCCGCGGGCGGCACGCTCGCCAAAGGCGGCGTGAGCGACGACGTCGACGCGTAGCGGACGGGAGCGATCGCGATGACCGCCTCCTCCGCGCGACGTCGAGGTCAGCGCATCGGGGTCGATCTCGGGGGCACGAAGATCGAGGCCGTCGTCGTCGGGCTCGACTCGGCGGCGCGCGGCGCCGCGGGGCCAACCTCGGCGGCGGGCGCGGGTCCGGCCTCGGCGGTGAGCGGCCCGGCGCCGGCCGCAGGAGCGGGCGACGAGCCGCGCGTGCTCGCGCGGGCTCGCGTGCCGACGAAGCGGGAGCTCGGCTACGAGCACGTCCTCGAGGCGACGCGGGCGCTCGTCTTCGAGGTGGCCAAGCAGGCCGGCGTCGACGTGATCGCGACGCCGATGGGCGTCGCGATGCCCGGCTCGGTGACGACGCGCCGGCCCGACGGGGGCCGCTCCGACGTCGCGCTCGTGAAGAACTCGAACACGACCTGCCTCAACGGTCGCCCGTTCCACGCCGATCTCGCGCGCGCCGTCGGGCGGGAGATCGCGTTCTCGAACGACGCGAACTGCTTCGCCCTCGCGGAGGCGACCTGGGGCGCGGCGCGCGGCGCGCGCGTGACGTTCGGCGTGATCCTCGGCACCGGCGTCGGCGGCGGCGTCGTCTTGACCAGCGACGCCGGGACCCCACGCGCGTGGGACGGCGCGCAGGGGATCGCCGGCGAGTGGGGCCACGTCACGCTCGATCCCGAGCGCGGGCCCGCGTGCTACTGCGGGCGGCGCGGCTGCGTCGAGACGTACCTCAGCGGCCCGGCCATCGAGCGCGAGTACGCGCAACGCTCCGGCGTCCCGCGCTCGCTCGCCGAGATCGCGGCGCGCGGGAAAAAAGAGGACGACGTGGCGCGGACGCTGCTCGACGAGCGCGTCGAGCTCTTCGGGCGCGCGCTCGCGACGGTGATCGACGTGCTCGATCCCGACGTGATCGTCCTCGGCGGCGGCGTCTCGAACCTCGAGCAGCTCTACGAGGCGGGGCCGAGCGCCGTCGCGCGCTGGATCTTCAACGACGAGCTCGCGACGCGGATCGTGAAGCACGCGCTCGGCGACAGCGCCGGCGTCCTCGGCGCCGCGCTCCTCCCCTGAGACGCGCCTTCGAGACGCACCTCCGCGCGAGCGCGAGCGCGAGCGGCGCGCGGGGAGCGGCGGGGACCAGCGACGCCGCGATCTCACGGTCGGCCCCGCCCCTGAGCCGCGAGCCCCCTACCGCGATGCGCCGTCGAACGACTTGAAGCCCGCGGGGACGGTCTCGCCTTCCGCCGCGCTCTCCGGAGCGCGCGGCGGCGAGGGGCGCGGCGCCGCGTTGGCCCGCGCGGGCGGGGCCGAACGTGGCGCGGCCGGACGCGCATCCGGGAGCGACGACGGCGTGAGCGGACGCGCATCCGGGAGCGACGACGGCGTGAGCGGACGCGCATCGGGGAGCGACGTCACGCTCATGACCGACGGCGCCTCGGTTGCAGGCGACGCCCCGAGCGACGGAGCGGGAGGCGCGCCGTTCGGCGACGCAACGGCGAGCGTGGCGCCCGCCGACGTACCGGCGCCCGACGCTGCAGCGCCCGACGTCGACGTGCCGGCGCCCGACACCGACGCGCCGGCGCCCGACACAGCGGCGCCCGACGTCGACGTGCCGGCGCCCGACACAGCGGCGCCCGACGTCGACGCGCCAGCGCCCGACACGACGTCGGCTGCCGCGGTGTCGTGACGGGCGAGCGCGCCCTCGACCAGGTGCATCCCGATCCCGACGCCGAGCGAGACGGCGAGCGCGGCGCCGACGATCGCGAGGGCGACGGTCGAGCGCTTCGTCCTCTCCGGAGCTGCGACCGGAGGAACGGGCGCCACCCGCCGCGCCGCGGGGGCGACCGGCGGCTTCGGCGGAGCGAGGAGCTCCGACGACAAGACGACGGGCGAGATCGACAGCGGTGAGGCGATGATCTCCCCCCGCTCGGACGCGTGAAGCTCCGTGAGGCTCGGCTGCGCGAGGACAGTCTCGGCGTCGGACGCGTCATCGTCCTCGTCGACGAGATCCGTCACGCTCCCGGAGTCGTCGAAGATGAGGCTCCCGGTGCTCTCGTGCACAGCGAGCGCGAGGCGATCGATCGCCGGCTCGACCGGCGGCGAGGGCGGCGCGGCCGCGGAGGCGAGCTCGCGAGCGAGCGCGGCGTCGTCGAGGCGACCGAGCACGCGGTCGACGTCTCCCAGGTCCGAGCGCACGCGCTTCGCGTTCTCGATCAGCGCGCGACGGCGCGCGAGCTGCTCGAACCGATCGGCCGGCGACGACGCGAACGAGCCGAGCGCCTCGGCGATCTCGTTCACCGACTGCGGGCGCTTGCCCGGGTCTTCCGCGAGGCAGGCCGCGACGGTGATGACCAGCGTGCGCGGCGCGCGGGCGAGCTTCTGCTCGAGCGGATCGGCGCTCGGCGCGACGCCGGCGATCAGCCAGTGGAGGATCGCGCCCACGGCCCAGACGTCGACGCGCGTGTCGACGGCGGCGCCGGCCCGCTGCTCGGGGGCGACCAGGATGGAGACGGCCGAGGCCCGGAAGGCGAAGGCCGCGCTGTCGTTCTCACCGAGCGCGAAGATGTCGGCCCGCTGCTTCGGCACCCGCGGCCAGTGCGTCCGCACGCGATGGAGCCCGAGGTCGCCGTGGACGATGCCGTTCACGTGGGCGTTGGCGAGCTCATCGCAGACGTCGAGCGCGATATCGACCGCGTCGATCACGGGGAGCGGCCCGTGGTCGCGCAGGATGGACGCCAGCGACCGCTTCTCTGAAACGGGATCAGCGGGTGAACGCTGACTCGCAGGCGACATCGCGAGCATCATGCGGCGCCGGAGACGTAGCACGGGGCCGCTCGAATGCACGTCTCGGCACCGTCGCGCGCCCGGCCCACCCGACGTCATTCAGAGCACGTTACCATCAACAATCACAAGCACTTGTGCTGCCATAGGCGTCCGCCGGTCGCTCACTCGTTCGCCGCGCCGAGGCGATCTCCGCGCGCGAGCGTCCGGACTTCGGCGTGGCCACGCCCGCGCGTCAGCGGCTCTCCCGCGCGTCAGCGGCCCCCGCGCGTGGAGCGCGGAGCGACCGCGGCGGCGCGTTCATACCCGCGCCGCGCGCCAGTGCGGTATTCGGCGAGCAGCGCGTCGAAGGCCTCCACCGGCGGGAACGCCTCGAACGACCGCGGCGCGCCGGTGTGCGCCCACGGCAGCTTCGTCGCGGTGCACGTCTCCAGGAACGGCGCGAACCACGCGCAGTCCTCGAACATCGTCGGGCGGACGTTGACGCGAGCGCCGACCGCCCAACAGACGCAGATAGCCGCGCGCCGACCGGCAACAGACGCGGATAGCCGCGCGCCGACGCGCGGGTCGCGAGGTAGCCGCTCAGTACGCGATCTGCGGGGCTGCGTCTCGGTAGCCGCAGAGGCCGTCGACGCAATCGAGGGGAGGCGACGCGCACACGCTCCCGCCGCGGAGCTTCTCACCGACCTCGCACGGATCGAGGGCCGAGAGCCGCGCACGTACGCGCGCCTCCGCGTCCCGTGACGCGACGGCGGAAGCCGCGCCGCCGTACCAGCCGAAGCTGCAGCGCACGTCCGGGAAGCGTGCGATCGCGACGACGCAGTCGTCGTCCTTCTTGCACCGTCGATCGTCGGGAGGCGACCAACCCGCGCAGAAAGACTCGGGCGTGCACGACACGCAGGGATCCCGCGTGCGCTTGTCTTGCGCGGTCGTGCTCGAGGACGCGGGAGATCTCACGCAAGCCGAGAGGATCGTGGCGACGACCGCGGAAATGACGAGGAGAGGTCTGCCAAGCATGCGCTCACGTCGACTGTACACGCCATCGAGCGGGTCCGGGCGCGCACGGCCGACGCGTCATCCGGTTGGCGGCGGACGCGATCCTGAGCTATCTCGAGCCCATCCTCGTGGCCCACCCCAACCTCACGCAACTCCAGCGACTCTATGCGGCGAAGCCCGTCGTGCTCGCGCCGCTCGAGGACGTCTCCGACGCCGTCTTCCGTCGCATCTGCCGCGCGCTCGGCGCCGAGATCACCGTCACCGAGTTCGTGAACGTCGAGGGCCTCCTCCGCGGCTGCCGGAACGCGCGCCGGAAGATCGCGCTGGCCGACGACGACGTCCTCACGGCGATCCAGATCTACGGCGCCGATCCCGAGCGCCTCGCCGAGGCGGCGCGCTTCGCCGAACAAGCCGAGCCGCTCTTCATCGACATCAACTGCGGGTGCTGGGTGCCGAAGATCGCCGGTCGCGGCGCCGGCGCCGGGTGGCTCCGCGATCCGGTCGCGATGGTCGCGATGGCGAAGATGGTCGTCGAGAGCGTCGCGCTCCCGGTCACCGTGAAGACGCGGATCGGCCTCGGCCCCGAGTCGCACATGCCGATCGTCGATCTCGCGCGCCGCCTCGAGGACGCCGGCGTCGCCGCGATCACGATCCACTGCCGGACGGCGAACATGGGCCACTCGGGCTCCGCCGACTGGAGCTGGGCCATGCGCGCCCGCGAGGTCGTGAAGATCCCGGTGCTCGTCAACGGCGACGTGAAGTCCGCCGAGGACGCCGCGCGCGCGATCGACTCGACCGGCTGCGCCGGCGTGATGATCGGCCGGCGCGCCATCGAGCACCCGTGGATCTTCCGCGAGTGCAGCGCGCTCCTCCGCGAAGGCGAGGCCCACGCGCCGCCGACGGACGAGGAGCGCATCGAGCTCTGCAAGCGCCACCTCGTCGCGAACGTCGAGGTCCGCGGCGAACCGCACGGCGTCCGCTGTACGCGCCGCCACCTCTCGGGCTACCTCTCCGGCCTCCGCGGGGCCGCGCAGCTCCGGCGCGAGCTGAACCTCTGCGACTCGCTCGACGGCTGCCTCGGCATCCTCGACAGCTACCGCGCCCGCGCCGCCGCCTGACCAGCGCGTGGGCGGCGACCGTCAGGCTCGTCGCCGATGCGGTACGACCTTCCTCGAGGAGGCCGCCGGAGTGACGTTCGAGGCTGAGGCGGTGCCTGCGATCGGCGGCGGTGGCGCACCGCATTAGACGGGCGGCTCTCGTGACGGTCGGCCTCGCCGCGTTCTCCGTCTCACGGGCGGCCGCGGCGGCACCGGCGCGTTCGGTCGAGGCGCGGCTCGAGTACGTCGCCGAGGAGGGCTGCCCCGACGAGAAGCTCGCGCCTCGCCTGGCCCCCTTGGTGGACACGCGCGGATCGGCGTGGTCAGCTTGATCGAGGGAGGTGAAGCGTGCGCCAATCGCTCGGATGGACCGTCATCACGTTCGCGGTGTTCGTCGCCTGCGGGAGCGATGAGTCCGACGATTCGTCGCCTCTCTCGGACGCCGGGGGGACGGACGCGGGAGGCGGCGGGCGCCCGGATGACGCCGACTCCGCCGCACGACCCGACGTCGCCGAGCGACCCGACGCGGACGGCGCACCGCCGCGCGGGTTCCAACTCGAGTCGAAGGAGGCCAGCCTCTTGCCCTCGCAAGAGGTCACGTACTGTTATCACTTCGCCGCTCCGAACACGGAGACGCTCGCGGTCCACAAGTGGAAGGCCGCGCTGACCGCCGGCGTCCAGTCGATGGAGCTGTTCATCGGGGGCAGCAACGAGCCCCCGGGGACGCTCACGGCCGCGTGCCCCAGCATCGCCGGGGCGAGCCAGTCCGATTCCCCGGCGTGGGTCTTCACCGCGCACGCGAAGACGTCGGAGCTGGCCTTCCCGAGCGACGACGGGACGGGCAAGGCGCTCGCCTTCGAGCTCCCCGCGGGGGCGCGCGGGTACATCCAGATGCACATCGCGAACACGACCGACCAGGCGCTGAAGGCGCACGTGACGCTGAGCGTGGAGGCGCTCCCGGAGGGCGTGGCGTACACGAAGACCGCGCCGTTCGTCACGTACGACGACACCATCACGATCCCCGCATCGACGGCCAATCACGTCGAGAACGGCACGTGTGACACGCTGCCGGGCACCCAGTTCTGGGCCATGACGATGCGGACGCACAAGCAGGCCACCCGCATGACGGTGAAGAACGGAGCGACGACCGGCTCGAACATCGCGTACGACAGCACGGATTGGTCGAGCCCAGCGCAGAAGACGTGGCCGAAGCCGTTTTACACCTTCGACGAGGACAAGCTGTCGTTCGAGTGCGTGTATACGAACCCGACGACTCGAACGATCACGGCGGGACAGAGCCGTGCGGCCGACGAGACGTGCATGACTCAGGGCTACTACTTCCCCGCGGACAAGCCGACCCTCTGCTACTGCATCAGCGCGGGGTGCATCAATTTCTAGAGGCAAGGGCCCGTCGTGATCCGACCGAGGCACGAGAGCCTTCCGTCGCGACGTCTCTCGCTCACCGCTGGACCTTGGACAGCCTCGAAGCGTGACTTCGCGGACGAGGGCGGGGCCATCGCCGCGAGGAGCGCTCGTCGAGGGCCACGCATGCCTTGGCCCGAAAGAACCTCACACCCGCCGCGTCAGTTCCCCGAAGCTCGCGCAATCACGCGATTTCACGCCGACGGAGAGGATCTGCACCCAAAGGAGACGTGTCGTCGGTAGGGACCTCAGGACCTCATCGCGCGCAGCTCGACGTAGCGCTGCGTGCCATTGCACGTTTGCGAGCTGATCGCCTGTCGGCGCCCGGACGCAGGGGCAAGCAAGGGGGCTCGGAGGTGGACGCACCGAGCAGTCGTCGAGGCGAGATGCCTCACGAAATGTGGCGAACACGACCGTGACGTCCTTGTACCGGTCGTCGAGGCAATGGCCCGCCGTCAGTACTGCTTTGCGACTGACGAGCGTTCCCGTGCAGTGGGTCGACCCCTTGCGGAGAATGGCGCCGACGGCGCCGTAGCGGCAGGTCTTCGCGCCACCGACGATCTTGTCTGCGCGGATCGCCCGTTCCTGGTCGATGAGCCCGAGCTCCGCCATCGACGCATGATAGGTGGCAGGGGAGGCGCCAGCCGGAGTGAGCCGATCGAGAGGGCCGGTGGGATGATCGGGCGACCGAGGACCTTCTCCCGGTGGAGGCGGTGGAGGTGGCGGCGTCACCGCCCCGGGTCGCGCAGGCGCAGCTGCCGGACGTGCAGCCGAGGCCGAAGCCGCCGGACGCTCAGCCGAGGCCGAAGCTGGATTGGCCGATCGTGCGGCCGCTGTGGCCGATGCAGAAGGTGTCGGCTACTCCATCGGGAAGTCTGTACTCCTCGCATCTCATCGAGTGGCGCCGAGCACGGGGTGCCGGTTGTTACCGCGCGGGCTGTCCGATGGGCGGTGATGCCGCCTACGTGACGGCCATCAGCGGGGGCGATCGTCGGCGCGCCGCTGCGTGATGGGCATCGCGCAGCCGGCACACGAGCGTCCCGGCTCGAATCGTGCCTCTCGGCCGCACTCCCGCGCGCCGGGAGCTGCGCGCGCGCTGGCGACCGCTCTCGAAACGCAGGCGGTGGTACGATCGCGTCGTCGTGATTCGACTCGGCCCTACTTCACCAGAGCTCCTCCGAGACGAGACACGGCCGTACTTCCTCTTCTGGACGGACGCGACGGTGGCGGATCTCCGAGCGCACCTCGTCTCTCCCGATCCCGAGGAGCGGGCCTATTGGATGGGCGCGCTGCTGCGCGAGGCCAACACGCGCGACGTCTGGCTCTTCGTCACCCGGGCCGAGGTTCACGACCTCTGGCCCCGGCTCGTTCGATACCTGGGCCGCGCGCGATCGATGTGGGCATACCTCCTCGGGCTTCCGGAGCCGGAGTGGCCGCCCCCCGAGGCCCGCCATGCGTGACCGCCTCGACGATCGCATCGTGCCCCCGGAGGTCGCGCGTGTCCTTCGTGCGTGTCAGCGGAACGTCCCGTGCCGCCTCGGAGGAGGCGCAGCCTTGAGCGGCGCCTTCCTGGGGCACCGTCTCTCACGCGACGTCGATCTCGTCTTTCGTCGCGCGGAAGACGTCCGATCTCTGGTGCGCGAGCTACCCCAAATCGCACAGGAGTCCGGCGTCGAGATCGCACTCACGCGCGATGCGGGAACGTTCGTGCGCGCCAGCGTGACGACCCCCAACGCTTCGCTCGAGCTCGACGCGGTCTATGAAGCAACACCTCCCATCGAGGAGGGGCCGGTGCTCGACGGGATTTCGCTCGAGTCTCTCGCAGACCTGCGGGCGGCGAAGCTGACGTGCATCTTGTCACGCTCCGAGCCGCGCGATCTCGTCGACCTGATGTTCCTCGACCGCGCTGGATATCCTCCGGAGGACGACCTTCCGTTGGCTCTTCGAAAGGATGCCGGGATCGATCCCGGGGTCTTGGCCTGGCTCCTCGGCCAGTTTCCGGTCGATCCCCTCCCGATCATGCTGGTCGACATCACGCGCGAGGAGCTCCGCACGTTCCGCCATGTGCTGCGCGAGCGCTTTCGGGCGGTCGCCGTGCCCGGATGACGATCCGCAGAGGCCAGCCGGTCTGGGGCGATGTACTCGTCGCCGCCCCCGAACGCGGCGCGAGCGGTCGAGAGTGCCCGCCGACGGCGCATGCGGGCCGGTTCGCCACGACGGCGAGCACGCTCGTTCGCGCGCACGGTCCCGACAAGGACTGCGCATTCATCCGACATTGTCGTACAGTTGGACCATGGTTCAATCCGCCGCGATCTCGTCGACCTGGCGCCCGGGGAGCGAGCGACCGGCGCGAACGATCCGAGCGAAGCTGCTCGTCGACGGCGATCACTACGACGATCTCGTCGCGCGCGCCGTCGCGGGCGCACGGGTGAGCGTCTGGATCGCGACGGCGAACCTGAAGACGATGCTCGTCGAGGCGCCGATCGGCTCGCGGGCGCGCGCTCGGGGGCGCTACGTCTCGTTCTTCGAGTCGCTCGGGGATCTGGCGCGCCGCGGCGTGGATGTGTGCATCCTGCATGCGTCTCCGCCGTCCGGCCCGCTCGCGCGGGAGATGGCGCGGCTCGCGGCCAGCGGCGGCTCCGGCGCCGTGAAGATGCGCCGGTGCCCGCGGGTTCACCTGAAGATGATCGCGATCGACGGGCGCCTGCTCTACCTCGGGAGCGCCAACCTGACCGGCGCAGGGCTCGGCGCGAAGGGCGCGGGCCGGCGCAACTTCGAGATGGGCATCGTCACCGACAGCGAGGCGATGCTCGACGCGGCGCAGGAGCGCTTCGATCGGATCTGGCGCGGCGCCGAGTGCGCGCGCTGCCAGCTGCGAAGCACCTGCGACGCCCCGCTCGACGCGCTCGCCCGGACGCGCACCCCGGCCCACGCCAAGTCGCCGCCCGCGAAGCCCGCGCGCGCGAAGTCGACGCCCGCGAAGCCCGCGCGCGCGAGGTCGACGCCCGCGAAGCCCGCGCGCGACGAGCTGCCGCGTGCCCGTTCGGAGCCCGCTGCCGAACCGCCGCCGGCTCCGACGACGAAGTCGGCGGCCACTGCGTTCGCGCCGGCCGCTACTTCGCGCGGAAGCTCGCGACGAACGCGTCGAAGTCCTTCTTCGCCGCGGTGACGGTCTTCTCGGGGCCGGTCATCTTGAAGAAGTGCTGCCGGTCGCCGCCGTCGACGACGGCGCCGAGGAGCATGAATTTCTCCTTCGACGTGCTCGGGCCGCCCATGCCCATGCCGCCAGACGCGAACGTGCCCTTGATCTCGACGACCGTGACCTTGAGGCCGTTCGGGCTCCGCGGCTCGGTCTTCGCCTCGGCGTTGCCGAACTGACCGGACCAGCGCTGGATGTTCGGCTCGACGCCGCCGCCCGCGGCGGACACGGTGAGCTCGGCGTCCTCGGTGTCGCCGGAGGCCTTCGGGATCTTGTAGGTCGCCTTGCGCATCGTGTTCGCGTTCGGGACGCTCTCCCACGCCTTCGGCGCCTCCCACGCGATGTCCTCGGGGCCAGCCGCCGGAGCCGCCGTACCCTCCGCCTTCGGCGAGGGCGAAGACGCCGCGGGCGCGGACGCCGACGGCGGCGACGGAGAGGACTCGGTCGTCTTCTCCGGCTCGGGCGTCGTCTTCGAGCAGGCCGCGTAGAGGCCTGCGCCGCCGATGGCGAGCAGACCGAGGATCGTCTGGAGCCGTGTCATCCGGTGGCCTTACCGTCAGGATCGCCGCGAGCGCAAGCAGATCGACGCGGACGCGACCGACAAGCGCGTCGAGACCGCGTCGCCTCGCGCGCACGGCGGGGCTATCCTCGCGCCCGCGGCCGCTCCCCGGCGCTGCCATCCATGCCGTTCTCACGTCGAACCAGCGTCTCCGACCTCGCCGTCCCCGGCGCCGAGGCGACGAACGCGCTCAGCCGCGCCGTCGCCGCTGCCCGCGCGCGCGCGAGCTCGGGCGGACGGCCTTTGCTCGACCTCACCGCCAGCAACCCGACGGCCGCCGACCTCCCGTACGACGCCGAGGCGATCGCGCGGGCGCTCGCGACGCCGCGCGCGCTCGTCTACGAGCCCGAGGCGCTCGGCCTCGCGAGCGCCCGCGCGGCGGTGGCCTCGGTGTACGCCGAGGGCGGGATCGCGATCGATCCGTCGCGCGTCGCCGTGACCTCGAGCACGAGCGAGGCGTACGCCGTCCTCTTCAAGACGTTCTGCGATCCGGGCGACGAGGTCCTCGTGCCGACGCCGAGCTACCCGCTGCTCGCGTGGCTGGCGGCCTTCGAGGGGGTGACGCTGAAGACGTACCCGCTCGAGTACGCGGGCCACTGGCACGTCGACGTCGGGGCGCTCGCGCGCGCCGTCGGTCCGCGGACGCGGCTCGTCGTGATCGTCAGCCCGAACAACCCGACCGGCTCGTTCCTCGGCAAGGACGAGCTCGGCGCGATCCTCGACCTCGACCTGCCGATCGCGAGCGACGAGGTCTTCGCGACCTACCCGCTGACCGCGTCCGGCCGCCCGCCCGCGCACCGCGTCGACTCCGTCCTCCGCGCCGAGCGCGGGCTCGTCTTCGCGCTCTCCGGCCTCTCGAAGCTGGCGGGGCTCCCGCAGATGAAGCTCGGGTGGATCGCGTGCGGCGGGGACGCTATGCGCGTCGGCGAGGCGCTCGAGCGTCTCGAGACCGTGCTCGACGCCTACCTCTCCGTCGGCGCCCCCGTGCAGCACGCGCTGCCCGAGCTCCTCCGCGCCGGCAAGACGACGTCCGACGCGATCCGCGCGCGATCGCGCGCGAACCTCGCCGTCGTGCGCGAGGCCGCAGCGCGCGCGCCGTCGATGAGCGTCCTCGACGTCGAGGGCGGCTGGTACGCGACCCTCCGCGTCCCGGAGACGCGGACCGACGAGGAGTGGGCGCTCGCGCTCGTCGAGCACGACGGCGTCTACGTCCACCCAGGCTACTTCTTCGACATGACGCGCGGGGCGCACCTCGTCGTCAGCCTGCTCACGCCGGAGGCCGAGCTCCGCGAAGGCATGACGCGCCTCGCCGCGCGCCTCGACCGCGACGGCTGACGCGGCTCGCGAGGGCTCGCGGCCCGCCGTTCCCTCGCCTCTCCCGCGTCTGACCTCGACAGCTGAAAGCGACTCGCGAGCCGGCCTCGCGGCCGACCGCCTCGCGCGCCCTCTTCGAGGCACGCGCTGGCTACTCGAACATCACCGGGCCGCCGCGCTCGAGCGCCCGCTGGTACGCCGGGCGCGCGCGGACGCGCTCGAGCCACGCGGCCATGTTCGGACGCGACGCGCCCTCGACGCGCGCCGCGTGCGCCTCGACGGGGTAGCTCATCTGGATGTCCGCCGCGGAGAGCTCTTCGCCGGCGAACCACGTGCTCTTCCCGAGCTCGCTGTCGACCCAGTCGAAGTGGAGCTCGAGCTGCGGCCGGACGAAGTCCGCGAGCACCTTGTCCGCGATGCCCTTCGCGATCGGCTTCACCGGCCACGGCGCCCGCGCCTTGACCTGCTGGAAGACGAGCGACAGCAAGAGCGGCGGCATCGCCGAGCCCTCCGCGTAGTGGAGCCAGTAGTCGTACCGCAGTCGCTCCGGCGTCCCCGCCTCGGGGCGGAGCCTCCCGCCGCCGTGCGCCGTCACGAGGTAGTCCAGGATCGCGCCCGACTCCGCGAGCGTGCGGTCGCCGTCCGTGACGATCGGCGACTTCCCGAGCGGGTGCACCTTCCGCAGCTCGGGCGGCCCGAGCATCGTCTTCGGGTCGCGCTCGTACTCCTTGAGCTCGTACTCGACGCCGAGCTCTTCGAGGAGCCAGAGGACGCGCTGCGAGCGGGAGCGCTCGAGGTGGTGGACGATGATCATCGCGGCATCTTCGGTGGATCCGCCCCGCGATGGCAACCGGCGGAGCTCGCGACCGCCGCGACGGCCCGTCCGCGCGAGCGTGACGCGGACCGGCGCGCGACCGTAGCGCGCGGACGTGCGACCGTGACGCGGACCGGCGCGCGACCGTGGCGCGGCCCCGGCGCGTCGATCCAAGCGTGGCGCGCCTCCCCGCCGCCCTAAAGATGCCCTCCGTCGCCGCGGCGACTATGCTCTCTTCGTGTCGATCGGTCAGGGCAGCGGCTCGGGCGTCCCCGGTCAGGGGAGCTCGGCGAACGCGCCGGCGAACGTGCGCGTCGTCGGCCCCGTCCCGTTCGCGCCGTCGCCGCGCGACCGCGTGAAGTCGTTCATGCGCGCGCACGGGCGCAAGCTCTGGTGGCTCCACTCGGCGTACGCGCTCGGCCTCGGCGTCGCGGTCGTCGCCTTCGCGCAGAAGGGGTTCGATCACGCGCGGTGGCTCGCCGTGTCGGTCGGCGCCGCGTGGCTGCTGGTCGTCCTGTTCTTCCGCCTCTTCGGCTCTGGGCGCCAGCAGGCGCATCTCCAGACCGCGGGAGCGAAGGCGCGCCTCCGGTTCTTCGCGATGACGTACGCGCTGAAGAACCTCTACCAGGGGATGCTCTTCTTCCTCCTGCCGTTCTACTGGAAGTCGACGACGTTCTGGGCGCCGAACTCGTGGTTCGTCGTGCTGCTCGGCGTGTGCGCGCTCCTCTCGACGCTCGACATCGTCTTCGACCGCGTCGTCTTCCGCTTCCGCGCGCTCGCCTCGATCTTCCACGGCGTGGCGCTCTTCGGCTGCCTGAACCTCGTCGTGCCAGCGCTCTTCCCCGACACGCGCACGCTCTACTCGCTGCTCATCGCGATGGGCATCACCGTCGTCGGCTTCTGGACGATCCACGTGAGCCTCGCGATGCTCCGCGACCGGCGCTGGATCATGCTCTTCTTCGCCAGCGCCGCCGCGGCCCTGGGCGGCGCCTACGCGGGCCGCACCGCGATCCCGCCCGTCCCGATGTACGTCGCGAAGGGCGCCGTCGGGCCGATCGTCCTGCCCGACGGCCGTCTCGGCATGGTCGTCCACGAGCTGCACCCGTCGGTCATCGACAAGCTCATCGCCATCACCGACGTCGTCGTCCCCGGCGGTAAGGGCGATCGCCTCGTGCACGTGTGGCGCCACGACGGCGACGAGGTGCACCGCGCCACGGAGACGACGTCGCGGGTCGACGGCCCGGAGGGCGCCGTCCGCCTCCGCTCGGGCCTGACCGGGCGGCAGCTCCCGCAGCGGCTCGTCGGCGACTGGGCGATCGACGTCGAGACGCAGGACGGCCAGCTCGTCGGACGGGTGAGCTTCCTCGTCGCCGAGTAGGCGCGTCGGCCCGAGCGGGCGTCGGCGCGCCGAGCGGGCGTCGGCGCGCGGCGCGCCTCCCTTCCGCAGACGCCGCGCCGTGCTTAGGTTGCGGCGTCATGGGTCGTCCGAAGCCGAAGATCGGCTGGTTTCGCGCGTTGAGCCGCTACTACCGAGATCCGTCGGCCTCGATGCTCGGCAAGCTCGTCATCTTCTTCGCGCTCATCTACGCGGTCGTCCCGGTCGACTTGATCCCGGACGTCCCCGTCGTCGGCTGGCTCGACGACCTCGGCGTGATGGGCCTCGCCACCGCTTGGCTCATGCGCGTGGTCGCGCGCTACCGCGTGCCCGGGGAGCTCCCCGAGGCGAGCGCGGAGGGGGGCCCAGCCGAGCCGCGCCGGCGACCGTTCTCCGTGAGCCCGTAGCGCGTCTCCGGAGGAACGGCCGGGCCCGGACGCGCACGGCGGAATAGGTCACGAGCTTCCGCGCGCGATTCGCGCCGCCTCGGCTTGCGCTGTCCGTGAAAAGCTCTACCCTCGTCCCGGACCCACGACCCGCGACACGACAGGAGCCAGACGAGAATGAACTACCCCCCGAACGCCCCTCCGCCCGGTGGATACGGTGGACCGCCCGGTGGACCGCCTCCCGGCGGCTACGGCGCGCCGCCCGGTGGCGGCGGCTATGGCGCTCCCCCCCCTGGCTACGGCGCTCCGCCGCCTCCCGGCATGCCGGGCATGGGCGGGCCGATGGGCGGCGCGATGGCGCCGCACGCCCCGTACGGCATCGACCCCGTCAGCGGCATGCCGTTCTCGGACAAGTCGAAGATGGTCGCCGGGCTGCTCCAGATCTTCGTCGGCACCTTCGGCGTCGGCCGCTTCTACACCGGTCACACCGGCATCGCGATCGCGCAGATCGCCGTAAGCTGGCTCACCTGCGGGATCGGCGCGATCTGGCCCCTCATCGACGGCGTGATGATGCTCATGGGCAAGGTCCCCGACGCGCAGGGCCGCCCGCTCCGCGACTGAGCCTCCCGCCGCGGACACGCGCACGACGCCCCGCACTCGCGTGCGGGGCGTTTCGTCTTTTGTGGCGCAAAGCCCCCTCGATCCCGCGGCGCCGACCAGCTACGACGAGCGCCATGCGCCGGCCCCTCCTCGCGATCGCCGTCACGTTCGCGCTCGCGTCCCCGGCGAGCGCCGCCGAGATCGACGGAGCGCGCGACGCCGGGGTACCGCAGGAGATCGCCGCGACGCCGGCCGAGGGCCGGACGGACGACGCCGCCACACACGAACGCGGGACGGCCGAGGGCGCCACCAACGAGGGCCTGCCGGGCCGGCTGGGAAAGGCCGCCGTCTTTGGCCTCGTGGCGAGCGCGCTCCTCCTCGCGGGTGGCGTGTGGCGCCGAGGGCGCGGGCGCCGCCTGCCGCGCCCACGCTGAGCCGCGCCGGCTCGGTCGGGCGGGCTACGCGCCCTGGACGTGGACGATCACGCGCCGGGCGTGCGGCGCGCGGCGATGCTCCCAGAGGTAAATCGCCTGCCACGTTCCGAGCCCGAGGCGACCGTTCGTGACCGGCACGACCTCGCTCGTCCGGGTGATGGCCGCGCGGAGGTGCGCCGGCATGTCGTCGAGCCCCTCGTCGTCGTGCTCGTACGCCTCCGCATCCTCCGGCGCGACCTTGCCGATCCAGCGCTCGAGATCGCGGCGCACCGCCGGATCGGCGTTCTCCTGCACGACGAGCGACGCGCTCGTGTGCTGCACGAACACGGTCGCCAGACCCGTGCGCACGCCCGAGGCGGCGATCACGGCGTCGATCCGCTCGGACAGATCGGTGAACCCGCGGCCCCGCGTCCCCACCTCGAGCACCTCCTGGTGAACCTTCATGCCAGGGAGTCTACCGGCCCGCGGTCGCCCGGTTGATCCAGGGGAAACGGACATTTCGCGATCCAGCGCACTCTGAAAGATGTGGGATAAGCGCGCACTTTCACGTGCGGGGTGGGGTTCCGTGTGCTTGGCATAACTCGCGCTTAGAGGAAACCTCAGCTGCCCAGTTGCTCGGAGAAATCAAGAACATGTCCCGCCTCGCCGCCCTCACCATGGTTGTTGGTTCCCTCGCCCTCGGTCTCGGCGCCTGCGCCGTCGACGCCGACGATGACGTCGAATCGAACGAAGATGCGATCGTGAGCCGCAAGGTCGACGATCACTGGTTTTACTCCGGCCCCCTCCCCGCCCTGCAGAATCCGTCCGTCACGGCGTCGCTCACCGGACACACCGCGCGCGTCACCGGCTACCTCCCGGCCGGCACGCGGCTGCCGGAGCTCCCGCACGTGAAGACCAAGACGGAGAACGGCAGGCTCCGCGTCGATGTCGTCTACCCGATCGCGACCGCGAAGGCGGGCAAGAGCAACTCGCGCCCCGGGACGTACTCGTTTCACTCCGCGAGGCCGTACCGGCCGAACGGCGCCGCGTTCACGCAGTCCGAAGGCTGGCACGACGTGCCGTGGGGCGGCTTCCCGTTCATCGCGTATAACGGCGGGATCGCCTTCCACGGCCCGATCACCGACCAGGACAACGAGGCGCCCGGCGACCTCAACGTCTGGTACCTCCGCCGCGGTCAGGTCTCCGCCGGTTGCAACCGGATGATGGGCGAGCACGTCGTCGAGCTGGCGCACGTGCTCGGGATCAGCATGCGCAAGGTCTACCCGGCGAATACCCCGATGGCGCCGACGACCACCGCGAAGGTGAAGGTCATCGCCGACTACGACAGCTACGAAGGCAAGTACATCGACGTCGACTACCCGACGGACAGCGGCGCGAAGCGTCCGGCCTCCGTGCACGGCGCCGAGAACGTCGTCATGTTCGGCTCGTGGGTCGCCACCGAGATGCCCGACGGCAAGGATCTCCCGCCGAACATGAAGTGGCAGGGCGGCGTCTCCGGTCGATACTACGACTTCTCGGAGCACGCGGTCCGTGGCCACATCTGCTCCATGCCGAGGTCGAGCCTCGCCGCGCTGAAGCCCCTCGCCGCGGCGCGCCCGGGCGGTGAGCTCCCGGCGGACTTCTGCGCGAAGAAGATCGCCTGCGACGACCGGCTCGGCCGCGTCTGCACGCCCGCCGAGATCGGCCTCTGAGAGACGTGCTCATTTGACCGGACGCGCTTCGTGTGCGAACGAGAGCCCCGCCATGCGCTCCGTCCTCGCCACCTCGCTCGCCCTCGCGCTCGCCGCGGCCTCCGTCATCGCCTGCTCGTCGACGACCACCGTGGTCCCGAGCGGACAGTCCGAAGACGGCGGGGCGGGCACGGGCGAGACCGACGACGCGGGCTCGAGCGAGCCGGCCGGGCCGATGACGCTCACCAGCACCGCCTTCGACGACGGCGACGAGCTCCCGCCCGTGCACTCCTGCCAGGGAGAGGGCGGCAAGCGCGAGGTCTCGCCGCCGCTGTCGTGGACGCCCGGCCCCGAGGGCACGCTGAGCTACGCGATCGTCTTCATCGACGCGACGACCAACTTCCTCCACTCGGCGATCTACGACATCCCCGCGGACGTCACGAGCCTCCCGGAGGGCCTCTCCGCGAAGCACGAGCTGTCGAAACCCGCCGGCGCGAAGCAATCGCTCAGCTACAAGGGCACGCCCGGCTACGCCGGCCCCTGCCCGCAGACCGCGCACGAGTACGAGTTCGTCCTCTACGCGCTCAAGGTCGCCAGCCTCGACGGCCTCTCGGCCGACTCGAAGGTCGCCGACGCGGAGAAGGCGATCAAGAAGCAAGACATCGAGAGCACGAAGCTCACGCTGAAGTTCACGCCGAAGTGAGCGAGCTCCGGGCCTGACCGGACCGCAGTCCGAGCGCGGGTCACTTGCCGGGGACGTAGACGGCGCGCATCCGGTCGGCCATCGACCGGAACGAACATCCGCGACGTTCTTTGTCATACCTGACGTCCCCGTTGGGGACGACGAAGAAGACCCCGAGGCTCCGCGAGCCGAAGGCGTCGACGTCGAGGGCCACCGCCGGTTCACCGCAGGGCCCGACGAAACCGCGATCGGCAGGACGGGTGCCGATCGAGAGACTCCCGTCCTCCGCGACCGCGCGCACGATGATTTGCTTCTGGGCCGGGTCGTACTCGAGATCGACGCCCTCCCCCTCGAACCGCGCGACGCGATCCCATTCCCAATCTTGGCGCCGACTGCGCTCCCGGTCGAGCTCCTCGAACGCGCCGGGACAGATATCGTCGGCCATGCGGGAAGTCGGGAGACGACGCCATTCCGTCGCATCCAGGAGCCGATTCGCGGCGACGCGGTCCCGCTCTCGTGCTTCGCGGAGCGCCGCGGGCGACGCCTTCGTTCCGAGATCCAGCTCGCGCGCCATGTCGAGCACGAATGTCGCGATGGGTTTGCCGGTCGTCACCGAAAAGAAGGACATGCGCTCGACGTCGTCGACGATCTCCTGGGACGCGCTCTCCCGATAGCGCGCGACGACGGTCCGACCGTCACGGCTCACCGCCGGGAACAGCGTACGCAGGTGCTCGGGAACGGCGACGTGCCACTCGATCGGAGCTCCGGCGGGCGCCTTGCTCGCCCTGACCGTGGTCCTGAGCTCGAGGTGCGCGCGTACCCACGCGTGCTCGCGAGCCTCCTCGATGTGCCTGCTTGCGAGCCAGCACTCGTCGGACAAGGGAGCGACGTCGTCGCCTTGCGCATCGTGCTCGCTCGTGCGAGTCGCCGCTGCGCCGTCGCCATTGGCGCTCGTCGGAGACGACGGTGGACGACGGTGGACGACGAGCGTGACCCCAGCGCCGAGCGCGAGGACCGATACGACCGCGAGCAGGAGCGCCGGCGCGCGAAAAGAGCTGCGGCCGCCGCGGAGCGACCGCCGCGGGTCATGCGGTTTTCGCGGATCATGCGGCCTCACCACGTCGAGACCGAGCTCGCGCTTTGCTGCCCGCTCCTCGGGGCCGGGTCTTCGCCATCGGAGCTCATCGAATCGTGCGCGGTGAACGCCGCCGACGAAGAGCGTATTCCGCGCGCGAGCCCGCCGAACGTCCGCGACGCCGGCGCGGCCCCGGCGCTACTTCCCGAGCAGCGTCTTCAGCACCCAGTCGATCCGCCCCGCGTACGGCGGACGCAGCATCCCCATGGCGTTGAGCCGGCTCTGGTAGAACACCGGCTTCTTCTTGGTGAAGGCCTCGAAGCCCTCGCGCCCGTGGTACGCGCCGATGCCGCTCGGCCCGGCGCCGCCGAACGGCAGATCGGACTGCGCGACGTGGAGCATCACGTCGTTGACGGTGACGCCGCCCGAGACCGTCTCACGGAGCACGCGATCGATCCGCCGCTGGCTGTCGTCGAAGTAGTAGAGCGCGAGCGGGCGCGGGTGATCGTTGACGTAGGCGATGGCCTCGTCGAGCGTTTCGTAGGTGAAGATCGGCATGATCGGGCCGAAGATCTCCTCCTGCATGACGAGCATCTCGTCCTTCGGGTGGAGCAAGAGGATCGGCGCCATCTTGCGCGAGTTCGGATCGAGCTCCTCCTTCGCCGGGTTCAGCTCGATGATCTTGGCGCCGCGGTCACGCGCGTCCTTGAGGTAGGCCTGCAAGCGCTCGTAGTGGGCGTCGCTGATGATGGTCGTGTAGTCCGGGTTCTGGCCGAGGCTAGGGTACATCTTGCCGACCGCGGCGCGGCACTCCTCGACGAAGGCGTCGACGCGACCCTTCGGGAGGATCGCGTAGTCGGGCGCTACGCAGGTCTGCCCGGCGTTGAAGCACTTGCCGAACATGATCTTCTGCGCGGCCTGCTGGAGCGAGTAGCCCTCACCGACGATCGCCGGCGACTTGCCGCCGAGCTCGAGGGTCACGGGCACCAGGTTCTCCGCGGCGGCCTTCATCACGAGCTTGCCTAGGCGCGACGAGCCCGTAAAGACGAGGTGATCGAACGGGAGGTGCGTGAAGGCCTCGGCGACGTCCGGCCCGCCCGTCACCACGGTGACGTGGTCGGCCGCGAAGGTCTCGGCGATGATCTGCTTGATGACCTCGGCGGCGTCGCCGGCGAGCTCCGACGGCTTGATCATCACGCGGTTGCCGGCGGCGAGCGCATTGACGAGCGGCGAGAGCGACAGCTGCACCGGGTAGTTCCAAGGCGCGACGATGCCGACCACCCCGACCGGCTGCATCACCACCTCGGCGCGGCCCGGCAAGAACATCCACGCGACCTCGCGCGGCTCGGTCTCCATCCACTCGTGGAGGTGCGTGCGGACGTGCTTGATCTCGTTGACGACGACCATCACCTCGGCGGCGAGCGTCTCGTGCCTCGAGCGGTTGCCGTAGTCCATCGACACGGCCTTCGCGAGGTCGTGCTTCTTCTCGAGGATGGCGCGCTCGAGCTTGTCGAGGTGCTCGACGCGCGCGTCGTAGTCGGGCGGCCCGCTCTTGCGCGCGGCGGCGCGCATGCGGCCGAGTATGCCGCGGAGCTCCCCCGCCGGTCCGGATGCGGCGACGGGATGGCCCGAGGGCGTCAGGTTTTCGGCGAGCGTCATCGAGGTCTCCACTCTCTCCAGGGCCAGCGCGAGCGACGGCTGGGACCCGAGGGGACGGAGCCTATCAAAGCGGAGGGCGACAGTCTTCCGAAGGTCGACTAGGCTCCTCGGCCCATGCGAGCAGCGTCATGTGGCTGAGAGGATTCCGCGACGAGATCTGGAGCCGCCTCGATCAGCCGTGGGACCTCGTCATCGTCGGTGGCGGGATCACCGGCGCGGGCATCCTGGGGGAGGCCGCCCGGCACGGCAAGAAGGTGCTCCTCGTCGAGGCGCAGGACTTCTCGTCCGGGACATCGAGCCGCTCCACCAAGCTCGTGCACGGCGGGCTCCGCTACCTCCGCCAGGGTCAGTTCCTCGTCACGCGCAAGTCGGTGCGCGAGCGCGAGCGCCTGATGCAGGAAGGCGCCGGGCTCGTCAACGCGCTCGGCTTCTCGCTCGGCGTGTTCCCCGGCGACCAGATGCCCAAGTGGATGTACGGCGTCGGCCTCGCGATGTACGACGCCCTCGCCGGGAAGTGGGCCCACGAATCGCAGTCGCGCGACGCGATCGTCGCGCGCATCCCGTCGCTCGACGGCTCGGCGGTCGAGGGCGGCTACCGCTACTTCGACGCGCAGACCGACGACTCGCGCCTCGTCCTCCGCGTGCTCCGCGAGGCGGTGAAGCAAGGCGGCACGGCGATCAACTACGCGCGCGCCGACCAGCTCCTCCGCACGGCCGACGGCCGCGTCCGCGGCGTCGTCGTGCGCGACATGGCGCCGGGCGCCTCGCGCACCGCCGAGGTCGAGGCCAAGATCGTCATCAACGCCACCGGAGCCTGGGCCGACGAGCTCCGCGCCCAGCTCGGGCAGGACAAGCGCCTCCGCCGCATCCGCGGCAGCCACCTCACGTTCGAGCACAAGCGCCTCCCGCTCCCCGAGGCGGTGAGCCTGCTCCACCCGCGCGACCAGCGCGCGGTGTTCGCGATCCCGTGGGAGGGCGTGACGATCCTCGGGACGACCGACGTCGATCACGGCGCGCTCGACGAGGAGCCGGCGATCAGCGACGCCGAGCGCGAGTACCTGCTCGAGACCGTGCAGAAGGCGTTCCCCGCCGCGGAGATCACCGAGAAGGACGTCATCTCGACGTGGTCGGGCGTCCGCCCGGTCATCGACACGGGCAAGTCCGATCCGTCGAAGGAGTCGCGCGAGCACGCCATCTGGAAGGAGAACGGCCTCCTGACGATCACCGGCGGAAAGCTGACCACCTTCGCGGTCATGGCGCGCGACGCGCTCGCGGCGGCGGAGGAGGAGCTCGGCGGCCTCTCGCCGCGCACGCGCGTCCTCGAGCCCAACGTCGACGGCATCGACTGGCCGGGCTCGGTCACCGACGACGACCGCGTCCGCCTGCTCGGCCGCTTCGGCCCCGAGATCCTCGAGATCGTCGCCGACCGCGAGCGCTGCCATCACATCCCCGGATCGATCGCGCTCTGGAGCGAGCTCCGCCACGCGGCGCGCGCCGAGGGCGTCGTCACGCTGTCCGATCTCCTGCTCCGGCGCGTACGCCTCGGCCTGCTCCTCCCGAACGGCGGGCTCGATCTCGTCACGGACATCCGCGCGCTCGTGCAGCCCGAGCTCGGCTGGGACGACGCCCGGTGGGACGCCGAGCTCGCGAGCTACCGGGAGACCTGGAAGAAGGCCTACTCGCCCTGAGCGCGCGGGCCGCGCGCGGCGCGATCACGTCGCCGCGCCAGCGGCCCCGAGTCCAGCGCGGTGCCCGCGCAGCGCGAAGTGGAGGATGTAGAGGTACGATGGCGCCATCAACGCCAGGAACGTCCACTGCACGTCGGCGTGCTGCTTCACCACGGCGAAGACCTGCGGGACGACGGCGCCGCCGATGATGCCCATCACGAGCAGCGCCGAGCCCGCCTCGGTGAGGGCGCCGAGGCCGCGGATGCCGAGCGGGAAGATGGCCGGCCACATCATCGCGTTGGCGAAGCCGAGCGCCGCCACGAACGCGACCGACGCGCCGCCCGAGGTGAAGAACGCGCCGAGCGTGAGCACCACGCCGAGCGCCGCGGAGAGCGCGAGGTAGCGCTCCTGGGTCACCCAGCGCGGGATCGCGACGAGCCCCGCCACGTAGCCCAGCAGCATGGCGGCGAGCGTGAAGGACGTGAAGAACTTCGTCTGGTCGAGCGGCAAATCGAAGCTCTTGCCGTAGGTGCCGATGGCGTCCCCCGCCATCACCTCGACGCCGACGTACGCGAAGATACAGAGCGCGCCGAGCCACACGTGCGGGAAGCGGCGGAGCGGGCGGCTCGCCGCTTCGGCGCGCGTCTCGGCGCGGAGCGCCGGCAGCGGAGACAGGCGCGTGCCCGCCGCGAGGACGACGAGGACGAGCGCCATGACGAGGTACGGGGCGCGAATGGCGTGAGCGAGCTCGGCGCGGAGGAGCTCGCGCGCGGCGACGGGCGCGGCGTCCACGCGGGCCGCGAAGGCGTCCAGATCGCGCAGCACGAAGGACCCCGCCACGAGCGGCGCGAGCAAACCACCCAGCTTGTTGCAGATCCCCATGATCGCGATGCGCCGCGCGGCCGTCTCGTGCGGACCGAGGATGCTCACGTAGGGGTTCACCGCGGTCTGAAGCAGCGAGAGCCCCGCGCCGGTCACGAAGAGGCTCGCGAGCACGCCCGGGTACGACCGCGCGGCCGCGAGCTCCGCGAAGCCGAGCGCGCCGAGCGCCATCACCGCGAGCCCGACGAACATCCCGCGCTTCATGCCCGTCCGGCGGAGCACCCACGCCCCGGGCAACGCGAAGAAGAAATACGAGAGGTAGAACGCGAGCGGGACGAAGAAGGCGCCCACCTCGCCGAGCTCGAACGCCAGCTGTACGAACGCGATGAGCGGCCCGTTCATCCAGGTGATGAAGCCGAAGAGGAAGAAGAGCGCCCCGACGAGCACCATCGAGCGGAGGGCGGCGCGCGGATCGTCGACGGTGTGAGCGGGCACCACGGCGGTGAGGGTACAACCGCGCGCGGGCGCGGCCCACGATCCCCTTCAGCGCAACGCGCGCGCCCCCACGCAGCTCCTGCGCGGGACCGCCGCGGCGCCGCCGCGAGAAGGCGCGAGAAGGCCGCGCCCGGAGGACGGCACGCCGCTCGCAGTGGCGCGGGTATGACCACGAACAACCCCGCCATCCTCGTCAGCCGAGCGCCCGCGAGCGCGGTCCCTCCGGTCGTCCGCGCCCGCACCGCGGTCACTGCGGCGCTGACGGCCGGCGCGCTGGCGGTGGGCGCCGCGTTCGGGCTGGCCTTCGGCACGACCGGGCTCGCGCTCTACGCGTTCGCGCTCCCGGTGCCGCTGTGCCTCGCCTGGCTCTCCGCCGACGTGACGCGCGCCGACGAGCGCGAGCCGACCTCGCCCGCGACGCCGCGGTAGGCGCGCGTCCCCGCGCCGTCGACGCGGGCGCTCAGCCGGCGCCGCCGATCTCCGCGCGGAGCTGGTCGAGGAACGCGTGGATGAAGCGCACGCGCTCCGCCGCGAGCGCGCGCGAGCTCGTCAGGTGGAGGCGCTCCGGGACGACGAGGAGCTTCTTGAAGACGTGATCGAGCCCCCAGGACTTGTCGTCGGGCGCCCGCGACGCGCAGAAGGGGTCGTCTGGCGCGTAGAACGGGCGCTTCATGTCCGCGCAGGTCGCCCACATGCGCGCGAGCCCGATGGCGCCGAGCGCGTCGAGGCGATCGGCGTCCTGGAGCATCCGGCTCTCGAGGGCGTCGGGGACCACGCCCTTCGAGAACGCGTGATCGCGGATGGCGGCGCAGACGGGCTCGACGATCCCAGCCGGTGCGCCTTCCTGCGCGAGCAGCGCGCGCGCGTGCTCGGCGCAGACGTCGCCCGCCGAGGGGGAGTCGGGGTGCGACTTCGGCAGCGTGAAGAGCTCGTGGAGCAGCGCGGCCACCGCGACGACGGCCTCGCTCGTCTCGCCGGCGTCCTCCGCCCGCGCGATCGCGAGCGCGTTCGCGACGACCCGCTCGACGTGGAAGAAGTCGTGCGCCGGCTCGCTCTCGCGCGCCCGCGCGCGCGCCTCGGCCGCGAGGCGCCGCCAGAGGTCGGGATCGACGCCGCGCGGGCTCACGGCGCACCTCGTCGATCGAGCGCCTTGGAGCCGAGCGGCGGCGGCGTCCACGCCGCGAGCGCGTCGAGCAGCCGCTCGGGATCGCGCTCGATCACGAGGAGCCCTGCGTGCTCGGGCGCCGCGAAATCGTGGTCGATCGTGTGGCGCATCAGCGCGACGAGCGGCTGGAAGAAGCCCTCCGTGTCGAGCAGGGCATTCGGCTTGTCGTGGAGGCCGAGCTGCGCGAGCGTGATGGTCTCGAAGAGCTCGTCGTAGGTGCCGAAGCCGCCAGGGAGCGCGACGAACGCATCGCTCAGCGCGACCATGCGGTCCTTACGGTCGTGCATCGTCTCGGTGAGGAAGAGCTCGCTCAACCCGTCGTGCGCGATCTCCTTCGAGACGAGCGAGCGGGGGATGACGCCGACGACGCGCCCGCCGGCGGCGAGGGCCGCCTCCGCGACCGCGCCCATGACGCCGACCCGCGCTCCGCCGTAGACGAGCGTGAGCCCGCGGGAGGCGACGGCACGGCCCATCGCCGCGCCCGCCTCCACGAACGCCGGAGACGCCCCCGGGCGCGAACCACAGAAGACGCAGACGCTGCGGAGCTCACGTTCGGCCATCGACGCGCGACGTTAGCGGATGCCGAGGAGGCGCGCTCTTTTGAGTTATGCTCGTCCGCCATGGCGGGCGCCGAGCTGGCGAGGGTGCGCGAGTGACCGGACCGGACGCGCTCGGCCTCGCGAACCGCACCGTCGAGCGGATCCGGTTCGAGGAGTGCGTCGACGCAGGCGGCTTCGGCATCGTTTACCGCGGCCGCGTCGACGGGCGGGAGGAGCCGGTCGCGATCAAGTGCCTTCGGTTGACGCGCCTCGCGAACCTCACCGACGCGGCGCGGACCTCGATCGTCCGCCGCTTCGGGGAGGAGACGAAGATCCTGCAGCACCTGTCGCGCGGGACGCACGACATCGTCGGCTGCCTCGGCTCGGGGCAGCTCTTCGCGCCGACGACCGGCGAGCCCGTCCCGTACATCGTGCTCGAGTGGCTCGACGGCCGCACGCTGGCCGCCGATCTGGCCGAACGACGCGCGCGCGGCGCTCCGGGCCGGTCGCTGCGCGAGACGCTCGACCTCATGGAGAGCGCCGCGCTCGCGCTGGCCCACGCGCACTCCCAGGGGATCGTCCACCGCGACGTGAAGCCGGCGAACCTGATGCTCACGCGGCTCCCGCAGCGCGCCGACGGCTCGCCGGGAGGGTCGCGGCTCAAGGTGCTGGACTTCGGGCTCGCGCAGATCCTCTCGGGCGAGGCGGGCGCCGGGAAGAACCTCGCGACGGCGGACGGCGTCCAGCTCTTCTCCGTCGCCTACTGCGCGCCGGAGCAGCTCTCCTCGGAGGCCGGCGAGATCGGCGCGTGGAGCGACCTCTACGCGCTCGTGCTGGTGATGCTCGAGGTGATGCGCGGCGAGAGGGTGCGCCCGTCGATGACGAGCGCGCTGCGGGCGTCGAGCGTCGGCCTCACCTTGCCGGCGCCCGTCGAGGACCTGCTCGCGCGCGCGCTCGCGCCGGACCCGCGGGATCGCCCGGCGAACGCGGGCGCCTTCTGGGCCGAGCTTCGTGAGCTCACGAAACAGAGCGTTCCACCCGTCGTCGACGCCTCGACGCTCGCAGCGACGGCGTACGACGGCGAGGTCGCCGCGGCGATGCTCAAGGTCCGCGCTAGGGCCGCCGCGGCCGCCAACGCAGGCGCTGCGAACGCCTCCGCTGCGAACGCGAGCGCCGCGAACGCCTCCGCTGCGAACGCGAGCGCCGCGAACGCCTCCGCCGCAAACGCGAGCGCTGCGAACGCCTCCGCCGCGAACGCGAGCGCTGCGAACGGCTCGTCGCTCACCAGCACGATCGTAATGGCGAACGCGCCCGGCCATCGGCCGCGCCCGCCGCCGGCGCCACGCGCCGCGCCCGCAGCCTCTCCCGCGCCGCCGGCGGCGGCCTCGCCCGTGCCCGCCGACGTCGCGCCCCCGACGTCGCCGCACGCTGTGACCGTGGGCAGCGCCGTCCCGTCCCCGCTCGCGACGTCGCTCGGTGCCCCGTCGCCGCTCGCGGCGTCGCTCGCCGTCGGCGTCCCCTCCCCGCTCGCTCAGGCTTCGCCGGCCGCGGGCGCGCTCGCGCCGCCGAGCGCGACGAACGACGCCGCGGCCGGGCGCTCACCGCCGCCGCCCACCTCTCCCTCGGCGGCCGCAAACGCGCCCGCGCCTGCCCCGGCGCCGGGCGCGCCGAAGCCTCCGAGCGTGCCGCCCTCGCTGGCGCGGCCTCAGCCGAGCGGCGGCGCGCCGAAGCCTCCGAGCGTGCCGCCCTCGCTGGCGCGACCTCAGCCGAGCGGCCCCGGCCTCGTCATCGTCCTGCTCGCGCTCCTCGTGCTCGCCGTCGCGCTCGTGGCCGCCTGGATGTTGCTACGGCCGCGGTGAGCGAGGCCCGCCGACGAGCCGCGCCGTCCACAAACGCGCGATCCCGCGCGCCTTCTAGTATGCAGGAGGCGTGAGCCTGTTCCAGCGCCCGGCCGTGACGCCGGAGGAAGTCGACGCGAGCCGTCCGCTCGAGATCTCCCCCGAGCGCGTCCTCGAGATGGACGAGCCCGAGTGGTACGCGCGCATCTACCGTCCGGGCGCCGCGCAGCTCACCGTGCGCGCGGTGCTCCTCGGGAGCGTGCTCGGCTTCTTCCTGTCGTTCACCAACATCTACATCGGGCTGAAGACCGGCTGGTTCCTCGGCGTCAACCTCACCGCCGCGATCCTCTCGTTCGCCGTGTGGACCGGGCTGACGAACCTCGCGCGCGAGGCGCCGCACTGGCCTACGTGGAAGAAGGTCCTGCTGCCCGGGCCTTGGCTGCTCGGCGTCGCGCTGAACAAGCTCGGCATCCCGCGCAGCGGCCTCAGCATCCTCGAGAACACGACCACCGTCTCGACGGCGTCGTCCGCCGGCTACGCGACGGGCTTCATGCTCATCTCCGCCATCCCGGCGATGCTCCTGCTCACGGTCACGGAGGCGAACCCGCAGGGCACGCAGCTTCCGTCCGCGGTCGTCGCCGCGTGGGTGTTCTTCCTCGCGCTCCTCGGCGTCACGCTCGCCATCCCGATGAAGCGCGGGATGATCAACCGCGAGAAGCTGAAGTTCCCGTCGGGGACGGCGGCGGCGGTCACGCTCCAGGGCCTCTACAGCCGCGGCGAAGAGGCGATGGCGAAGGCGCGGGCGCTCTTCGCCACCGCCGCCGTGAGCGGCCTCGTCCCGGTCCTCAAGGACCTCGAGATCCTGAAGGCGCGCGATCCGAACACCGGCGAGGTGCTGCGCGACGGCGGCGCGATCGTGCGCGACACGATCCTCCCCGGACAGTCGAACGTGTTCGACTGGATCGCGGCGGCCGTCCCCGCGCTCTGGCAGCGCCTCGCGAGCGCCGGTCCCGCGCGGATCCACCCGGAGGGTCGGCCGTTCCTCCCGAGCGACTACCACATCAAGCTCGATCACGGCGTCGCGCTCGTGTTCGCCGGGATCCTGGTCGGCCTCCGCGTCACGGCGTGGATGGTCGTCGGCGGGCTCGTCGTCGCGTTCTTCCTCGCGCCGCCCGCGCTCGACTGGGAGTGGGAGAACGCGGCCGGGAAGCTGGCCTCCGCCGCGACGCGGCCGCAGACGGCGTGGAAGGAGATCGGCATCTGGACGGGCGCGCCGCTGCTCGTCGCGAGCGGGCTCGTCTCGTTCGCCGCGCAGTGGCGCACGATCGGCCGCGCCATCGCGGGGATGCTCCCCGGCAAGTCCACGAGCCGCGACGACGGCGGCGACAGCGCCGTGCTCTCGAACGACGTCGAGGTGCCGACGAGCTGGTTCGTCGGCGGGCTCGCCGTCTCGGCCACCGGCATCATCACGGTGGCGCACCTCTATTTCGAGATCCCGGTGCACTACGGCGTCCTCGCGGTGGCGATGACCTTCGTCCTCGCGATCGTCGCGTGCCGCGCGACCGGTGAGAGCGACATCACGCCGGGCGGACCGCTCGGCAAGATCATGCAGCTCACCTACGGCGTGCTCATCCCGCAGAGCTCGACCGCGAACCTCCAGACGGCCGGGATCACCGCCGGCTCGTCGCACGCGAGCGCCGACCTGCTCAACGACCTGAAGACGGGCTACCTGCTCGGCGCGAACCCGCGGCGGCAGTTCATCGCCCAGGCGCTCGGCATCTTCACCGGGACCGTCGCGAGCAGCCTCGGCTACCTGCTCCTCGTGCCCAACGCGCTGCCGCTCACCGGGACGGAGACGCGACCCGCGGTCTTCCCCGCGGTCGCGGCGCAGCAGTGGAAGGCGGTCGCCGAGGTGTTCAAGTTCGGGCTGGCGAACCTCCACCCGATGTCGCAGACCGCGATCTGGTGGGGCGCCGGGGTCGGCGTAGCGCTCGCGCTCGCCGAGATCTTCGCGCCGAAGCGCTTCAAGAGGTTCTTGCCCTCCCCGACGGGCCTCGGCCTCGGGATGGTCCTACCGTTCTTCTACCCCCTCGCGATGTTCCTCGGCGCGCTCTTCGGCGCGGTCGCGACGGCGTGGAAGAAGGACTGGGCGGACAAATACCTCGTCGCGATCGCCGCGGGCGGCATCGCCGGTGAGAGCATCGTCGGCGTGATCGTCCAGGCGCTCAACAACTTCGTCCTGCACTGAGCGGCGGCGCCCGCTTCAGCGCAAGCGCGCGCCGCTTCATCGCCCGCAGCGCGCGTCATCTCCCGCCGCAGCGCGCGCCGCTTCATCACCCGCGGCGCGCGTCATCTCCCGCCGCAGCGCGCGCCGCTTCACCGCCCGCAGCGCGCTTCGCTCTTGCAGGCGAGCGGCCTGCGCTCGATGAGCCCCTTGGCCTGCGCGGCCTCGAGGAACGGGCAGAGCTTCTTGTGGGCGCAGCTCTCGACGAAGATGCGCCGCTCGGCTCCCGTCACCGGCTTGACGATCACCGTGACGTTCCCCGTGTGGACGACGGACTTCGACTCGAAGTTGCCGTTCAGGGTCGTGACGTCATGCTCGTCCATCAGCTCGACGGCCGTGCGGAGCCGCTCGCCGCGGAGGGTCGTCTCCTTCACCTCGTCGCTCGTCGCGAACCGCTCTTCGATCGTCACGCGCTCGATCCGCTCGCCCGACGCCGTCTTCACCGGCGGACCGCCGCCGCAGCCGAGCACCGACGCGATCACGACGAGCGACACCGCGAGCTTCGACATCGGCTCGTCACGCTAGCACACGCCGCGAGCACCTCGCGCGGCGTCGCTCACGGCGAGATCACGCGGCGTCACCTCACGGCGAGATCACGACGAGGGCGTTGTCCGTGGTGACGTAGAGCGATGGCCCCGGACCGATCGCCGGAGCCGTCGTGACCGAGCCCCTCACGTTGACCGCGTAGAAGAGGTCGCCTCGCGACGTGACGGCGTAGACGCGCGCGTCGTTCGCGCCGACGTAGACCGTGCCGTCGGGTCCGATGACCGGCGTGCCGACCGCGCCGAGCGTCGCGTAGGTCCAGCGCGCCTGCCCGTCGAGGGCGGAGACGGCGTGGAGGCTCTTGTCCTCCGACCCAACGTACACGACGCCGGCGTAGACGGCCGGCGTGCCGGTGATGGCGCCGCCCGTGGCGTACGACCAGCGCCTGTCGCCGGACGCGCCGACCGCGTGGAGCTTGCCGTCCGCGGTCCCGATGTAGACCGTGCCGTCGCCGCCGACCGCGGGGGAGCCGTGCACCGGCGAGCCCAGATCGAGCGCCCACCTCCTCGCGCCCGCGGGCGCGAACGCGTAGAGCTTCCGGTCGGTGCTGCCGACGTAGATCGTCCCGTCCTGTCCGAGCGCCGGCGACGAGCCGCGCGTGTCGCCCGTCGCGCCGGACCACGACACGGCGCCGCCGTCCCTCCGCACCGCGACGAGCTTGCCGTCGGTCGTCCCGACGTAGATCGTCCCGCCCGCGCCGATCACCGGCGACGACGCGATCGGCCCCACCGCGAGCCGGAACACGACCCTCGCCGGCGGAGCGCCCGCGCCCGCGTCGCCGTCGACGTCGCCTGCGTCGGCGTCGACCACGCCGTCGTCCGGAGCGAGCGCATAGAGGAACCCGTCGAGGCCGCCGACGATCGCGTTGCCGTCGACGTCGATCGCCGGCGACGACGTCACGGCCGCCCCGGTGCGGTGCGCCCAGCGGATTTCGCCGGCGTTCGTGATCGCCAGGACGCGGCCGTCCGTCGCGCCGACCCACGTGACGCCGAGGGAGCTCACCGCCGGCGAGCTCTCGCCCACCGGCGCAGCGACGCGGTACGACACCTGCGCGTTCGTCGGGCCCGGGAGCGCGGACCACCCCGCCCGCGTCGCGCAGCCGCCGCGGAGCGGCCACGGCGCATCGGGCTGGAGGCCTGAGCCGTCGCCGCAGACGTCGCCCGGCGGAGGCCCGGCGTCGGGCTCCGGCGGGGAGATCTCGTCACCGACGAGCGCCGTGTCGGTGCCCGCGTCTTCCGCCGGCGGCTTCGCTCGATCCTCGTCGCCGCCGCACGACGCGAGGACGACGAGGCAAAGGCCCGAGAGCCCGCCGGCGAAGCATGCGAGGAGCGTGCGGCGCATCGGCGAGACATGGTAGTCGCTTTCGCGCGGAGCACCGAACGCTTCGCGCCCCTGGCCCGTCGTCGCGGCGCGAGCGCGGCTCAGTTCGCGAGCGTCGTGCCGAGGCGGAAGTAGACGTCGCGCGCCACGCCGCACCGCGCGCAGCGGATCCGGACGACGCGCAGCGCGCGACCGACGCCGCTCGCGTCCGGCACGGTGACCGCCGCGTGCTCCTCGACGCGCGTGCTGCTCCCGCACGCGGCGCAGCCGAGCCCGGCCGCGTGCGGCTCGACGATCGACGCGCTCGTCACCTCGATCGGCCTCTCCGGCGATCCGCCGGCCTCGAGCTCTGCGAGTCGCAGGCGCGCCTCGGCGAGCTTCACGCCCGCGCGCTCCGACTCGCGGCGCTCGGTCCTCGCTCGCTTCGCGGGGGCGCGCTTCTTCGACACCGCGCCACGATAGCCCGAACGCCACTACCGCACACGCCGGCGTTCGCCGACTCGCACGCCGGCGTTCGCCGACTGACGCCGGCCTTCGCCGACTGCACGCCGGCCTTCGCCGACTGCACGCCGGCGTTCGCCGACTCACGCACCGACGCGCGCTCGACACGCGCGCGCCGGCGCGGGCTCAGCCCTCGTCGGGCACCGAGCGGCCGCCGACTCCCGCGGTGGCGCGGTGAGCGACGAAGGCGAGGACGTACACGGCGGCGACGATGGCGAGCGTCTCGAGCGTGCCCATGCGAGGATCCTCCAGTCGGGGCGCTGCCCCCGGCCGAGACCCGCTCGGCCGTGAGGATGACAGTGCCAGGGCCGTGTTGCCGTCCGGCGCGCTCCGTGTGTCGTTTGTGGAAACCCGCGCCGGGCCCTCGGGTCGCAGTGCGAAGCCCCGCCGGCTTGACATGGCGCGGCGCGACCCCATCTCCTGGGCGGCGCGATGAGCAAAGGCAAACGCCGGGTCGTGATCGTGGGTGGGGGATTCGGCGGGCTCGAGGTCGCGAAGGCGCTCGACGGCGCCGACGTCGACATCCTCCTCGTCGATCGCCTCAACTACCACCTGTTCCAGCCGCTGCTCTATCAGGTCGCGATGGCCGGGCTCGCGCCGAGCGAGATCGCCTCACCCATCCGCGGCATCCTGGCGGAGCAGAAGAACGTGCGCGTCGTGCTCGGCGAGGTCACGGGGGTCGACCTCGCCGACAGGCGGATCCACATCTCCGATCCGGGCACCGGCACCGATCTCGTCGAGGGGTACGACTGGCTCGTGCTCGCCGCCGGAGCGCGCAACGGCTTCTTCGGCCACGACGAGTGGGAGCCGCACGCGCCCGGGCTCAAGACGGTCGAGGACGCGCTCGAGATCCGGCGCCGCGTCCTCGTCGCGTTCGAGCGCGCGGAGAAGACCGAGGACGCCCGCGATCGGAAGAAGCTCCTCACGTTCGCCGTGATCGGCGGCGGCCCGACCGGCGTCGAGATGAGCGGCGCCGTCGCCGAGCTCGCGCGCTACGTCCTCGCGCAGGATTTCCGCGCGGCCGATCCTCGCGAGACCAAGGTCGTGCTCATCGAGGCGGGCCCGCGCATCCTCCCGAGCTTCCCGGAGGACCTCGCCCAGAGCGCGGTCGAGCAGCTGGCCGAGCTCGGCGTCGAGGTGCGGACGGGCTCGCGCGTGGTGGCGATCGACGACGACGGCGTGGTGCTCGAGGGCGAGAGCGCGGACGACGTTCCAGGGCTCGGCGCGGGCCGCGAGCGAGCCCGGATCCACGCTGCGACCGTCCTCTGGGGCGCGGGCGTGCGCGCGAGCGCGCTCACGGAGTGCCTCGACGTCCCGCGGGATCGCCAGGGCCGCGTCGTCGTCGGACAGGACTGCTCGCTGCCGGATCACCCGGAGGTCTTCGCGATCGGCGACATGGCGCGCTTCGAAGAGAAGGGCGAGGTCTTGCCCGGCGTCAGCCCCGTGGCGATGCAACAGGGCCGCTACGTCGCCCAGATCATCGCGTGGGAAGCCGAGAGCGACGGACGACCACCGCGATCGCCCTTCCGCTACTTCGACAAGGGCTCGATGGCGACGATCGGTCGCTCGCGCGCGATCGCCTGGGCGCGCGGGCTCAAGATGACCGGGTTCATCGCGTGGCTCGCGTGGCTCTTCATCCACATCTTCTATTTGATCGGCTTCAAGAACCGCCTCGTCGTCCTCTTCAACTGGTTCTGGTCGTACCTCTCGTACAAGCGTGGCGCGCGCCTCATCACGTCGACGGGCTGGGAGCCCACCGCCGCCCGGACGCTCGCGTGCACGGTGCCGGCGCTGCCGCCGAAGACGGACGGACTGACCGTCCCGAGCTCCGAGCGGACGCCGGAGTCCGTCAGCGCGAACCGAAGTACGCCGATCTCGCACCCGCGTCCTTGACTCCCGACAGCGCTGCGCTAGTGACTCAGCCATGAGTCACGCAGGGGCCGGGCCGCTTCTTCGCAACACATCGAAACCATTCATATTTGAGCTTTTGCGCGTCCCGGTCCTCGCCGCCGCGCTCGCGCTCGCCGGCGGATGCGCACCGGCCGAGGAGGCGAACGACACCGAGTCGAGCGAGGCTGCCCTCGGCACCTCGGCGACGATCGCGTTCGACGCCGGCTGGCGGCAGCGCGTGACGGGCGATCTGCAGAAGGGCAAGAGGGTCCGCGTGGTCTACGACGCCGGACGCCTCACGACGTGCCGCGGCGACATCAACGGCGGGCCCGGCTGGTCGATCACCGGCTACTGGCGCATCGGCGGAGGCCCTGTTCGATCGTTCGCGGCCGGCGGGCTCGCGGCCAGCGGCGGCGCCGATCCGGGCTTCACCCTCGACGCCTCGGGCGATCTCGAGCTGTGGTTCCAGAACACGAGCCGCTGGGGCTGCAGCGCCTACGACTCGAACCTCGGGCAGAACTACCGCTTCGCCGTCGCCCCCGCGGCGCACGAGCCCGGCTGGATCGGCGACGTGCGCTTCGCGATCGACCGCATGACGTGCGACGGGATCTGCGACGGCTCGCTCCGTCCCGTGACCGGCGAGATCCAGTACGACACCTGGGCGCGGCAGCGCGCGGCGGTCCGCGCCGTCACGTTCGAGGTCTGGAAGCAGGGCGTCACCGATCGCGACAACCCGGAGCTCTGGCGAGAGCTCGACGTTCAGGTCCACGCGCGCGTCGGCGCGAGCGGCGCGTTCTCGTCGAGCTGGGTCTCCTTCGACAAGCGCGTCGGAAACAACGCGCGCTACGCGATCGACCTGCGCGCGCTCGATCCCATCCCGGGGCACTTCACCGTGCAGGACGCGAACGACTGCCCCGCCTTCGACCTCGGCGTCCCGGGAGGCGCGAGCGGCGCCCTCGTCGACGCGGTGGTGGAGCTGTTCGTCACGGTGAACGGCGTCGAGGTCCGGCCCGCGGGCGCGGGCAGCGTCTTCCGCGTTCGCTACGCGAACTACAAGAGCCTCTACGCGCCCTGCGTGCCCTGAGCCACGCCTGCTAGTCGCACGGATCGGGCGGGGTCGGCCCGGAGCGGGTGCCAGGCGGCTCGCTGACGGGCGGAGGCGTGCCGTGCGGCACGAGCTTCACCTCGTCGATCCGCGCGAACGTGTAGCCCTCGGCCTTCAGGATCGGGACGATGTACTTCACCATGCTCGTCGTCTTGAGCCCGGCTCCGCCCGGCGGGCCGTCGTGGAGGAGGACGACGCCGCGCTTCTTCGCGCGGATCTCCTTCAAGTAGAGATCGCCGCACTCCTCGACGGTGCGCGTGCCGTTCTGCTCGTCCCAGCAATCCCAGTCCGCGGCGCTGCCTTCGGTCAGGCTGTCGCCGACGTCCCAGCCGACCGGGCCGCGGTACTTCTTCATCGCGCTCCCGGACAGCGCGGTCGCGACCGCCTCGTTCCAGTCGCCGAACGGCGGGCGGAAGTAGAGCTTGTCCGCCGCGACGCGCCCGGCGAGGAGCCGATCGGTCTCCGTCACCTCCGTCACGATGTCGGCGTGCGAGAGCGTCGTCAACGCGGCGTGCGTATGCGTGTGGTTGCCGAGGAGGTGACCGTCGGCGAGCTGCTGATCGAGCACGGCCTCGCGCCCCTCGATGTGCGTGCCGTTGACGAAGAACGTCGCCGAGATCCCCTCGGCCTTGAGGAAGGCCGACAGCTCGATCGTCGCCTCGGAGGGCCCGTCGTCGAAGGTGAGCGCGAGCGATTTGTCGTTCATCGCGGCGCCGGCGTGCTCCTCGACGGTGATCGCGCGGGCGCGGTTGCAGCTCCCGTTGATCGAGCCGTTGAACGTCCCAGCGTCGACTTTGTCGGAGCACGCGAGCGCGCCCCCGAGCGCTGCGAGCGCAAACACCACCACGGCCATCCTCATCGAGTCGGCTCCCCTGCATGGCGCTGAAACCGTTCGTTCCAGCGAGCCTGCCATTTTGCACTCATCGTGCCGCGGAGTAAACGACGCCGTCCTCGACGCGCGACGGAGAGAGCGCGCGCAAGAGCGGAGAATACCGCGCTCTCGAGGATGTCGTGACGCAACCGACATCGGCGTCGCGCGGGCGCGCCCTGGATCGACGGACGATGCATGATCCAGCCTGCGGGCATCCAAACGGACGGCGCCACGCCCCGGCTCGGGCTGCGCGCCACCCGCGCTACCCGCGCTGGAACCTCGCCCCTGGAGCGTGCCGGCGTCGAGGCCGGGGCAGCAGTCCGCCGGCGCCACGCAGCTCCGCCCGGTGCTCTGTGCTTCTTGAGCTGCGAGGGTGAAGACCTCCGCTCCGCCCCCGACGGAGGCGGGGAGCTCGACGGGATGACCTACTGCACGTCGTACGCCGCCTCCGGTTTCAAGTGCCGCTCCAGCGGCGGGTGCAGCGAGAGCCGCCAGGTCTCTGTGCCACGACCTCGCGCGCCGGTCGCGCGCGACGAAGAGACCACGGACTCAGCGCGGCCCGACGAGCAGCGCCTTCGCCTCGCGGAGCCTCGCGATGGCTCGCGCTCGCTCTCCGCGCTTCGCGAGCTCCCAACCCTCGCGCGCGAGCGACGTCCCGAGCGCCTCGGCGGCGCCCGACTCCTTCGCCGCGACCGACGCCCGGCGCGCGCTCCCTTCGAGCTCCGCCATGCCCAAGCCCGCGAGCGTGTCGGCGAGGAGCGCCCAGCCCCGCGGCGGCGCTCCCGCGCTCACCTCGCGCAGCCGCCGCGCGACGAGCTCGGCGGCGACCGCGCCGAGCTCCGGATCGCCGTACGCCAGCGCCGCCTGCGCCACGCCGAGGACCTCGACCGGCAAGCGCTCGCCGGACGCCTCGGCCTCCACGAGCGACCGCAGCGCGCTGGCGGCGCGGGAGGGCGCGCGATCGCGCATCGCGACGACGACGTCGAGGAGCTCCGACCATCGGAAGAGCCGACGCCGCGCCGGATCGCCGGGAGGCGCGTCGGCGCCCGACGGCGGAGCCTCGTAGCGACCGCCGAGGACGTCGCGCGCGCGCGCGTGGAGCGGCGCGAGGCGCGGATCGACGCCCGTCGCGCCGTCGAGCGCCGCGGCGAGGGCGCGCTCGTCCTTCGCCGCGGCGATCCGCGCGAGCACGCGCGCGGCGTCGCGCGCGCGGGGGGACGTCCTCACCGCCGCCTCGCGACCGAAGAGCGCGACGAGCCGGTCGGCCTCGAGCGGCGTGAGCCCGTCGCGGACCTCGTCGGCCCAACGCGCGGCCAAGCCGAGCGCCCGCGCCGCGAGCGCCTCGTCGCCTCCTTCGACGAGCGCGTCCAGGAGGCCGAGCGCCGCCGCGCGAGAGAACCGGCTCGGGGCGCGGAGCAGGACAGAGGCGAGCACGAGTCGGGAGGCCGGCGGCACCGCGGCGGGCGGGACGCGTCCAGCCTCGGCGAGCGCCTCGGTCAGCGTCTCCCACGCGCGCGCGAGGATCGCCGCGCGCCGTACGCGGGCCGCGAGCTCGATCGCGCGGGCGCCCTCCCGCTCTGCCCGCGCGATCGCGTCGCGGAACGCGTCGGCCGCGCCCGCGTCGCACGCCACGTCCAGGCAGCGCGCGAAGGCGTAGAGCGAGCGCGCGGTAGGGTGCCGCCGTGCGTCGGCGCGCGCGAGCGCGGTCGCGCACGGACCGAGACCGGCCCGCACGAGCTCGACGCACAGCGAGCCGATCGCCTCGTCCCAGACGCCCGCGTCGACGGTCCCCCAGCTCGCGGTGAGCCCGTCGAGCGCGTCGCCGTCGCGGAGCGCGAGCGCGCAGCGGAGGCCTGCGAGGATCGCCCTCGCGCGCACCTCGACGTCGGACGCGCTCTGGGCGAGCGTCCGCCACGCCACGAGCCCCGCGCGCGCGCCGCCCGTGCGCTCGACGCGCTCGGCGACCGCGAGGGCGACCGACGCCGCGACGCTCATGGCGCGCCGCGCCCCGGCCGCCGCCGCGCGCCGCGCTTCATCCGCCGGCGCCGCGGTCGGTGACGAGGCCGATCGCGGGCAGGCGCTCGACCGCCGCCTCGATGCGATCGATCTCGGCGTCGACCTTCTCGAGCGCGCGGCGCTGCTCGGGCGTCCCGCGCTCCTTGTCGGCGGCGGCCTCCGCGAGCGGCTTCTTCACGCCCTCCGCCAGCCACTTCTCGATGCGCGCCTGCTCGACCGCCTGCATCGCGCGGACCTCGGCGGTCGTGCTCGGGACGAGCTCGGCGAGGGCCTGCTCGACTCGCTGCGCGCGCCAGGTGAGCGTCAACGACCTCCGCACGATCCAAGCAGGATCGTCGGTGCGCATCAGCGAGAACTCCTCCTGGTAGGCCGTCTCGCAGAGCGCCTGCACCTCGTTGTACACGCGGCGCCACGTCGGGCCATCCCCGCCGGCGTGCGCCTCCATCGCCTTGTCGTAGAGCGCATCGATGCGATCGTCCCAGGCCGCGCGATCCATGCCCATCAGGGTGCCGCTCGCGCGGTAAACGACGCGGCGGAGCGTGTCGAACGCGTCCTCCATTCGCGCCATCGGCGGGACGAGCCCCTCGCCGACGCCACCGTGGAACTCCTCGACGAGGTGACGCAGCCGCTCGCACAGCGCCGCGAGCTTGTCGGGATCGGTGTGGATCACCTCGCGGATGCCGACGACGAGCAGGTCAGCCTCGCGCGCGAACTCGGATCCGAGCCCGCCCCAGAGCGCCCGCTTCGCCTTCTCTGCGCGCTCGAGCAGCGCCTCGACGTCGCCCGCCTCGCCCGCCGGGCTCTGCGGCGGCTCGATGTGCGCCTGGATCTGCTGCGAGCCGACCGTCGCCTGCGCCTCGAGCCGCATCGACTCGTCGCAGCGGAGGACGACCTCGACCGGGCTGCCGACCGGGAGCTCCCGTGGGACGTCCACCGCGAGCGTCTTGATCGGCAGCCGGTTCTGCAGGATCCGGAGGACGACGGCACCGCTTTGATCGGCGGTGAAGAAGACGTGCGTCACCTGAGCGGGGAGGCCCGTGCCGCGCGCGAGCAGGACCTTGCGATCGCGCTTGCCGCCGCGCACGACCTCGAGCGCGATGTCCTTGGCGACGACCGACGCGCGCGAGAGCGCCGTCGGGCGCGGGCGGAGATCGCCACGGTGGAGGGTGAGCGGCAGCTCGCCGATGGGCGCGCCCACGGAGGTCGAGAGCGCGAGCGTGGCGAACGTCTCCTCGGCCTCGCCGAGCGGGAGGTCGAAGCGCATGGCCTCTCTCCCGAGCGGCGCCTCGGCGAGCGCCTGCTCGCCGTGCCAGATCGCGAGGCTCGTCGCGCCCTTCGGCGCCTCCTCGACCGTGAGGCCGAGCCGGAGCTTCGTACCCTGCGCGACGAGCGGCGTCGCGACGCGGACGCGGACGCCGGCGTCGCCGAGGATCGTCCCGCCCACGTGCGCCG
>JAHBWA010000065.1 GCA_019637195.1 Labilithrix sp. | reverse complement strand
ATCGAGCTCGGCGCGCTGCTCGTCGGCGATGGGCGGCGGGGCGCCCTCGGGAGCCGCGAGCGTGGCGCGGAGCTCGTCGGTCTTCGCGCCCGCCGCGCAGGCGAGGTGGTGCCAGCGGTAGGTGGTCTCGCCGCCGTCGGCGAACTGGTTCTCGACCTCCTCACCGAACCGGAGCTCCCCCTTCGCGATCGGCTTGCGGCAGGTCCGGCAGCCGGCGCGTCCCGACTTCGCCTCTTCGATGATGTGCGCCATCTCTCATCCCCTTGAACCGACGCGAGCGCGTCGAGCAGTCACGTCGACCAGAAGGTCACGCTACATCGCGCCGAGCTTGCGAAACTTACCCTTCGGCCCCTTCTCGCCGTCGTCGCCGAGGCGCTTCTTCCGGTCCTCTTCGTACATCTGGTAGTTGCCGTCGAAGAACGTGACCTTGCCGTCGCCCTCGAAGGCGAGCATGTGCGTCGCGATCCGGTCGAGGAACCAGCGATCGTGGCTGACCACGACGACGCAGCCCGGGAAGCCGAGCAGCGCGGCCTCGAGCGCCTGGAGCGTCTCTACGTCGAGGTCGTTGGTCGGCTCGTCGAGCAGGATCAGGTTCCCGCCCTCCTTGAGCAAACGTGCAAGATGCACACGATTGCGCTCGCCGCCGGAGAGGTCCTTGACCTTCTTCTGCTGGTCGGAGCCCTTGAAGTTGAACCACGAGCAGTACGCGCGGCTGTTGACCTCGCGCTTGCCGAGCTCGACGGTGGGGCTCCCGCCGCTGATGACCTCCCACACGCTCTTGTCGCCCTGGAGCGCGTCGCGGGACTGGTCGACGTACGAGATCTTCACCGTCTCGCCGATCTTGAGCGCGCCGGCGTCAGGCTTCTCCTGGCCGACGAGCATCTTGAAGAGCGTCGTCTTGCCGGCGCCGTTCGGGCCGACGACGCCGACGATGCCGGCGCGCGGGAGGAGGAACGAGAGCCCGTCGACGAGCACGCGATCGCCGAAGCCCTTCTTCAGCTCGGTCGCCTCGATCACGAGATCGCCGAGGCGCGGCCCCGGCGGCAGCGTGATCTCGGTCGCGTCGACCGAGGTCTGCTGCGACTCGGCGAGCAGCGTGTCGTACGCGGCGAGGCGCGCCTTGCTCTTGGCCTGCCGCGCGCGCGGCGAGGCGCGCACCCACTCGAGCTCCTGCTTCAGCTTCCGCTGGCGCGCCGACTCCGTCTTCTCCTGCTGCGCGAGCCGCGCCGACTTCTGCTCGAGCCAGCCCGAGTAGTTGCCCTGGAACGGGTAGCCGCGACCGTGGTCGAGCTCGAGGATCCAGCCCGCGACGTTGTCGAGGAAGTAGCGGTCGTGCGTGACCGCGACGACGGTGCCCGAGTACTCGTGGAGGAAGCGCTCGAGCCACGCGACCGACTCGGCGTCGAGGTGGTTCGTCGGCTCGTCGAGCAGGAGCATGTCCGGCCGCGAGAGGAGCAGCCGGCACAGCGCGACGCGCCGCTTCTCACCGCCGGAGAGGTGCTTGATCTCGGCGTCGCGCGCGGGCACGCGCAGGGCGTCCATCGCGAGCTCGACGTGGCGATCGAGATTCCACGCGTCGGCGGCGTCGAGCTTGTCCTGCAGCGCGGCCTGCTCGTCGAGCAGCGCCTGCATCGCGTCGCCGTCCATCGGCTCGCCGAGCTTGTTGCTGATGTCCTCGAAGCGCGTGATGAGATCCTGCGTCTCCTTCACGCCCTCGCTCACGGCGTCCCAGACCGTGGCGGCGCTCCCGAGGTCCGGCTCCTGCGCGAAGTAGCCGATGCGCGTGCCGGGGTGCGGCTTGGCCTCGCCGGCGAACTGCGTGTCGACCCCCGCCATGATGCGGAGGAGCGAGCTCTTGCCCGACCCGTTCGCGCCGATCACGCCGATCTTCGCGCCCGGATAGAACGCGAGATGGATGTTCTCGAGGACCCGCTTGTCGGGGGGGTGGACTTTCGTCACCCCCTGCATGGTGAAGATGAACTCGGGCATTTCGGGGCGTGGAGTCTAGCTCCGGACGCACCAGAGTGCGCGCACTCTCTAGAGGCTCAGCTTCATGGCGGCCGCTCCGAGGGGGAACAATGACGGTGTGCGTTGTCCGGTGCACACCAGGGCCGGGCGCGCGCTTGGGGGGAGGGGAGCGCGCGCGGGGTCTTCACTCTGTCAATGCCGCCGAAGGCCCCGTCTCATCAAACAATCGTCATCGCCCCGTCGATTTTCCGAGCGACAAAGCTCGACCCCTCGCCGCCCCCGGAGAGAGAGGGGCGGACAAGGGGCCGAATGTATTGCCCTTTCGGAGCTCAGCGCCGGCGGCGGCGGGCGACGACCGCGATCGCCGCGAGGGAGGCGCCGAGCCCCGCCCAGGCCGAGCCGCCCGCGCCCGCGCCCGCGCCGGCGGCGGCGCAGTGCAAACGACCGTAGCTGCGGTCGTCGTCGACGAATCCGCCGCCGCGCGCGCCGCCACGCCAGCCGCTGTTCACGCCAACCGGGCGCGACTCGCACGTGCCGATGACGAGGTCGGCCGTCTTCAACGCGACGTCACGTCGGCCGAGGTCGAACGCGCTGACGTTGGAGTCGGAGACCGCGAGGAGCTCGCCCTGGTTCAAGAGCGCGCGCCGCGGGTTGCCCGCGACCGGGAGCGTGACCTGCTTCACGAGCGTGTCGCCCGTCCAGTCGATGAGCTGGACGCCGCCGCCGAGGCCGTCGCACGCCGCCCCGTCCGAGGACGTCTGCCCACCGGAGAACGGGACGGCGATCAGCCCGTCCGCGAAGACACGGAACGCCTTCTGGATCCGGTCCTGATCCTCGGGCAGCTCGTAGCTCACGATCGCGCTGTCGGACGTGTACGCGGTCGATCCGAAGGCGACGCGCGCGAGCATCTGCGGACTATCCATGTCGGCGACGTCGAAGAGCGAGACGTTCAGGTTCCCGACCGGATCGTTCCGATCGAGGCCGAGCCCGAGGAGGCGGTCGCCGCGCGGCTCGAGGTGGAACACCCAGCCCGGCATGTGGAGCTCCCCGCGCTGCAGGGGCGCCGCCTCGTCGGCGAGGTCGATCACGAAGAGCGGGTCCGTCTCGTTGAACGTGATCGCGTAGGCGCGCTGCCCGTCGAAGCGGACCGACTTGAGCCCCTCCTGGCGCGGGAGGCGGAGGCTCGTGCTGCCCATCGGCTGCATCGAGCCCGTGTTCCAGATGTGGAACGTCTGGACCTCGGGGCTCCCGATGCCGTTGGGCATGTAGCCGATGCCGCGCTGGCTGATGACGCGGAGCACGCCGTCCTTCTCGTCCATCTGCCAGCGGCTCAGGATGGCGCCGCGCGTCTCGACGTGCGCGCCCCGACCGAGCACGCCCCGCGGATCGGTGATGTCGAGGACGTCGATGACGCCTTCGTCTCCGCCGTCGCCCTGGTAGGAGGGCGAGACGTCGCCCGGACCGCCGACGTACAGGCGCTCGCTCGTGGCGATGATGCTGCGCTTGTAGCCGCTCGGGCCCCAGCTCGCGTAGTGCGCGCCACCTTCGAACGCGGCGTGATCGACCTGCCGCATCGCCGCCGGCGACGACACGTCGAACGACGTGACCATCGTGCGCGGGCGCGCGCCGCAGCCGTAGCACGACGCGTTCTCGTAGGTGGCGAGGTAGAGGATGTCGCCGATGATGCGCGAGTCGGCGATCTCGCCCGGGACCGGGAAGGTCGCGACGCGCTGGAGCAGCCCCGGATCCCGCACGTCGAGCACGATCACGCCGGCGCCGAGGTCGGGGCTCTTGTAGCCCAACGACGACGACGCGCCCGTGCCGTGCGTCTCGCCCTGGTCGCCCCGCGCGGGGGTGTTCTGCTGGCCGTCGACCGCGTAGGCGCCGTTGGCCATGACGACGAGCAGATCCCCGCGGAGGTACATCTCGAAAGGCTCGCCGGGGAGGTACGCGTGGCCGAGCATGGTGAGGCGGCCGGGGCGCGAGGCGTCGATGATCGAGAGCGAGCCCGACTTCGACATCGCGAAGAGGCGCCCGTCGACGAGCTGGACGACGTCGGCCTCGGCGATCGCGCGCTCGGCGGAGCCGCTCGACGCGCCGCCGTTGTCCGAGCCCGGGGCCGGGGCGCCGGCGTTGCTCGTGCCGTCGCCGCCGCGGGCGCTCGACGCGGAGTCGGCCGATGACTCGCTGCACCCGACGGCCGCGACCGCGGCGAAGAGGACGGGAAGGATCGAGAGCGAAGAGCGGTTCGAAGAAGTCATTGCCCTCCCTTTCGCAAAGGCCGAGCCACGGTGGCCCCGCGGGGGGCGCCGCGCGAAATCCCGCTGGATCGCGGAGGAGCGCCGGGCGCGGCCTCTGGCGTCCGTGTCACGCGGAGAGCCGCGATGTCCGACCACGCGATTCGCTCCGCCGCCGCCCGGGGCCTCGGCGTCGCGGCCTCGGCGGCCGGCGCCGCTCGCAGGGCGCCTGCGACCGTTCGCCGAGGTCCCCTTGGCGAGACCCGCGCGAGAGCACCATATTCCAGGGATGAGGGACGCTCGGCCGCGCGTTTCCGATCGCCGGATGGATTCCCGACGGGTCGGCCCTACGAGGAGAGCATGAGTCACGCGTACCGCTCGGCCTACGAGCAGCTCGTCGGAGCGCGCCTCGCGGAGATGAAGCTCGCCCGGGAGACCCTGGCGCCGCTCCTGCCCCGACTGCGGTCGATCCGCTCGGCGCGCATGGCCCGAGCGCTGGCGGGCGGGGTCGGCCTCGCCGGCGCCGCGTGGACGGTCGGGTGCGCGATCGTGGGCGACGACGCCTCCCCGACGTACGCGCTCCTCGGGAGCGGCCTCGCCGCCGTCGCGACCTACGTGCTCGCGCGCGGCGCCCTCGCGATCGCCGGCGCGAGCAAGCGAGCGCGCCGCTGGGAGCTCCCGCGGCTGACCGGCGCCCTCGACGTCGACCTCGCGCGCATCGACGCGAGCAGCCCGCTGCCCGCGCTGAGGCAGCGGCTCGACGCGCTCGAGGTCTGGAGCACGACGCTCCCGCTCGCGGCGATCTCGCTCCTGATGCCCCTCACGCTCCACTACCTGTTCCTGGCCGCCGCCGACCCCACGAGCGCCGAGAGCTTCGCGCGGTGGATCCGCATCTCGATGGTCATCGTCGGCCACGCGCACCTCGCGCTGATGGCGCTGGCGATCGCGTTCGGCCGCAAGCTGACGAGGCTGAGCAGCGAGGGGCTCGGCCTGCTCTCGATCCACCGCGAGTGGGCGCGGGCCTGGGGCATCGCCATCCTGGTCGCGGCGATGCCGGGCGTCCTGCTCATCGCCGTGCCGCCGCTCCTCAGCGCCGTGACCGGCATCGTGTTCATCCCGTTCATGTTCGCCCTCACGCGCCGGCGTCTGCTGAACGAGCGCGCGACGTTCGACCTCGCCGAGGAGGCGTCGACCCTGCGCTTCGACCGCGACGTGCGCGTCGCGCCGCTGAGCGTCGAGGAGGCGGACTCGATCGCGCTCGGCGTGCTCGAGGAGCCGCAGCCCCAGCGCGCCGCCGGCTGACCACGCCCACGGCGCTGCACCGGTGCTCGCCGGACGCGCGGCGCGCCGTGCGCTCTCAGCTGGCGGTGCTGGAGCGGAGCTTCGCGACGTTCTCGGCCGGGAGATCGACCGTCACGACGTCGCCCTCGGCGAGCTTCGTGTCGTGGCGCGGCCGGGTGAGCTTGCCGCCTTGCTTGCGTACGCCGACGATCCGCCCGTCGACCGCGTCCTCGCAGAGCATCACGGTGCGCCCCCACCAGCCGGGCGGCGCCGGGACCTCCATGTCGACGCGCAGGCTGCCGTCCTCGAGGTAGTACACGCCGCGCACGCCGGGCTCGGTCGCCTGCAGGGCCGCGAGCGGACCGGAGAGCGCGCTGGTGCTGAACGTCTCGTCGACGTCGAGCGCCGAGCGCATCTTGCTCGCCATGCGCTGGTCGAACATCCGCATCACGACGCGGATCTTCGGGTTCTCGCGCTTGGCGTCGATCGCGACCTCGAGGTTCGCCAGATCGTTGTCCGTCGCGCAGACGATCGCCTTCGCGCGCTTCACGCCGGCCTCGATGAGCAGCGCGTCGCGACGCACGTCTCCGTAGAGGACGGGGAAGCCGAGCTCCTCGACGGTCGACGCGAAGGAGCTCTCCTTGCTCCGCTCGAGGGCGACGACCGGAGCGCCCAGCCGCTTGAGCGACTCGACCACCCGGATCCCGACGTGGCCGAGACCGCAGACGACGATGTGGTCCTTCATCCGTTCGGTCATGATCTTCACCCAGAGGTTGTGACGCTCCTCGACGTCGAAGAGCGACCCGCCGACCCTGACGACGCCGCGCAGGATGAGGCCCGCGCCGAGCAGCGGCGTGATCCAGAAGACGGCGCGCGCGAGCGGGGCGTGCGGGAGCTCCTGCGTCGGCTCGAAGAAGAGCTGGGTGTACATCCCGTAGAGGTCGGCGCCGAAGTCGGCGGTGACCTCCCCGTGCCGGTGCATGTCCCAGCGAAGGACGATCGTGGCGACGACGATGTACGCGACGAGCCCGATCAGCCACGGGGCGAAGCGGCTCGCGAAGTGCCAGAAGAACAGCCGCCCCACCGAGGGGGACTCCGCGAATTTCGGGCCGAGACGACGGGGCATCGGAGCGGCTCGAGAGGTAGCACGGGCGCGGGGCGCCGAGGAGCGTCACGCCGCCGAGGCGCGCCGAGCCAGGCTCGAGCGTGACCCGCCAGGCGGACGACGCGACGAGGGCCGCGAGCGTGCCCCGCGGACGGACGGCTCGAGCCGCTCTCGAGCGTCCCCGGGGGGACGACTCGGCGACGAGCCGCGCCTCGCTGGGAGGCGAGGCGCGATTTCCCCGCGCTCAGCCGATGCGCGCGAGGCGCCCCGGCATCTCGCCGGTGAAGCGGTTGTCCTCGATGATCGACCGCCCGGCCACGAAGGTCGCGCGGTACCCCTCGGCGCGCTGGAGCAGGCGTTTTCCGCCCGCGGGGAGATCGCCGACGAGCGCCGGCCGCAGCAGGCGGAGCGCGTCGAGATCGATCACGTTCAGGTCCGCGCGCTGTCCGAGCGCGATCGTCCCGCGATCGGCGAGGCCGATGTATCGGCTGGTGTCGTGGGTCAGCATCTTGACGACCTGCTCTACCGAGAAGCGGCCGCGGTCGCGCTGCTTCGCCCAGTGCGTGAGCATGAAGGTCGAGAAGCTCGCGTCGCACACCGTGCCGACGTGCGCGCCGCCGTCCGAGAGCCCGAGGAGGGCGAGCGGGTGGCCGAGCATCTCGCGGACGGCGTCGAGGTCGAAGCCCGCGTAGTTGTAGACGGGGAAGTAGAGCAGCTCCTTGCCGTCGTTCTCGAGCAGCGCGTCGTAGATGACCTCGAGCGGCGGCTTGCCCGTGCGCATCGACTCCGCGAAGAGCGACTCCTCCTTCGGCGGCTCGTAGTTCGGGTGCTCGCCGAGCCGGAACATGCGCATCGAGATGAAGTCGATGTTCGCGAGGAAGCGATCGGCCATCGGCGGGACGTTGCTGCCGTCGCCGGCGATCTTCTCGCTCTTCTCCTTCAGCATCCGCGCCCGGAGCTCGGGATCGCGCATCCGGCGGACGCGCTCCGCGAGCGGCAGCGAGGCGATCGCCTTGTAGCTCGGGAAGCCGATGAACGGGTGGAACGTGGCCTCGAAGCCGAGGAGCACCCCGATGCCGCGCGCGCCGACCTGCAGGCGAATGGGGACGCCGCGCTCGTTCGCCCGCTCCGCGCGGGCGATGATCTTGCGCCACTGCGTCGTGTCGAGGTCGCGCTGCATCAACGAGAGCGACAGCGGCCGGCCCGGCGCCGCCTTGGCCATCTCCTCGAGGACGTCGAACTCGGCGTCGAATCGGTCGAGCGACTTCTCCATGTCGAAGTCGGAGACGGCCTGGAGGACGCCGTGCGACAGGCCCTCGAGCCCGGCGGCGATCCCGGCGAGCTCGCGCACGGTCGCCTCCGCCGACGGCGTCTCGCTCCCGTCGATCGAGCGATGGTTGTCCGTCCTCCCGGTGGTGAACCCCGCGGCGCCGAGCTGGATGGCCTCGCGCACGAGCGCGCGCATCTTGACGATGTCGTCGTCGGTCGCGGCGCTCCCCGCGAACGCGCGCTCGCCCATCACGAACACGCGGAGCGGGTCGTGGGTGATCTGCGAGACGACGTCGATCGTGCGCGGCCGCGCGTCGATCGCGTCGAGGTACTCGCCGAACGACTCCCAGCTCCACTGGATCCCCTCGGAGAGCGCGGCGCCCGGGATGTCCTCGACGCCCTCCATGAGCTCGATCAACCGCTGCCGGTCGCGCTCCCGCGCGGGCGCGAAGCCGACCCCGCAGTTGCCGATGACGCACGTGGTGACGCCGTGCAGGCTCGAGGGCGCCATCTCGCCGTCCCACGACACCTGCCCGTCGTAGTGGGTGTGGAGGTCGGTGAAGCCCGGGGTCACGATCGCGCCCTCGGCGTCGACGACGCGATCGGCCCGGCCGTCGCAGGCGCCGATCTCGACGACGCGGCCGTCCTTCACGCCGACGTTCGCCCGGCGCGAGGGCGCGCCCGTTCCATCCACGACGGTCCCGCCGATGATCTTCAGGTCCATGGTCCGAGAGGAGACCACGGTTCGCCCGGCTCCGCGAACGCTTGCGCGGCGCGCCGTCGACGCGCGCCGCCTGGCCCCGGCGGCGTGCCTTGGACGCGGGCGTCATGGCACCCACGGCTCGCGCTCGCGGCGCCCGAGAGACGCCGCCGCGTCCGTCATGGTAGCGTGCGGCGCCATGCGTCAACGCGCCCGATCTCGACGGACCACACCGCGAGGCACACTGCTGGCAGGCGCAGCGACCGCCGCGGCCCTGGGCGCCGTCGTGGCGTGCGTGGGCGACGAGCCGACGCTCACACGCGCGCCGTTGCCCCTGGCGGAAGACGCCGCTCCGGCGCCCTCCCCGGACGGCGGCGACGAGGCCGAAGCCGCCGCCACACCGACGGAGGAGGCAGGCGCCGACGCGGGCCTCGGCGACGCGGACGCCTCGAGCCGGTTCTGCGCCACTCAGGCGGCCGGCGCGGGCGTGCGGGACTTTTTCTGCGCCGACTTCGACGGCGCGGACCTGACGGAGGGCTTCACCTCGATCAACCTCCCGGACGGCGGCTCGATCACGCGGATCACCGACGTCGCGTACTCGGCGCCGTCGTCGATCGCGACGCAGGGCAACGCGTCGCTCGTGTGGGAGAAGACCGACCCCGTGAACTTCTCCGAGCTCGAGGTCTCCATGCGGTTGAACGTCGGCTCCCAACTCGGGTCCCCTCCTCCGAGCGACGGCTCGACGACGATCTTCGAGCTCGCGGCGGGTCCCACGACCGTGAGGTTCTCCTTCGCCCGCGGCGCGATCATCGACGGAGCGACCGGATACACGGGCTACTTCGTGTCGTCGATCACGTGTCCTTCCGCGTGCACGTCGACGTTGAAACGCGTCTCGAGCATCCCCGTGAACGTGTGGACGTTGATCCGCCTGCGCTGGACGAGCGCAGGCGCAGGCGAGCTCTGGATCGACGGCGAGCAGGCGTTCGCCGGCCCGCTCCACAGCGCGGCCGCGTCGAAGGTGACGGTCAGGACAGGGCTCCGAGCGCTCGGCTCCGCGCCGGTCACGCCGCGACACGCGTTCGACAACCTCACGATCTCGGTCCGGCGTTAGCGCCGGCGACGTCGCGCGTCGCGGCGGCGTTCGGACCGTGGATCGCGCGTGACCCGCGCGCCATCGCTTCGTCACGTTCCCCCCTCCCCGGCCCGTTCGCCGCCCGAAAAGGAGTCGCCGGAGCGCTCTCGGGTGGTCAGCACGGCCTCCACGCGCTACGGAGTCGGCCCATGTACCGCGTGTTCTCGCTCACCCTGGCGTCGCTCGCCATCAGCGGCGCTCTCTTCGCATGCAGCAGCTCGCCGAACGCGAACGATCCGGGCGGCGACAACGGGCCCGGGCCCGGCGACGAAGCGGACGGCGGCCCCGGCGCGGACGGCGACGCCCCCGTGAGCGGCGCGTGCTCGGTCACCACGAAGGGCAGCGCGGGCCTCGTCCTCCAGGGCCGCGTCCTCGCCGCCAGCGGGCCGATCGACGGCGAGGTGCTCATCGACGCGAGCGGCAAGATCGCCTGCGTCGACGCGAGCTGCGCGTCCAGCGCCGGCTACGACGAGGCGACGGTGCTCACCTGCACGGGGAGCGTGATCTCCCCCGGCCTCATCAACGGCCACGACCACACCGACTACGCGTCGGCGCCGCCGATCGTCCACGGGAAGACGCGCTGGAACCACCGCCACGGTTGGCGCACCGGCGCCGGCGGCGAAGAAGAGGTCAACTCGCCGCGGCGCTCGGAGGACGCGAAGGTCATCGCGGGCGCCGAGCTGCGCTTCGTCCTCGGCGGGGCCACGAGCGTCAACGGCAGCGGCGGCGTCCCCGGCCTCCTCCGGAACCTCGCCAACTACCAGGACCAGAGTCAGCTCGAGGGGCTCGAAGGACCGACCGTGTTCTTCGACACGTTCCCGCTCGGCGACGCCAACGGCACGCTGCGCGAGTCCGGCTGCAGCTACCCGCAGACCCGCTCGCCCGGGAGCGCGTTCGCCAACGGCACGACGTACTCGCCGCACGTCTCGGAGGGCCTCAACGCCGCCGCGCGGAACGAGTTCACCTGCCTGAAGGGCTCGCACGTCCGCGAGAAGACCGCGATCATCCACGGCGTCGGGCTCGACGCGAACGACGTCGACGTGATCGCCAAGGCGAACGCGAAGGTCATCTGGTCCCCGCGCACGAACGTCGATCTCTACGGGAACACCGCGCCGGTGACGCTCATGAAGACGATGGGCGTGACGCTGGCGCTCGGCACCGACTGGCTCGCCTCGGGCTCGATGAACGTCCTCCGCGAGCTCGCCTGCGCCGATTCGCTCAACGAGAAGTACTTCGACAAGGCGTTCGACGATAAAGAGCTGTTCGAGATGGCGACGAAGAACGCCGCGATCGCGCTGGGAATCGAGTCGCAGGTGGGTACGCTCGCCGCGGGACAGCTGGCCGACATCGCCGTTTTCTCCGCGGGGGCGGGCAAGGATTACCGCGCGGTGATCGGCGCCGGCGTGGAGGACGTGCTCCTCGTGCTCCGCGGGGGCAAGCCGCTCTACGGCGACGCGTCGGTGATCGACGGGCTCGCCGCCGCGGACTGCGCCGCGCTCGACGTGTGCGGCGAAAAGAAGAAGGTCTGCGTCGACACGGCAGGCGTGACGCTCGCCGACATTCAGACGACCGCCGCCTCGATTTACCCGCTCTTCTCGTGCAAGGGAGAGACGCCCAAGGACGAGCCGAGCTGCGTCCCTTACCGCGACAGCTACCCGAACGGCACCTCGGCGACCGATCGCGACGGCGACGGCATCCCCGACGCGGACGACAACTGCCCGTCGATCTTCAACCCGACGCGCGCGCTCGACGGCGCGAACCAGTCGGACGTCGACGGCGACGGGATCGGCGACGCCTGCGACGCAGAGCCCCTCGTCGCCAACTGACGCGGGCCCTCGCCGCCTGCAGCTTCGGACGCCAGGCCGGCCGTCAGCGCGCTTCGTTGAGCGCTCGGTCCAGGTTGTACGCCGCGCTGATCAGCGCGAGGTGCGTCAGCGCCTGCGGGTAGTTGCCGAGCGCCTCCCCCGTGCAGCTGGTCTGCTCCGCGTACAGGCCGAGGTGGTTCGCGTACCCGAGCATGCGCTCGAAGAGGAGGCGCGCCTTCTCGAGCTTGCGACGGTCCGCGCGCCCCGCCCGCGTCAGCGCCTCGACGAGCCAGAACGTGCACATGTTGAACGTCCCCTCGCGCCCGGAGAGGCCGTCGTCGGGCGAGTCCGCGTCGTAGCGGTACACGAGCCCGTCGGAGAGCAGGCCGCCCTCCGCGGGGGGTCGCATGATCGTCTCGAGCGTCTGGAGCATCTTCGGATCGACCGGCGACACGAAGAACACGAGCGGCATGATCAGCGTCGACGCGTCGATCGCCTGCCCGCCGAACGCCTGCAAGAACGAGCGGCGCTCCTCGCTCCAGCCGCGCGTCATCACCGCCTCGAGGATCGCGTCGCGGCTGGCGAGCCACTCGTCGCGAGGCGCGGGAAACGAGCGCTTGTCCGCCAGGCGGAGGCCGCGGTCGATCGCCACCCAACACATCAGCTTCGAGTACACGAAGTGAAGACGGCCTCCGCGCGTCTCCCAGATCCCCTCGTCCTCGCGCTCCCAGTTCGCGCACACCCAGTCGACCAGCCTGCGGAGCTGGGTCCAGAGGTCGAAGGAGATCGGCATCCCGTACTTGTTGAACAGGTACACGGAGTCCATCAACTCGCCGTAGATGTCGAGCTGGAGCTGGTCGTAGGCGCCGTTGCCGATGCGGACGGGCCTCGAGCCTCGGTAGCCGTCGAGGTGGCCGAGCTCCGACTCGTCGAGCGCGCTCCGGCCGTCGATGCCGTAGACGATCTGGAGCGGGCTGTCCGCTCCCACGTCGCGGCAACGTGCCTCGAGCCAGCCCATGAAGCGCGAGGCCTCCTCGGTGAAGCCGATGCGGAGCAGCGCGTAGACCGTGAACGCGGCGTCGCGGATCCACGCGTAGCGGTAGTCCCAGTTGCGCTCGCCGCCGAGGACCTCCGGCAGGCTGCACGTCGGGGCGGCGACGATCGCGCCCGACGGATCGTACGTCAAGAGCTTGAGCAGGAGCGCAGACCGCTGCACGGTCTCACGCCAGCGCCCTCGGTAGGTGCAGCTCGAGAGCCAGCGCCTCCAGAACAGGATCGTGTCCTCGAAGGCGCGGGTCGCCTGCTCCGTCGTCGCGGGAGCGTGGCAAGCGCCGCAGCGCTCGACGCCACGGAGGACGAACGTGGTCTTCTCGCCCTCCCGCAGGGTGAGCCGCGCCGTGACGCCGCGCTCGGTGGCGACGAGCGGCACGTCGCACGACAGGGTGAGCGTCGAGCCGGCGCCGCTGAAGACCGCGCCGTTGGGGGTGATCGTCGTGGTCGCGCGGACACGCGCGTAGTCGAACGCCGGCTCGCACACGAGCTCGAGCTCGACGCTCCCGCGCACGCACGAGACGCGCCGCACGATCTGATCCTCCCACTGAGCGGTGGACGAGACCGGCATGAAGTCGTCGACCTCGGCGACGCCGCCGAGAGAGAGGAACCGCGTCGTGAGCACGTTCGTGTCGGGCCAGTAGAGCTGCTTGCAAGACGCGAGGCCGTCACCCGGGCCGATCCGGAAGCGCCCGCCGCGCTCGTCGTCGAGGAGCGCCGCGAAGACGCTCGGCGAATCGAATGTCGGGAAGCAGAGCCAGTCGATCGAGCCGCGCGTGCTGACGAGCGCGGCGGTCCGCATGTTCCCGATCAGCCCGTAGCTCTCGATCCGCTCGTACATGCGCCGGCGCCACTGCGGCTGCACGCGCCGCGCCAAGCGCGCCCGAGCGGGAGCGCAGATCACGGCCGCGGCCGCGGCGAGCGCCGCGCAGGTCACGGCCAGCAGGGCGGCTCGTAGGCCGCGGCGAGCGGGGCAGCTCGTAGGTCACGCACGCGGTCGCGCGCACGAGGTCACGGCGAGGTGGCCGGCTCGTAGGACCGCGCTCGTTCGTTGACGGACTGGCGAAGGCCGGCGACGTCGTCGCGCTGCTTTGCCTTGATCGCGATCTTCACGCCGCCGGGCACCTCCGTCACCGCCAAGGTCGCGTTCGGCGCGCTGGCCGGGCAGCGCTCGTCGCCCACCGGGTGCGCCGCCAGCTCCTTCGCGCGCTCGCGGATCGCCTTCGTGCCGGCCGGCGTCGACTCGGTCACCCTCACGTCGACGCCGTAGGGCGCGCTCGTGACCGTCGTGAGCGCGTTGGGCACGGCGCTCGGGCAGGTCTTCATCAGGCCGAGCCCGAAGAGCTTGGGCGTCGCCAGCTGGGCGGCGCGCGCCTCGACCTCACGGCGGAGCCAGGCGAGCTCGGCCGCGTTGGACGGCGCGAGCACGACCGCCGCGCCCCCCGGGATCTCGCGCACCGCGACCTTCGTGTTCCGCATCACGACCGGGCAGCGCCCGAAGCGAGCGCGTCCCGCCCCGGAGCCCTGGTGCTTGCCGCGCGTCTCCTCGGCGGCCGCGGAGAGCGCCGACGCGCGGCGCCGGATCTCGCGGGCGCCCTCGCCGGGCGCGGTGATCGCGAGCTCGACGCCGCCCGCGACCTCGGTCACGCTCGTGCGGGCCCCGTCCACGGCGCTCGGGCAGAGCGGCATGCGCTCGGCCTCTGCGGCGGCCGGACCACGCGCGAGGTTCGCGTCCGCCGCGGTGAGCGTGCCCTGCCCCGCCGGAACGTTTCGTGTCGTGCCGGACGTGTGGCACGCGGCGACGCCGAGGGGAATCACGACCAAGAGCCAGCGCGCAAGAGCCATGACGTCGCCTCCTTCGAGAGAACGCCTTCGCCCGCTGCAGATGTTGCGCCCGAGGAACATCGCCGTGCACGGACGCAGGCGACGCGCCGCGAGCCTCTCTTCCGCACGCGCAGCTGCGCCGCGCTCCGGCGTCTGCACGGGCCGCGACGTCCTCGCGCGCACGACCTCGCGGCGACACGAGCGTCGCTCCTCGCGGTCGGCCCTGAACTGTCCGCCGCTCGGGCCGTTACACCCCCCACGATGAAGGAATTTTCGTGCGGAGATGTGGTCCCTGGTTGTACGGCGTCGTTCCGCGCGTCGACGGACGGCGAGCTGATGATGAAGGTGGCGGCACACGCGCACGACGACCACGGGCTCACGGAGATCTCGTCCGACCTCGCCGACGCGGTGAAGCAGCACATCCGCGTCGCCGAGCATGCCTGACGGACGGCGCGACGCGCCGTCGGCCACGGCCGCCGACGTCCACGCGCTGCTCGCCGAGCCGAGCCGCATCGCGCTCGTCGCCCAGCCGATCGTCGATGTGCGTCGCGCTGTCGTCGTCGGGTACGAGTCGCTCGCGCGCTTCTCGCTCGGCAGACCGACACCCCCTGACCAGGTCTTCGCGGCGGCGACGCGCGCCGGCCTCGGAGCGGAGCTCGAAGCCGCGGTGATCGGACGCGCGCTCGAGCTCGCCTCGGCCAAGCCGCCCAACTGCTTCCTCACGATCAACGTCGACCCTCTCCACCTCGTGTCGCCGCTCGTCGACGCGACGATCGACGCACACGACAGCCTGGCCGGCATCTTCTTCGAGCTGACCGAGCATCACTCCGTCGAGGATCTGGACGCGCTGCGGCGCGCGCTCGCGCGGCTCCGCAAGCGAGGCGCGCTCATCGCGATCGACGACGCGGGCGCCGGCTACTCGGGCCTCAAGCAGATCATCGAGCTCGAGCCGCAGCTCATCAAGGTCGATCGCGCGCTGGTCAGCGACGTGCACGCGAGCGAAGCGAAGCGGGCGCTGATCCAGATGCTCGGGGAGCTCTCCGGCCGGCTCGACGCCTGGCTCCTCGCCGAAGGCATCGAGACCCCGGAGGAGCTCAACGCGCTCGGCCAGCTCGGCGTGCCGCTGGCGCAAGGGTATCTGCTCGGACGACCGGCGCCGCCGTGGTCCCCGCTCGATCCGAAGCTCGAGCAGATGGTGAGGCGGCTCCCTCGGCCGCGCGCCCTCGCCGCGGAGACGATCGACGGCGTCGTCGAGCCTTGCAAGGTCTGCCGCGAGGACGCCGACTGGCCGGACGCGCCGGGGATCTGCGTCCGCGTCGACGACACCTCACGCCCCGTCGCGATGCGCGTGCGCGGCGACGACGGCGATCGCACACGACCGCTCGAAGAGCTCCTCCGCGTCAAGCGAACGTCGCTGCTCCGCGAGGTCGCGCTGCGCGCGGCGACCCGCCCGGAGAGGCTACGCTGGGACCCGCTCGTCTGCATCGACGAGCGCGGCGAGCTCGGCGGCGTCATCCCGATGCAGCGCCTCGTCTGCGCGCTCGTCAGCGCCGACGAAGACGCCGGCGGCGAGCCCGAGTGCGACCTCCCGATCGCCCGGGTGGAGCAGTCGTCGGTGTGCCACTGAGCGCTCACCAGTCGGAGTGGAGCACCGGGACGAAGAGGCCCATCGCCGCGCCGACCAGCGCGCCCGCCGCCACGTCGGTCGCGTAGTGGTAGCCCGCCTTGACCTTGAGCAGCGAGACGCTGGCCGCGAGCGCCTCGGACACGCCGAGGACGACGAAGCGCCACGGACTCGTCGGGTGACGCTTCCAGAACGTCACGGAGTACGAGGTCGCGGCCGCGAACGCGCTCGAGGAGTGGCCCGAGATGAAGCTCCGGAACGCGTCGGGGCTGTCGAGGTGCGACTGCGCCGCGTTCGGGTTGTAGACGAGCGGCGCCGGACGACTGACCGCCGACTTCATCACCTGGGTGATCGCCGACGAGAGCAGGACGGCCTGGAGCGATACGAAGCTGTCCTCGAACCAGCCGTCGAACCGACTGTCGGCGGCGTTGATGACCATCGGCGCGAGCACCAGCCCGAAGACGACGACGTTCGCGAGCCCGAGCGCTTGGGGCGAGTAGTTGCCGACCGACGCGTCGTCGATGCCGAGCATGTTGGAGGGCGGCTCGCACGACGGGTAGCACGCCGGCTTCGGATGGCCGATGGCCGCGGTCATCGTGCCGGCGGCGCCGAGCGCGACCAGCGCGGAGTCGTAGGTCCATTTCAGGCGGTAAGGACTGCCTCCGGGGCGCGCGCCGTCCGCGCGCGCCTCGCCCCCCGATAGCGCGAGGAGCAGGCTCGCCGCGATCGGCGCGAGCGCGACGCCACGACGAGCGCGCCGCCGACGCGAGGACGCGGGAGCGCGCACGGCGCGACGGATCAGGGGGGCTTCTCTCACTGACAGCTCACGATTCGGGGGGGGACGCTGGCGCGCGCACCGTCGCGGCCTGCGCTCGGTAGCAGAGGAACACGAGCAGATCTCCTTCGGGAGCTCTGCCGTCGCGATCACTCTACGTCATCTGCCCACGTCATCGGCGGACTGCGGTGGGTTCCCAGGCACCGGCAGCTCCGAGGGCCGTCGAGCCGCTCCCTCCGTTCGACGCGATCTAATGCGCGCGTGTTCGACGTCCTCCGCGGGCGGAACGGGGCGAGCGCGCTACGCTCTCCTGTATGCGTGGTCCTTACCGTGAACAGCAGACCGAGGGCCGGAGGCTCGAGCCCGACCCGGCCGCGAGGCGGAAGGTCCGCCTCGCCGGCCTGACGACCGCAGCGCTCGGGGTCGGGATCGGGGCGACGGCGCCGATGCTCGGCTCGCTCGCGGCCGCGTTCGGCGGCGGTCTCGCGCTGCTCGGGTTGGTGCTCTACCGGGAAGCGCCCAAGAGCCCGATGAAGGCCGCGTGCCCGACCTGCGGCGCCACGATCGCGGAGCTCGACCCGACGACCGACGCCGTGCGCTGCCCGACGTGCGGCGACTACGCCCGCGTGATGAGCGGGCTGCTCGCGGCCGTCCCTCACGATTTCGTCGCGCGCGAGCCGCTGTTCGCGATCCCGCTCGAGCTGGCGCTCTTCGGGCTCCCCGCGATCTGCGCCGAGTGTGGGGCGCCCGACGCGCGGCACCTCGTTCGGGTGGTGGTGAGCGTGCACGGGACGCCCCTCGCCGTCGACACCCCGGCCGAGGTCGTCGAGATCCCGCACTGCCGCGAGCACGACTCGGGGGCGGCCGCGGACATCGGGACGGTGCGCGTGCGCTCCCGCGAGCTCGCGATCGAGGCCGAGGCGCGCGCGGTCCCGGCACGGCTGAGCGACGACGAGCGGCGGGGCTGAGGGAGCCACCGCGCGCGCGGAGCGGGATCGGTGCCGTCTCCACGCGCCGCAGGCGATCCCCTGCCCGCTCTTGCGTCTCGGACGTCCGCGCCCCTAAGGTCGGGCCGTGCCCTGGAAGATCGTCAACCTCGACTACTCCGAGCGTCCGCACCTCCACCTGAAGGATCCGAGCTCGCCGATCCATCTACGCACCTTCTTCGCCGATCAACGCGTCGAGATCGGTCTCGGCGCGGACGATCCCGAAGACTGCGTCGTCCGCGCGACGGTGACGCCCGACGACGTCGTCGTCCGCGCGACGCGCTTCGAGCCGCTGCACGTGCAGATCCTGTCGTCGATCCTCTCGTCGCTCGACGTCGAGCCGGGTGAGCGCGACGACGCGCTCGCGTGGATGCACGAGCGCGTCCGAGCGCGCCGCACGACGGACACGCGCGGCGCGATGCTCGAGGGAAACGTCGCCGCGTTTCCGCCGCCGAGCGGGTGGCCGTACGACCTGACCGACGACGCGCTGATCGAGTCGCTCTCCGACCGCGAGGGAGCTCCGCACACGCGCGTGAGCGCGCTCCTGCGCGAAGCGCGACGACGTGGTCTCCGCAGCGCCGAGCCCGCGCCGCGCGGCCCGGAGATCGTTCACCGGCGCGGGCGCTGAACAGAAGCGGCGCGCCGGCGAGGCACACCGACGCGCCAGACCTCGCCACCATGCGGGGCTTCCGCGCGGTCCGCGGAGTGCAGCGCCGCCCTTTTCGGAGGACGGCGCGTTGACGCGTCGCGCGCGCTTTCTCTATACGATCCCGATGCGCGGTCTCGGGCGGCTGGCGATACCGGGCACACCTCTCGTCGTCTGGGGTGTGCTGCTCGTGGCGAAGGCGCGCCTGTGGGAGCCCGTCCCACGCATGACCGGCGGTAACGGACCGCCGTTTGCGACGATCGGCACGCTCGCCGTGGTGTTCGGCGCCGTCCTGCTCGCGGTCGCCGCGTTTCACACCAAGAGACTCACCGCCTACGCATCGGGCGCCGTCGGCGCGGCGATCGCGCTCGTGTACATCGTGCTGGCGCTCCAGCTGTAGGGCGCCCGCGCGCGCGGCTACCGCGGAGGGCGCTCGTCAGCGAGGCGACCTCACGCAGCGAGCGAGGGGCCCGCGAGCGCCTCGAGACACGGCAGGACGATCTCGCGAATGACCGCGCTCCGACGCGCATGCTGGCGGCGAGCGCCGGGCGCGCCGTGCGTCGCCAGATCGGTGACCGAGTCGTCTCCGCGTGCGGCCTCGCGCTCGCCGGCGAGCGAGGCGGCGAAGGCCACGACGGCGGCGCGCACCGGCTCGCCGTGCTCGGCGACGAGCCACGCGACCGCGCGCCACGCGAGCTCGGCGTGGCGCTCTTCGTCCGCGGCGATCCCTTCGAGCACCGTCGCGACCTCGGGATCGCGCGCCCACGCGGACGCCTCGCGGGCGAGCTCGGCGGCGACCGACTCTCCGAGACAGCCGTCGCGGAGCGTCTCGAGCGCGACGGCGACCGGCTCGACGTCGAGCGGTCCGGTGGGGAGCGCGAGCTTCCCCGGACCGACGGGTCGCCCGGAGTACCGCGCCGCCAGCCCGTAGCAGAGCTCCGCGTGACGGACCTCGTCGCGCGCGGCGTCGAGCGTCGCCGTCAGCATCTCCGACGGCGCACCGAGCGCGAGCAGCTGCAGCGCGAACCGATTGAACGACGCGACGGACGCGTGCTCCGCCGCCGCTTGCTCGAGCCAGTACGCCGCGAGCTCGGCGCGCACCGCTTCATCCTCCTCCGCGCGCGCGTCCGGAGCGACGCGCGACGCCCAGTCGTCCCGCGCGGTCGGGGCGGCGCGGAAGACGCGCTCTCCGACGCGGAGCGGTCGCCCGCCCGGACACGGAATGCTCCATGCGTAGCAGCACGCGCTCGAGCCCGTCGCCGCTCGCTCGGATTGGGTGAGCGCGGAATCGAACCTCCCGGGAGCGGCACCGGTGGGGGGGACGGTGGTCGAGGCGCAGTCGGCGAACGGCACCGGGGCCGGGCGGGCGACGGGAGGCCCGGCGGGCAGGCAATACCTGCCGCCCGGACAGCTGGGCCCCGGGTACTGCCGGGCCAGTCCGCCCTCGATGACCTCGGTCCGGACGTCGACGTGCCACGCGCCGCCGCCCGCGTCGCGGCGCTCCACCCTCTCGCCGGGCGCGGGGCGAGGCGCCTCATCCCGGCTCGCGTCCGCGAGCGCCGCGTCCGGGCTCGCGTCCGCGAGCGCTCCGGACGCCGCATCGGTTTGGACCTGCTGGGTCGCGTCGCCGGCCGGAGCGGGCGGCGCGGGCGGAGTCGCCTCGCGGTTGCAGGCGGTCAGCAGCCCCGCAGGAAGGAGTCCCATGGCAACGAGGTAGCGTGCGCGCGCGACGGCCATCGCCGCATCATAGGCGCTCGCCGCCCACGTAGCGCACTTCGCAGGCGCCGTTCACGTCGGACACCTTGATGAACGCCCGGATCCGCGTGCGGTTGTTCACGAGCGACCGGTCCGAGAGATGGAGCGCGAGGCTGTCTTTGGCGACCTCGCCGACCGTGATGTCCTTGCCCGCCCACCGCGGGTTCTCGAGCTTCGGCTTCTCGATGAAGCCGTCGAACATGCCCCTCAACCCGACGAGCACGCGGACGTACCCATCGTAGCCGGCCTGCTGCTCGAGCGGGAGATCGGGCCGCCGCAGCGGGCTGCCGTCGGGCTTGTTCGCCTGGAAGATCTCCACGGTGCACGTGTCTCCGGCGCAGAGCTCGCCTTCCTGCCGCCAGTGCACGTAGCCCTCCACCTGAAAGACCGTGCCCGCCGCCTTGCGACTGCACACCTCGGGCTCGGAGCTCGCGAGCCCCTCGCGCCCGACCGCCAACTCCCGAAAGGCGATGGGCTCGCCCTTGGTCGCCGGGCTCGAGCACCCTGCCGCGCCGATCGCGCCGAGGGTGGCCGAGAGGAGGAGGAGGACGGAGGGCCGATCGAGTCGCACCCACCAATGCTAGCAGGGTCCTCAAGGCCCTTCACACCGCCCGCGCCGGAAGCTCGTGCAGAGCGAGAGGGACGTCTTCCAGCGCCGGCTCCGCGAGGCTACTCCCTCACCGGAGCCGAGGCCGTGCTCCGACTGCGCGCCCCCCGCGCATCGAAGTACTTGATGCCTACCGGGTGCTTCACCTCGTGCGAGACAAGGGGCAACAACCCCACGCGTCCCGCTACGAGGAGGCAAGCCCCCTACCCCTCTGCCCGCGCCCAAGCCGAGACACAAAGAGGGTCAATGGATCGATCTCGTTGGCCTCCAACCTCCCGCAGAAGAGCCGCTTCCGAAGGACCTCGGCGGTGCGCGCCTGCGGCACGACCAGCCGCCGCAGTGCACGAGCGCTGGCGTCAGCGATAACCCGCGCGCCGCCGCCTCAATCGTCGGCCCGAAACACGGGCGCGCGCGCTACGCAATGTCTATTCGTACGACCTCACCCCTCCTGCGCGATGAGCGCCGCGTACGCGGCGATGGCAGGCGCCAGGCTCGTGAAGTGGTCGCCGGGGAACTCCTTGATCGAGAGGAGTGACGACGTTCCGCTCTCTCGTCGCGCAGCTTGAACCGCTTGCCACCGATCATCTTTGCCGCAATAGGCGTAGTGGCGGCGCCGCATCCAGCGAACATTGCCCACGAGCAAGCGCATGCGGCACTCGGTAGCCTCCCGCGGATCGAACGGAGTCTCTTCCATGCCGGAGAAGAGTTGATCGTCGTAGAGACCTCCAGAGCTTCCACCGTGCTTGCACGGGACGCCGTCACGAAGCGAAAGCAGCGCGGAGATCAAGCCCCCGGCGCTATGGCCGAACGTGTAGATCCGCTCCGGATCGACGAAGGTTTGAGCGGCGAGCCACCGGACGGCGGCGGCGGCGTCCTCCAGCTCCGAAAGGAACATTTCGAACGTGCCAGGATTGCCGTTTTCGGCGCGCAGCGTCGGACAAAGCAAGGCGCGGCGTTCGCCGAGCGGCAGCGCGTCCTCGAAGTCCCCCGGACCGAACGCAAAACCGCCATGAAAGTAGACCACCGCGGGCGCCTTTGACGGCGCATCAGGAGCGATCTTCAACCATGCAGGGAGGTCTAACGCACCAGAGCGATATTGGATTTCGCGAACGCCTTCAGGCGGCGCGGTATTCTCTGCTGATTGCGGCGCGGGGCCGACACGCGTCAATTTCGTCCGAAACGACGCGAGGCGTTCGAGGTAAGGCTTGTCGGAAGGCCCGCTGGCGACAGAGGTGCGCTTGCAGCCAGCCAACGCGGCGAAAGCGCCGGCGGCGGTCACGAGGAAGTCTCGACGACTCGGGAAGGACATTGGAGCGACGATAGCGTGGTGGGCATCGAGCGGCACGGAATCGTTCGTTCACGCAAGCTGACAGCGCGTTGAATGAGAACGAAGCGCTCGTGCGGGCGTCCCGTATGCCCCAAAGGACGCAGACCTCACCCTCGAAGCCTCCCCGACAAGAACCAGCTCTCCGATTCTGAGCGTAGTGCGGATGCACAGACCCACACGCAACGCGCTCAGGGCAGCGGATTGCGCCCGTCGAGATCACCGAGATCGCGTCATCGTAGCCGCTCGGATCTGAAGCATGATCCCTGGACCGTTTAGGAACCGCACGGGCTCGACGAGCTACTCGTGTGCGCCGGGCGCGTGCCCTCGGCGTCAGTCACGGGTCCAGAGCTCGGTGCCGGGAGGGACGTCTTCCGGCGCCAGCTCCGCGAGGCGGAACATCGCCCACGGCGCGAGCGCCCCCCGCACGTGCGAGGTCTCCATCGTGGCCACGGTCTCGCGCTCGGTGCCGTCCGGACGCCGGAGGGTCACGGACAGCTTCGTCGGAGAGCTCGCTCCGGCGGTGAAGCGCGGGAGCAGCAGCACCCCGCGACCGCGCGCGACGAAGGCCTCTTCCACGACGAGGAGCCTCTCCGCCATTGGTAGATCCTTACCTCTTCTCCGCATTGGCGCGGAGGTTCGGGTCAAGACCCCCTTTCAAACCGTGCGTGCGGATTTCCCGCACACGGCTTACGGGTGATCTGTCGACACGCAGCATTACGCGGCCTCCCGTTGCCAGAAGGACTGCTCCGGATAGCGGACGGTCCCGCGCAGGCGGTGAAGGCCGAGGTTCTCGAAGTACTCGCGGCTCCAGGCGCGCACTTCGCCAGCGCGAAGGTTCCGCTCCTTCCGCTTCACGCGTAGGGAGAGGAGCCGACGCCAGACGTAGCTGTCGAGCCGGTTGAAGCACTTCGCGGCGTTGCCGGTGCGGAAGTACTGCCCCCACCCACGCAGGACGGGGTTGAGGGCGGCAATGACCTCGCGGATGTCCGCGTGGCATTTCGACCTCGGGGTTAGGTCCTTCACGCGCTGCCGAATACGCTGCATCGAGCGCTGGGACGGCCAGCGCTGGAGGAAGTAGAGGCGTTGGCCTTTCTCCTCCAGCAGCTTGCCGCTCATTCGCTTGTGCAGGTGGCAGCCGAGGAAGTCGAAGCCCTCTTTGCCGTCGTAGAGCTCGACTCGCCTCGTCTTGTCCGGGTGTAGCTCGAGTCCGAGACGCTCCAGAATGACCCGGATGCGCACCTCGGCCTGTTCGCATGCTCGCTTCGTCTTGCACATGACGACGAAGTCGTCGCAGTAGCGCACCAGCGTTCCCAGAGGAGCGCCGCACGCCATCGCGCCTGACTCGGGCGTCGTCGCGGCAGCGCGACGACTCGGTCCCGGACGGGGGCCTACTCGCGGGCCTCGAAGCGCGAGCGCAGGTTCCGATGCCGCCGCTCGAAGAGCCATCGAACGACGGGCTCGACCACGGCGGCGGGCGCGAGCCGCGGAGCCACGGTGAGCCGATCCGTGACGACGCAGCCGTCCTCGGTGGGCTCGACGCGACGTTCGTGGCGCCATCGGCGCTGCAGCCACGACCAGCTCTCCTCGTCGAAGCCGCGCTCGAGGACGCGCTCGAGCGTCAGGTGATGGCGATCGAAGGGCACGACGCCGAAGAGCAAAAGGACGCTCGCGAACGCTTCGCGTCCCACCTCGACGTCGGCGAGGCGCTTGCCGCGCGCCTCCCTGGGTACGGTCATCCGCACCCAGGGACCGAGCTCGTAGTTCACGCCGTCCATCGTCGAAGCGTGAGCCCAGACCTCGTCTGCGGTGGCGCGCAAGGCGGTGCGGATCTCGATCGTGAGCTCACCCACCCGAGCGAGGATACCGCAGCTCGACGCTCGCTTTTCGTCATCGACTCCGCGGAGACCGCTCAGGCGCCGCTATTCGGCCCCATCGCGGCGCGCAGCTGTCCGAGGTAGTCCTCTCCGGGCAGCGCGCGGCGCATCGCGGCGAGGTCCTCGGCGTCGCGCCCCGCGGCGTACCGCAGGCGGTCGCTCCCGTCCGTCGCCGCGAGCCAGACGGCCTCCGCGACCTCGGTCGCGTTCGTCGTCTTGGCGGCCCCCATCCCGCTCATCAGCTGCTGGGCGTACGGCGCGTACGGCTCGGGCACGGTGCCGTTCATGCGATCGCCGGAGTTCGCGATGAAGCTCGTCGTCGGTCCGTAGCCCGGCTGGACGATCTTCGTCCGCACGCCGAAGCACGACAGCTCGTAGGAGAGCGCCTCGGTGAAGCCCTCGATCGCGAACTTGCTCGCGACGTACGCGGCCACGAGGGGCATCGGTACGATCCCGACGCTCGACGTGACGTTCACGAGCGTCCCCGCGCGGCGCTCGCGAAAGTGCGGAATGACCGCCTGCGTGACGGCCATGACGCCGAACGTGTTGGTCTCGAAGACCTCCCGCACGGTCTTCTCCGGGGTCGCCTCGAACGCGCCGAACAGACCGATGCCGGCGTTGTTGACGACGACGTCGAGCCCGCCGAACGCCGTCAGCCCCTCGCGGATCGCCGCGTCGATCGACGCGCGATCGGTGACGTCGAGCCGAACCTCGCGTAGCCGGTCGGCCTTCGGGAACCCTGCCTTCCCTGGCGAGCGCATCGTCGCGACGACGTTCCACCCGCGTTCGAGGAACTGCAGCGCCGTGGCTCGGCCGTATCCAGAGGAGCAACCCGTGATGAGCACGTTCTTCATGCCTGGACCGTACGGCTCGAAGACAAGACGAGCTATAATGCCCAGTCCGGAATGCATTCGCGATCGTCTGACCCGTCCGTGAACCGAGATCCGCTGGCCGAGGTCATCGCCCTCCTCCGCCCGCAGGCCGTCCTCTCCAAGGTCATCAGCGGCGCCGGGCGCTGGGCGGTGCGCTACGCGGGCTACCAGGACGCCGGCTTCTGCCTCATGCTCCAGGGGTCGTGTTTCCTCGATCCCGAGGGCGTCGGCCGCATCGAGCTGAAGGAAGGAGACTTCGTCCTCCTCCCCGCCATCCCGAGCTTCACGATGGCCAGCGATCCGAAGATGAAGCCGGTGCCCGTCGCGCCGGCGCCGGGGCCCGTCGAGGAGCTTCGTCACGGCACGAAGGCGGTGCAGGCCACGATGCGCCAGCTCGGCGGCTACTTCCGGTTCGACCAAGCGAACGCGCAGCTCCTCGTGAAGCTGCTCCCGTCGATGGTCCTCGTCCGTCGCGACGAGCCGGGGGCGTCGCGCATCCGGCGGCTCGTCGAGCTCATCGCGGAGGAGACCGCGAGCCGTCAGCCCGGCCGCGATCTGATCCTCGAGCGCCTCGTCGAGGTGCTCCTCGTCGAGGCCCTGCGCTTCCAGCCCGCGTCTGCCGCAGCCAGGCGCGAGCAGGGCCTCCTCGCGGGCCTCGCCGTCCCCGCGCTCGCGCGCGCGCTGCATCGCATGCACGAAGACTTCGCGCTTCGCTGGACGGTAGAGGAGCTCGCGCGCACAGCCGGCATGTCGCGCGCGGTGTTCGCCGAACGATTCACCCAGAAGGTGGGGATGCCGCCGATGGAGTACCTCGCCGAGTGGCGCATCGCGATCGCGAAGGACCTCCTCTGCCGCGAGCGTCCGCCGCTCGCCGAGCTGGCGGAGCGGGTCGGCTACCAGTCGGCGAGCGCCTTCAGCACCGCGTTCACGCGCCACGCCGGCTGCTCGCCGAGCGCCTTCGCGCGCTCGGGGTGCGAGCCCGAGAGCCGCGCCTTCGTCCCGCCCCGAGCTGCCCGCTCTGCCCCGCGATCGTCCGGGCGCGGGGCGGAGGTCTAGCGACGCCAGCGCGATCGTTCGACGACGCTCACCACGCGTCGGCCCTGCATGCGCCCGCAGCCGACGCCGATGCCGTCGAGCCATCCCCCGGCGCGCGCCCTCGGACGCGCACGACGGCCTCGTTGGCCGGGCACGTGACCGAGAAGGGCGTCGAGCTCGCCATCGACCACGAGCTCTGGACGTGGCGCACGAGCTGAGGCGTCCCGAGGACGACGGCCGTGCCGGTCGAGGTGAGCGTGGAGCAGTACACGGAGAGCTCGTGGAGAGTAGATCGGCGGCGCCGCTTCGAAGGGCAGGCAGCTCCTCACTACGCTGGTCCGCAGCTCGAGCTCCGTCATGTTCGTGATCGTGCCGTCGGCTTCGAAGTTGGCTGCCTGACTCGAGCCGCTCGGGAAGCGGAACTCACCCGCTCCTGCGACGCACTCCATCACGTATGGGTATGTCGTCCCGGCGAACATGCCGTCGAACTGCAGGTGCAGCCAGAACGGCTCGTTCTTGCGCGCGTTGACCTCCACGAAGTGATGCCGAATCGGCGCCACGGGATCGAGCTCGCTCCCTTCGGTGAAGAGGCACCCCGGCCGTGCGCAGTGCGGCGCGGCGACCATCCCCGTGCAGGGCCGTGGGCCGGCGACGCAGCGGCACTGCCCGTTGATGCACGACTCACCGATCCCGCATTTCGGGTCGCAGGTCCCGCACGCGGGAGCCGGGCGAGGCGTGATCGCGCAGGTGTTCGCGCAGACCTCGAACGCGCCGAAGCTCGTCCACACGTCGGGCGTCCCGTACGTGACACACGCGCCTCCGCACGTGTCGCACCCGCGCGCGAAGACGACCGTGCAGTCCGCGGTGACGGGCCCTGTCGTGTAGACGCCACCGGTCCACGTACCGGCCGCGCACGTCCCCTCGACGAGGATCTCGAAGGCCGCGCTCGTGGTGACGGTGAACGACGCCGCCTGCCCGCTGCGAACCGCGACGGCCGCGCGCGGCTCGAACGCGACGACGTCGCTGCTCGGCGTGACGAGGTGGGTGCGGATCGACGCGTCGACCTCGGGGGGCGCGTCGCGAACGTCGCCCCCGGCGTCTCGGGCGTCACTCCCGGCGTCGAGGAGATCGTCGGGGACGTCGCCGTCGACGACGAGCGCGTTCGCTCCACACCCGAGCGCGAGGGTGTGCGCGAACCATGGAGACGTGCGCAGCCGAATCATTCTCGACGGCCCTTTCTAGGGTTGCTCGCGAGAGCGTCTCGGCCGACCCGACAACGAAGGTCGACGCGGCGAGCGTTCACCCGACTCCAACCTTACGTGAGCGCGTCCGGCGAGTAGCCCCGTCAAATGAATGAGGTAGAGGACTCTTCGTGGCGCCCGGGAACAATCGCGATTCTCCTTCGGCGGCAAACGCGACGCTCGTCGTCGCTCGGCGCGCGCTCGACGCATGCGTCGCGCTCTCGGCGCAGGCGCCCCACCCAGACGCCGGAGCGTTTCGCGCCGCAGGGCTCGTTCGCATCGCCGGGCGCGCTCGACGCGTCGAGCGGGCACCTCGGCATCGGCTCACGCCCCCGAGCGGACGAGCGGGATCCGCTCCTCGGCTTCCGGCTCGACATCATGTACGGCGTCGGGGCGGCCAGCAGCTTGGGCATCGTCACCTTCGACGAGGAGCTGCGCGCCGAGAGCTACGTGCACGATCCCGTCGTGCAGCGCGTGGTTCGCGACGCAGGCCGCCATCGCATCTACCACGACCCCGATCCGCGACGAGCCCGCGACCGCGCCGGCACGCTCGACGAGAAGTACTGGACCCTCCTGGACCTCACGGACCGGCTGAAGCTCGTCTACGCGCTCTCCCCCGACGTCGAGCTCCACTTCGCGATCGATCGTCACGGCCGCGCGCCTCGCTTCACCAAGCGGGACGTGGCCGTGCTCGACCTCGTCATGCGCGGGCTCGACCCGGTGGGCGCGTCGCGTCGCGCTCTTGCACGGCTACCTGGGAGGTCGCAAGCGGCTGTCGGCGCGCGAGCGCGCGATGACCTGCGCGCTCCTCGGCCACGCCCCGCTCGAGACGATCGCCGACGACCTGGGCCTCAACGAGGCCCGCTCGAGGGAGCTCGCCCGCGACGGCTACAAGAAGCTCGGCGTCAGCGGCCGGATCGGCCTCGCCAACGCGTGGTCGAGCGTCGTCGAGGGTGAGTCCCACGATCCGGTGGCCACCACGCGACTCAAGCGTGCCAGACGGGGCGCCCGCGCCGCAACGCGCGCCGGGACGCGCGCGGCTCTAGCCGATCGGGACTTGAGAGGCGGTCGCGCGGGCGACGGTCGCCGTCCGCCGCCAGTGGATCTCGTTAGCCGTCTCCTCGAGCCTCCGCGCGAGCAGATACGAGACGAGCGGCGCGGCCGGCCAGAAGACGAGGAAGCTGAGGATCGTGAGGATCGCGAGCGTCTTCGCCGGCGGCCTGGAGCACGGCACCTCCACCTGGAGGCGATCGAGGATCTCATCGTAGCCGAGATAGAGCACGATCATCCAGTAGAGGCTGAAGAGCGGCACGAAGAGGAGGCCGCACGCGGTGCCGGGCGAGATGTACCTGGGCCACATCGAGGTGTAGCGGTGCTCCGGGGGGATCCAGCTCCAGAAGCGATGGACCCAGAGGATGTCCACGAGCGCCCACGCGAAGAAGAACGCGAGCGAAGCCCAGACGCCAAACGAGCTGTTTCGGAGCAGCTCCATGTTCCGAGCGACCGCACCCGCCACCATGCCGCCGACCGCGACGGCGCCGACGATGACGTGCGCGGTCCCGAACACGAGGCGCAGCCGATTGAGCAGCGGCCCCACAGGCGCGCGCGCGGAGGCGCCGGGCGGGACGTTAACGTCGACCCGATACACCGAGGACGCTACGGGTGCCGCGTAAGGGTTCCCCGTCGACATCACGTCATCCTACGACGGCGGCGGGCGCGGGAGTAACCGCCGGAGCGACATCCAATTTCGGATATGTGAGGCTTGCGGTCCGCGCTCGTCGCGCGTCCCCGCCGGGTGACGAGGGCCGTGGGAGAAATGGCGGCCGATGCCCGACCATGACGTGACGACCAGGGTCGACTGGCGCGCTGGAGCACGCGCATGGCTCCGCGGAAGGCCTGCCCGCGGATGATGCTGAACCACGCGCCGGCCTACGGCGACGAGACTGCCGCGCGGATCGTGACGGCGCTGGCGCCGCTCGTCGCACCAGGCGCGTGAGAGGCTCGGCGCGCGCGGCGTTCGCTCTCGCCGCCTCGTCGACGGCGGGAGCGCTCCCCGAGCCTCGCAGCCCTCAGGGCGCCAGCGTGCTCGTCGTCATGGGAGTCACCTCGCTGTCGAGCAACGCGAGCTCCACGACCGTCGTCTTCACCTGCGCCTCGACCGGGGCCGCGGTCACCGGCGACGACTCGGGCTGCGTCGCGAGCGTGTAGCCGTCGACGAGCTCGCTGTGCGGAGAGTCGATGCTCCCGGCGCGATTGAGCTTCACCAGCCAGATCCGATTCTCGTTCGAGAACGAGTTGGAGGTCACCGCAACGAGCGCGCCGCCGTCCCTCGTCATCACGAGCGGGACGCCCGAGCTCCTCCCGCCGTCGTAGGGGAAGTCGTTCTTGCCACCGTCGAGCCGCGTGAACGTCTGCCCACGAATGAGCAAGACGTCTTCCCGCTCGTAGCTGTCGGAGATTTTCTCGGCGAGCGACGACACGATCAACGTCGAGCCGTCCGGCCGAACGCCGACGGCCCTGGCGCTCATGCGCTCGGCGCCGGCAGGCGCACGATGAGCGAGTCCGCCGCGGAGGCTGCCGTCGGCGCCGAGATCGATGACGCCCGGATAAAAGTACGCGGTGCCCGTCGCGTCGGGGAACGGATAGTTCGAGAGGCTCGTCCCGACCACGAAGAACCCGCCGCCTGGCTTCTCCGCGACGTCGAACGCACGGTCGCCCCCCCAATCCCCCGTGTTGTTCTCTGCGTTCACGGTGCGATTGTCGATGGCGCGTTGCCAAGCCACGCGCCCGTCGGCGCCGAGCTTCACAGCGTAGTAATCGCCGTAGTTCGCCTCGAGGCGACCGACGAGCACGGCGCCGCCGTCCTTTGTCGCGCGCACCCGAGCGAAGGTGTCGCCTGCGTAGCGCCGAGACCAGATCGGTCTCCCCTCCGCGTCGGCGTGCATCGCCCAAGCTACCCGTTCGCTGCTGATCTCACCCGCGACGAGCAGCGTGTCGTCGTCGCGAACGTCGATCGACGTGATGTGGGCTTTGTCGTCGAAGACGCTCCGGCTCCAGACGAGGTTGCCGCCGGGATCGAGCTGCGCGAGCCCGTACTCACCCGCCACGACGAAGCCGCTCTTGTTCTGCACCACGGCGCGCGCGCCACCGAGCGCGGCGCGATCGCGAAACGTTCGTTGCCAGAGCACGTTGCCGAGCGCGTCGAGGCGCATCGCCCAGAGACCCACGTTCAAGCCGCGGACGCCGTCGAACAATCCGCTCGACCCGACGACCACGATCGTCCCGTCGGAAGCTTCCACGGCGGCGCGCGCCTCCTCGCCGGTGCTGCCCTGACGACCGTAGGAGCGTGACCATGTCGGCACCGGGCGGGGGGCGTTCGGATCGCCATTGCAGGTGTCGATCTTGGCGAGCTCGAAGGGCTTGTCGAACGGTCGCGTGGCGGCGTCACCGCCGAAGGCGCTACGGATCCCGACCTTGGCGGCGAGCCCCGCGTCGAGCACGCCCGTGACGCACGGAGGTGGCCCCTCCGCGTTGGCAGAGAGTTGCAGATACGACTCGATCCCCGCGTACGGCCCGAAGACGTCGTAGACGAACACCTCGAGCCGCGCCTCGGCGGCGGCGCGCAGCGACAGCGAACCGCCGTACGTGGGCTGCTCGACGTTGAAGTCGGCGTTCGGCTCGAAGGTGCCGCCGATCTTCCCGTCGCGGTACCCGAGGCTGCTCGAGAAGCCGGCGTCCTGCTGCACGCTCGCCTGGAGCTCCCCCTTCGCCGTCCCCGTGAGGCTCGCCTCGACGACGATGCGAGGGGTGAGGACGAGCGGGATCGGCAGCCCCGGGATGGGGATCGGGATCGGTTGAAACGGAATGCGCGCGAGCTCCAGGGTCTTGTCGACGCTGCTGCTGCCCGAGGCCGTAAAGTCGGCAGAGAAGGACTCGTTCGCGTCGAACGTCAACGCGACGGTGGAGACCTTGAACTCGATGATGTTCACGTCGAGATCGACGCCGATCGAAGCGTCGATGCCGAGCGATCCCTGGAGCGCGAGCCGGCCGCCGTCGGAGGATCCCTCGAGGCGGTACGGATACGAGAAGCCGAGCCCTTGCCGGGTCCGCTGCACGCTCTGCGTGGACGCCGCGCTCGGATCGCCCTCCGGCGCGGCGGGCACGGGCAAGCGCCCCTTGGCCTTCACGGAGAGCGTCTTGAACGCCTCTTCCAGCTTCGCCGGGCGCGTCCGAACCACGAGCGCATCTCCCCGCCGCTCGGTGCCGAGGACCTTCACCAGAGATCCGGCGGGCGTGTGCTCCGACATGCCCGCGAGCAGCACGTCGTCGACGGCGACACCCTCGAGCTGGCCCGTCGTCGCGGAGAAGACGAGCTCGTCTTCGGCGGCCGCCGTGAGCGCGCCGAGGCTCGCCTCGTCGAGCACCTTGCTGTTCGGTCCGAGCTCTCCGCTCGCGGACGTCACCAGGCCGCCGCCCTCCTCCGCGGAGGGCGACTTCGACGAGCCGCAGGCCACGAGAGCGACAAGCGAGGCGACAAGCGCGAGGCATCGTTTGCTCATGGGGGCAGTGTTGTGCCGGCTACGTCGCGCGTCTGTAGCCCAAACGAGTACCCGCCGGACGGCGTGAGGTTCGACCTTCCGCAGCGTTCGCCTCTCTCCGGCCGTGCCGAGCGCCCGGCGTCGAGACATCCGGCGTGCAGTGCGCCGGCGTCGAGTCACCCGGCGTGCAGTGCGCCGGCGTCGAGGACGCTCATCGATCCAGAGGAAGGCCACGTGTGGATCGCGAGGCCGCGCGCGCCGTCCCCCGCGGGAGCAGACGAGGAGGTCACCGACGCGCCTCCGTCTGGTGCGACCTTCCGACGCGCCAGTCTCTGGCTCCGGCGGCGCTGCCGTGGTGAATTCTCCGTCGATGCCGCTCGAGCTCCGTCCCTACGTCGCCGAGGATCTCGAGCCGCTCGTTCGGCTGTTCACCGCCTCCGTGCGCGAGCTCGCGCGCCCGCTCTACGACGAGGCGCAGCGCGCGGCGTGGGCCCCGGAGGAGGCCGATCTCCACGAGTGGAGCCGCCGACTCGCCGGCTGCGTGGTCCTCGTCGCCGAGGAGCACGGCGTCCTCGCCGGCTTCATCGGCTACGGGCCCGACGGGCACGTCGCGCTCCTCTACACGGCGAGCCACGCGGCGAGAAAGGGCGTCGCGTCGGAGCTGTATGCGCGCGTCGAGAGCGAGTGGCTCACGGCCGGAGTGCGCCGCGCGTACTCCGAGGTGAGCCTCGCGGCGCGCCCCTTCTTCGAGCGACACGGCTTCACCGTGATCGAAGAGGAGCACGTCGAGCGCCGTGGCGTATCCTTCCGCCGATTCAGGATGGAGAAGGAGCTCGGAGCGTCACCGCGGAGATAGCCTGCGGCGGAGGGCGAGACCAGACCTCGCCCTCACGGCTCGTCGAGCAGGGCGTCGTCTCCGCTGCTCCAGCGGAGCGAGGCGTCCCTCCCTCACCGATGCCGTTCGGCGCGCTACCAGCCGCCGTCGAAGCACGCGCACGGGCCGCCGCCGTCCACGGCGCCCGGATCGCAACACGGCTCCTCGAAGTCGACCTCGACATCCAGAGAGCCGAACCGACGAAACGTCAGCTGAACGTGGTTGGTGTGCCCCGAGGCCACAATCGTCCCCACGGGGGTAGCCTCCCATGTCTGCGTGAGGGTGCCGGCGTGGCCGCCGTCGATGCCGACGCCCGCGTCGAAGAACATGCACGGCTCGGCGTACGCCGCGCCCCACAGGACGACGTGACCAGGGCTGAGCGGAACGATGCGAATCGTCGCGCTCGAGCCGGGCGACACATCGGTCCGAACGTACGGCGAACGCCAGTCCGAGGTCATGATCTCCACGCATTGCACGTCGTCCGGCACGGCGCTGATCGCCGCCACGACGGCCCCGGTGCCCTCCGGCAGCGACTCGTCCTTGTTGTCGCTCGAGCCACACGCGACCGTGCTCGACGCTCCGATGACGAGCGGGAGGCACACGAAGAGTCCACCACGCAGAACACGTCCGAACCGATACCTTGCGACCATAGTCATCCTCCAGGCAATGCCCCCACACGGCGGCTCGTCCGGGTGACGAGGAGCGTTCGGTCTTCCGACTCGCTGCGCGTCGCCCCCGTTTCGCGAGCGAGTAAAATCGACGCGACGCACCGGCGCCATCACCCCTGAGGGTTACCCGGGCCTCAAAGGCGGGATGCCCGAACGGGCCCACCAGGTCGGACTGGTCGCGGGGTGGGCATCACACGCCCGGCTACGTTCGCTCGTTCGCTGCCTCCGACTCGTCACCGCGCCCGGATGAGGAGTGCGTAGACCAGGAAATCGGCGGCGAGCCGTTCGGCGGGCACCACCTCGTCCTCGCCAGCTCGGCGAGCAGCGCCCGCTTCGGACTCGGGAAGAGCGACGCGGAGCGTCCCCGGCGCTCGTGCGCCTTGTACTTCACGATCACCGAGGACTTGGCGATGCCGAGCCGTCCGGCGAGTTGGCTTCGGCGCCAAGAGCTCGGTCGCGATGACGAATCCGAGGAGTCCGTACCAGCCGAGCACGGAGCTCGCGCCAGCCCCCAAAACGGATACGGGGAAGTTCCCCAACTCCGTAACGCAAATCACCGCGCATGAATACGTGAAGAACGCGGACGCGAGTCGTGAGGTCCTCTCTTGGAACGGAGATGGGTGCGGCTCTTCTCCGGCACGGTTGGAGCGCAACGAGATCGCTCACTTGACCCTCTTGAGCCGTGGCTTCGGGGCGGGGAGCGGGTCAGGGATCTTGCCGTCTTCGTAGCGTGATGCGTGGTTGCGCTCCCTTTCTCGCTCGAGGTGAAAGGCCCAGTAGGCATCGAAGTCCTTCGACGCACGGATGGCGCGCAGTCGGAGCACGGCCTCGGCGCCGGTGAGCGACCAGCGCGCTCCGGTTCGGTCCATGCGGTCCTTCACGACGTAGCGACACGCTCCCTCGATGACGCCCGTGGCGATGGGAAGCCCGTCGCGGAGCGCCTGCTGATAGTGCAGCAGCCGGGTGCGGGTGCGGTCGGCGAGGTAGCGGCAGGTCTTGTCGATCGCGGCGTGAGCGGCCGCGTCGAGCTCGTCGTCGCGTGCCTCCCACCACCGAATGGTCTTGGCGACCTCGCCGCCGCTACGGCCCGCGAGGAGCGCGTGCAGGCGATGCTCCACCCACTTCTCGGCCTTCGTGTTGCTCTCGCCGAAGAGAGCGCGCGCGGCGCCCCAGATGTACTCGATGACGTGAACGATGTCGGCGAGGATCGTGACCTTGACGCCCGCGCGTCGCGCCTCGGTCTTCACAGCGCGAAGCTGCTTCGGCTCACCGTCGACGAGAACGACCCATCGGCGAGTCTTCTCGGGATCGCGCCGCAGGGCCTCTGCGAAGGCGTCGCGGATCACCATCCGCGCCGGCTTCTCGACGCTCGCCCAGACGCGCTTGTCCGTCGGGCGCGGGCGCTTCGCGTCGACCTCGTCGGGATCGCGCAGCGAGTGCAGGATGTCGGCGGGGCCGCGCGGGAACGGCGCGATCGAGTACACGGTCGCCACCTGTGCCATGCGCTTGCGGTTGCTCTTCTCGCCCGGCGTGAGGCGCGTCTCGAGCTTTCGTGCACTCTTCTTGGCTGCACGTCGCGTGCCCTCGCGCAGGTCCTCGTGGCGCATCACGATGCCCTTGCCGTCGGTGCTGATGACCAGCAGGTCGTCGCTCGGGTCCCGAGCCGCCGCGCGCTCTTCGTAGAACGCGTCGAAGTCCTGCGCCGCACGGATCGCGAGCTCCTCGACCTGGCGCTTCGCGATCGACGCGCCCGTGAAGTCCCGCACGGTCTCGACGACCTCGTCGAAGGACGACTTGGCAGCCTCCTTCGCGACCATGCGCCGAATGCCGTGCGAGAACATCTCTCGCGGCAGATTGAGCGCCGCGTCCATCGGATGAAGGTCGGTTGCGCCCGGCGCCTGGTACGAGAGCCGCGGCACCGGCACGCGGCCGAGCAGGGTCTCGAGATGCCGCTCGCTGTCGCGTGCCGACTTGCGAGCCACCCCCTCTGCTCCGACCACCGCGGTCCTCCTCTCGAGTTGGGCGCGAAGCCGGAGGTTCTCCTCGAGCAGCAGGCGCGCCCATTCCTGCCCTTGACCGGCGAGCATCGCTTCCAGCTCCGAGTGCGACTTGCGGATCATCTCGTCGCTCGTGAGGATACCCTCGACCTTCGCGGCGTGCGCCCTCGCGCGCGCGAACGGCGTCTCGGCCTCGATCGGATCGGCATGCACGGCACTCATCGGGCGGCTCCTTGCGAGGGGCACGCACGCCCTCGCCGGAAGAACCTCACGCCCGTCGCGTTAATTCCCCCGAACCTCGCGTAATCACGCGGCTTCACGCCGCCGGGAAAGATCTGCACCCAACGGAGATGGGTGACGGGCGAGCCACGAGAATGGAGCCACCAACAGACAAGCGCGAGTATCGCCGCGGCGGTGGCGAGCACCCCCGTCGCGAACGCGAGGTGTACGACTCGCTCCACATGAGCGATGGGCAGCAGCCGATCGGCTCGACACCACGCCAGCAAGATCCCGCCAAGCGCGACGGCACGAGCCGCTCGAAGAGCGAAGAGCGTCTTCACCTCGAGCGCCGGCGTCTCAACGAGGCGTGCCTCGACGTCGGACCAGTGTTCGGCGAACGTATCCTCCCGGGTCCGCCAGTCCCGCTCCTCGACGAGCGGCGATAGCAACTGGCCGGCGGCAACGTCTTACGCTCGGCGCAGGTCGTGAGCAGCCTGCCTGTTCGCACGTCGACCGCTTCGGCGCGGTGAAACCTTCTTGTTCTTCATCGACTCACGACGCGGCGTTGACGGCCGCTCCAGTCGCGGCCGACTGGGGGTTGGGGCGCGGGCCACTCACCGTCAGCTACACGACCAGCACCGCACCGCTCCGCCCTGGATGCCGTCCTCCTCGGCGAGCCGCCGGAGGAAGAACGCGGGCACGCGGCGGCGAACGTCGCACGCCAGCCCCGGCTCCCACCGTACTCTCTGGACGCATGGACGAGGACCTCGAACGCGTCCGACGGCTCACCCGCGCTTGGCGGAGCGGCTCGCCGCGCGTTCGAGCGCCTCGATCCGCGGGACCTCGGCGATGTGGCGCGCGCGGTCCTCGAGGCACCGTGCGCGCGACGCCATCATCCAGTCGAGTCTGTAGCGCTCCGGGTGAGCATCACGATCCGTGCGGCCCTCGACGTCGAGCGACGCGGTCGGGATCTCGGCCGCCCCGTCGGGAACGAACTTGAGCAGCTCGTTCAAGCACACGAGCAGCCGCCTGGCTGCGTTGCGGCTCGCGTACCACTCCTCCTTCGAAAGGCTCGCAGGATCGGAGCGCACGCGCGGGAGCAGCCGCCCGATCTCGTCGTTCCACCGCTTGGGCGAGATGAGCTCCGACGGCGACGGCCCGCCGATCTCGTCGCGTGGCGTCGGCGCGGTCAACGGATCTCCGTAGGTGCGGAACGCGTACACGTTCATCGTCCGGCACCGTGGACACGGGCCTGACAGCGCCCACGCGTCGTCTTGGCCCTCGAGCCGGAGCTTCATCGCGTCGAGCGTCGCGCCGCAGGCCGTGCACGGCGTGAGCGAGACGAAGAAGTGCATCTCGTGTTGCGAGCGCGCTCGGGCGATTCCTCGCGGCGCGGACGGCGCGGACGGCGCGGACAGCGCAGACGGCGCGGACGGCGCGGACGGCGCGGACGGCGCGGACGGCGCGGAGCCGAGCGGCTCACTCGCGCCTCCGACCTCACGTTCCTCGAACGTCACGCGCGCCTCGCCATCGGGAGCCGTCGGTCTCCGCGCGGGCACCGACGACGTTTCGTCGGCGCGGTCGTCGTCGTCGCGGGGCTCGTCAGGCATCGCTCTCGCGAGCATAGCGCGTCCCCCTGCGTCAGAGCGTTGTCGGGCCTGCTGACCTCGCGCGAGGTAGCGCGGTCGACGCCGCGGTCGTGCAATGCGGCTCTGACGCGCTCGCCGAGCTCGCTGGCGAACTCGAACGCGTCGACGCTCGCTCCGACGAGGACGACCCTCGCGATACGCCGCTGCGAGATCGCCGAGGCAATCCAGCGGAGCAGGCGATCGACCTGCTTCGCCCGACGGTCCCGAGGCACGCTCGCGCCGGCGACACGCTCCTGGGGTCACGAGACCTCGTGAACGCGGACGTCGCTTGACGGGTCCTCCGTCACGCGGAGAAACTCGAGTGTATCGATGGAGCTTCCGCAAATAACGTGTGGTCGCTGCGGCGCCGGGCTGTCGGTGTCAGGCTCGCCAAACTTCGTCGATTGCCGTCACTGCGGCGCCTCGTTGCGGGTGGTACGGAGTGAATCGGCCATCTACACCGAGCTCCACGAGCGCGTGGGCGCGCTCGAAGGGGACATCGACGACCTACGCAAGCAAAGTCGGTTGCAGGACCTCGACATGCGTTGGGCCGCCCAACGCCGTCGGTTCCACGTCAAGGGGGAGGTGCTCGATGGCGTCGGTCTGCGCCGACATGGAAACCTCGTGACGGGCCTGTGCGGCGCGCTCGCGTTCGCGTTGCTGGTGATCTTCGTAGCGATCGGTCACGGGCAATTCTTCGAGCCGCTGTTTTTAGCGGGCGTGGCCTTGATTGTTGGTGCCTTCGTCTGGCGTCACTTCCGCAAGCTCGAGGCGAGCTACTTCGCCGAAGAAGCCGACTATCGGCGCGCCCGCGGCGCCATCGAGCGCGGCGAAAGTCCTTAATAGGCACGTGCGGGACGCCTGGGAGGTCCGACGATGCTCGCGCGTCGCTTTGTCACCGTCGGCTTCACCTTCTCCGTCACGGGATCGATCGCCGCCTGCGGCGGCGCGCGAGCGTCCGATCCTCGTCGTCCGTCGCGAGGAACGCAGCGATCGCGTCCGCTGCAGCGCGCAGCGTCGCGGCAACTCTCACTAGAGGTGCCGACCGGTCGTCGTTTCAGCGCTCGGGCGCCGGCGCCACTTTCTAAGGCCGTAGATGTTCGGGATGTGGAATGCTCGACGCATGAAGGTCGCGAGCAAAGTGCGGAAGACACCGAAGAAGACCGGCGGCTTCGTCTCGGAGAAGGTGACGACCGTACCGCCGACGCGCGAGGACCCGAGCCGCGTCGTCACGGACTACTTCCCGGCGAAGTATTCGATGTTCTGGCACGACAAGAAGGGCCGCGTGTACCACGAGCTCCACGCGACGCTCCGCGGCTCGAAGGTCACGACCATCGAGGGCATCTGCGGAGAGCCGTTGACGCAGACGGTCCGCGACTACGGCTCGGCCGGCGCGGCGAAAGACGCCTTTGGCGCGATCCGGCTCGAGAAGTACGCTGCGAACTGGCTGGGTGCGGGGAGCGGCGCTCGAACGGACTTCTTCTTCGTCGGTCCGCCCAAGGAGAGGGCCGCTGCGAAGACCGACACGACGCCGGTGCCAGCGAAGATCGAGGGCTACGCGAGCGACGGCCGTTTGGTCGACGATGTCGCCCGGCTCCTGCCCGGCGCCAAGAAGCTCGGAAAGAAGCTCCCGGTGGGGACGCGCGCCGAACTCGCGAAGCACGCGCGAGCGCTCCCGAAGGAGACGCAGAAGGCGCTCCTCGGCCTGGCCGATGCCTGCGCGAGCGGCAAGCTCCGTCAGCTCGGATGGACCTTCACGCTCGGCGCGCGACTCGCCGACAATCACGGGCCTGACCTCGCCGACCTCCTGGGCGGCAACAAGAAGTGGCTCGACCTCGCGAGCAAGGCGATCGAGATCGCGCACGACGGCGGGCTCGCGCACTACGTTGCCTGTCCCGACGGCGTCCGCGTGTACAACAACGAAGGGAGCTTCGAGGCGGTCGTCACACCGAGCGTCGATGCGTTCATGTGGGGCCTCGTCCATCGCACCGCGGTCGAGCACGGCTCGTACGATCCGAAGGCGTTCAAGGCGGGCTTGAAGAAGCTCGGCATCAAGCGCGAGCTCGCGCTGAAGGAGTGAGCCAGCGACCCACGCGTGACCGCCGCCGCGTCGATTGCTTGGGAGCGGGAGCGGGACGGGATGTTCGAGAGTCGGCGCTCTACCCGAGGCACTCGGGTCGCGGGAGTTCACTGACACCATCGCGCTGCGGCCGATGACGAGTCCAGGGAGCGACGCGTCGGTGATGTAGCGAAGCCACGGCAGCGCGGTCGCGTGTGCGCCGAGCTCCGGCGCGGAGACCTCGGCGCCATCCCTCGGCATCAGCAGGTCGACGCGAAGGGGTCCCGTCCGGCGGCTCGAACGACGTCGATCGAGCCTTCCGATCCAGCTGCGGATCCGGATCAAGCGGCACACGCGAGTCGCGAAGGCATCTCCTCGAGCGACTTCAACGTCCAACCTGCCGATGACGGAGTGAAGTGGCCCCCATCGTTCGGACCACGAAGGGCGGTGGCTAAGGTGGAGCCTGCGTCGTTCTCTTCTTCTGTATCCTACAAATAAGTCGACCGTAGTCTCTTCTTCGTCACGACCGCCTCGCAGCCGTCCCATGGCGAGCACGACCTCGAAGCGGAGGCAGACGAGGGAGAGCGCGAGAGGGAGACTCGCAACTTGGGGACGAGGCTGTGGACGCCGCTGGGGATCACGCTGCCGCCTTGTTCATCGCGCGGTCGTAAAACGCCGCCGGCGTCTGGTAGCCGAGCGCCTGGTGCGAGCGCTCGTCGTTGTAGAACGCCAAGTAGCGCGTGATCCCGGCTCGCGCCGAGGCCATTTCGTCGTACGCGTGCAGGTAGACCTCCTCGTACTTAGCGACCGCCAGAGCCGCTCGACGAACACGTTGTCGAGACACCGCCCTTACCGTCCATGCTGAGCTGATCGCGATCCTGCGCTCGCGGAGCGGCTTCGTGAAGCCTCCGCGGTGAACTGCGCTCCCTGGTAAGCGCTGCACGAGGAGGCGGTATGGCGTGGCGCAGCCGCCGAGCGCATGCTCTCCCGCGTGGACGGCGGCCGATCAATCCGACGCGGGCTGCTCTTTCGCGGGCGGCGGGCGGGACGGTGATGTGGCCGAGCGGCAGAAAGAAACGTCGCTCCAGCTGCCTCTTCATATCCGCCCAGAGCCTCTCGATCGGGTTGAGCTCGGGGCTGTAGGTCGGCAGATAGACGGGGATGCCGCCCGCATCGAGGATTGCCTCACGCACGACCAGCATCTTGTGGATGTTGAGGTTGTCCATGATGACAACGTCGCCGGGCGAGAGCCACGGTGCGAGGCGGCGCTTCACGAACCGGAGGAACGCCGGCCCGTTGATTGTGGAGCGACTCGTCATCAGCTTCGGCTTCTCGCCGAGGCGGATGGCGCCGACGAGGGAGATCGTCTTCCACGAGCGGAAGGGTCGAGTGCCCGTCACCCGCTGTCCGCGCGGCGCGCGCGCGTACTCGCGTCGCATCCCTTTTTCTTCGAACGATTCGTCAATGAAGACGATGCTGCGAGCGTCCTTCGTCCTCAGGAGCTCGCAGAACGCTTCGCGCCGCTTGCGGTGCTCGGGCGTGTCACGTTCGAGGGCGATGAAGGACTCTTTTCCGAGAGAAGCCGAGCCGACCAAGGGCGCGTTGGACGCCCGAGCGACTCGTCTCGACCTTCGACCGCTTCATGAGCGCCGCCGCGAGCTCCGCGACCGTGGCGTCCGGCATTTCGGCGACGATCTTCGCGAACAGCTCGGCCGTCGACCCGTGGATCGGAGAAGGATTTCCACCACCGCGCGGGCGCGGTTCGAGCGACTTCGTCTCTCGATGCAGCCGAAGGATCCGATTCACGGTCGCGTATCCGACGCCGAGAAGTTCCGCAGTCTCCTTGTAGGAGCAGCCTTGGTGGCGAGCCTGCAGCACTGCCTCACGTAGCTTCATCGGGATCGGCATCTCGTCTCACAGAGATCACGCCACCGCGATCGGGTCAACCAGTCTCGGTGTTAGCGCCGCCGTCCGACGGCCATCGTGCTGCCGAGCGGCGTCGCCGGCGGGACCGTGGACGACGCCCACTTGTTCGCGAGCTCCAGACGACCGCCCACCCCGAGCTTCTTGTACACGGCGCGGATGAGCTCGCGCGCTCGCGCCTCGCTCATCGACAGGTTCGCCGCGACGTTCTTCACGTTCGCGTGACCGAGCAGTCCGTAGGCCACTTCGCGCTCGCGCGGCGAGAGGACCACGAGGCCGTCCAGGCGACCGAGCATGAACGCGAAGCGCTGCGCCCACGGCGCCATCCCGGACGTCACGAGCTCGAGCAGGCGTGCCTCACGGTGGCCGAAGGACGCTGCCTCCGCTGACCGATCGAAGCACAGGTGGAGTTCCACGCTCGGCGAGAGCGCGTAGATCGCCTTGAGCCGATCGCGCAGCGAGAACATCGTCCAGTACTTCGCCTCGATCGTATGTCGGTGAGCGGCGATCCTCCTCGGATCGGGGACATGATGGACCCGGTGGCAACCGGCATCCGCGCACGTGTTTCGAATCAGGGGGTCGTGCACGTACGTCTCCTCGCGCACGTCCCGCTCGACCGCGACGATCTGCTCACGCGACTTCGCCCCGACGTCGAAACAGAGGTCGATGCGCCACCCGAGGAGCGGATCGTCCTTCGGGGAGCGGTCCATCTTCGCCGCGAGTACCGCGAACCCTCGCGCCGCGCCGAGCATGCGGCCGATCCGCGCGTGGCCCGACGCGACGTAGTCCGCGAGGGTCTCCTGCGGTCCCATCGCCGCGAGGTCCACGCACACGGCCACGGCCTGACGGGACAGGTCCAGGTCACCGGACACATCGTCGTGCCCGGGGCTCCGCTTCGCGACGGTGAGCATGACGCCACGCCAGCGTACCACGGCGCGTCCGACCGGCGAGCTGCGCAAGGCCCCCATCGACATCACCGGCACGATTTCGGCGGCCCCGGCGCGCCCCCTCCAAGTTGCGGGGTTGGCTCGATCTGCGGCCGCCCGTAGCGTCACGAGAATGCCCGACCTCCGACGCTTGCTGCCCTGGCTTCTCCTCCTGGTCGTCGTCCTCGTCGAGCCTCGACACGCGCGGGCGGCGGTGGGCACGGTGGATCAGCAGTCCGAAATGCGGGCGCAAGGGTCGGAAACTGGCCTCTGTTGGCTGGACAGCGGGCGCGTGCGGCAGCAGGTGAAGGCTGGAGTGACCGGCACGCTCGCAGGGGTCGCCCTCACCCTCAATTCCCGCACCAGCGCCCCGGTGACCTTCACGCTGAGCGTGAAGCGCGGCCCGGCGCCGATCGACGGGCCCGCCCTGTTCAGCACGACCTTCACGCCGAGCGATCAGGTTGCCGCCTACACCACGTTCATCGACATGACCGCGGCGAACATCCAGCTCACGACCGACGAGCTCTTCACGCTCGAGCTCGGCGCCTCCTCGCCGAACACGCACGTGCCTTGCGGCTGGTGGGCCAGCAAGGGCTACTCGGAGCCGCTCTACATGATCTTCAACGGAGTATGGTCGCCACGCGACCCAGGCGTCTTCACGACGTACATGCTGCCCCCGGCCACGATCGGCGTGTCGCTCGACGCCTCGCCGAGCCTGTCGGTCGTGGGCGAGCCGGTCACGCTGAAAGCCCGCGTGACGGGTGGAACGACGAACGACACGGTCCAGTTCCTCGCTGGCGGCGTCGAGATCGGGAGCGCCTTGATCTCCGCGGGCGAGGCCACCCTCGTGACCTCGACCCTCACGGCCGGCGCCCACACGCTCACCGCGCGCTACGTGCCGACCGGGACGACTTCGTCGGCGGTCGTCCACGGGGTGAACAAGGTGCCGACGACGCTGTCCCTGACGACCTCGAAGACCCCGTCGCTCGTCGGACAACCCGTGATGCTCACGGCGACTGTGGAGCCGGCGACGGTCGCCGGTTCGGTGACATTCAAGGAAGGGGCGAGCACGCTCGGAAGCGCGACGATCGACCCCATGGGGGTCGCGTCGCTGACCGTAAACCTCCCCCGGGGAACGCACATCCTCAGGGCGGAGTTCGCCGGCGACGCGATGTACGTGCCGAGCACGTCGGCGACGCTCGTCCAGACGGTGAACAAGGGGAGCACGACGACCGCTGTGGTCACGTCCGAGAGCCCTTCGCTCGTCGGCCAGCCCGTGACGTTCACGGCGACCGTGCAGGTGACCCCGCCAGCGGCGGGCACGCCCACCGGTACGGTGACCTTCAAGGAGGGGGCGAGCACGCTGGGGAGCGGCGCGCTCGACGGCGCAGGCATGGCGTCGTTCGTGGCGACGACCCTCTCCCTCGGGCCGCACACCATCACCGCGGAGTACGCCGGCGACGGCAACTTCGACGCGAGCGTGAGTGCGGAGGCGGTGACGCAGCTCGTTGAGCTCGACGGCACGCTCGTCGACCTGCAAGCTTCCACGACCCCGTCGACCTACGGACAGGGCGTGACGTTCACGGCGACGCTGACGGCGAGCGATGGAGCGACGACCCCCTCCGGGAGCGTGACCTTCACGGACGTGTCGGCGACGCCGCCGACGACGCTCGGCACCGTACCGCTTGTCGGCGGTGGAGCCGCGGTCACGACGGACGCGCTCGCCGTCGGCAAACACATCATCGAGGTGACCTACGGCGGCGACGCGATCCACGACGCGGCCTCGGCCTCCCGCGTCCACGTCGTCGACCGGGCGGCGAGCGCCGTCGCGCTGACGAGGTCGGCCGCGACGACCGTGTTCGGTCAAGCCGTCACGCTGACGGCGACGGTGACGTCGGCCAAGGGGCCGCTCTCGGGCTCGGTGACCTTCGCGCGGGGCGGGTTCGTGCTCGGAACCGCCCCCGTCGAGGCGGGGGCGGCGACGCTCTCCACGGCATCTCTCCCCGCGGGTACCAACGACGTCGAAGCCGCGTACTCGGGCGACGCGAACCACGAACCGTCGGCCTCGACCGCGACGCATCAGGTGAGTCGCGCGTCCACGTCGACCGCTGTGATCTCGTCGTCGAACCCGTCAGCTCCGGGCAGCGCGGTCATCTTCACCGCACAGGTGAGCGCCGTGGGCCCCGGCGCGGGGGCGCCGGGCGGAACGGTGACGTTCTCGCTGGCCGGCGCCGCGCTCGGCGTGAGCCCCCTGGACAGCGAGGGGCGCGTCACGTTCACGACGGCGGTCCTCACGTCGGGCACGCACGCGATTCAAGCCATGTACTCGGGTGACGAGCGCTTCGCCCCGAGCACGTCGGACACGTTGCAGCAGGCGGCCGGCGCGGAGCCGCCCGCGACCGCTGCGGGCTCGGAGAGCGACGGATGCCACACGACGGGGCGCCCGCCCGCGGGCGCGGCCTCGGCGTGGGCGCTTGTCGGTCTCGCCGGCATCCTCGCCCGGCGTCGCCGCCGCTGACAGCCGCCCAGCGGCCTGTGAGCCCGGCCTCGATGCGGGCTTGCGCCGTCTCGTCATCCTCGCGGCGCGTGAGGCCCCCTGCAGAGAGGCTGTGGTAATGCTTGCGTGAAGTGTCCGAATCTCCCTTGCGGTCGCGGTCGGCCCCGATTTGGCGGGCTCGCCGATCGACGCGGGCGTGCGGGCGCTCTTCGGCCTCTCGTGGGGACGTGCGCGGGAGCTCGTGCGTCCGGGGAAGATCGCGGTCGACGGGAAGGTCGTCACGACCGAGACGACCGCGTACGCGAAGGGTCCGTCGTCGCGCTCGACCTCCACGCCAGAGATCCGTGCGTCGCGCGGCCGGACGCGTTCGTCTTCGTCGACTCGCCTTGGCTCTCGGCGGGCTCTTCGTCGCGGACCTCGTTACCGGCGTCTGGGCGAGCCGGAAGAGGGGGCAGCCGATAACGAGCGACAGGTTCGGACGGACGGTGAGCACGAGCATCGTCTACCTGCTCTCGATCATCATCGCCCACGTGGCCGAGCAGTACGTGTTCGGAGCCACCGTGCCGGTCCTGAACGTGGTCGCCGGCATAATGGGCACGACTGAGTTCTTGAGCTTCGCGGAAAACGCCGAGGCGATAACGGGCGTACCATTCCGTCGGTACGGATGATGAGGCCGTCTTCAAGCCGCGTGTAGCAGATCGCCATTGAATTGATTTGTCCTGGGACACACGCAAGGACCGCCTCGTCACCCTCGACATGAGCGACGCGTACAAGGGCTTCGCGAAGCGCGCGTTTCCGAACGCGCGCCTCGTCGCCGACAAGTTTCACGTCCTCCGGTTGCTCAACCCCGCGCTCACCCACAGCGGCGGGTCGAGGTGATCGGCGACCGCCGCTCGATGGCCATCCGCCGGTTGCTCCTCCGCAACGGTCACTCGCTCGAC
>JAHBWA010000064.1 GCA_019637195.1 Labilithrix sp. | reverse complement strand
TGGTCGCAGCGCGTCGCGGCGTTCCTGGTGAAGCCGAAGCTCTGGCTGTTCGGTTACCCGCTGCTGCTCTACGCGCTGATGCGCGCGAGCCAGGCCCCGGAGCGCGCCGTCTGGAGCTGGTGGGAGGCGCACCGGCACGAGCGGCTCCTCCACGTCGTGTCTCCCGTGAGCGGCTGGCTGCTGAACATGGCGTTCGTCGCGGCGATCGTCGTGGCGGTGCTCGTCTGGAGCCTCTTCGGCGAGCGCGTCGACGCCCGCCGCGAGCTGCAGGCGGCGCTCGCTTGCAAGCCCCCCGAGACGGAAGGTGGCACGGCGCGCTGCCGCTGGTGTGACGCGCCGCTCGAGGTCGCGGCGGGCGCGCTCGGCGTTCGCTGCTCCCACTGCAGCGCCGACAACCTGCTGCGGATCCCGCCGGCCTGGGCGCGGCGCGCCGAGAAGCTCGAGGCGGAGCTGCGCCTGAGCGCGAAGGCGGCGCGCGATCGGGAGTCCGTGGGACGCCGGCGGGTGCGACGTGCCGCGCTGTGGCGCGTGCCGCTCGTGCTCGCGACGCTCGCGCTCGTCTCGCTCCCCGCCGTGCAGCGTCGGCGGATGGCCGGGTGGGACGACTTCAGGTGGAAGGCCGCGAATCAGGTCGGCGTCTTCAGGCTCGTCGTGCACGAGGATCGAGGCGAGCCCACACACGAGCTGCACGGCTACGCGCAGTGCGACGACGCGCGCGCCCGCGAGGTGGTGTTCGCGGACGCGCGGCTCACGGCCAGCGCGAGCCGATGGTGCGAGCGCGGCGCATGCAAGCTCGCAGCGATGTTCGCCCTGTCGCGCGGCGACCGGCTACGCCTCGTGTGGAGCGTGCCAGGACAGGCGCATGTTCGCGTGGCGCTCGCGCCGCCCGACTACCTCGGGCACGACCTCGTGCTGTGGGATGGCTTCGGGGACGCCGTCCTGGAGCGGGACGTCGCGCCTGGCGCGGCCGGCGACGCGGTCGTCGAGGTGCCGATCGCGATCAGCGGGTGGTACAAGGTCGATCTCCGCGGCGACGCCGAGATCGCGGTCGAACCGTGCGTCGTGCCAGCGCCGCCGCGGTGACGCCGTCAGTCCCGAGCCGCGCTGCTCCGGCTGCGCGGGCTCAAGTCACGCGGCGCTTCGCGACGATGACGGCGTCGACGCCGCTGCCGGCGATCGCGCGCGGCCGGTCCTCCGCCACGACGCGATCCCACGCGCCGGGATCGAGCGCGGCGGTCGCGCTCTCGACGGACACTTGAACCTGACTCGCCGCGGCGGTCGCCCTTCCCGTCGCTGGATCGATCGGACGATGGCCGACCATGAGCAGCGTCCCCCCGGGCGCGACCCCGCTCGCCAGGCGCTGCACCGTCTCGGTCACGGACCCCGCGACGTGAACGTAGAGGCACACGATCAGATCGAAGTGCTCGCGCGGGGGCGCCCACACGGCCAGATCTCCCTCGACGCACGCGATGCGCGCCGCGATGTCCGGCCCGAGCGCCTCGGCCGTCGCCCGAGCGTGCGCGAGCGCGCTCGCCGAGAAGTCGACCGCGGTGACCTCCCACCCGTGCGCGGCGAGCCAGAGCGTCTCCGAGCCATGACCGCAGCCCGCGTCGAGCGCGCGTCCCGGACGAAGACCGGCGACCTCGGCGAGCACGTGCGCGCTCGGCGGCCGCTGCGCGACCTTGTCGGGGTGGTCGCGGAGCGTCTTCGCCCAGAGCTGCTCCCAGTAGGCGCGATCGTAGCCCATCGAGGTAGCTTACGATGCCGAGCCACCTCGGCCCGCGGAATGAGCTGCCTCTCTCGGGCGAGCCGCGTCTACTACTTGCAGCAGACCGAGCCCTCGATCGGGATCGGGCCGCCCGGCGGCGGCGTGATCTTGCCGATCGGCGGCTCGCCGCTCCCCGGGCAGCGGTAGCCCGGCCGGTGGATCGCGCCGTCGCCGATGTCGCCGACGACCTGTCCGCCCGCCGCCTGGCACGCCTCGGCGGTGAGCGCGGAGCTGCCGTCGGAGCTGCCGGAGGGCGGCGGGGTCTCGGACGCCGTCGCCGGCTCCGACGGTGCCGCCGGAGCAGCGGGAGGTGGCGACGATCCGCCACACGCGAAGAGGAGCGAGCCGATGAAGAGGAGCGAGAGGCGCGAGGTCATCACGGCGCGACTGGACCACGAGACCCGAGAGGACGCGAGCGGCATCGACGCCGTCGAACGCGATTGTCCACGCCGCGTCGCGTCGCGCTCGCACCGCGCGGAGGCCTGTGAGGTCGGCTCCCACCGATTCATCGCGGGCCAAGCTTTTCGCGCACGGGCGCGCGCTTGGCCGGCGACTGCACCGGTTGCATGACGCGCGGAAACTCCCTTGGGCTCGTTCTCACGTGCACCCTCTTGGCCAATTGCGGCGGCGGAGGCGACGACGCCGCGCCGGGGACCGACGCCCCGCCCGGCGACCGCGCTCCGGCGGGGCCGACGGGCGACGACGGGCCCGACCGGCGTCCCGACGACGACTGCCTTCCGGCCGGCATCGACGACTCGACGCCGTTCTCCAAGACGTACCGAGTCGTCCGCCTGGGCGAGACCACCTTCGAGGGGACGCCGTATCCGATCGTGACGTCGATGCCTTGGACGTACACGCTCGCGGCGGTCCAGTGCAAAAAGCAGTTTCCGATCGTCGAGACCGACACGCACTACGTCGTGGAGAGCAACTTCGAGCTGCCTTACATCAAGGGCGTGACGGACGACGTCGCCTGGACGCCCGGCGAGAAGAACAAGGGCTGGGCGATCGGTCCGAACGACGATCCGGCCGACCTGGTCCAGAAAAACGGCGGGATGCGCGCGTTCGTCTATCACGTGAACGCCGGCTACGAGTACGGCTACTCCGTCTACAACGGCGACCCGGTCCCCGGCGATCCGATCCGGTTTACCGGCTTCCGTCCGGCGTGGGTGGTGCACCCCGAAGGGGACGCCTACCGGATGTTCTTCCTCGACCGCGCCGCGCCGGACTCGCAGGGCTTCGAGTGGCCCCGGCACGGCGCAAACTGGCAGCTCAACTTCGGCCTCTACGTCGATCCGAGCGGACGCGTCTACGTGCCGAAGCGCGACAAGGCTCCGCTCGCCGATCACGACGAGGGCTGGGACGACTACCACGGGTGCGTCACGATCAACAAAGCGAGCGCGCCGATCCCGATCACGCGCACGCAGTTCCCGGGCAACGAGTCGTACTACGCGTCCGAGACGTTCCTCCCCGGCTACGCCGCGCCGGGCGCCCCCGGTCACAAGTACTGGGGCCACAAGGGCAGGCCGATGGAGGAGGTGGCGATCTGGGAGGACGACGGCGCGCCCGGGCTCAACTCGCCGGGCAACTACCACAAGCCGTACTCGGGCGGCTGCGACCAGGCCGGGTTCAACTTCGCGCACGCCGAGGGTTTCACCTGGCCCGAGCTGCGCGCGGCGCGCACGAAGCTGGGCGACGTCCCGACGCGCGACCAGCTCTACAAGATCACGCTCTACCGCTACCTCGGCAAGGACAAGACGACCGAGCTCCTCGGGACGCTCTCCTACGAGCAGCAGCCGAACGGAGAGTGGATCCCGACCGGCTCCGGGCCGGAGGTGCGCTCGCTCAACGACGCCAACGGTCGCTGGATCGTCAACGGCCCCGTCTTCCAGGATCGCGGCGACCACGTCTTCGCGATCCTCGAGGACCTCTGAGCGATGACGAGCGCGACCCGTCGGGCGAGCGCCGCCCGTCGTTCGAGTCTCCAGCGTGCGGCCTCCGTCGTCGTCGTCTTGGGTGTCGCCGGTGTCGTCGCCTGCGGCTCGACGCACGACGAGTCCGCACCCGGCGCCGCGGAGGCGCGGGGCAGCGGCGACGGCGAGGCCGCCCCGAGCGCCGCCGGCGATCCGAGCACCGGCAGGTGGAGCGATCTCGGCGACACGCACGCGCCGGATCACGACCCGCCCGAGGCGTCGAACACCGGCGTCGTGACGCGCGGCGGGACGCTGACGTTCACCAACATCGGCGCGCCCGGCTACTGGGGTCGACGGATCGAGGCCGAGCCGGGCGACCCGCGGTGCGACGTGCAGTCGGAGACGATCGACTTCGGCTGGGGCAGCGAGTTCTGCTGCCGGACACGGCACGAGGTCGCGTCGCGCTCGCTCACGCCGTTCGACGAGCAGCTCACGATGGTCCTCGACGGGCCGCTGCGCGTGAAGCAGCTCGCCGTCTACCAGCCGCTCGCAGGCAACAGCGGGCCCTGGGCGATTCGTTCCTTCTGGGACAAGAGGACGTCGGCGACGCCCTACAACTTCCACTTCTCCGGACCGAGCGACGACGCGGTGTTCAGGGGCGACCTCGGCAACAACTGCTCGTTCTTCGCGATGCAGCAGCGGCCGTTCCCCTGCGGGCCGGGGAGCGATCCGTACTGCCCGGGCTCCGACCTCGACTACCACGGGTGGGCGGGCTCGAAGCTCGTCGTCATGATGGCGTCGATGCCCTACGCCGACGATCCGTCGATGAAGCCCCTCAGCTGCATCGCGGCGGGCGAGGACGAGCGCGCCCAGGACGCGCCGTGGATCGGCGTCTCGCCGTCGGAGCTGAACCGGGACGGTTGGTCGGGCTACCACCCGTGCCACTGCTTCAACAACACGAACAGCGGTCAGCTCGGCGACGGCTGCGGCCAGATCAACGTCTTCGAGGTCGTCGCGGAGTCGTCCGGGCAGCAGTGGGGCAACCGGGACATCATCAGCACCGGGATCCGCTCCTACCAGGTCGGCTCGCTCGGCGGCGTCACGTGCGGGATCCAGTCGTGCGGCGTCGAGCGGTTCCCGGCCGACGCCGACCTCGTCGACGTCAACAGCCTGACCGCGCTCGAACGCGGCGCCGTCGTCGACGCCGACGCCCGCGCGATGAAGGAAGGGCCGGCGTGGCGCCGGGCGCGCGACGACCGCTGGTACCTCTTCTTGCTCGACGAGCTGTCGCGCACGGTCCAGGTGGCCGTGATCCACCCGGGTCGGGTCCCCGCCGCGATGAACGGCATCTTGCCCACCCTGCCGAACACGGTCCCGCGCTCCGTCATCGAGAGCTTCGCGCGGCTCCGCCTGCCGCGGTGACGAACGGCTCGCCGGTCTCGCCCGCGCGACGTGCCGTCGAGGCGCGTGGTGGTGGCGGTGGCGAGCGCTGCCGTCGGTGCGGGGCGGGGGCACTCGCCGTCGGCGTCGTCCCCGCGGCCGCGCAGCGGATATGCGCTACCGGGAGTCGAGGTTGCCGTAGATCGCGTCGCGGAGGCGCCTGACCTTCACGTTCAGCTCGCCCAGCTCCTTCGCCGACTGTCCGGACGTCGCCACCAACGCGTCACCCAGGCATCCGGCTCGCGCCTCGAGCGCGCGGCCCTGCTCGGTCAGCGCGACGACGACCTGACGCTCGTCTTCTGGATTTCGCGTGCGGCGCACGAGCTGCGCGCCCTCGAGCCGCTTCAACAGCGGCGTGAGGGTGCTCGACTCGAGCGCGAGCCGCCCGGCGATGCTGCCGACGGTTTGCTCGTCCTCGCGCCACAGGACGTTCAGCACGAGGTACTGGGGGTAGGTGAGCCCCAGCTCGTCGAGCAGCGGCTTGTAGGCTCGCTGGATGGCCATCCCCGCCGAATAGATCGCGTAGCAGAGCTGCTCGTCGAGCGGCACGGGACCCTTTGCGCGGGAAGGCATGACGGGGTCTTACCAGTCGAACGGCACCCATGCCGCGAAAATAAATATCGCGATACAAATTGTCCTGGACAACGCGGGGTTCTCGAGTAAATATAGTTATCGCGATAAGAATTGTCGCAACGGCTATTCCTGGCCACCTGATCGCACCCACACTCGGGAGACCGCCAAATGAGCATCCAGATTCGCAGCTTCATCGTGACCGTCGGAGCCGTGGCAACCCTCGCCGTGGCCAGCGCCGCGAGCGCCGGCGGCACGGGCCAGGCACGCCTGCCCGTCCGCGTCACGCCCACCCACACGGTCAAGAACGTCGTCCTGGTACATGGCGCCTTCGCCGACGGCTCGGGCTGGCGCCCCGTCTACGACGAGCTGACCGCGAAGGGCTATCGGGTGAGCGTCGTCCAGAACCCGCTCACGTCGTTCGCCGACGACGTGGCCGCCACGCGGCGCGTGCTGAGTCGGCAGGACGGCCCGACGATCCTCGTCGGTCACTCGTACGGCGGCACCGTCATCACCGAGGTGGGCGTCGATCCGAAGGTCGCCGGTCTGGTCTACGTCGCCGCGCTCGCGCCGGACGTCGGCGAGTCGACGCTCGACCAGTTCGCTCGGATCCCCGCGCCCTCGACCTTCGTCACCGAGGAGCAGGCCGACGGCTTCGGCTTCGTCAACCTCTCGAAGTTCAAGGCGGGCTTCGCCGGGGACACCCGCGACGCGGACGCGGCGTTCCTCCGGGACTCGCAGGTCCCGATCGCGACGGCCGCGATGAACGCGCCCGTCACGCAAGCCGCGTGGCGGAGCAAGCCGAGCTGGTTCGTCGTGGCGACGGAAGACGGCGCCATCGATCCCAAGCTGCTGCGCAGCACCGCCACGCGCATCGGGGCCGTCACCGAGGAGGTGAAGGGGAGCCACGTGGTGTTCCTGACGCGACCCAAAGCCGTGGCCAGCGTGATCGATCGCGCGGCCAAGAACGCCGGGCGCGCGACCCGCTGACGAGCGCCGCCCCGACGCGCCCAACCCCCTGGAAGGACCGCCGCTCATGCTCCGCCGACTGCCGCCCGTCCCCGCGTGGACCTCGGCCCTCGTCGCGACCGTCGTAGGCTTCGGCGGAACGGTCGCGCTGATCGTCCAGGCCACGCGCGCGGTCGGCGCCTCGGCGGCGCAGGCCGGATCGGCCGTCACCGCGTCGTGCCTCGGCGTGGCGGTCGCTGGCGCCGCGCTCTCCTTCGGGCTGCGCATGCCGGTCGTGTTGGCGTGGTCCACGCCGGGGGCGGCGCTGTTGGCCGCCGCGGCTCCGGGCACGTCGTGGGCGGTGGCGGTTGGTGTCTTCCTCGCCGCCGCGCTGATGACGATCGTGGTGGGCGCAGTGCCGACCCTCGGGCGATGGGCCGAGCGCATCCCGTCCTCCGTCGCGTCGGCGATGCTGGCGGGGGTCTTGCTGCCGTTCTGTTTGGAGGTCTTCAGGACGGGAGGGACCGACCCGCTGCTCGTCGCGGTCGTGGTCGCCGTATTCCTCGTCGTACGGCAGCGCGCGCCGCGCTACGCGCTCGTCCTCGTGCTCGCGGCGGGGGTGGCGCTCACGCTGCTGCGAGGAGACGCGGCGCGGCTCCAGCCCGGCGCGACGCTCGGCACTCTCGCGGCGACCCGCCCTTCCTTCGACGCGAGGGCGATCGTCAGCCTCGGCGTACCGCTGTTCCTCGTGACGCTGGTGTCCCAGAACCTCCCCGGGCTCGTCGTCCTTCGCGTGGCCGGCTACCGTCCGCGAACGCGCCCGCTGCTCCTGGGGACCGGCCTCGCGTCGCTGGCGATGGCCCCGTTCGGAGCGCACGCCGTCAACCTCGCGGCGATCACGGCCGCGATCTGCACCAGCCGCGAGGCCCACCCCGACCGCGCCAAGCGCTGGACGGTCGGCGTGCTCTACGCGACGTTCTACCTCCTGCTGGCGCTCCTCTCGCCTGCGCTGGTCCGCCTGTTCCTGGCGCTGCCCCACGCCGTGATCGCCGCGCTCACGGGCGTCGCGCTGATTCCGGCGCTCGTCGGCGCGATCGAGACCATGCTGGCAGCGAAGGCGGAGCGCGACGCGGCCATCGTCACGTTCCTCGCCGCCGGCTCGGGGCTCACGCTCTTCGGCCTGGGCTCCGCGTTCTGGGGCTTGGCGGTCGGCCTCCTGGCGCTGGCCGCGAGGAGGCGCTGAGCGCGGTGACGGGGGAGCCGACGCTACTTCTTCGCTTTCGCGGAGCAGGCCATCGCGGCGGCGCAGTCGCTCGCGCCGTTGATGCAGTCGACCACCTCGTCGGCGTTCGAGGCCTCGTCGAGCTTCGCGGGATCGCACTTGGTCGTCACGGTGACGGTGCCGCCGCTGCTCGAGGAGCTGCCGCTGCAGAGCGAGTCCATCTTCTTGCACGCGCCCTCCGTGTCCGGGCCGGAGCAGGCCATGACGAGGAAGACGAACGTGGACGCACCGAGGCCGATGGCGAAACGCTTCATTTCAAGTCTCCGATTCAAGCGGAGGAGCTCGCGCGAGCCCGGTTGCTCGGCGTTGGCTTGCTCGGCACGCTAGACGGCGGCCGCGCTTCGATATTCAGAGATTCGACGTGCGGCGTGACCCGTTCGGCCGCTGGGCGACGACACGATCGCGTGCGAGCGTCCCTCCCATCGCGTCGAGGTGTTCTGCGAGCACACACACGGCGGTGCGCGATCGCCGTGGCGTCGCTCGCCCTCGCCGGGGCGGGGTGCGGCGGAGAGCTGGCGCCTGCCGAGCGCGCGGAAGAGGAGAAGATCCGCGCTCCGTGGATCCTGACGCTCGAGCGCGGGACGACCCGCGCCGGCACGCTCCGCGCCCACCGCGTGGTCGATGGCCAGGTTCGTCACGAGCTGCTCGATCCCGCCGCGGTGATGCCCTTGTACTGGGCGCCGTCCGCGCGCTCGCTCGCCTACGTGACCGGCCTCGGCCAGGACGCGCGACTGATGGTCCGCCGCTTCGACGGCGAGCGCTGGTACCCGCCCGCGTCCGTCACGCTCCCGAGCGGCGCGCCCGCGGATGGCGGTCTCGTCCAGTGGTCACCGAGGCGCGAGCAGCTCCTCGTGCGGAGCAGCCTGCGTGACGCCCCCGAGCTCGCGCTGGCGATGCCGCGCGCGGACGGCTCGATCGCGACGCGGTCGTTCGATCCGAGCGATCTCGCGTCGGTTCGGTGGGCGTCGAGCGGAGACCGCGTCGTCGTGACCCGGCTCACGCCCTCGGGGAGGCGCGCGACCGTCTACCTCGTCTCCGAGGGAACCGACCTCGCGACGACGCCGCACGAGATCGCGCCCCCTCCAGGCTTCACGTTCGACGACATCGACTCGGGGCACGACGAGACGCCGATGCGGGACGGCGAGATCTCTCCGGACGGGCGCTGGATCGTCTTCGTCGTGAGATCGGGGGAGGACGAGGCGACGCGCGCCCTCCGCGCCTTCTCGACGAGCGACGGCTGGCCTTCACGGGGGCTCGCGGGCTGCCCTATTTCGCGGAACGCGGGGGCGGGAGTGGTCTGCAAGCCGGACGGGTGGGTAGGGAGCTCCACGTTGCTCGTGCGCCGGTTCGCGTCCGACGGCGGCGGGCTCGAGGCCTGGACGCCCGCGATGAACGCGCGCGCCGACCTCGGTCGTGTGACGCGCGCGAGCGACCGGATCGGACCCGGCGGGACGCTGCTGCTGGTGCAGGAGGAGCGATCCAAGGCCCTCTCGATCGTGGATTTCGCCGATCCCTCCGCGCCTGTCACGACGCCGGTCCCGGGCACCGGCCAGCCGTCGTTCTCTGGCCTGACGTTCTCGCCCCGTGGGCGGTGGCTGCTCCTCGGACACTCGAACCGAGCGTCCGACGAAGGGTGGATCGACGTGCTGGATCTGTATGCCGGTCCTCCCTGGAAGACGCGCGAGCTCCTCCGCGGGGCGAAGGACGTGGGCAGGCGCGGCGCGTACTGGGCGCCTGGCGAGCGCTCCGTCCTGATCTTGCCGCAGCAAGAGCGCGAGGCGCCGCGGGGCACGTTGGTCCGCCTCGCGACCGGCGCCACGGTGCCCGTCGAAGTGTCGCTGCAGGCCGCGGACGCGAGGGCCTTCTTCTGGCAGTGGGGCGGGCGCATCGGTCCCGACGATCGGACGCTCGCGACCGCGCGCGACGGCGCGATGGCCCTCTGGCGCACGGATCTGCCAGAGGAGAGCGCTGTGAAGCTCGAGGTGCCGATGACCGCGTCGCTGGCCTGGGCGCCCGAGCCGCCGAGCTGGGCGCCCGCGCGCTGAGAAGTTGGGCGCCCGCGCGCCGAGAGCTGGGCGCCCGCGCGCCGAGAGCTGAGCGCCGCGCGCCGAGAGCTGGGCGCTGAGGTCCGTGCGCCCGCGCTGCGCTCGGATCAGCCGGAGGCGGTCGGTGTGCGCACCAGCGGGGCGAACGCGGCGCGGAAGCGGTCGCTCCACGGGCAGGGCTTCTGGGTGACGGGGTCGAGGCGGACGAGCCGCGTCTTTCCGTCGGCGTGGAGGAGATCGCCGTGGCGCGACCGGACGCGCGCCTCGAGGATCGCGCTCGACGTGCCGAGCTTCACGGGCTCGAGCTCGACCGTGAGCTCGCCCTCGCCGCGCACGGGCGCGACGTACCGGATCTCGTGCGCCGCGACGACGTGGTACTTGTCCGGGTTGTCGTCGAGCGAGTCCTCCCAGCGGAACCCCAGCGCGTTGAAGAGCTCGCCTCGCGCGCGCTCCATGAAGAGCAGGTAGCGGACGTTGTGGAGGATGTTCAGCGCGTCGAGATCGTCGAAGTAGACGCGCTGGATCGAACGAAACGGCATCGCGAGGGGCATTCGGCGAGTCCAGGCCTGCGTTGGATGGAAAGTGGAGGAACCTCCCTCTAACTACGCGCTCGACGCGCGTTCGTCGACGGCGCGTGGCCCCCCGTCGTCGCCGCTCCGGCCGCCCATGCGCGATTCGACTTCCGCGCGCGCGCGGACTTGGCCAAGATGGCGGTTTCGGTCTCGCCGACACGATGCGCGCCACGATCGTCCGCGGTATCCAGCTGCTCGTCCTCATCACGCTCGCCGTTTCGGCGTGGTTCGCATACGACTCCGTCCATCGTCAGCACGTCGCGCTCGGCGCGGGGTTCGCCGATCTCCGCCTCGGCTGGCTCGCGATCGGCGCGGTGCTGGCGCTGCAGGAGGGGGTCTTCGGGGGCCTGCGCATCTGGGTGCTCGGGCGCGTGCTCTCGAAGGAGCTCCGCCTCCGCACGGCGATCATCTCCGAGTTCGTCCTGATGTTCGCGGGCGGCGTCACGCCGGGGCAGGCCGGAGCGCCGCCGGCGCAGATCGCCGTCCTCGTCCACGGTGGCATGCGATTCCTCGACGCGTCGACGGCCGAGCTCCTCACCGCCCTCTGCACGGTCACCTTCTTCCTCGTCACGGCGATCGTGGTGTTCCTGCTCGGCCACGACGGCCGGCTCGTCCTCGCTCCGGGGGCGCACCTCGACGGTCTGCTCGGGCTGAGCGTCGTGACCTTCGGCGCGGCGTTCGTCGCCCTGATCCTCTGCGGGGCGCGGCCGGAGGTGCTCCGGGCCGCGGTCCGCGTGATCGCACCAGCGCTCTCGCTCGTCACGCGGTCGGCCGCCCGCGCGCTGTCGTACGTCCCGCTCCTCCGCGAGCGCATGGCGCGCCGCCTCGCGCGCCCCGATCGTGGCCGCGAGCGCATGCTCGCCTTCGTCGACGACATGCACCGAGGCTTCATGATCTACTGGAGGCGCGGGAAGGTCGCCCTCCTCGTCGCGCAGGTGCTCACGTTCGGCTTCTTCCTGTCGCGGTTCGCCGTCGCCTACTGCGTGATCCGGGGGCTCGGGCTCTCGACGACGCCCGACCGCTTCGTCGCGATCGGCAGCCCGCTCGTGCAGATCGTCCTCGTGCAGGCGGTCCTGAACTTCGCGCTCTACCTGAGCCCGACGCCCGGCGCGAGCGGGATCGCGGAGGCGGGCGCGTCGACGCTCATGTCGCCGTGGCTGAAGGGGCCGTACGAGCTCGCGTACATCGCGCTCTGGAGGTTCCTCTCCCTGTTTCTCTGCATGTTCGTCGGCGGCGTCTACGTCTTCCGGTATCTCGGCACCGACGTGCTCGAGAAGCGCATCGCGGAGAACGAGGCGGCGGCGGCGGAGAGCAGGGGGTAGGCCGCGTCCGGTTCGCCGTCATGGCCCGACCGGAGAGGCTCTCGGCATGGGCTCCGAGCGCGCCATCGCCGGTGCTTCCATGACGCGCGGCTCGTGTACCCTGGAGCAAAGGGCTGGTCGGGAGGTCATCACGGGAATGGGGACATGACGTTGCTGGGGTCACGCAGGGTGAGCACGCTCGGGATCACGATGGCGGTCTTCGCCGGGGCGTGCGTGCCGGCGCGCACGCTGCGCGGCACCGTCGCCGTGGACGATCGAGCGTGCGGAGGCGCGGACGCGGGGGCGGCGACGCCGCGATCCCCCGGACCGGGCGTGACCGTCCGCGTCGAGTGCCCGAAGGGTGGCGGCGGGACCGACAAGGTCGTGGCGCTCGAGCTCGAGGTCGACGCGAGCGGACGCTTCGGCACCACGAAGGCGCCGGCGATCCCCCTCGAGTGCGAGATCGTCGTCGCCGGCGGATCCACGCGCCCGCGCCGGTTCGCCGTGTCCGACTACTGCACGAGCGACTACGCCGGGCCGATCTGGGATTCGCACGAGGGCGCGTGCCACAACCTCTGGCTCGACGCGAGGCTGCTCCCGCTGCCGGCACCGCGCGAGCCTGGCGAAGGTGCGACTGGTGAAGGCGCGCCGCGCGGGCCTGGCGGAGGTGCGACTGGTGAAGGCGCGCCGCGCGGGCCTGGCGAAGGTGCGACTGGTGAAGGCGCGCCGCGCGGGCCGCACGAAGGAGCTCCGTGATGCGGCGCGGCTCGTGGCTCGCGTCGACGGCGCTGCTCGCGTGCGCGAGCGTCGCGTGCGATCCCATCCTCGGCATGCAGGGCACGGTGCGGTCCGCCCCGGCCGCGACCACGTGCGCGGGCGAGGGCTCGCCGGGGATCGTCGAGATCAGCCCGCCGATCGAGGGCGCAAAGGTCACGATGCGTTGCCGCGACCACCTCGTCCTCGAGGCGATCACGAACGCCGCGGGGCAGTTCAACACCGCTACGGCCGGGATGGCCGGCGAGGCGTGCACCGTCCGCGTGGAGAGGGCAGGCTACGCGAGCCGCGAGCTCCGCGTGGTCGAGCATTGCCGGTCGGAGGAGGGAGAGCCCACGCGGAAGCCCGGGGCCTGCCTCGCGCACTTCGTCGTCGAGCTCGAGCCGCTCGCTGCGAGCCCGCCGCCCGCGTCCGTGCCCGCGCCCTGAGTCCTGGGGCCCGCGAGGTCGACCTCACGCCGCGCGGCGAACGGATCGCGCGGCGACGACCTGGCACGGCCGCGCGTGGAGCGCCGGCGCTCGGCCGCGCGCGAGGCGCCGTCGCTCGGCTCAGCCGAGCCAGGCTGCGACGGTGCAGCTCGGCTTCGTGATGCCCGCGGGCGCGAACGCGCCGACGGCGGCGACGCGATGGGGGCCGCCCGTCACGGCCGCGGCCGACACCGCGAGCGCGGCGCGATCCCCCGCGAAGAACGGCTTTCGGTACCGGAGCTCCATCGCGCGCACGAGCAGCGCGCTCGGCGCGGGGACGTCGCCAGGCCGAGCGAGCACGCGCACGACGGCCTCCTCGAAGAGCCGAGGGTAGACGAGCGAGTTGACGTGCTGGTTCGAGTCGGTGTGGAGCATGCCGAACGTGTGCTCGGCCGCGTCGGTGAGCGCATGACCGGCGACGAGGTCCTCGGCAGCCTCGAACGGGTGGGTGTCCTCCGGGACGGCGGGAATGCCCGGCAGGTCGAGGCGTGTGACCTTGCGCTCGGCCGGCGGCGCGAACGGGCGCGTCACCACGTGCTCCGCGTAGACGCGGCCGACGAGGACGCGCTCGGCGTCCGGGCCCGGTGGCTGGGCGTGCGTCGAGCCGATCTGCGCGGACGCGTCGAGCCACATGTCGAGGAAGATCCGGTCTCCGTCGGTCTCGCGCGCGAGGCGCCACGTGCCGTCGTAGCGGATCGGCACCTGGGCCGAGAACGGTCCCGCCTCGCCGGCGAGCACGATCCGCCGGAGGATCGGGAGGACACCGAGCGCGCGAAACGCGTCGAGCTTGTCCGAGCTGCCGAGCGCGCGCCACACGGCGCCGAGGCCGGGCATCAGCGCCGCCAGCTGTACGCGGCCGTCCTGCGCGACGTCCTCGTAGCGTGGTCGGAGCTCGACCTGCGCGGACGCCTCGAAGCCGCGCCCGGGCGGCAGCGGCGGGATCGCGCACGACGGCCAGGCGCGCGCGCGGGCGCTCGTCGAATCGAGCGGCGGCACGCTCACGCGTAGAAGCCCACGGCGGCGTGGCTGACGATCGACCCTTCCTCGGGATCGACGGTCTGCTCGTAGTGACGGACCTCCCCGCGCGCGCTCGGATCGATCGTGCGGAGGAGGGAGTACATCGGGCCGAGGCCGCAGACGCGTCGCCTGTCGAGATCGCTCGCGACGTGCTCCCAGAAGGCCTCGGCGTCGACGCGCTCGGCGCGCGCGAGGGAGTCGCGATCGACGGCGTCGAGTCGGGTCCGCTCGGCCTCGTCGAGAGCGCGCGGATCGCCGAAGCGCGGGCCGACGTGCGCGAGATCGGCGCCGGCGATGACGACGGCCGACCGCCGGTCGACGATCTTGCGGAGGGCGTCGTAGAAGCGCGTGACCGACCTCGAGCGCGTGGGGGATTCGCCCGTCTGTTGGTGGGCGCCGAGCCCGGCGAGGATCGGGATGATCCGGGCTCGCCGCTTACCGAGCAGGTGGCGGAGGAAGACGGCCTGGAACTCGAGCGAGTGCTCGCGCTTGTGGTTGAACTGGTCGGCGTACGGATCGAAGTCGCACGCGGTCGCGATCGCGTCGATCGCGTCGAAGTCGGCCTCCATCGGGCCGAGCGGCGTCGCGAACGTCTTGCGGCAGAGCGCGAAGGGCTCGCGCATCGGCGCGTGCGAGGTGCCGAGGAGCACGAACGTCTCGGCGTCGTCGGGCAGGGCCGCCGCGAGCGCGCGGTAAGCCGCGCCGTAGCAGCGGGCGCCGCGCCAGGGATCGATGTGGGGCGCGACGAGGCCGACGAGCCGCGCGCGAGTCGCCTCGGCGCGCTCCGTCGCGTGGCTGCCGTTGGCCGCGCTGCCGCCGTTCGCGGCGCGGGTCGGGCTGCCGCCGTTCGCGGCGCGGGTCGGGCTGCCGCCGTTCGCGGCGCGGGTCCCGAGGCACTCGACGTCGATGTACTCGGCGAGCTCGATCGGATCGCCGTGGTAGGCGCCCCCGGCGTGGGAAGCTTCGCGCACGGCCGCGCTCGCGAACTCGCGCTCGATGCGCGCGCGCTCGCGCCGGTAGGGCGGGCCGTCGACGAAGAGGGCGTCCTCGAGCTCGGTCGCGAGCTTCGTCACGAGGTCGAGGGGGACGCGCTCGCCGAGCTCCGTCGACGCCTCGCGCGCGATCTCCTCGCACGTGCTCTTCCCGGTGAAGCGCGCGACGATGGGGACGACCTCGATCGGGAGCACGGCGTGCGACGTGACGCCTTGGGTGTCTCGCAACATCAGCGCCCGACCGAGGCGGCGATCCTGGACGACGATGGTCTCGACCGGACGGAGGCGCGGACGCGAGGATGCCGAAGCCACCTGAAGATTTTAGCGCAGATTTCGAGGCTTCCAACGCGCTGCTTCGCTGACGATGAGGTCATGCGTGGCCCGCCGCGCTGCGTTGAGGCTCGCGGTCGCGCGCGCGACGCGCGACCGAGGAGGCGCGCGGTACGACGCCTCATCGACGAGCGGAGCCGCCCCGCGCCATCGCGTGCAGCGCTCGAGCTCGCGCCAGCTCGCGCAGACGTCGTCCTCACGGATCCGGAGAGAGGTGCGAACGGCGCCCTCCACCACGAGCTCGGCCCGCAGGCGAGGTACCGAATGTGCTGGGTCGTCGTCGTGACGGCGCCAGCGCTGCTGGTGACGAGGACGACGATGACGGTCGCCGAGATGAGCAGGAGGCTGATCCATAGAGCGAGGAGCAGGGTCCAACGAGGCGCGCGGCTGCCGTTCGACAGGGCGCGTCTGACCGTCGTGCGTCTCGCTCAGGACGGCGAGCACGTGGTCGAAGAGCCGGGCATCGATGTCGCGCCCACCTTCGCGGCGCGGTGACTGGGGCGGGCCGCGACGGCGGTGTGGACATCGCCGAGCGCGCCAGCGTCACCACAAACGCCGACGGGAGCCTCACGGCTCGCCGAGAGACTCCCGCTGCTCGAAGTCGACGACCTCAGTCCGCGTCGGGCTGGGGGATGCCCCGCCGCTTCAGCTCCGCCTTCGCGTAGCTCTGGAACTTGCTGCGCGTGGGCTGCTCGCACTCGCCCTTCTTGTTGATCACGGTGACCCACTTCACGAGGTGATCCTGGAACGACGAGATCTCCTTGAAGCCGGTGGGGCCGTTGCGAAGATCGGTCTGGAACTGGAAGAAGCGGTATTGGAAGCCCGCCTTGTGCAAGGCGACGTACTCGGCCGGCGGATCCTGGAGCATCTTGCGAAGGCGGTAGTACCCCTTCGACCAGCACTCGAGGTTCTCGGCGTTGACCTCCGTCGAGCCTCCGTCGTAGCTGAGGACGCGCGGGTTCGTGTTCGGCGAAGAGAGCGTGCCGTACTTGTAGGTCTCGCCGTCGGCCGTCGTGCCGATCTCCCAGGCGCCCAAGCCGATCTTGGCCTTCCCCATCAACGCCTCCGCCGGGATGGAGGGGATCGCCGGGCAGCTGCTGACGTCGACGTCGGCGCCGTCCATGTCCTGTCCGTCGAGGCAGCGGTCCTCCGGCGCCTTCGAGCTCGACGTGACGTCGTCGCCGGGCGGGTCGCCTTCGGGGTCCGTACCGTCCGTGGAGTCCTCGGGCTCCGTCCCGGTGGAGTCCTCCGGCGAGGCCGCGGCGGGGGCCTTCTTGACGATGATCTTCTCGGTGCAGCCGACCAGCGGCACGCCCACGAACAGTGCGATGAGGAGCTTCTTCACTGGAATCCTGGCCTCCGCGACGAAGAACATGGCTAGCTCTTCTACAGGGGACGTTTCCCTACATCGCGGATCGGACTTTGTCGAGGCCGTCGCCGCACTTTCTGCGGGGCCTCACGGCAACCTTTCGCGGGGCCTCGTGGTGACGCGGCTTTACCGTGTCATCGCTCGGCGCTGGCGTGCGCGGCGTCGAGCTCGCGCGCCAGCGTCGCGACCAGCGCGCCCGCCGGCATCGCGCGGGAGAGGGGCGCCCCCTGGCCGGCCCACTGCGCGCCGTACCCGGCTTCGCCCTTGGCTTTCGCTGCAGCATGCAGCGACTTGCCGAGGTCGTAGGCGACGGGGTAGGCCGGGACATCGGCGTCCGGCACGGCGGCGCCCAGAGCGGTGAACCGGTTCCCGAGGCATCGCGCTGGCCGACCGGAGATCGCCCGCGTCATCACGGTGTGATGAGCGGCGTCCGTCGTCAGCGCCGCGCGGTACGCCGCGTCGGCGAGCGACTCGTCGCAGGCGATGAACGCCGTTCCGAGCTGTGCCGCGCTCGCTCCGAGGCGCAGCGCGGCGGCGATGCCGGCCCCGTCCATGATTCCGCCGGCGGCGATGACGGGGAGCGAAAGCTCTCGGACCAGCACGCGCACGAGCGCGAAGGTGCCGATGCGATCGTCGGGCGTCTCGAGATCGAAGGTGCCCCGGTGACCACCCGCTTCATACCCCTGCGCGACGATGACCTCGACGCCAGCTGCCGCCAGCAGGCGCGCCTCCGCGAGGCTCGTCGCCGTCCCGAAGAGCACGACGCCCGCCGCGCGCAAAGCTGCGATTCGATCGGCTGGCGGCACCCCGAAGTGGAAGCTCACGGCCGTGGGCTTCGCCGCGATGAGCGTGCGGAGCATCGTGTCGTCGTCGACGAAGCTCCGGTAGATCTCCCGCAGGTCGGGCGGTGGGACGGCGTCGTAGCGCGCGAGCTCCGGGGCGAGCCTCGCGATCCAGCGCCGCTCGAGCTCGGCGTCGCGTCGCGCGGGCGCGTGGCAGAAGACGTTCACGCTCAGCGGGCCAGACGTGAGCGCGCGGACCTCGGCGATCGACCGCTGCGCGTCGGCCGCGCTCGACGCGTCGACGGCCAGCGAGCCGAGCGCGCCGGCGTTCGACACGGCCGCCGCCATCGCCGGCGAGGACACGCCCGCCATCGGAGCCTGGACGATCGGCAGGCCGATTCCGAGGCGGCGGAGGAGCGAGCCCACGCTCTCGATCGTAGCTCGCGCCCCGCTTCACGCGGTCCTTTCATGGTCCTGGCGTGCGCTCGCGATGTCTCCCGTCTGCGCGGAGCGAGGCGGCGCTTCGCTCCGCGGGCGCGTGCGGCGCGCGGACGCCTCGGGGGCGCAGGCGTCTCACACGCGCGGAGACCGTCGTACCGATTTGCCAGGTGTCGGCGATTGCTTGCTATTTTCGGGTGCGATGCCTCGTAGAGTCGAGGTCTGCATGCTGCGTCGCGCCTGGCTGATCGTCCTCGCCCTCCTCGTCGCGTTCACGCTCTCCTGCGGCGACACCGACCGAACGCGCTCCGCGCCCACGCGAACGGAGTCCACCCGGCAAGCGTGGACCCGCGACTACCGCGTCGGTGCGACTGCGGCGTCGCCCTTCGGCCCCGACGGCCTCGCGACCTGGGGACAAGTCATCACGCCGCCCGCCGGGGGCGGGACACTCCGGCGGTTCATCCTCCGCGCAGCGCTCCCGAGCACGGTCGTCTTTCGGGGAGCGGTTCATGCGTGGGACGGCTCCCGCGCGACCGGCGCGGCGCTCTACGAGAGCGGGCCGCGAACGACGACCAGCAGCGCGCCGCAAGACGTCTCCTTCGACGTCGGCGGCATCACGCTCGTGGCCGGCCAGACGTACGTCCTCTTCGTCTCGTCGGCCCGGGACGCGGGGACCGGCAGCGGAGCTCTGTTTCTCCACACGTCCGACGTCGTCCCCGGCGGCGCGTTCGTCCGGCAAGACAGCGGGACGACCCCGGCGCTGTGGACCGGCGCGAGTTGGGAGGTCCTCCCCACGCAGGATCTGGCGATCGCCTTTCAGTACGCCGGGACGCTCGCCTCGACGACCACGATCTCCCCGTCGGCGTCGACGCTTCGGTTCGGGCAGCCGGTGACCCTCACGGCGACGGTGACGGGCGCGGGAATCACGCCGACCGGCACGATCGCCTTCAAGGACGGCACCACCACCCTCGGTACGGCGACGCTCGACGACGCGGGCGTCGCGAGCATAACGACGTCGGCGCTCGCGGTCGGATCTCACGCGGTCACCGCCGAGTACGCCGGAGCAGCGCACGAGTACGCGGCCAGCACGGCGACCGCGACCGTCGTCGTGAACGCGGCGGACACCTCGACCTCGCTCGCGACGTCCGGCAGCCCGTCGATCGTGCAGGCATCGGTCACCTTCACCGCGACGGTCGCGGTGACCGCGCCCGGAGGCGGGAGCCCGTCGGGGACGGTCCTCTTCCTCGACGGCGCCGACACGATCGGCGCGGGCACGCTGAACGCGTCCGGGGTCGCGAGCCTCTCGACGCCCGCGCTCGCGCTCGGCTCGCACGCCGTCACCGCGCGCTACGTCGGGACGGCGAGCCACGCCGGGAGCACGTCGTCCGCGATCACCCAGGTGGTCTCGCAAGACGCGACGACGCTCACGCTCACGCGGACGCCGGCGCCGTCGACGTACGGCGAGAGCGTGACCTTCACGGCGACCGTCCGTTCGAGCGCAGGCGCCGTGCCGACAGGGTCCGTCACCTTCCGCGAGGGCGCGACGACGCTCGCCACGCGGACCCTCGACGCCGCCGGCCTGGCGACGTTCTCCACCGCCGCGCTCCTCGCCGGCAACCGCACGATCGTCGCCGACTACAGCGGCGACGTGGTCCACGCGGCGGCGACCGGCGCGGTCGTCCAGACGGTGAGCGCCGCTCCGTCCACGACCACGCTCGCCTCGGCGACGAACCCGTCCGTGTACGGTCAGCCGGTGACGGTGACCGCGGCGGTGACGGGGACCGGCGCGGTGAGGCCGACGGGCACGGTGACGTTCTTCGACGGCGCGACCCCGCTCGGCTCGCGCACGCTCGACGCGGGAGCGCAGGCTACGCTGACGACCTCGTCGCTCTCCGTCGCGCCGCACGCGCTCACGGCCTCCTACTCGGGGGACACGAACTTCGGCGTGAGCACGTCGGCGAGCCTGGCGCAGACGGTGAACCGCGCCGCGACCTCCACGGCGCTCACCTCGTCGAGCAACCCTTCGCTCGCCGGAGCCGGCGTCACGTTCGAGGCCGTCGTCACCGCGACCGCGCCCGGCGCCGGCGTGCCGTCGGGGAGCGTGACGTTCAAGGCCGGCGCCGCGACGCTCGGCGCGGGCGCGCTGAACGGCGCGGGCGTCGCGCGGCTCGACGTCTCGTCGCTCTCGGTCGGCGCGCACGCGATCACCGCCGAATACGCAGGGAACGCGTCGTTCCTGGGCAGCGCGTCGAGCACGCTCTCGCAGACCGTCTCGACCAACGCGGTCACCGTGGCGCTCTCGGTCGCGCCGTCGCCGTCGACGTACGGCGACGAGGTCATCCTCACCGCGCGGGTCAGCTCGCCCGGGGCGATCGGCGATCGTCCGACGGGGATCGTCACCTTCGCCGACGGGGCCGTCACGCTCGGCACGGGTGCGCTCGGCCCGGACGGGGCCGTGAGCGTCGCCACGCTCGCGACGTCCTCGCTCCGCGGCGGCACCCACGGCCTCACCGCCACGTACGGCGGCGACGCGCGCTACGCAGGCGGGGCCTCGAGCGGGGTCGCGCACACGGTGAACGCCGCCGCGACGACGACGACGCTCGCGTCGTCGGTGAACCCGTCGGTGTTCGGCCAGGAGGTCGAGCTCGCCGCCACCGTCGCCTCCGTCGCGGCCGGAGCGATCACGGGCACCGTCACGTTCACCGACGGAGCCGTCGTGCTCGGCGCGCGGACGCTCGACGCCGCGGGTGTCGCCCGGATCGCCGTGCGCGATCTCGCGGTCGCGAACCACACGGTGACCGCGGTCTACGGCGGCGACGGAGATCACCGAGAGAGCGGATCGAGCCCGCTCGCGCAGGTGGTCGGCCGCTCGCCGTCCGCGGTCGCGCTCGTCTCGTCGTCGAACCCGTCGATCGCGGGCGCGGCGGTGACGTTCACGGTGTCGGTCTCCGCCGCGGGCGGGGGCGCCGGCACGCCGGCCGGAACGGTCACCTTCCTCGACGGCGCGACCACGCTCGGCGCGAGCGAGCTCGACGCGAGCGGCGTCGCGATGCTCGAGTCGGGGCCGCTCGTCTCCGGCGCGCACGCGATCACGGCGCGCTACGAGGGCGACGGGCGCTTCCTGTCGAGCACGTCGGCCGAGCTGTCGCAGCTCGTCGACGCCCGCGCCGCCCAGATCACGGTGGTCGCGAGCCCGCGGCCGGCGACCTACGGCGAAGCGGTCACCGTGACCGTGACGCTCGCGGGCACCAGCGGGACGCCGACGGGCGACGTGACGCTGCTCGACAGCGCGACGACCATCGGCACCGCCTCTGCCGACGCGGGAGGGGTCGCGACGTTCACGACGAGCACGCTCACGGCCGGCGCCCACACGCTGACGGCGAGCTACGCGGGCGACGCGACGTACACGGCGGGCATCGGGACCACGGTGCTCATCGTCGACAAGGCGCCGACGACGATCGCGCTCGCGAGCTCGAAGAACCCGTCGACCGTCGGCGAGCGCGTCACGCTCACCGCGACGATCGCCTCCGTGGCGTCGGGCGCCTCCGGCTACGTCGAGCTCTTCGACGGCGCGGCGCTCCTCGGCGTCGTCCCGCTCTCTGGCATGTCCGCGGTGTACTCGACGGCGGCGCTCGCCCAGGGTGGCCACGCGCTCACGGCGCGCTACGCCGGGGACGAGAGCTTCGCCGGGAGCACGTCCGGCGTCACGACGCAGACCGTCGCGGCGCCCGCGGGCGGCGACGCGGGGACCGGCGGTCCGGACACGGGCGGCGCGGACGCCGGAGCGGGCGGCTACGGCGGGGCGCTCGCGGAGGACGGCGGCGCCGATCTCGGCCTCAGCCTCGAGGGCGGGGGAGTCGGCTGTCAGATCGAGGCGACGGGCGCGAGCGGCGGCTGGGGCGCCTTCGCGATCGCCGGCGCGGCGCTCGTCGCTGCGCGCTGGCGCCGTCGCGCGAGCCGGCAGGCGTCGCGCTCCTGAGGGCGGGCTCCCGATCCTCCTCCGATCCGTCGAGGACGCGACGGGCGCGGCGAAGTCGGGGACGCCCGCCGAGGCCTCACTGCTCGAAGCAGTAGAGCGGGACGTCGCGATCGCACGCGAAGCCCCCGTACGCCGCGCTCCAGTGGGTCGTGTGCGTGGTGTCGCCGACGAAGCCCCCCTCCGCGCCGGCCGAGCTCGTCCAGTTCGAGCAAGTGTGCTCTTGCCAGTAGAGGTTGCCGTCGTCGCGTGTGCCGGTCCAGACGACCGAGCGACCGAAGATCGGCTCGACGGGCGGGGCGCCGCCCGTCTCGGTCTTGTCGATCCCATGCTGGAGCGGGCCGGCCGTGAGCGCCGCGTAGCTCTCGGCGATCACGGTGCCGTCGACGAGCGCGTAGGGGATGTCCGCCGAGTGCGTGAGGCGCGTCGCGGGCGAGTCGGTCCCGTCGCTCAACCACGCCTTGAAGGTGCCCGTGAGCATCGCGGCGTCCGCTCGCTCCTGGCATTTCGCGTCGGCGCCTTCGAGCCCGCCCAGGTCTCCCTTGTAGGTCGTGCTCGTCACGAACACCTTGAGCGTGCGGCTGCACGTGACCAGCACGTCCACGTCGGCGTCGACGACCGTTCCGGCTCCCGACGAGACCTCACACTCCTCTCCCGCCGGGGCCGGCAGCGTCTCGACCGTGACGAGGTACGGAGCGCCGCTGCGGACGCTCGCGGCGAACTCGTAGGTGCCGGAGGCGTCGACGAGGAGATCGTCCCCGCCGTTGTTCCGAAGGACGAGCCCGGTGCCGCGGAGGCCCGCGACCTCCACGCGCGTCTTGTACGCGTTGGTCTCGCACGCCACCTTGACGTTCGTGACGTCGGCGGTCCCGACGCTGCCGCTCGCGTCGGTCACGCTGCACGTCTGCGAGGGGAGCGTCGGCTGGGTGAGGACGGCGATCGAGTAGGTGGTCCCGTTCGCGACCGCGGCGAAGGCGAACGACGTGTCGCCGGAGTCGGGCGCGACGGTCGCCGCCCCGTTCAGCTGGAGCACCAGCCCGTCGCCCGTGAGCCCGGAGATCGAGCCGCCGACGCTGTAGGTGTCGGTCGTGCAGGTCACGGCTACGGAGACGTCGGACGTGGCGACCGTGCCCGCGCCCCCTTCGACCGTGCAGGTCTGCGCAGGCGTCTGCGGGTTCGTCTTCACCGTGACGGCGTAGCTCTCCCCCGTGGCGAGGAGCGTCGGGAACGCGAACGTCCCGTCGACGTTGACGTCGATGTCGTCGCCCGCGTTGTTCTGGAGGACGAGCCCGCTCCCCGAGAGGCCGGACACCGTGCCGCCGACGGCGTGGAGGTCGGTGCAGTTCACCGTCACCGTCGTCACCGGGCCGGCCACGACCGTCCCCGCGCCGCCGCTGACGACGCACCGCTGAGGCGGCCCGCCCGGCTGGGTCTTGACGGCCACGTCGAACGAGGCGCCGCTCGGGACGTACTTCGAGAACGTCGCCTTGACCGGGCTGCCCGCCGCGGCCGTGACGGCGAGATCATCGCCGCCGTCGTTCGTGAGGACGAGGCCGCTCCCGGCGAGGCCTACGACCGTCACGCTGACCGGGTACTCGTTGGTCGAGCACGTGACCCGCACGTCCGTGACGTCCGCCTTCGCCCTGCCTCTCCCGCCCGTGACGATGCAGGTCTGCGCGGGGCCGAGGGGCTGGGCCCTCACCTTCACGTCGTACGAGGCGCCGTTGGCGATCGTCTCGGGGAAGGTGAAGCTCGTGCTCGACCTCGTGACCACGGCCGTGGCGCCGTTGCTCTCGAGCACGAGCCCGCTGCCTTCGAGCCCCCGCACCGAGCCGCCGAGGGTGAAGCCGGTGCCTGCCTCCGCGCCTGCGTCGGCGCTCGTCGCGTCGCTCGGCCCCGCGTCGCTCGGGGGCTCGTCCACCCCCGTGACGTCGATCCCGCACCCGGCTGCCCCCGCGAGCGAGCCGGCCAGAACGACGAGTGAGGTGAGGAATGTCCGAGCTCGAGCCATGACCTTCCACGCTACGGGGCGGGGCGTCCGCTCGGCAACGTCGTTCGGCGCCAGGCGCCAGATAGGGCACACCATGTCTCCTCCGCGAACGGCGCGCTGTCGAGCAGCAGCGCGCGGCTGGCTCGGCGAAACGGGGGCTCGGCGACGAATCCGGCCCGTTCGACGTCGCATTCGCGACGGGCGAGCCTCACCCGCCAGGTGAGCATCACGGATCGCCTGCTCGGCCGGCCGAGAGGTGCCCTGCTACGCTCGGCGCGTGGACGCGCGATGGCTGGCAGCGTGTCTGTTCTTCTTCACCGCCGCGTGCCCGTGCCCGCCAGAGGAGCCGGTTGGGGCGGCTCGCCGGGCTCACGAGAGGCCGGAGGCGAGCGTCGCGCGTGGGTCGGCTGGCGACCGCACGAGCTGCCCGTCCGAGCGCGCGGCTCCGGCGCGAGCGGCGGCCCCGCCACCCACGCAGACGTCGAAGGCGCGCGGACAGTCGAGAGTGCGCGCCTGACCGGCCCCGACGAGCGCTCGCGCGGGGGTATGCTCGGCGCGCGATGAAGCGACACGGTTCGGCGCTCGATCTCGACGGCGGCACGCGCGGCGCGCTCTGGCGTCGCGTCGTGGAGCTGCTCGAGCAGCACGGCGCGGCGCTCGCCGACAGGCCCGACGCGCCGCTGGTGCCGCGGCGCTCGAACGACGCGATCGCGGAGGAGGTCGCGCGGCTCGATCTGAGCACCCCGCACGATCCCTTCGCGCTGCTCGAGGACGTCGTGGGCGCGCTCGAGGACGGCGTCGTGCACACCGATCATCCGCGCTACTTCGGGCTCTTCAACTCGGCCCCGGCAGCGCTCACGGTCGTCGCGGACGCGATCGTCTCCGGCTTCAACGCGCAGCTCGCCACGCGCGGGCACGCCCCCTGGCCGGTCGCGGTCGAAGAGCGCTTGATCGCGGAGCTGGGCGCGCGGTTCGGCTGGGAGCCGGGCGCGGGCCGCGGGGCGTTCACGACGGGCGGGGGCGAGGCGAACATGACGGCGCTCGCGTGCGCGCTCTTCGCGGCGTTCCCCGAGGTAGGGGAGCGCGGCGTCCGCGCGATCCCCGGCGACCCGCGCGTCTACGTGTCGACGGAGGGGCACGCGACGGTCCGTCGGGCGGCCCGCCTCGCGGGGCTCGGCGATGGCGCGGTGCGCGTGGTCTCGTCCGACGCCGGGCAGCGGATGAAGAGCGCGGCGCTCCGCGAGGCCATCGCCGACGACCGCATGAACGGAGCGCTGCCGTTCCTCGTGGTCGCCACGGCCGGCACCACGAGCTCGGGGGCCATCGACCCGCTCCGCGAGCTCGCAGCGGTCGCGGAGCGGGAGCGCTGCTGGCTGCACGTCGACGCCGCGTGGGGAGGCCTCGCGGCGCTCGTGCCGGAGCTCCGATCCGCCGTCGACGGCATCGAGCGCGCCGACTCGATCACATTCGACGCGCACAAGGTGATGTCCGCGCCGATCGGCACGGGCACGTTCCTCACGCGCCGTGAGGGGATCCTCGAGCGGGTCTTCGGGGCGAGCACGGGCTACATGCCGCGCGACGGCTCGGACGATCCCTACGCGCGCTCGATGCAGTGGTCGCGGCGCTTCCTCGGGCTTCGCCTCCTCTTGCCGCTCGCGACGCTCGGGTGGGACGGGTACGCGACGTCCCTCCGTCGGCAGGTGGCGCTCGCCGAGCGGCTACGCGAGGGCCTGCGCGCGCGCCGGTGGCGGATCGTCAACGAGACGCCGCTGCCGATCGTGTGCTTCGTCGACGGCGCGGAGGGCAGGGCCGCGCGGGACAACCGGTTCCTCGACGCGGTCGCGCGCCGGACGATCGCGTCGTCCGGTGGCTGGATCTCCGTGCCCCGCTTCGCGAGCGGCGCCCGCGCGCTCCGCGCCTGCGTGAACAACCACCGCACCGAGGCGGCTGACATCGATCGCCTCCTCGACGCCCTCGATCGCGCCCGCGCCCAGGCGCGCGACGCTTGACGGGGGGCGCCGTCGGGGCTGTCCCCTGACGGCGCTCGGCCCTGTGGTAGCGTGAGCGAGATGAAGCGCTGGGCTCGCGTCGGGGGGTGGGGCGTCGTGGTCGGAGCGTGGCTCGTCGCGGTCGCCTGCGTCGGGGAGCCCCCGCGCGAGCTGTCCGCCCGTGGCGAGGCCGCAGACGGCGCGGGCGAGACCGGGGCGACCGAGGCCGAGCGCGACGCCGCGCCGGCGCCTTCGGGTCAGTGGTGCGATCCCTCCGCGCCCTTCAGCGTGGTCGAAGACGTGCGCGAGCTCAACAGCGACCTCACCGTCGGGAACCTCGCTGCGCGGCTCACGCCGGACAGCCTCCAGGTCTTCTTCTCACGCGGCTTGACCTCGGAGGACTACCGGATCTTTCGAGCTCGGCGCGCGTCGCGCGATCTGCCGTTCGAGCCGCCCACGGAGGTCGAGGGCCTCGACCACTCCGCCGGAGCGGTGGACAGCTATCCCTTCCTGCTCTCGGACGGCGCGGCCATGTACTTCCACCGCGCGCGCTCGCCGGGCGGCGATCGGGACATCTTCGTCGCCACGGCCACGGGGGCCGGCTTCACGGCAGCTACGCCGGTCTCCGGCGCGAGCAGCGCCTCCGTCAACGAGAGGTCACCCTACGTCGCGCGAGACGGCACGGTGTGGTTCGTCATCCACACCAACGAGGTCGGCGCCAGCAAGCGCATCGTGTCCGCGTCGCGCGCGCGGGCCGACTCGTTCGAGCCCTCCGCCGAGGTCGATCTGCACACTCCCGACGGCGGGAGCGACGACGCGCCGGTGATCTCCTCCGACGGCCTGACGCTCTACTTCTCGTCCACGCGCGGAGCGACGAACAACACCTCCGACATTTGGGTGGCGCGTCGCGCCGCCGAGTCGGCGCCGTGGAAGACACCGGAGCCGATGACGAGCCTGAACACGGCCTCCGTGGATGCCCCTTCCTGGCTCTCGCCCGACGGCTGCGAGCTCTACTTCGACCGCTTCGTGACGGCGGGCTACCGCATCTTCCGAGCCCGCCGCCGCTGATCCGGGATCACGCGGCGTGACGGTCGAGCCAGGCCGCGAGGTCGCCGAGCGTCGTCCCCGTCGCGTCGGGCCCCGGCGCGAGGTGCTCCGTCGGTTGGCCGAGGCGGTTCACCCAGAAGGTCGGGTATCCGAACCAGCGCGCCCCCGCGGCGTCCCAGCCTCCGAAGGCGGAGAAGGCGATGCTCTCCCGAGCGAGACCGAAGACCTGCGGTCCGAGCGCATAGGCGCGTGGGTCGGGCTTGAACGTCCTCGCGCGGTCGGTGGAGATGACGTGATCGAAGAGGTCGCGCAGGCCGCCGCGCCGGAGGAGTCGCTCGATCATCGTCGGGGTGAAGTTGGCGAGCGGTGCGAGGGCGAGTCCCGCGCGCTTGAAGGCTTCCAGCGTGGGCCGGGTATCCGGCCATGGCTCGAGCTCTTCGTACGCGCCGAGCAAGGTGGCGCGGGCCTCGTCGGTGAGCACCACGTCGTGGACTTCGGCCGCGTAGGAGAGAGCTTCCTCCGTGACGGCACGGAAGTCGCGATATTGTCCGGCCGACGAGCGGATCCAGCTGTATTCGAACTGACGGACGCGCCACGTCTCACAGAAGGCGACGCCGCGCCCGGGCAAGACGCGTTCGGCGACACGCGCGACGGTCGTCGGGTCGAACAGCGTGAAGAGGTCGAACGCGATCGCGCGGATCTTCGCCCGACGCGCCGTGGTGGAAGTGGACGTGGCGGGCGGGCGCTCCCGGCAACCGGCGGTGAGGAGCGACACGGCTCCTAGCTGGAGGAATCGACGACGCAACATCGTACGGCGTACCTTGCGTCCCCCACGCCACCCGGGCGATCGACGTATGTGCATAGCATCTATGCACATACGCATGAGCGGCGCACGTCCACTATGCTGCCGGGGTGCTCGACTGGGACGATCTCCGCTTCTTCCTCGCCCTCTCCCGTCATGGGACGATGTCCGCGGCCGCACGGTCCCTCCGCGTCGCGCAGCCGACCGTCGGCCGGCGCATCGCGGCCTTCGAGGAGCGGCTCGGGGCGCGCCTTTTCGCTCGGTCCCCGACCGGCTGGGCGATCTCCGCGACGGGGCGCCGGCTCCTTGCACACGCCGAGCGCATCGAGCACGAAGTCCTCGCCGCCGAGATGGTCGCCGCCGGTCGTGACGACGGGCTCGAGGGGAAGATCCGCGTCACGGCGTCCGAGTGGCTCGTGCGCTCGGTCCTCGGACCAGCGCTCGCGCCCTTCGCTGCGCTCAACCCAGGCCTCACGCTCGAGATCGTCGCCGACGCGCGCCACCTCAATCTCGCGCGCCGCGAGGCCGACCTCGCCGTACGGCCATCCCGATTCAAGCAGCAGGAGATCTTCCAGCGAGCCGTCGCCGAGGTGGAGTTCGGCCTCTACGCGTCCGACACGTACCTGGCGCGCCACGGAGCGCCGGACTTTCGGCGCCGCGCGGAAGGGCACGTGCTCGTCGGGATGACGGACGACATGAACGCCGTCGTCGATCTCGATTGGCTGCCGCCTCTCGTCGGCGACGCCCGCGTGGCGGTGCGGATGAACGGTCGTGAGCCGATGGCGACCGTCGCGGCCGCGGGCCTCGGGCTCGCCTGCCTTCCACGAGTGCTCGGTGACTCGACGCCCGGCCTCCGCCTCCTCTCGACGCCCGGCGTGCGTCCACGGCGGACGCTCTGGCTGGGCGTGCATCGCGTGGCTCGCACGACCCGTCGGGTGAAGGCCGCGGCGACCGCGATCGCGACGAGCCTCGACCGGCTCCGTCCCTTGCTGTCGCCCTCGGGCTGACCGCCCGACGCCGTCGGCCGCGGGGTCGCGCCGAAGCGGCGCCTTCGAGCGCGCGCTCCTCCTGGGGTCGGGCGGCGGCCGTGGGTCCAGTGTGGGCGCCGCGCACCGGTCGGCGCCGTACGATCCTGCTCGTCTGCCGGTCGCCGCGTTTGCTACTGAGGGGCTCGCGATGGCCCGGGTCCCACCTTCGCGTCTCGAGGTCGAGGCGCTTCACGAGCGCCTGTGCCAGCGGATCGCCGAGCTCCGCTCCCTGGTCGTGGGGGACGTGATGCGCGTCTTCCTCGAGGTGTCATCGCTCCCGTGCGCCCAGGCGCTGTGGTCGTTCGAGTTCGCGTTCGACGAAGACGACGGTCGCATCGCCCGCATCGAGGCGCGCTTCGCGGAGCACGGCGCGCCGGCCGGCGCCAGCGAAGACCTCCGAGGCTACGAGGTGCACGTGCTCCTGCCGCGCCTGATCCCGGCGTACGCTCCCAGCGACGGCGTTCGCGCGGCCACACCTCTCGGCGCGCCCGCGGGCAGCCTCGTCGAGCGCTTCGTCCGCGCGCTGGCCGATCTCGGCGCCTACCGCGCCATCGAGGCGCTCGAGGCGCGCTCGGCCGACGTCTACTTGCTCTGATTCGCGGCCTCGACCTCGGCGCGGAGCCGGTCCTCCTGCGCGCGGAGCTCGGGCGTGAACGCGGCGCCGAAATCGTCGGCCTCGAAGACGGGTCGAATCTCGAGCTCGGCGTCCTCTCCCGGCATCGGGTCCGGGCAGCGACGCGCCCACTCGACGGCCTCGTCCATCGACCGCACCTGCCAGATCCAGTAGCCCGCGACGAGCTCCTTCGTCTCGGTGAAGGGCCCGTCGACGACGCTGCGCTTGCCGCCCGAGAAGACGACGCGCTTGCCCTTCGCGCTCGGGTGAAGCCCGTCGCCGGCGAGCATGATGCCCGCCTTGACGAGCTCCTCGTTGTAGTTGCCCATCGCGGTGAGGAGCTCCTCGTTCGGCATGAGCCCCGCTTCGCTGTTCTTCGTCGCCTTCACGATCACCATGACCTTCATCGGCCTCTCCTTCGCACGGCGCCGGCGGCGCCTCGTGGGTGGTTCGTATGGACGACGCTCGAGGCCGCGCGAGATCGACATGCGCCGCGCCCATTTCGTGCGGTGAAGCCCTGGATCGTAGAAAATGAAGCAAATTCAGATGGATGAACGGCGAAGGTCCTGCGGGCGTGGGCGCGGCGCGCGAGCGCACGGGCTTCGGCGAGCGCGCCGCGACCGACGCGTCTGAAGCTCAGCCGAGGTCGCCGAAGGTGTCGACCAGCCTGCTCGCGACGAGGTGGGCCGTCCCGGCGTCGTCGGGGTAGTCGAGCTCGCGGTAGAGCCGCGCGAGGCGCTCGGTCTTGTCGAGGCGGAGCGTCGACGTCCGGAGCACCTCGACGTGCGCGAGGAAGAAGAGCGAGTAGCCGCGGAAGACGCGCGCCATGCGGTCCGGCGAGAGCTGCCACGTCTCCCACGCGAAGGCGAAGTAGGGCTTCACCATCGCGGCGATGGCGTCCTGATGTCGCGCGACGCCCGCGCGCGCGTCGGCGACCGTGCGGACGCCGCTCGAGGCGAGCATCTTGAGGAGGTAGTCCGGGTAGAAGGGCTCTTCGCCGAGATCCTTCTCGAGGACGCGGGCGATCGCGCGGTCGAGCGCGTTCACCTCGGCGCAGTCGAGGAGCGCGACGAGCGAGAATCGATCGAGCTGGACGGGCGCGGCGGCCGCCTCGATGCGCGCCGGAAGCGTGTCGGCGTAGCTCTCGAGGTCGCGGCGGATCGCGCAGAACTCCTGGTCGGCGAGCTCGAGGAGCCCGGCGAGGCGGTTCAGGCGCCGGCGGACGGCGGAGGGCACGGCCTCCGACGCCTTGTAGCCGAGATCGTGCTCGATCTCGGCCCACGCGTGCTCGAGCACGGTGCGCACCTGGATCTCGAAGCGGGCGCTCGCCGGGAGATCGCCGCCCGTGCGGCACACGTAGTGGAGCGAGCGATAGCCGAACTCGGTCGGCTCGCGGCGGCGCTTGTCGGCCGAGTGCCCGAAGTCGACCGGCAAGCGGGCCTCGAGCAGCTCGCCGACGCGGTCGACGGCGTCCTCGAAGTACATGATCACGCGGATGCCGATGAGATCGGTGATCGTCCAGAGGTCGCGGTAGCTGCGGTCCGGCCGAGCGAGCTTCTGCGCGAGGCTCTCACGGCTCTTCAGCCGCAACGTCACCGAGTGCACCTTGAGCGTGGGATCGGACGCGAGCAGCGCGGCGATCTCCGCGATGAGCGTCTCTCCGCGCGCGCGCAGCGCGGGCAACAGATCGTCGTATTTCTCGAGCAGCGCCTCGTGGGCCATGAGCTCGGCATCTTGGCCGAAAGCGTGGTCACCGTCGAGCGCGCGCGGTCCGCCGGGGACGCCTCACCCGAGCGGCCCGTAGGGCCTTCGGCCGGCGCCGTCGAGCACGGAGGCGATCTCCGTGAGCGCGAGCGGCGCGCGCGGAGGGAGCTCCCCCTCGCGCGTCGCGGTGCCGAGGTGGATCCACCCGAGCATCTCCTCGGCCTCGCCGAGGCCGAGCGTCTCGCTGAGCGCCTTGCCCTTCGTGAACGGGACGCTCTTCCAGACGGCGCCGATGCCGAGCGCGTGCGCGGCGAGGACGATCGCGTAGCCCGCGCACGCGGCCGTCGCGTTCTGCTCCCACGTCTCGATCTTGCCCGCCCTCGGCGACGCGATGAGCACCACCACCGTCGGCGACCGGAAGGCCTTCTCGCGCACCTTCTCGAGGAGCGCCGGCGGCGCCTCGGGCCGGCGCTCCGCCGCCGTCGCCGCCAGCGCGTCGCCGAAGCGAGCGCGGCCTTCGCCCTCGGCGATGACGAAGCGGAAGGGCCGGAGGAGCCCGTGGTCGGGGACGGCGCCCGCCGCGAGGAGCACCTGCTCGAGCTGCTCCGGCGTCGGGCCCGGCGCGTCGAGCTTGGTGGCGCTCCGGCGTGAGAGGACGAAGTCGAGGTTCCGCGCGTCGTTCGCCATTCCCTTAGGCTACTGCCAACGGCGCGTCCGGCGTCAAGTCCGCGCGGCGCTCGTCGGACCTGCGGCCGCGCTCGCGTCCCGCGGAGGCGGAGCGTGGGGGCGCGCGCGATCGAAGCGGACGACGAAGAGCGCGCCGAGCGCCAGCGTCTGCAACGCGAGCGTCGAGTTGACGGCCCACGCCACGCCGAGGCCGCCGTGACCCAGCTTGACCGCGAACACGTACGCGAGCGGGATCCGCGCGAGCGTGATCACCAGCCCGACGACGACGGGGGGCGTCGTGTCGCCCATCGCGCCGAAGGTCGCTTCGAGGACGGAGCGCGCGCCGAGGAAGACGAGCCCGACCGACGCGATCGCGAGGATCTCCGCCCCGACCTCCACGAACGCGGGCTCGCTGCAGATCCACGCCACGACGGGCCCGGGGGCGAGCCGGAGGACGAGCGCGCCACCGACCGCGAGGGTCACGACCACGCCGAGCGCGAGCCGGACGACGCGGAGGGCCTCGTGCCGGCGACCGCGTCCGAGGTTGTACCCGACGAGGGTCGCCGCCGCCGGCGCGAGCCCGTCCGTCGGAATGTTGAGGACCTGGCTGAGTCGCTCCTCCGCCCCCTGGGCCGCGACGTACTCGCCGCCGTAGCGCGAGAGGAACGCGATGAGGACGAACCACACGGCGCCGTGCGCGACGGCGTCGGCGGTGAGCGGCGCGCCGACGCGGAAGACCGGCCAGAGCTCGCGCACGTCGGCGACGCGCTCCCTCCACGGCATCGAGCCGGTCGCGCCCGCGTGCGCGCGGAGGGCGCGGAGGCCGACGAGGTAGCCGGCCGCCTCTCCGGCGATCTGCGCGAGTCCGGCGCCCCACACGCCCGTGCCGGCGCTTCGCAGGAGGAGCGGCGTCGTCACGAACGTGACGCCGAACGACACCGTGCTGGCGATCATGCTCGCGCGCGGTCTGCCGAGCCCGACGAGCACGCCGGTCATCGCCATCATCCCGAACGACAGCGGCAGCCCCAGGAGCAGGACGTGGAGGTAGCGCGACGCCTCGACGCGCAGGTCGCCGGAGAGCGCGAGCGCGTCGAGCGCGGCCTTCGAGGCCACGAGCGCGATGACGGCCACCGCGGCGCCGAGCACGAGGGCGACGGCCGTGACCTTCTGCGCGATGCGCGAGGCGTCGCGCCGCCGTCCCTCGCCGAGCGCGCGGCCGATGACCGCCGACGTGCCCGCGCTGGTGAGGCCCGCGAACATGTACGCGAGCGACATGAACGTGCCGAGCGCCGTCGCGATCGAGAGCGACGCGACGCCGAGCTTGCCGATCCAGTAGGCGGTCGAGAGCTCGACGGCGTAGCGGACGCCCGCGCTCAACGCGAGCGGCAGCGCGATGAGGACGAGGCCGCGCCCCGGCGTCCTCCGCGCGAGCGCGTCCGCCGGGCTCTCGCTCATCCCGCCGTCGAGCGGGCGAGCGCCTCCGCGCGAGCGAGCGCGCTCGCGACCAGCGTCGTGAGGACCTGCTCGTGATCGAGCCCGACGCGGCCGGCCGCGAGCATGAAGCCGCCGCCGAGGGAGAGATCGCAGTTCGGGTTCGCGTCGATGACGAACGCGCGCCCGGCGCGGTCGACGCGGAAGTCGACGCGGCCGTAGTCGCGCATCCCGAGGGCCGCCGCGGCGCGGCGCGCGTGCGCGGCGAGCCGCTGGAGGAGCTCGGGCGCGAGCGCCGCCTCGACCGAGCGCGTCGAGACGTAGTCGACCGAGGTCTCGAGCCACTTCGAGGCGTACGTGAGGATGCGCGCTCGGCCGGCGAAGGCGCGGTCGTCGTAGACGATCTCGCCCGGTGACAGCACGCGTCCGTTCGCGCCACCGAGGAGCGAGATCGAGATCTCGCGGCCCTCGACGTAGCCCTGGACGATCGCCGGGAGACGGTCGGCGGCCAGCGCCGCGACCTTGCGCGCGAGCGAGATCTCGTCGTGGACGACGGAGTCGGCGTCGATCCCGACGGAGCCGTCCTCGCGCTCCGGCTTCACGATGAGCGGGAAGGCGGACGCGGGCACCGCGGCGCCGACGCCGTAAGTCGGCGGCACGGCGACGCCGGCGCGCGCGAGCGCGCTGGACGCCGCGGACTTGTCGAGGCACAGGCGGAGGCAGCGCGACGAGCTGCCGGTGAAGGGGACCCCGAGCCGCTCGAGCAGGAGCGGGACGAGCGGCTCGTCGGAGCTGCGGCCGCCGACCGCCTCGCATGCGTTGAAGACGACGTCCGGACGGAGCTCGCAGACCGCCGCCCCGACGTCGTCGAGGCTCGCGACCGGCGCGTGGACGACGTCCCAGCGTCCGCGGCGGAGCGAGCTCTCCAGCTCGCGGGAGACCGACGCGAGGTCGGTGTCGGGCCGCGGCGCTGGGTCGAGCGGCGTAAGCAGGAGGACGCGCGCCTCCGGCCGGCAAGGCCAGGAGGGCCCACGCGGCCGCTCGTGAAGGCGCGGGAGCGGCGGATGGTCGTGGGCTCGGCGGTGCATGGCTCGGGTGGGTCGGCGCTCAGAGCGAGAAGGAGGCGCTCTCGCGCTCGGGGAGCGTCGCCCTCCGCGCGCGCTTCGACGCGGGCTCGAGGATCCTGCGGATGAGCGTCGTGTAGTCGATGCCCGCGGCCTCCGCGATGAGGCAGAGATCCGACCAGCCGGGCGTGAGGCCCGGGAGCGGGTTGCACTCGATGAACGCCGGGCGCCCCGCGGCGTCGAGGCGGACGTCGATCCGCGCCACGTCGCGACAGCCGAGCGCGGCGAACGCGCGGGCGGCGAGATCGCGGATCTCACGGTCGAGCTCGCTCGGGATCTTCGCCGGGACCTCGTAGGCGACCTCGTCCGTCGGCTCGAGCTTGTGGTCGAAGCTGTAGACGGGGAACGGATCCTTCGTGCGGAGGACGATCTCCATCGGCGGCAGGACGGTGTCGCCGAGGATCGCGACCGTGAGCTCGCGGCCCGGGAGGTACTCCTCGACCAGCGCGCCTTGCGCGTAGCGCGTGGCGAGCTGGCTCGCGAGCGCGCGCGCCTCGTCCTCGGAGGCCGCCACGCTCGCCGGGAGGACGCCCTTGCTGCTCCCCTCGGCGACCGGCTTGACGATCGCGGGGAACGTGAATCCGGCGGGCAGCGGCTCCTCGCCCGAGGTCATCACCACCGCGCTCGGTGTGTAGATCCCGGCGTCACGCACGATGCCCTTCGCCACCGCCTTGTCGAGCGTCGTCACGAGGGCGGCGGGGTCGGAGCCGGTGTACGGGACGCCGAAGAGCTCGAGCACCGCCGGGACCTGAGCCTCCCGGCCCCGTCCGCTCGCGCCCTCGGACACGTTGAACACCACGTCGACGTGGGCCCCGAGGAGGGCCGCCGGGAAGGTCGCGTCGGCCTCGAGCAGCACGACGTCGTGGCCGAGCGCCGTGATCGCCTCCGCGATCGCCTCGATCGTCGACGGCGCGTCGTACTCGGCCTCTTCGTCGTGGGCGCCGCCGGCCTTGGGCTTCACGCGCTTCAGGTTGAACGCGAGGCCTACGCGCATGACTCGGCCTGCCTCTCTCCCGCGGCCGCCGCGAGCGCCGCCCGGATCATCGCGATCCGCTCGCGCCCGTCCGCCCAACGCTGCCGTGTGGCGTTCGAGAGGCCGTGGAGCGGGTCGAAATGCGTGAACAAGCGGCCCGGCTTGACGCTCGGGGCCTCGTAGACGCTGATCCCGGTCTCGCGATCGTAGTGCTGGTAGGAGTGGACGTCGCGCTTGCCGCCGCCGCCGGCGGTGTCGACCACGAACGTCGGAGTGTTGAAGCCGGCGGTGGAGCCACGGACGTGCTTCTCGATCCGGATCGCGACGTCGACCGACGTGCGGAGGTCCTCCACGCCCTGCACGAGGTCGTGGACGTAGACGTAGTACGGCTGCACGTTGACGTGGCCGAGGCGCTTCACGAGCGTCGTCATCACGGCGGGGGTGTCGTTGACGCCGCGCTGGAGGACGCTCTGGTTGCGCACGATGACGCCGCGCTCGAAGAGCAGGCGAGTCGCCTCCTCGGTGACCGCCGTGATCTCCGACGGGTGGTTGAAGTGGGTGTGGACGGCGACCTGCTTGCCGAGCTTCCGGCCCTTGTCGACGACGCGAGAGAGCGCGTCGGTCCACGCCGCGTCCGTGAGGATCTTCTGCGGCATGACGGCCAGTCCCTTCGTCGCGAAGCGGACGCGCCGCACGCCCGGCGTCCTGAGCAGCGCGTCGCCGATCTCCTCGATCTGCGCCGGGCGGAGCTGGTAGGCGTCGCCGCCGGAGACGACGACGTCCTCGATCTCCGGCCGCGACGCGACGTAGGAAAACGCGCGGGCCCAGCGCTCGTTCGAGACCTTGAGGCTGACCTTCTCGACCCGCTCCGTGTCCACGCCCACGGCGTAGCTCCGCGTGCAGAAGCGGCAGTAGACCGGGCAGGTGTCGAGCGCGAGGAAGAGCGCCTTGTCGCTGTAGCGGTGGGTGAGGCCCGGCACCGGCGAGTCGGCCTGCTCGTGGAGCGCGTCGAGCGAGAGCTCCGGGTGGTCGGGGAGGAGCCGCGACGCGAGCGGGATGAACTGGATGCGGAGCGGATCGGAGCCCGGATCCGCCCAGTCGATCAGGCTCATGATGTACGGCGTGACGCGCACGGACATCGGCGAGCGCGCGAGGCCCTCCTCGACGTCGGCGACGAGCTCGGGCGACGCGAGGCCGCGGAGCGCGGCGACGAGCTTCGTCGCGTTGGTGATCGTGTTCTTCGCCTGCCAGGTGTGGTCGCGGAAGTCGTGCTCCGCGACGTCGGCGTAGGCGGGGATGCGCCTCCAGAACTCTCCGCTGCGGAGCTCGCGGTGGAGGGGGTGGGGCGGGCTCGTGAGCGGGAAGGACGCGAGCGCGCTCATCGGCTCTGCTCGGCCTCCCGCGCGCGTCCCGAGAGGCGACGACCGGCGACGTCGGCGGCCGAGCTGCGGTGGATGATGCGATCGATGGTTCGAGACCCGTGGGTGTGCATCGACGGCGAGTCTGGGGATCGCCCGAGGAGCGGTCAAAGCGGTCGGCGCGGCGCGCGCGGCTCGCGGTCATCGATGCGTAAGCGAATCGCCGAGATGGCTCGCGGTCGATGAACCAGAATTCATCTCCGCCGCGCCGCACATGAAGCGCCGTTAATGACGTCCGAGCGCGGCCCGCGGCGCGTCATTAAAGAGAATTCATGTGGGGTGAGGCTCCGGGTTTGCCATCCTGTGTCTCGCCGATGCCACCATCGCTTCGCCTCACCTGGGACCGCGAGGATCGCTCGTTCGAGGCGGTCGAGCCCGACGCGTCGCTCGTCGCGCGGAGCGCCGAGCAGCTCCGCGACTGGTACAACGCGTCCGAGAACGCATCGATGATGGACGGGTCCGGGGAGATGTCCCGCGGCGACGTCATCGAGTTCTGGCGGGAGCTCCGCGCCGCCGGCGGTCGGGGCTTCCTCGCGTTCGTCGACGGCCGGCTCGTCGGAGACGCCGACCTCCGCCGCATCCACGACGGCGCGGCCGAGTTCGCGCTCATGATCGGGCCGGCCGCCGAGAAGGGGCGCGGGATCGGTCGCACGCTCGCGTCGATGATCCACGTCTTCGCGTTCCGCGAGCTCGCGCTCACGCGCGTCTTCGTCCCGCCGCGGCGGGACAACCACCGGGTGCGCGCGCTCAACGCGTACCTAGGCTACGAGCTCGACGAGAGCGAACGCGCGCGCGCGTTCGCCGACGGACCGGACTCCGAGACCTACTCGCTCGCGGCCGAGGCCTTCCGCGCCAAGCACCGCGCGGCGTGGCGCGAGGTCGAGGTGCGCCGGTGAGGATCCTCGTCGTCGAGGACGACCGGAAGCTCTCCCGCTTCCTCGCGAAGGCGCTCTCCGAGGAGGGCTACGTGGTCGACGCGTGCAAGAGCGGTCGGGAGGCGCTCGCGCAGGCCGCCCGCAACACGTACGCGCTCGTCGTGCTCGACTGGATGTTGCCCGAGCTCGACGGCATCAACGTGTGCCGCGAGATCCGGCGCGCCGGGAGCGCGGTGCCGATCGTCATGGTGTCGGCGCGCGTCGACATCGCCGAGCGCGTGATCGCGCTCGACGCCGGCGCCGACGACTACCTCACGAAGCCCTTCCACCTCGACGAGCTGCTCGCGCGCGTGCGCGCCGCCATCCGTCGAGGGCGCGTCGAGGAGCGCACGCTCCGCGTAGGCTCGCTGGCGCTCGACGTCGTCGACCGCATCGTGCTCGTCGACGGCAAGCGCGTCGACCTCCGCCCTCGCGAGTACGCGCTGCTCCTCTTGCTCGCGCGGCACGCCGGGCGCACGCTCTCGCGCAGCGAGATCCTCGCGCAGGTGTGGCGCCTCACGCACGATCCGGGCAGCAACCTCGTCGAGGTGAACGTCCGGAACCTGCGCGAGAAGCTCGGGGCGACCGCGCCCGCGCTCGAGACGGTGCGCGGCGCGGGCTATCGGCTCGCCGCCGGCGAGCTCGCGCGATGAGGCGTCGCCGCGCGCTCGCGCCTGCGCCTCGCCGCGCCCTTCGCGGGGCGCCGCGGCGCGCGCGGGGCGACGGATGAAGCTCCGTCATCGGTTCGCGCTGACGTTCGCGCTCGCGTCCCTCGGGACGCTCGTGCTCGCGCGCGTCGTCACGATCGTCTCGTTCACGCGACTCCAGGAGTACGAGCTCGACCAGGGCCTCCGCGCGCGCGCGAGGGAGGAGAGCGACGAGGTCGCGCTGGTCGGTCGGACGGCGCTCGAGCGAGAGCGCGTCTCGGACGACGACGCCGACCCGCTCGAGCAGCTCGTCACCTACGGCGCGCTCTACCGGGCCGACGGCACGGTCGTCGCGGACACGCGGTCGTTCGCTCACGCGCCCGCGCTCCACGAGCTCGGCTCCAGCGCGGCGGCGTCCGGCGCGTGCTTCGATTTTCGTTTCCGCGAGAAGACGCTCCGCGGCGTCGTCGTCGAGCTGCCCGCCCGTGCCGGCGCCGAGAGGCAGTTTCTGCTCCTCGCGGCGTCGCGGCGCGAGATCGACGACGACGCGCGGCAGCTCCTCGCGCTCGGATGGTGGATCGTCGCCGCCTGCCTGCCGCTCTCGGTCGCGCTCGGCTGGCTGCTCGGGCGCCGGATGACGAAGGGGGTCGAGACGCTCGCCACCGCGGCGGGCCGGGTGACCGCGGGAGATCTCGACATGGACCTCTCTTCGAGCGCGCCCGGCGACGACGAGGTCGCCGCGCTCGGCCGGGCGCTGCGCGAGATGGTCGCGTGGTTGAAGGGCCTCATCGAGACCGAGCGGCGCTTCGCGTCGCACGCGGCGCACGAGCTCCGGTCGCCGCTCGCGGCGCTGCGCGGGGAGCTCGAGCTCGCGCTCCGGCGAAAGCGGACGGGGGAGGAGTACGAGGCGATGCTGCGGGACGCCCTCGAGGACACGAACCGGCTCGTCGATCTCGCCGAGGATCTGCTGGTGGTCGCGCGCATCGAACGCGGCGCCGGCGACGAGCGCGCCGAGGAGATCGACGCGAGGACGCTGGTGAACGAGGCGATCGCGGCGTCGGCGGCGCGCGCCGCGGGGGACGTCGTAGTCGACGTGGTCGACGCCCCCGTCGTCGTCCGGGGCGCTCGCGTCGCGCTCGTGCGGATGCTGCGGAACCTCGTCGACAACGCGGTCGTCCACGGCGCGGCGCGGGAGCACGGCGGCGTCCGCGTGCGCGTCCGGCGCGACGTCGACGGCGGCGCCGCGGTCGCGCGCATCGAGGTGGAGGACGACGGGCCGGGAGTGGCGGTCGAAGATCGCGCGCACCTGTTCGAGCCGTTCCATCGCGGCGCGACGGCGCGCCAGGAGCCCGGCGCGGGGCTCGGCCTCGGGATCGCGCGCGAGATCGCCCGCCGTCACGGCGGCGACGTCGCGATGGACTCCGCGCGGAGCCCGACGCGCTTCGTGGTCACCCTCCGCGCGGAGGGGTAGGGCCACCTCCCTGCGTGGGGTACCCTCCGCGCGGCCGCGCGGCCGCGCTCCAGCGACCGCGGCGGGCGCGCATCAGCGGACGAGCTGTCCGCGGTAGCCGTCGACGCGGAGCGTCTTCCAGGAGACGCTCTCGTCCTCGGGGACGAAGAGGAGGCCGCCCGGCAGGTGGTCGAAGCGGAAGAAGCGCGCCTGGCGCGTCACGAGCTCCGCGCCGCTCGCGCCGAGGAAGCGCGCGGAGGCCGTCGAGCCGCCTCGCAGGGTCTCCACGACGTCGACGCCCGCGTCGTCCCACTCGAGCTCGCCGGCGGCGTCGACCGTCGCCAGCTTGTAGCGCGCGGCGGGTTGCTTCGGCGCGCCGCTCGAAGCCACGGCGCTCTTGGTGGCCGCGTCGTCCGTCGAGATCGCGCTGATGCGCTTGAAGAGCGCCTTGTACGTGTAGTCGCTGACCCACTCGTTGGGGCAGTAGCCCATCATGTCGCGGCCACGGGTCGGCGAGATGAGCGTCTTGTCGAAGATGTCGTAGCCCCACACGCCGAGCTGCGCCTGCGGGTAGGGGAAGGACGGATCCACGCCCGCCGCGCCGCCGCAGGGGGCGTGCTCGCGGCCGTGGGCGTGGCCGATCTCGTGCGCCATCGTGTTCGCCGCCTCCGAGCCGACGAAGCCGAGGCCGACGCTCGCGCGGAGCACGGGGGTGTTCTCGTCGGCGACCGTGCTGAGCCCGGTGACGCAGCCGCCGCCGCAGAACGCGCTCATCGACGTCGTCGGGGCGAAGATGCCGTAGTAGTAGACGTCGTCCTCGGCCTGCTCCCGCTGACGCAGCTGGTGCATCGCGCGGAGGACCGACGAGAACCCGGACCCGTTGCGCGCGATCGTGGTGGTCCACGGGTACGGCGCGCGCGTCGTGACCTCGACGTCCGAGGCGGGGTAGCGCTGCATCAGCGTCTTCTTGTAGAGCGCGAGCTGCGTCGTGCCGAGGTCGGGCGTGCGGCCGGAGCCGTCGGCGTCGTACCGCAGCGGGACGAGGACGACCTTGAGCTTGCCGGAGCGCTCTGCGCCGAGCTGCTCGAACGAGCCGTCGCGCGGGAACCGCGCCTCGTTCTCGACGCCTTCCTCGACGCGCTCACCGTCGGCCGCGGTCAGGGCGACCTGGAACGTGACGTTCGGCAGGAGCTGCTCGGCGGGGACCTCGAGGTTGAACGTCGACCTCGGATCCTCGTCCTTCGACGCTCCGCGGATCGTCTTCGTCTCGCTGAGGATCGGGAACTTCTCGTCGCCGGAGACGAGGCGCAGCTCGGCGGTCAGCTCGCGGCTCTTCCAGCCGGCGCCGGGCTCGACGTAGACGCGGATGAGCCCCGGGCGGTTCACGACGACGGGCGCGTTGCGCTTCGAGCGTGTGACGAACGCGCCGTCTTTCACGACGTCGACCTGCACGCCCTGGAAGACGGCGACCCCGCTGACCGAGATGTTCGAGACGAGCGGTGCGGGCGCCTTCTCGGGATCGGCCGGATCGGTGGCCTCGCCGGGCAGGTTCGGATCGGTGCTCGATCCGCTCCCGTCGCCGCCCGCGGCCGTCGCATCGTCGACGACGCCCGACGCCGCGCAGGCGACGAGGCTGATGATCGCGATGAGCCCGAGTCCGGTCGATGCGCGCATTCCACTCCTCCTGGCCGGTGACACGTCACAGGTCGCGGTTGCGTGTACCCCGCACGCAAGCGACGGGTCCTTCTGCACGCCTCGCGCGAGCTCGACAATGTCTTTGCGGGGAAAGGGACCTTTTCCAAATTGGAAAGCGAGCGCGCACGGCGGTGAGCCGACGATCCAGAGCTCCAAAAAGCTCAACAATCGAAAGTGGTTGAGGTTCGCCTAACGCTGCGTTCGAGCATCGGCGCGGCGGCCGCGAGCGTTCCGTTTAGGCTGCATGAATGTCTTGAGGTTGGAATTCATTCGCGTCTCAACTCCCGCCGCAACGCGGGATCGTCGCTTCCGATGAGCCTCTTCGCGGGGCTCGTGACGTCCGGCACGGGGACGCGTCGCCGGAGCCCAGCGCGGGGTCACGGAACACGAGCGCCGAGTCGGCGTCGTCCGCGGATCGCTGTCGGACGCCGGACAGCTTGTCAGGAGCCGGGCAGCTCGCGCCGCTCGACTCTGCCAAAATTGCGGGGAATAGCCGGCCGCGAAGCGGATCCCTCGGCGATCGCGCGCGGCCGGAGGTTGGCGCTCGTCTTGCTCGACGCTGGAGCATGGGCAAGAGCGAAGACAAGGCCGCGGTGATCGTCGTCGGCGGCAGCGGCGGGATGTCGGGGCGCTACCGCGAGGTGGTCGAGGCGCGCGGGCTCGAGCTCCGCCACTTCGAGAACCGCGTGCCGAACGGGACGCGCCGCATCCTCGGCAAGGTGGCGGCGGTGATCGTCATGGTGGGGATGGTCTCCCACTCGCTCCGCGATCAGGCGAAATCGATCGTCCCCGACGACGCGCCCGTCGTGTACCTGAAGTCGGCGTCGGTCTCCGCGCTTCGCCAAGCCGTCGCGTCGCTCGAGACGTGATTCAGCCGTCGTGCGCCGCGCGCGGCGCCGGGAGATCGGCGAAGCTCTCGACGACGCGATGCACGAGGCCGTACGCGCACGCGTCCGCGGCGGTCATCCAGAAGTTGCGCTCCGTGTCGCTCGTGATCCTCTCGTAGTCCTGCCCGGTAGCGCGGGCGAAGATGCGATTGAGCCGCTCGCGCATGCGAACGATCTGGTTGGCCTCGATCTCGATGTCGGAGGCGCGACCGCCGGTACCGCCGAGCGGCTGGTGCAAGAGGAACCGTGTGTTCGGGAGGGCGAAGCGATTCTCCTTCCGGGCGGCTGCGTAGATGAGGGCGCCGGCGCTCGCGACCCAGCCCGTTCCGAGCATGATCACGGCGGGCGCGACGGCGCGGACGACGTCGTGGATGGTGTCGCCGGCCTCGACGTGCCCGCCCTGCGAGTGGACGATCATCCGGATGGGGCCGTTCCCCGAGGCGGCGAGCGCGACGAGCTGCGCGGAGACGGTGCGCGCGAGCTTCGTGTCGACCTCGCCGTAGAGCAGTACCGTCCGTGCGGCGAAGAGCGCGTCGGCGGTGCGATCGAGGATGGCCTCGTCGGGCAGGGACACTCGGGGAGCTTCGTCTTGTCGTTCCGGCATGGGCGCGAGGATGGCGTCGGTCGGGCGGCGTCGCCATGTCCGGGCGGCGCGGAGGCATGTCCGGACGTCTCGATCTGCGCCGCGCCCTCGACCGGCGCCCGGGAACGGGGCATTCTCGGGGGGATGAGCGAGCAAACGCCTGGTCGCGCCGTCACTCTCCGGAGCGTGGTGCGGACGACACGCGACGCGAGCGCCAACGACGTTCACGCGCGCGACGCGTACGTGGAGCGCGCGCTTGCGGCGATGAAGGCCGACCCGGCGCGCCGCTGGACGGTGACGTCGCTCGCGCGCGCCGCCGGCTTGTCCCGCGCGCCGTTCGCGCGCCGCTTCCGCCGCGCGACCGGGACCGCGCCGCTGCGCTGGCTCGCCGAGCATCGCATCGGGCTCGCCGGCGATCGGCTCGTCGAAGGCGAGCTCGCGCTCGCGGCGATCGCCGCGGAGGTCGGCTACCGCTCGGAGTTCGCCCTCTCGAAGGCGTTCAAGCGCATCCTGGGCGTCGCGCCGACCGTCTATCGGCGTCGCGCGCTCGCGTCCGTCGGCGTCGCGCCGGCCTTCCGGGCCGCGGCGTGAGGCGGGGCCCGTCGATCCTTCGGGCGCCCGCGGGAACTTTTCCCGTGCGCCGGTGTCCCGCCCCACCATGAGGCTGATCCACGTTCTCGCTGGCGCCGGCGTGCTCCTCGCGGTCGCGTCACCGCCCCGGTCGTCGTCGGCCTGCATGAACGAGGTCGTGCGCCAGCTCACACCGGTGCAGGAGATCGCCGCGGCGGAGCAGGACCTCGACGCCGCGCGGCTCGGCGAGGCGACGCATCGTGTGCGCGTCCGCTACCCGGCGATCCGCGCGCTCGACGGCACCGCCCCGCCGCTCGCCCAGCGCGCGCAGCGCATCTACGCGCTCGCCCTCGTCCGCGCCGAGGGAAGGCTCGACGCACAGCTCGGCTGGGCGCCGTCGGGCAACCTCGAGTGGGCGGTCGAAACCCTGGCGGATCTCGACACTCGCCGCCCGAACGATCCGCGCTCGCAGGCGGACCTCGCCGAGGCGCGGACTCGCCTCCGGCGGACGCGCGGCGAGGGCGTTCGCGTGCTCGAGGACCTCGACCGGCGTGACCTCCTGGGGAGCCCGTATGCTTACCGCGCGCTCGCGCGCGCCCGCCGGACGGCGGGCGACGAAGGCGGCGCGGAGGCCGCGCTGCGACGCTGCGCCGTGATGGCGTCGAACCCGGGCCGCTGCGACCCGGACTTCACCGGCGAGATGGCGCTCCCGTCGCGATCGCCGGCCCGCCGCGGAATCTGAGCCGTCGCGTCCGCGGCCCCGGGGGCGTCGCACGGCGATTCGCTCCTTCGCCGTGGAGAGGAGAGTCCAGGCGCCACGCGGCGAGGGACTTGGGTAGACTCCGCCCCCGTGTCCCACCGTCCCCGCATCCTCACCGGCGATACCCCTAGCGGCAGGCTCCACCTCGGCCACTGGGTCGGGTCGCTCGAAAACCGCGTCAACCTCCAGGCCGACTACGAGTGCTTCTTCCTGCTCGCGAACATGCACGCGTTCACGACGCGCGCGGAGCAGCCCGCGGACATCCGCCGCGACACGCTCGAGATCGCGAAGGACTGGCTCGCCGCCGGGATCGATCCGGAGCGCTCCACGCTCGTCCTGCAGACGGAGATCCCCGCGATCGCCGAGCTCTCGTGGTTCTTCGCGATGCTCTTGCCGTTCAACCGCGTCATGCGTAACCCGACGCTGAAGACGGAGATCGAGCTCAAGGACCTGGGCGACCACTACAGCTTCGGCTTCCCTCTGTATGCCGTCGGGCAGTGCGCCGACATCCTGGCGTTCCGCCCCGAGCTGGTGCCCGTCGGTGAAGACCAGGTCGCCCACATCGAGATGTGCCGCGAGGTCGGGCGGCGCTTCAACTGGACCTACGCCGGCGTCTCGCCCCAGGCGAAGGACGAGGAGCACGTGGCCGAGGGCGGCGTCTTCCCGGTTCCGCGCGCGCTGGTCGGCCGCGTGGGGCGGCTCACAGGGACCGACGGCAAGAACAAGATGTCGAAGAGCCTCGGCAACGCGATCTTCCTGACCGACACGGCCAAGGAGGTCAAAAAGAAGATGGGCGCGCTCTACACGGGACGTCAGACGATGACGGAGCCTGGCGACGTGAACAACGCGCTCTTCCAGTACGTGCGCGCGTTCGTGAAAGATCCGGCGAAGGTCGCGGAGCTCGAGGATCGCTACTCCCGGGGGGACAACATCGGCGACGGGCACGTCAAGGTCGAGGTCGCCGCGGCGATCGAAGAGCTGCTCGCGCCGATGCGCGAGCGCCGCGCCGCGCTCGAAGGAGAGGGCGGCGACCGGCGGGTGCTCGAGATCTTGCGCGCCCACACCGTGAAGGCCAACGCCGTGGCCGAAGAGACGCTCTACGCCGCCAAGCAGGCGATGAAGCTCGACTTCGGGCCTCGCTCGCTCGCGTTCGGCTGAGCGAGGCCTCGGGTCGCTCGAGCGGCGCGCGTCTTCGACCGCGGGGGCGGCGGCGCCGCGCTATGGTCGCACGCCGATGACCTCGGCGCGGCAGCTCGACGCGTTCCTCCTGTCGCGGGAGTGGCGCGACGCGGACGACGGCGTCGAGATCGTCCTCTGGGCGCGCGCCCGGGAGGCGCCCGTGCGGGTGCGGCTGACGCGGCAGGAGCCGGTGATGTTCGTCGGGCGGACGGCGATCACGCGCGCGGGGCGCCGGGCG
>JAHBWA010000063.1 GCA_019637195.1 Labilithrix sp. | reverse complement strand
CGAGTGGGCCATGTCCTCGCGCTCCTCGGCGGGCTCGAGCGCGCGGGGGAACTGGCTCTGCGGCGCGGCCAGCTCCACGTCGATGTCGAGGACGTAGCCGCGGCGTCGTCGGACGAGGAGGCCCCGGAGCCCGAGACGGCGGAGCGAGTGAACGGCGGTGTACACACGCATCGCCGCCGCCGTCGGGCTCGCGCGCTCGCCGGGCCACCCGGCTTCAAAGGCGGCCGTGACCGGGAGAACGGCGCTCGGCGAGTGGAGCCTGAGCTCGCCCAGCGCCAGCAGGAGGCGGCGGAGCGGCACGCGCGTCTCGAGGACGATCGGCGCGCGTCCACGGATCTGGAACCACTCGGCGTTCGCGGCGATGACCAACCGGGGCGCGGGAGCTTCGTGAAGTCGTAGCGGCAGCATGACGGTACCCATCCTTCCGGTCCGTCTTGCTGCAGCCGGTGTGCCGTGCGGTGGATGTGGGATATCGGCCACTTTGCGGACGGCGCGCGCGTGTCTGTCGAGATCACCCCCCGCGCAGGCGTGGATCGCCTGGATGCGGATCACCCTCGTGAGAGCGCCTCGCGTCGCGCTCCGGGGGAGCTCAGGGCTGGGGAGGTGGAGGCGGGATCGTGCGGGCCCAGCTCCCGAGGTAGCGTCCGACGACGAGCGGATGCTCGCGGAACGCGGACGGCTCCGCCTCCGCCGCGACCTCGCCGTCGAGCAGCAGCACTGCACGTGTACACACCCGGAGCGCCTCTTCGACGTGGTGGTCGGCGAGCACCACGCAGACGCCGTCGTCGCGCGCGAGCGCTCGGAGCATGTCGCCGAGTCGGCTGGCTTGCTGCGGATCGACCCCGGCGAACGGCTCGTCGCAGACGAGGACCCGCGGCGGACGGGTGAGCGCGCGCGCGAGCTCGAGGCGCCGGCGCTCGCCGCCGGACAGCTCGCCGGCGCGGACGTCGAGCCGGTCGTCGAGGGCGACGCGCTCCGCGAGCCGCGCGACGGCTACGCTCACGGCGGAGGCGGTGGCACGACCGTGGACGACGCGGTGGTACGTCGCGAGGTTGTCGCGGACGGTGAGGTCCCAGAGGACGCTCGGCGTCTGCGGGACGTAGGAGAGGCCGCGCCGTGCGCGCGCCCAGAGCGGCAGCTCGGTGACGTCCTCGCCGAGGAGCTCGATCCGGCCGCCCGAGACGGCGATCTCCCCGACCAGCGACTGGAAGAGCGTCGACTTGCCGGCGCCCGAGGGGCCGAGCACTCCGAGGACCTCGCCGCTCCGCGCGCTCAGCGTGACGCCGCGGAGGATGGTCTTTTCGCCGCGCTGCACGCGGACGTCCGCGCCGCGGATCGCGACGGGCTGCTCGGCGCCGCCGGCCGTCACGGCTTCGGGACGGGGATGGAACCTTTCACCTGCGTCGCCGTCACGCGCGCGGTGGCGAGCTCGATCGTCGCCTTCTCGGCCTGGATCCAGCCCTGACCGCGCGAGAGCTTCACCCCGCCGCGCATCTCGAGGACCTGCTTGACCATGTCGAGCTCGACCTCGGGTGCCTCGCCGTGCACGCCGCGCACGTCGGCGACGACGCCGCCCGAGCCCTTCGCCCAGCGGACGTGCGGCGTGGAGTCGAACTTGAGGTCGAAGCGCGGACAGCGGACGGTCATGTCGCCCTTCGACAGGACGACCTTGCCCGTGAGGACGGCCGTGCCCGCGGCGACGTCGACCTCGAGGTTGTCGGCCTGGACGCTGACGTCGCCCTTGCCGACGTCGAGGATCGGATCGGCGGTGACGCTCGGCGCGAACGTCGTCGTGGGCAGGACGAAGCACGCGACCAGCGCGCATCGCGTGAGCGTCCGGCGAGTGCTGGCCTTCGTCACGGGATCGAGGTTACCGCGTCGGCCCCCGCGCGCGCCACCCCGTCAGACCGCCGGCGCCTCGAGCGCGCGGAGGACGGCCTCGAGCTCGGCGACGCGTCCCTCGGCGGCGGCGCGCTCCGGCGGCGCCGCCGCGAGCTCGAGGAGGTGCTCGACGAGCGACGCGACGGCGCTCCGCGTGAGCGGGAAGAGGGCGTCGGCCTGCCCGTTCGCGGCGGCGAAGGTGCGGACGGCCGCGTGGACGACGGGCATGAGATCGTCGGCGCGCGCGCCCTCGATGTCGGACGTCGCCTGGCCGCGCGCGATCGACGCGAGCACGCGGGCGAGCGGCGCGGAGAGGCGTGAGCGCGCGCGGTCGACGCGGTAGCGGAGCAGCGTCGGATCGCTCGCGACCTGCTGGCGGTCGCGTCCGGTGACGACGACCTCGAGGTCGCGCCTCCAGTCCGCGGCGGCGCCGCCGATGGCGCCCGCGACGACCTGCGCGGCCTCGTCGGCCTCGCGCTCGAGGTTCGCCGCGCGGAGCGCGAGCTCCTGGGCGCGGCTGCGCGCGGCCTCGATCGCGGCGCGCTCCTCGCCGGCCTGCTCTCTCGCGCGCGCGAGCATCAGGGTGACCACGCGGCCCGCGCGGCGGCGGAGGCCGCGCTCCTTGAGCTCGTCGCTCCGCCCGACGATCTGCTCGTCGAGCAGGCGCTGGACGTCCTCCCAGCCGGAGCGGGTGAGCGCGTCGTCGTCGCCGAGCTTGCCCTGGAGGGCGAGGCGCGCCGAGAGCGCGAGCGGCGCGGCCCACGAGCGGATGCCCGTCTCGTCGAGCGACGCGCCGACGCTCGACATCACGGTGGCGAGGTCCTCGGGCTTCAGCCGGTCGGCCTTGTTGACGAGGATCTGCACGGGGAGGCTCGTCACCTTGGCCTCGTCGAGGATGCGGCGCTCGGTCTGCTTGAGCGGCTGGCCCGCGTCGAGCAGCCAGATCGCGGCGTCGGCCTCCTCGAACGCGGAGCGCGCGGCCTCGGTGTGCCGCGTGTCCGGGGCGTTGAAGCCCGGCGTGTCGAGGATCTCGACGCGGGTGAGCGAGGCGATCGGCTGGAGGATCTCCACGCGCTTGACCCACTCGGCGTCGCCGCCCTTCAGCGCGGCGCGCAGCTCGCTCGTCGGGACGATGCGCTCCTTGATGTCGCTCGGCGCGTCGGCGTGGAACTGGATCCGCGCGAACGGATCGGGCGCGTAGCGCAGGTGGTGGAGCGTCGCGGTGGTCGGCAGCACGCCGGTCGGCGCCACGTCGGCGCCGATGACGGCGTTGATGAAGGTGCTCTTGCCGGCGTTGAACTCGCCGACGATCGCGACGCGCACGGGGCGCGATCGCTCGATCGCGAGCTCGGCGACCTTCGCCGTCGCGTCGAGCGCGTGAAGGGCGCGGGCGTGCGCGTCGAGGCGCGTCAGGATCTTCGTCCAGTCGCTCGGCGCCCCCGAGGTGGGGATCCACGTCGCGAGCGCGGCGGCGCGCGCGGCGTCGGCCCAGGCGCGGGCGCGGGCGGTGGTGACGCCGCCGAGCTCGTCGAGGATCGCGGACGCCTCGCCCGGATCGCGGAGCCGCGCGGGCGAGGGGAGACGGCGCGCGTCGTCGGCGACGGGATCGGTGGCGGCGGCGTCGCTGTCCGCGTCGCGGGCGGCGAGCGCGCCGAGCGCGACCGCGAGCGACGCGTGATCCTGGTCCTCGAGCGCCGCGTCGAGCAGCGGGCGCGCCGCCGACGCGTCGCCGCTGCGGACGGCGCTCACCAGCGCCGCGCGCGCCTCGTCGCGGCGGCCCTCGGCCCGGGCGAAGGCGGCCTTCCAGCGCGCGAGCTCGGTCTGTCCGCGGCCGTCGACGACGGCGCGGATCTTCGCGCGGGTCGCCTCGTCCGTCGGGATCCACGCGAGCGCCGAGGCGAGCGCCTCGCTGGCGCCGGCGGCCTCGAGGACCATCGCGCGGACGAGGAGCGGGAAGGCGGCGACGTCGCCGCCGATCGCGAGCGCGCGACCGCGGAGCAGGGCCGCGCGGCCGTCGGTGGGATCGGCCTCGAGGCTGTCGAGCACGCCGCGCGCCCCCGCGAGATCGTTCTGGAGCAGCCGCGCCTCGGCGCGGCGGAGCTGGACGTCGGCGTCCTTGGTCACGCCGAGGCGCTCGAGCCAGAGCTCGGCGCGCGCGCCGTCGCCGTTCGCGAGATCGAGGTCGGCGAGCCAGAGCAGCGCCTCGCGCCGGGCGTCGCTCCCGGCCTCCGCGACCGCGAGCGCGCGCAAGAACGCGTCGCGCGTCTCGTCGATGGGGCTGCCGACCCGCTCGCGCGCGCGGCCGAGGCGCACCCAGACCTCCGCGCGCGACGCCACGCGCCCGGCGAGCTCCTCGAGCGTGAGCGCGAGCTCGGCGTCGAGCCGCGCCGCTTCGCAGGCGTCGGCGAGGAGCGCGAGCCCGAGCGGCGAGTGCGGCACGCGCTGGAGCATCGCCTTGGCGGCGCGTCGGGCGGTCATCGCGTCGCCGCGGGCGAGCGCCTCCTCGCCGTCGCGGAGGTAGCCCTCGACGCCGGCGAGCACGACCTCGACGCGACCGAACCAACCCGCGATGGTCTCCGCGAGGCGCATGGCTCGCTTCTACCACAGGGCCGGCGGGCTTTCGCGCGCGCGGCTCCCGCCGGCGACGCGTCCGCGGGCCTTCGCGTCGCGCGGCGAAGCGGGCGGGGGCGCGTCGCGCGGCTGAAGCAGACCGGGGCGCGTCGCGCGGCTGAAGCAGACCGGGACGCGTCGCGCGGCTGAAGCAGACGATCACAGCTCTTCGCGCTCGAGCAGACCGCGGAGGAGCTCGGGCTCGACCCGCAGGACGAGGACCTTCTCGCGATCGACGACGACGAAGCCGGCCGGCGAGCCCTTCGGCTTGCGGAGGTAGCGCCGGTCGGTGTGCTGGACGTCGACGACCTTCTCCTCGCGGGCGTCGGAGAAGTGCGCGGCGAGGTGCGCGGCGTCGACGAGGTCCTCGGCGGGGCAGGTCCGGCCTTTGTCGAGCTGCACGATCACGTGGGCGCCGACGCGGTCCTTGGCGTGCAGCCAGAGATCGTGCGGACGCGCGACGCGCAGGGTCAGCGCGTCGTTGTCCGCCGCGCCCTTGCCGACGAGGAGCTTCCTGCCGCTCCGCGCGAGGAACACGCGAAACGGCGTCCGCCCGCCGGCGGCCTCGGCCTTCGTCCCGCGCGGCGCGGCGCGCTCGCCCACGCCGCCGACGAGCGTGACGGCGCGCGGGGCGGCGCGCTTCGCGCGCTGGACGACTTCCTCGACGGCGAGGAGTGAGCTCGCCGCGCCGAGCTCCTCCTGCGCGGCGCGGACCGCCGCGAGCTCGAGGTCGGCGCGGGCGAGCCGGTCTTCGGCGACGCGCGCGCCGAGGCGGAGGCGCTTGGCGCGCTTGAACATCGCGGCGACCTGATCCTTCGCGCTCTTCGACGGATCGAGCGGGATCGTGAGCGGCACGGCCTCGCCGGTCGACCAGTCGGTGACGACCAGCTCCTTCGCGCCGCGCGGCGCGCGCGCGGCCTCGGCGATGAGCCACTGGGCCTGCGAGGCGATCCGATCGGCCTGCCCGATCTTGTCGAGGTCGCCGCGGATGGCGACGCGGCGGCGCTCGATGCGCGCGGCGGCGCGCTCGAGGATCCGGCCGAGCTCCACGCGCCGGGACTCGATCGCGTCGGCGGCGACGGCGCGCGCGAGCGCGAGGCCGCGCTCCTCGAGCCGCGCGCGCTCTTCGTCGTCGATGGCGACGAAGAGCGTGGCGCCTTCGGAGACGCTCTCGTCGGTCACGACGACGCGTCCTCCGGCGGCGCGGACGACCCGGGGCGTGCCTCTCTGGTCGATGAACGCCGCGCTCGGCCCGAGCGCCACGACGCGCGCGCCTTCGAGCGACGCCTCTCGCGCGCGCTGGCGATCGAGGCCCGGCGGGAGGCGTCCGCCCCAGGCTTCGCGGCGGGCGTCGATCGTCAGCAGCGCGGCGCCGGCGGGGCCCGAGCGGGGCGCGGCGATGACGACGAGGGACGTCCGGCCGGGGACGCGGACCTTGAGCACGACCACGCGCTCGGCCGAGGACGCCTCCTGGACGAGCGCGCTCGGGGCGGATCGGTCGTCGTGCTCGGGGGCGTCCTCCACGGGGCGGAGCGTAATGGATGGGGCGGGAGGGTTCGAGGGGCGTGGGAGAGAGGGCGTGGGCGTGGGCAACAGAGGGGAGAGAGGGCGGGGAGGGCGCGTGGGGGACGGTGGAGCAGAGGCTGGATCGCGAGCGGGCCATGGCGCGCGGGGACCGCATCGGCGTACGCTTCGGGGTTGGAAGCACGTGAAGGCTCGGCACACGTACCCCGCAGGACACACGAGCGCCTCCAGGCTGAAGGCGCTCCTGGCGTGCCTCGAGGACGAGAAGGGCCACGCCGCCGCGGAGGCGTGGCTCGCGAAGGTGCGCCTCGCGCGCGGTGACCTCGAGGACGAGACGCGCCTCTTGCCGCTCGCCGCGCTGCACTCCGCGCTCGTGGCCTTCGTCGCGGAGCTCCCCGACGGCCTCGAGCGGACGGCGCCGTACCTCGCGGCGCGCGACAACCTCGGCGTCTGGGCACGCGTGCTCCGCGGGACGCGCTCTCCGGAGGAGGCGCTCGCGCGACTCGAGTCGTCCGACAGCGAGCACGGTCGGACGACGCGCTGGGAGCGGCTCGAGGCGGGGCCCGGCTTCTGGCGCGGGCGCGTCCGCATCGGTCACGATCCGAAGCTCGAGGCGGACGGCCTGCTGGCGCGCGCGCGCCAGATCGAGCTCTCTGTCGTCCCGACGCTCTTCGGCTACCCGCGCGGGAGCGTCGTCGCCCGCGACGCGACGGACGACGCGCAGGAGTTCGAGGTCCGCTGGCCGCTGCCGACGCCCGCGCGCGGCGTGATCGCCGGCGCGCTCGCCGGCGCGCTCGCCGGCGGCGCTGCGCTCGCGGTGCACCCGGGGACGGCCTCGACCCTCGCGGCCCTCTTCACGCCGGTCGTGGGCGCCGCCGCCGGGCTCTTCTGGACGCGAGACCGCGGGCGCCGGATCGAGTCGTCCGCGCAGTCGGTCCGCGTGAGCGCCCTCGAGCGGAGCCTCGCGCTCCGCGAGCGGGAGAGCCGCGCCGGCGCGGGCGATCTCGAGGGCTCCGTCGTCGCGGGGCAGTACCGCATCGGCGAGCGGATGGGCTCGGGCGCGAGCGGCGTCATCTACGAGGCGACGCGCATCACCGACGGCGTGCCCGTCGCGATCAAGCTCCTCCGCGCCGCGACCGCGCACGACGTGACGGCCTCCGATCGGCTCCGCCGCGAGTCCGAGGCGCTCGGCCTCTCGTGGCACCCGAACGTCGTCGAGGTGTTCGACCACGGCCACCTGCCGGACGGCACGTCGTACCTCGTGATGGAGCTGCTCCAGGGGGAGATGCTCGCGACGCGGCTCAAGTACCGCGTCCGGCTCCCGGCGCGCGAGGTGCTGCCGATCGCGAAGCAGGTCGCCGAGGCGCTCGTCGCGATCCACGCGGCGGGCGTCGTGCACCGCGATCTCAAGCCGTCGAACATCTACCTCGTGCCGGACGAGGACGCCGGGCCGGCGAAGGAGCGGGTCAAGGTCTTCGACTTCGGCATCGCGCGCGTCGAATGGGAGGAGATGCGCATCACCAACATGGGCGCGCCGCTCGGGACGCCCGGGTACATGTCGCCGGAGCAGGAGAGCGGCCTCGAGATCGACCACCGGAGCGACGTCTACGCCGCCGGCGCGGTCCTCTACGAGTGCCTCGTCGGCGAGCCGCCCCCGGTCTCGGACGCGGACATGTGGAAGCCGGGGACGCGCCCGCCGAGCTCGTTCGCGATGCGCCTCGCCGACGGCGTGCTGCGGAGCGACTCGGGCGTCCAGCCGGCGTCGCGCCGGATGCCGAGCGTGGCCCCGGCCGCGCTCGACGCCGCGGATGAGCTCCCGCCCGCACCGCAGGACGTCGACGCGCCGCCCGCGTGGCGCGCCGTCGTCGAGCGGGCGCTCGCGAAGCGACCGGAGGACCGCTTCCAGGACGCGCGTGCGCTGCTCGCGGCCCTCCGCGCGCTCGAGCCTGCTGCCGCGGCGCCGTCGCGGACCGCCGGCGAGTCGTAGCGGCGCGGCTTCGCGGGCCGCGGGCGGGTCGCGATCGTTCGCACGGAGCCTGTTCCCCGCGCGACGCGGCCTTCGCGGGCCGCGATCGCTCGCACGGAGTGAAGCAGAGGCGGTCTCCACGCGTCGAACGTGAGACCCCTCCGGGCGACTCTGGTAAATGACGTTCGTGGCTCGACTTCCTCTCTTCACCCGTCTCTTGCGCACGTGCGGCGCGGCGTCGATCGTCCTCGGCCTCTCGCTCGGAGCGAGCGCGTGTCGAACGTCCACCCAGGCGTCGACCACGCCCCAGCAGCCGCAGCCGTACCCGCAGCAGCCGTACGGTCAGCCGTACCCGCAGCAGCCGTACGGACAACCGCAGCCGTACCCGCAGCAGCCTCAGCAGCCGCAGCCTCAGCAGCCGCAGCCGGCCGCGCAACGGCCGCTGCTCCCGCCGCTCATCGGCGTGGCGGCGCAGCAGCAGGAGGTGCGGAGCATCCTCGCGGAGCTCATCAACGCGCTGTCGCAGCAGAACCAGGCGCTGGTGCGCGGCATCCCGCTGACGTTCGATCCGACGATCGAGGTGAACGCGTTCGCCGGCTGCGACGAGCAAGGCACGCCGTTCCTCGCCGCGACGACGGGCATCCTCGAGGCGGTGGACGCCATCTCGCAGACGAAGGCGACCGACGAGCTCTTCGGCACGCAGACCTACGAGGCGTACTGCAACGCCGTCCTCCCGCAGCTCGTGAAGAGCGACAAGGCGCGCGCGGCGTTGCCCGCGGGGATCATCCCGGCGAACTTCGGCCCGGATCCGCGCCGTTGGTCGCGCGCGCGCGAGATCTTCAGCGACGTCATCGCGTTCACGTTCGGCCACGAGCTCGCGCACCACTACCTCGGCCACACCGGCTGCGCGAAGGGTCAGGCGATGGGCAGCGGCCCCGATCCGGCGCGCCTCGGCCGGCTCCTCTCCGTCGTGCCGATCTTCAACCAGGCGGGCGAGGCGGCCTCCGACTCGGCGGGCTGCATCAACGCCCTCGACGCGGGGCGCGCGCGGCGACCTCAGTACGCGTGGTCCGACACCGGCGGCGTCCTCTTGCTCGACTACTTCGCCCGCATCGAGCGCGCCGGCGGCGGCGGCGGCCCACTGAGCCTCCTCAACCCGGTCCAGTTCCTCCGCTCGCACCCGAACCCGCTGGCCCGCATCCCGATCGTCCAGACCGTCGCGCAGAACTGGCGCGCCCGAAACCCCGGCTGAACGTCGGGCGCGCCCCGCGCGCTCGCCTGCCGATCGCGCGACCGGCGTCGATTCGACGCAACGGCTCCATGATGCGGCCGATGCCGACGAACGCGGACGAGACGTCGACCGAGCTGCTTCTCGACGTGAGCAGCGTTGCGCGAGCTCGGAACGGCTCACGCGCGCGCGTCGTCGAAAACGTCGAAAACGTCGCGTAGCTCGGCAGTTCACTGGTAGCATCCAGCGCCAAATCGGCGCCGGAGGAGGGAGTGTCATGAAAACTTGGTTGGGATTCATCGTCGGCTTGGGCGGCGTGGCAGCATCGTTTCTTGCGGTCGCTTGTTCGGACGACAGTAGCGGCACGTGCGAAGGTGCCACCTGCTCCGCGCCACCCGACGATGACGACGCCGGTGACGGTGACGGTGACGGCGGCCTCGCGGCCGACGGCGACGCGCCCGACGGCGACCTCGCGGTGCCCGGAGGCTGCGATCTCACCAAATCGCCCAAGGACAGCCTCTCCTGCTTGGCCGACAGCGTCGGCGTCTTCGTCGCGCCATCCGGCGACGACGCCAACAATGGAACGAAGAGCGCGCCGGTCCAGTCCGTCGCGAAGGCCGTCGAGCTCCTCGGGCAGCGCCGTCGCATCTACATGTGCGAGGGCACTTACGACGCCGTGAGCCTGACGACGAACGTGGACATTTACGGTGGCTTCTCCTGCACCGACTGGAGCTACACCGGGAATCGGGCGAAGGTCGAAGCCGCCGTCGGCGCGATCGCGCTCGTCGCGACGGGCGTCGCCGAGGGCACGATCGAAGATCTCGATTTCGAGAGCGCCGACGCAACGGCGTCCGGCGCATCGAGCGTCGCCGGCTTCCTCGTCGGGAGCACGTTGACGTTTCGTCGGACCGGGTTCTCCGCTGGAAGCGGTCGAGCCGGGAGCGATCAGCCGCAGAGCGGAGGAACCTTCAGCCCCGCGACGACGATCGCTGGCGGGGCAGGTCGGGTGAACGCCGCCGGACCTCCCGTGGCGAACCCGCTGTGCGCGATCAGCATCGGTGGCGCCGGAGGAGTACCGGCCGACGAGGGCGAGCCGGGCGAGTCCGGCGAGCCGCTCATCGAGCCGTCGGTTCCCGCCTTCGCGACGGGCGAGGGCGGCGAAGCGGCGACGTCCGAGTCCGCGGCACCGGGCTCGAACGGGAGGGCGGGCGGCGCCGGTCCCGGCGCGCTGAAGCATGGAACGCTGACGACGGGCGGCTGGGCTCCGGAGCCGGGGAAGGCCGGCGGGGTTGGCGGTCACGCGCAAGGTGGCGGCGGTGGCGGCAGCGCGGACGCGCTGGCGGGCGGCGGCGGCGGCGGCGGCGGTGGACCCGGTGGATGCGGTGGCGCGGGTGGCGCGGGTGGCGGCGGCGGCGGGTCGAGCATCGCGCTCCTGCTCGTTGGCTCGACCGTCCAGCTCGAGGACAGCTCTCTCCTCGCGAAGAGCGGAGGTCGGGGCGGCAGCGGCGGCGCCGGACAGACGGGACAGCTCGGTGGAGCCGCGGGTCCCATCTCCTCGGGCGCCGGTCTCCGTGGCGCGTCAGGCGGCGCGGGTGGTAGCGGCGGCGGCGGTGGTGGTGGCGCCGGCGGCCTCTCCGTTGGAATCATGTGGACCGGCTCGGTCGCGCCGCGGCTGGAGGGTGCGGCCGTGGAGGACGAGCCGTCTCACGCGAGCGTCACGCTCGGGGCCGTGGGCGCCGTCGGCCCGAAGGGGCCAGGTGGCACCGCTGCCGGAGCCAACGCGCTCGCGGGGAATCCAGGCGTGGACGGCGTCGTCGGGATCGCCCAGGCCATTCTCAAGCTGTGAGCGATCCGCAGCGCACGAAGACCGGGCGCGCCCCGGTGCGCGCCCTCGGAGACCGCTCGCCAGCGTTCGGCTGGCGAGCGGCGCGCGCGGGTGCGGCAGCCATCGGGTTTTTCGCGACGCTCGCGGCGTCGTGTTTCGCGGCGTCGTGTGCCCGAACGAGCTGCGAGGACGTCGGGACCTGCGCCGTGAGCGGCGACCCGACGCAGGACGGCTCGGTGCCCGTCTCGGATGTCGTCGCACCCGACGTCGATGGCGGCCCCGTCGCCACCAATCCCTACGGCGAGGAGTATCCGACGGCGAACATCGGCTGGCGTCCGCGGCAGGGAGCGACGCCGGGAGACCGGATCGCCAACCTGCGGTTCGCCAGCCTGGCGCCGCGCAAGACGATCGAGCTCGCGGAGCTCTACGATCCCGAATGGCGAGCGCACGACGTCATCGTCCTGCTTGGGGTCCTCGGTTGGGACGGGCTCTCGCAGGCGCTGATGAACGGGATCGGCGCGCCGATGTCTCGACTGCGGTTTCTGGCGATCCTCGGCGCGGGCAACACGCCCGAGACACCTGCAGACGCCAACGCGCTGATGAGCTGGGCGCCGCAGTACCCATGGGCGGACCATGGAATCGACGACGCGTTCGCGCTGATCCGCCCCTTGTTCCCCGTCTACGAGGTGCCGCTGGTCACCGTGATCGACGCGAGGACGATGGAGATCGTACACGCGAACCTCGCGGTCCCCGATCCGCGCGCCGACATCCAGCAGGCGGCCGCCGAGATTCGCAATCGTCCACCCGCCTACTGACTGGCAGCGTCGTCAGCGTCTCTCGATTGGACCGGTTTGGAGTCTTGATCCATGCGTAGGCGGACGGACGCGCTTCGGTCAGCGATACCGTACGAAGTACATCTGGAGGTCCGTGTCGTCGGCGAGCGCGCCGGCCAGAACGAGCCGCCCGTCACCATCGACGACGCCCGCGATCGGCCGATTCATCCACGGGGCGGCCCGGGAGTCGCCCTGGCGCAGGGTCGTGTAGAGCAGTCCTGCCCTACCGAACGACGTGTCGAGCGCTCCGTTCGGCGAGAAGCGCGCGAGCCCCCATCGTTGGTGCGATAGGACGTGCTCCGGCTCTTCGACGCCAGCCACGTACGACACGCCGTCTTGTGCTGCAGAGAGCGCCGCTTTGAACGGAAGCTCCATGCGCTGCAGCCCCCCCGGGCCGAATGCTTCGTCCAGTGTCCCGTCGGGTCGCAGGCGCGTGAACGAGATCTCACGATCGGAGCCCTTCGTGGACCGTACGTACGACTGGAAGAAGGAGTAGCCGCCACCAGGCAAGAGATCGAAGTGTCGGCGGACGTCCAGGCGGACGCCACCATCGACGCCGAACCCCGCGTCGAGCCTGCCGTTCGGCTCGAGGCGCGCAAAGTCGCACTCGTCGGCGACGCAGAACGCCGCCGTCGACCGACCCGTGGGGTCGATCCGGACCATTCCGTCGCGCGAGTCCGCCCACCGCGACACCGATCCGCTTTCTCCGAAGCTCGTGTCGAGCTCGCCCGTCTCGAGGAACCGCTGGAGAACGACCTGACCCATCCCGAAGCGAGCCGGCTGGTTGCCGAGGACGAGGATGCGATGGCCCGAATCCAGCGCGATGGAACTGGCGGAGAGGTCGACCTCGATCTGTCCATCGACGCCGAACGTCGCATCCAGCGTCCCGTCCGGCTCATAGCGCTCCAGAAGCGACCGCGAGGTTCCGTCGGTCCGCAGACAGGACACGATACGGCCTGTCGAGTCGCTCTCGAGTCCGACCACGCGAAACGATCGGAAGGGATCTTCGACACGGGAGGGGAGGCGGACGAGCCCCTGATCGCCGAACGTAACGTCAGGGGTACCCGTCGAGTCCAGCGCGCCGAGGAAGACCACGGACTCATCCGTCAGCGCCCGCCGACCGTGTCCCGCCACGAGCAAACGACCATCCGCGAGTGCGTGAAGCTGACTCGGCGTCCCGAAGAACCCGGCGAACGGCCCCAGCGCGAGTCCATCCTTGCCGAACGTCGTATCGACCCCAGGAAAATCGCCGAGCTGCCGAACGCGGACCACTGTCTCGGCCGTCTTTCGTGACCCGATGGCCGTCGCACGCAGGCGGAGAAGATGATCCCCCGGGGAATCGAGCCAGTCGAGCGCTATGGCGCGAGAAGTCTCTCCGGGGCGCAGGGAAACCGCTCGCTCAGGCTTTCCGTCCGGCACGATCTCGACGTCGTACAGATCGGCGCGCGAGACGGTCAGCGTGACCAGAGCCTGCTCGAGCGGGAAGATCGTGAGGCTTGCAGGCTCCGCGGAGAGGGTCCAGTCCGCGTCATCCGCGGGGGTGGTCGGACGTTCCTGGAGATCCCTCCCGTCTGGACCCCCGCTGCACCCCGCGCCCACGAGGATCGCACACACGGTGAGCGTCAGGCCCGATCGATACATCTCCGCAAGTTTCGTCAGTCGCATGAGACGCACCGAACTTCGAGGAGAGCATCGGCACCGGGTGCACAGCCCGCGAGCCCTTGTGAAGCTAACATTTTTCGGGCCCGTGCAGAGCGGATGCTGCTTCATAGATGTCGGCTTTCAGTTTCCTGAGCCGGTCGTTCAGTACCCTCTCTTGTAGTTCGGTTACGGTATGACCGTTGGTTTTAGAAATGACTAAATCATCAATAGAACTCATACCTCCATACCACGAGACAATTTCGATTGAATCGATTGTGCTCATTGAGCAGACTTTTCTCAACTTTGCGGACCAATAGGTCTCGCTTGCGCTCTCGAGAAGCGAGAGCGCACTGGCTAGTCGATGTTTTAGTACACTGTCGATGTCTACTGTTGTCATTAGATCAGCCATGATGAAGTTACATTAGGAATGTATACTTGGCTCCCTCCACCAAGCAGCTGACTGCCCAGACCCGATGCCTGCGGAGCGGCAAAATGGTGCGGCTCTTCTCCGGCACGCCCCATCGCCGATGGCGTGCACGCTCAGCATGGCGGCGCGGAGCACGAGCACGCCCGTCACCCCGTTTGCGAGTGACAGTACGCGCCGGGCGTGAAGGTCTTCCTCGAAGAGCGTCTCGACGAGTTTCTGCGTGTGAATCCGATCGAGCTTCGACGTCCGGCCAGCCATGCGGAGCGGTGAACACGGGCTGCTCCTCGCCATCAACGAGGACGGTCCGCGTTCCCTCACGGTACCTGAGTCCGCCACGACCGAGCACCGTCACGCCGCATCCAGGCCCCATCATTTCCTTCGATATTCTCATTCTCCCGGTATCACGGCGAACGAAGCCGTCAACGATCAGCGCATGATGGCGGCACCTGACTGCGCTCTGGTGTCGCAAAGCTGGGACTGTGTCGATGGAAGAGCTCAACGGTCGCCGTGAAATGTCGGAGAACAGTGACGATTCGGCTAAGTCGCGTGATGCGTGCAAAACGGTTGACGCTTCGATGCCCGCCGAGCAAGCTGGATCGTCGGTGTTTGTGGGGGCCTCCGTGTAGCGGCCGTGTACCGGACCCATCTGTCTGTATCCGCCATGAGTGTCATGAAGTCGTTCTCGGTGTTGCTGTTTGGAATACGACCCCGAGTGCTTTTTGCACACTGTGCTGTGTCGTTGTTGATGCTGTCTGGGCTGCTGCTGACGCAGGCATGCCGGCAGGACGCGAAAGGCGGCGAATGTGGCTCCCACGCGAGCGCGGTCGCGAGCTGTGACCGTCTCTCCCCTGACCAGGCCTGTCGCGACGATCAGTGCCGGAGCAGCGTCGTGACAGGGTGTGCGGGCTACACCCATAAGCTGGAGCAATTGCTGCCTCCTCGATGCGAGTCGAACGATGACTGTTGCGAGGGTAACCAATGCGTGGAGATTCAGCTTGAAGAGTGCTGCCCTTTGCCGGAGGGACAATCGGCCCCGGCGCCGATCAAGGTCTGCTGGCCGCGACGAGACGCGGATGCCGGTTAGTGTGGCCGCGCCGCGACCTACCTCGTTGCGCGTCGCGCGGACGCTCGGCGCCGTCGCTTCGATCGCTTGGGTGAGCCTGGCTTGCTCGGCGTGCAGTGACACGACGGAGCCGACGTCGGAGCGCTCGATCGGTGAGGACGCGGGAGGGATCGCGTCGCCGGACGGCGGCGATGAGGACGCGGGCGCATGCGACAAGCGGCCCGAGAGGCCGGCGCGTGACGCGGGTGACGCCCCGACGGGCCGTGGGGGAGCGTCGGGCAGCGACGACGGATCCCTCTCCGAAGGAGAGACCACGATTCGGATCCCGTGCTCGCTCGGCTGCAAGGCTCCGACGGTCTGCTGTGAGCTGAAGGGCGAGTGTTACGGGCGCAGCTCCGAGGCGTCGTTCTGCGAGCGTCCGTACTGCGAGTGAGGTAACGCCGCCGCTCGGCAGCGTCCATCGCGACCGGCCGCTCGCCCTGCTCTCGACCATCGCGTCGAGTTGTGGAAAAACCACGCGCGATGCGCAAGGTTAGCCTCCTCTGGTGGACACTGCTCGCTTCGTGCAACCAACCCCCGGCAGGCTCGCGCGTCGAACAGCTGCCGGTCGTACCCTCGAGCACTCCGCCCGTGTCGCCACGCGATCGGATCACGTCGCCATGCGACCGGATCAAGGAGCGCCAGCGTGTCGGCTCGCACGCATTTCGGCGGTGCGTCTGGACCGAGGATGGGGCGATCGGCGTCGTGGCGGAGCCCGACGAGAAGGCATTTCGAATCGTGTTCGCGCCGCAGAGCGGCGAACCCGTGAGCTCGGCTCCGCTGGGGTCGACGAACGCGCAGGTCGAAGATGTCGTGGTCCTTCCTCCGCCGCCCGGAAGGTCCGTACCGGTAGCGTTCGCGAAGTACCGCGACCGTATTCAGCCAGCTCCGCTCGGACAACCTCTCCCTGTTCAGACATGCCAATTCTTCGCCTCCGTCTTCGACGCGGCCGACGCCTCGGGGGCTTGCGTGTGGACTGGGCTCGAAGAGGTCGGATCGAAGCAATACCGACTCTCCTTTCGGTTCGCGGATCTGCGGTGGGACGAGGGCGTTGCCTACGGCGGCCGCGTGGAACGCTCGCTGCCTGGCGCCGCAGCCCACGTCTTCCTCGGCGAGCGGTACGAAGTCGGGAGCGAACGCGACCTGCCGCTGGCGATCGCAGAGTCCTGCCGCGAGACGCCTACGCTCGATTGGGCGAAGCCCGACGAGCTCTGGGCGGCGGCCCAATGCCATCGTGTTCGCGGCGAGCCGGTAGCTGCCGTGCTGAAGCTCGTGGAGAACCGCTGCGGGGCGCTCGCTCGTCAGTCGCTGCCTTCGCTCAGGGCGCTGTCCGAGCTGCGGCGGCGCGAGCGCGACGGCTTGGCGGTCGCGCGGAGAGACATCGTGCTCGCGAGCGAGAAGCTCGCTGCGACCGACCCTCCGAGCGCGTGCTTCTCGGCGGATCATCTTTGGAATGTCGACTACACCGCCCGCCCGCATCCGTTCGAGCTGCCGAAGGTCGTCCTGGAGTCCGCGTGGAAGGAAGGCCTCGACGCCATGGGGGCCTGGCCGCGGTGACGCCAGGCCGAGCCGGCGCCTCTGGGAGCGAAGTCGCGCATGCTGTGGACGCGCGAGAGCCATGCCACGCCTTCCTTCATCGCGGAAGCGCGCACCGTGCGCGAGGACGCGACGGTGCGCTGGAAGGGCGAGTACAGCCGGAGCTCGCTCGCCCTGCGGCCGGGAGTCAACCGAAGAAGCGGCGCGCGCGGCGGAGGCGACCGCCGGGGGCTCTGCTACCCTCGACCCGTGACGCCGCATTCGCTAGCCGAAGAGCGCAGCCTTGCTGCACCGTGCCATCGCGGAGCGGTTGAGCTCGGAGCCGCGGATCCTCGAGCGCGCGAGAGCGCGCGTGAGTATGTGGGCCGAGCATGGCGGCACCCACCGGGAGTACGTCGACGCATGGCAGGCCGTGCTCTCGCTGTCGCTCGATGAGATCGCAGCTCTCCTCGTCGATCGCAGCGAGCACGCGCGTGCGCTCCGCCAGGCCTCGCCGTTCGCCGGAGCGCTCGCTCCTCGCGAACGTTGGAGGATCTGGCGCGCGGTCTCGCCATGACGCGCGCGCAGCTCGAGCACATCATTCGAGCGGCGGCGACGATCGCGGACGACGACGAGATCGTCGTGCTCGGGAGTCAAGCGGTCCTCGGACAGTTCCAGGGCGCCGCGCATCAGGAGACGACGGGGAGGGAGCGGCGGGAGGCGAGGACCTCGTTGTGGCTGCCGGTGCGGTAGCCGCCGAGGTCGAGCGTCACGTAGGTGAAGCCGGCGCGCCTGCCGGCGGCGACGATCGCGTCGCGCGCGTCGAAGGCGCGGAGCATCTCGTCGCGCGCGATCTCGATGCGGGCGATGGCGGCCTCGCGCGTCGCGGTGACGGTCTCGCTCGACGAGGCGTGCCATCGGACGCGCGCCTGGCGGATCCCGAGCTTGTGGAGCTCGTCCTCGAGCGACGCGATCTGCGCGAGGCGCTCGCGCGTGACGCGCGTGCCGTAGGGGAGGCGGCTCGAGAGGCAGGCGGCGGCGGGCTTGTCCCAGATCCCGAGGCCGATCGCCTGCGCGAGGCTGCGGACGTCGGCCTTGGTGAGTGAGGCCTCGACGAGCGGGCTCCGCGCGCCCGCCTCCTTGGCGGCCTCGAGCCCGGGGCGGTAGTCGCCCAGATCGTCGAGGTTCGTGCCGTTGACTACGTGGGCGAGCCCCCAGTCGACCTGCTTCTTCGCGCTCACGCGGTAGAGCTCGCTCTTGCAGTGGAAGCAGCGATCGACGTCGTTCTTCGCGTACGCCTCGTCTTCGATCTCGTGCGAGTCGACGAGCTCGTGGCGCGCGCCGATGCCGCGCGCGACCTTCGCCGCGTCCTCGAGCTCGAACGGCGCCAGGCTCGGGCTCACGGCGGTCATGCCGACGCAGCGCTCGCCGAGGACCTGGTGCGCCACCGCGAGGACGAACGCGCTGTCGATCCCGCCCGAGTAGCAGACGAGCACGGAGCCCATCTCCTTGAGGATGGTGACGAGGCGATCGAGGCGAGGATCGTCCTCGGGGAGGCGGAGATCGTCCACGCTTCTATCTAGCGCGAGCCGGAGCAGGATTCCCAGGGAGGAGGGAGGGAGAGGCCGATTTCGAAGCGATTTCGCGCGTGGGGCGGGAGCTTGAGCCACCGTCGGCGGCTCGTCTCGCTCCGGAGAGCGGCCCCCCCTTGCGGAACTGGCAGATACTGTTAATATGTTCAGTGTGTCGGCGCTCGCTTCTCACCACCTCGACGTGACGGCGCTCGCGCGCCTCGGCGTTCTCCAGGGAACCGGGGCGCTCCTGCCCGCGCGCGCGATCCTCGAGCTGGGGTGGCCGGAGCTCGAGCGCGCGCTCCCCGATCGGGGGTTGCCGCGCGGGGTCGTGGAGCTCGCCGCGCTCCCACGCCTTCACGGCAAGGCCTCCCGCGCGAGCGCCCAGCGCTGCCCAGAGTCGATGCGCGGCGGCACGACGACGATCGCGCTCGCGGCGCTCCGCGCGGCGCACGCCGCGGACGAGCACGCGTGGTGCGCCTGGATCACGCCGGCTCACGGCGAGGAGCGCGCGAGCGAGTCGGCTGGCGCGAAGCGGACGAGCGAGTCGGCCGGCGCGAAGCGCGCGCGCGAAGCGGGTGACGTCCCGGCGCTCTATGCGCCGGCTCTCGTGCAGGCGGGGATCGATCTCGAGCGGCTGCTCGTCGTCCGTCCGTCGCCGCAGGCGCTCGCGCGCACCGCGGTGAAGGTCGCGGCGTCGGGGGCGTTCGCGCTCGTCGTCGTCGACGTGCCTCATCGCAACGATCTCGGCGGCGCGAGGTCGCCCTCGGCGAGCGCGAGGCGCGGCGAAGCCCACGACGCCGGCGTGCACGACGCCGGCGCGGTCGTGGTCCGGAAGCTGGCCCTCGCCGCGGAGGAGAACGGGACGACGACGCTCCTCCTGACGAGCGCGCTCGCGCCTCGCGCCGTGCCGTGGCCGGTCGCGATGCGCGTCGAGGTCGAGCGTCGCCCGGACGCGCTGTCGCTCCGGGTGACGAAGGACCGCCGCGGCGCCGGCTCGTCGGCGCACGTCGTGCCGCTCCTCGACCCCACGACCGGGCCCGCGCTCACGAGCGTCGCGTCCTTCGCGCGGGCTGGCTGAGCGATGCGTGTCTGCGCGGTGAGCCTCCCCGAGCTCCGGATCGAGCTCGTCCGCGGCGAGCTCGATCCGGCGAGCGCCGCCCTGCCGCTCGCCGTCGTCGTCGCGCCCGCTCCGATGACCGAGGCGAAGCTCCTCGGCAACACGCGGCTGTCGGTCGTCTCGCGCGAGGCCCGCGCGCTCGGCGTCGCGCCCGGACACACGATCGCGCAGGCGCGAGCGCGCGCGGGCGACCTCGCCGTCCGCGTCGTCCGGCCGGACGCGGTCCGCGACATCCTCGCCCGCCTCGCCGAGGTCGGGCTCGCGTTCGGCGCCACGGTCTCGTTCGCGTGCGACCTCCCGAGCGCCGCCGTTCGCGCTCCCGAGGCGACGTTCGGCGACGTCGTATGGATCGACGTGACCGGCTGCGCGCACCTGCACGCGCCGCGGTCCTCGGCGTCGATCTTCGACGGCGAGACGATCCTCGCCTCGCGCCTCGCAGGGGTGATCGCGTCGCTCGGTCACACGTGCGCCGTCGCGATCGCCGACGGCCCGCGCGTCGCCGCGATGCTCGCGCGGTCGTCGGCCGAGGCGGCGGCGCGCGCGGCTTTGGGGGTGCTGCGCCGTCGCGGGCCGCGCGCGTCCTCGGCGAGGATCGCGTACGCCGATCCCGAGCCGATCGTCGTCGGCCCGGGCGACAACGCCCGGGCCATCGCGACGCTCCCCGTCGGCTCGCTGCCGCTCTCCCCCGAGGACGTGCGCTGGCTCGCGAAGATCGGCGTGCGCTCCGTCGAGGAGATGCGAGCGTTGCCTCGCGACGGTCTCGGGATCCGCCTCGGCGCGCGCGCTCGCGACGTGCTCTCTCTCGTCGACGGCGAAGACCGCGCGCCGCTCGCGCCCTACGTCCCGCCGGAGGTCCCGGAGGAGGAGGCCGAGCTCGAGTACGGCGTCGAGGGGACGCAGGCGCTCACGTTCGTCGCGAAGACGCTGACCGATCGGCTCTCGGCGCGCCTGCAAGGTCGCGCCGTCGCTGCGTCGCGGCTCGAGCTCGAGCTCCACCTCGACGCAGCGATGCTCCGCGAGTCGGCCTCGGCCCGCGAATCGGCGTCGGCGACCGCGCCGCCCCTCCGCGGATCGGGGCCCGCGAATGCATCGGCTCCTCTCGAGCCCGCATCGGCGGCCGCGCGGCCGGACGCCGAGCCGCGCGGTCCGTCGAACGACGGGGCCCGGCCCGCGAAGATCCATGTCTCCCTCGTCGAGCTCGAGCTGCCCGCGCCGCTCTCGACCGCGAGCGATCTCCTCGCCGCGCTCCGCCCGAAGATCGAGCGGCTCGTCCTCGGCGCCCCCGTGCTCGGCGCGAAGCTCCGCGCCCCGGTGCTCGTTCACAAGCGGGCGGCGGCGCTCTCGCTCTTCGAGCCGGAGCCGAAGGCCGAGCGGGCGCTGCCTCGGCTCGTGGCGGAGCTCGTCTCCGATCTCGGGGTCGAGGCGGTCTCCGCGCTCGTCCTCGGCGACAGCTGGGTGCCGGAGGAGCGCTCGCGCCTCGTGCCGTTCAAGGTCCCCGCGCGGAATGCCGGCGGCGGGCGTCTCCCGGCGCCGGGGAGCCGAAAGCGGAAGCGGCGCGCGCTCTCGAGCGTGCCCGAGCCGACCCGCCTCCTCGCCGCGCCGCGCCCGATCGCGCGCGAGGACGCCCGCATCACGCGGCACCTCTCGCGGATCGAGTCGGTCGAGTGGTGGAAGAGCGCGCCGGCGGCTCCCGGCGCCGCGAGCGCGAAGCGGGGCGCCGTCGACTACGTCCAGGCATGGACCGACGACGGCGCCGCGTGGGTCGAGATCGACCGCGCGACCGGCGCGATGCGCGTGCGCGGCTGGTTCGACTGAGGGAGCGCCGTGATGCCGCCTCGGATCCGGATTGACCCATCGACGCGCATGCCCTTCGACGAAGAAGCTGCGGGCGTGACGCGTGAGCTCGCCGAGCTTCGTCGCTCGATCGAGGCGCGATCGAGCCGCTATGTCGAGCTCTCGGCGCGGACGAGCTTCAGCTTCCTCTCCGGGGCGACGCCGCCCGAGATCATGGTGCACCGCGCTGCCGAGCTCGGCTATGACGCGATCGCCATCACCGATCGAGACGGCCTCTACGGCATCGTCCGCGCGTGCGAGGAGGCGGCGAAGCACGGCGTCCGCGTCGTCGTCGGCTGCGAGCTCACGCTCGAGACGGACGGTCTGGAGGGCGTCCCCGAGATCCCCGGTAAGCCCTCGACCCTCACGGTGCTCGTCGAGGACCACGCCGGCTACACGAACCTCTGCAAGATCCTCACGGAGAGCCACCACCGGCACCCGAAGTCGCTCCCGACGCGGCGCGCCGACAACCTCGACGAAGAGGAGCTCCCGCGCAACACGTTCGCCGGCGTCCCGCTCGGGTTCGTCTGCGCCCACGCCGAGGGCCTCTGGGCGCTGGCCGACGCCGCCCTCTTCACGGAGACCGCGGGGACCAGCCTCGTGCGGGCGTTCGGCGCGCGCCTCTCCGTCGCCGCGCACCTCCACAAGGACGGCGAGGACCGCGCCCGCGTCGCCCGCGCGCTCGCCGCGGCGCGCACCTACGGCCTGCCGATCTGCGCGAACAACCGCGTGCTCTACGCGCGCCCCGGCGACAAGCCCATGCTCGACGTCCTCCATTGCATCCGCGAGGGCAAGACGCTCGACGAGGCCGGGCGTGAGCTCGCGCCGAACGTCGAGGCGCACCTCAAGAGCGAGGAAGAGATGACGCGCCTCTTCTCTCTCCACCCCGAGTGGATCGCGCGCTCACGCTTCATCGCCGATCGCTGCCGCTTCTCGATGAAGGAGCTCGCGTACCGCTTCCCGTACGAGATCTCCGACCTCGTCCACCGCGACTTCCGCCGGCCCGCGCGCGGCGCGGCGTGCAGGGGCGCGCGCGGGCCCGAGCAGGCGGGGGCGAGTGAGGACGAACGTCCCGAGACCGCGCAGGACGCCCTCCGGCGGCTGACCTACGAGGGCGCGCACGCGCGCTACGGCGAGGCGATCCCCCCGAAGGTCGCGGCGCAGATCGAGAAAGAGCTCGCGCTCATCGACGAGCTCGAGGTCGCGCCGTATTTCCTCAGCGTCCGCGCGGTCATCGACATGGCGCGCCGCCGCGACATCCTCTGCCAAGGACGCGGCAGCGCGGCGAACAGCGCGGTCTGCTTTTGCCTCGGGATCACCGCGGTCGATCCGTCGCGCTCCAACCTGCTCTTCGAGCGCTTCCTCTCGGCGGAGCGCCGCGAGCCGCCCGACATCGACGTCGACTTCGAGCACGAGCGCCGCGAGGAGGTCATCCAGGAGATCTACGAGACCTACGGTCGCGACCGCGCGGCGATGGTCTGCGAGGTCGTCTCGTATCGATCGAAGAGCGCGCTCCGCGAGGTCGGCAAGGTCTTCGGCTTCTCGCTCGAGCAGGTCGGTCGCCTCGCCGGTGTCGTCTCGTGGTGGGACGGTGTCGGGGCGGTCAGCGAGTCGCGCCTCCGCGCGATCGGCTTCGAGGCGAGCGATCCGCGCGTCCGGCAGACGCTCGTGATGGCGAGGGCGATCCAGGGCTTCCCGCGGCACCTGTCGATCCACGTCGGCGGCTTCGTGCTCTCGGCCGCGCCGCTCACCGAGGTCGCGCCGACCGAGCCGGCGACGATGGACAAGCGCACGATCATCCCGTGGGACAAGGACGACATCGACACGCTCGGCTTCTTCAAGATCGACGTCCTCGGCCTCGGGATGCTCACGGCGATCCGGAGGTGCCTCGATCTCGTGCGCGACGTCGCCGCGCAGCCGGTGACCTCCGCGTCCACCCCGGTCTCCGCGTCCACCCCGGTCTCCGCGTCCACCCGCTCTCCCGCGTCCTCATCCATGGAAGCTCCGGCTCGTGGCTCCGCGCTCCGTTCTCCTGCAGAGACGGACCCGGTCCGCGAGGCGTTCCCTGCCGTCCGCGCTCCGGGCTCGAAGAAGCTTGGAGCCACGAGCCGGGGCCTCCATGGACCGAGCGAGGCGGCGCTCCGCGCGAGCGCCGTCCACGAGAGCGCCGTCCGCGCGAGCGCCGTCCACGAGAGCGCCGTCCACGCGGGCTACGCCGTCCCGGAGATCGTCACCGGGACGGCGATCGAGCGGCTCGCGCGGCTGCCCGCCGAGGATCCGGCCGTCTACGACGCGCTCTGCGACGCGGACACGGTCGGCGTCTTCCAGATCGAGAGCCGCGCGCAGATGGCGATGCTCCCGCGCCTCCGCCCGCGGACCTTCTACGATCTCGTGATCGAGGTCGCGATCGTGCGCCCCGGGCCGATCCAGGGCGGGATGGTCCATCCGTACTTGCGGCGGCGGACCGGCGAGGAGAGCCACGCGCCGCCGCACCCGCTGCTCCAGCCGATCCTCGAGCGAACGCTCGGCGTGCCGCTCTTCCAGGAGCAGGTCATGCAGATCGCGATCGCCGGCGCCGGCTACAGCGGCGGCGAGGCCGATCGCCTGCGGCGCGACATGGCCGCGTGGCGCAAGACCGGCTCGCTCGAGAGGCACCGCGGCCGCCTGCTCGAGGGCTTCCGCGAGCGCGGGATCCCCGAGGAGTTCGGCGAGCGCCTCTACCAGCAGATCCACGGCTTCGCCGAGTACGGCTTCCCCGAGTCGCACAGCGCGAGCTTCGCGCTGCTCGTGTACGCGAGCGCCTGGCTCAAGGTGCACTACCCGGCCGAGCTCGCCGCGGCGCTCATCAACAGCCAGCCGATGGGCTTCTACTCGCCGTCGACGCTCCTCCAGGACGCGCAGCGCCACGGCGTCCAGCTCTTGCCGCTGGACGTGAACGCGAGCCGCTGGGACTGCACGTGCGTGCGCCGCGCGCCCACGGCGAAGGGTACGGCGCTCCGTCTCGGCCTCCGGCTCGTGTCGGGGCTCGGCGAGGACGCCGGCCTTCGCGTCGAGCGCGCGCGCGACGCGCAGCCGTTCACGAGCGTCGAGGACGTCGTCCTCCGCGCCCGGCTCGACAAGAAGGAGTCGATGGCGCTGGCCGAGTCCGGCGCGCTCGACGCGCTCGCGGCGGCGGACGGCCAGCCGAGCGCCCGCCGCGCCGCGATCTGGCACGTGGTCGCGCCGCGCGGGGCCGATCTGTTCGAGGGCACCACCTCGGGCGAGCGCGCGCCGCACCTCCGGCCGATGACGCGCGCCGAGCAGCTCGTGCTCGACTACGAGCGCACCGGCGTGTCGGTGACGGACCACCCGCTGAAGCTCCTCCGTCCGTCTCTCCCGAAGCGCTTCAAGTCGTCGAGGGACGTGATGCGCTTGCGGTCGGGAGCGCGCGTGAGCGCCGCGGGGCTCGTCACGTGCCGCCAGCGTCCGGGGACGGCGAGCGGCGTGGTCTTCATCACCGCCGAGGACGAGCACGGCTTCTTGAACCTCGTCGTCTGGGCGAGGGTGTTCGAGAGGTTTCACCACGTCGCGATGACGGCGCGGCTCCTCGTCGTCCACGGCCGCGTCGAGCGGAGCGACGAGCAGCCTACGGGCAAGGCCGCGCGCGCGCCGGACGCCGATGCGCCCCAGAGCGTCGTCCATATCGTCGCCGAGCGCCTCGAGCTCCTCGACGAGAAGATCCCGCGGCTCGCGAGCATGAGCCGTGATTTTCACTGACGCGCTCGACGCGCCGTGGCGGCGGGGACCTCGATGGTCGCGATCGAGCCGGCGTGACCGCGCGCTTCCGAGCGTGCTATCTCGGGCACCATGCCGTTCGAAAAGGTCCTCGTCTGCAACCGTGGCGAGATCGCGCGCCGCGTCATCCGCACCTGCAAGCGCCTCGGCATCGCGACCGTGGCCGTGTACTCGGAGGCCGACGCGGACGCGCCGCACGTCTCCGACGCCGACGAGGCGGTGCTCGTCGGCCCCGCTCCCGCGAAGGACTCGTACCTGAACGTCGAGGCGATCCTCGCCGCGCTGAAGAAGACCGGCGCGAAGGCCGTGCACCCCGGCTACGGCTTCCTCAGCGAGAAGTCGGCCTTCGCCCGCGCCGTCGCCGAGGCCGGCGCGGTCTTCATCGGCCCGTCGCCCGACACGCTCGACGCGTTCGGCGACAAGATGAAGGCGCGCCACGTCGCGCTGTCCGCGGGGACGAGCCCGGTCCCCGGCACCGACGAGCCGATCGCGATCGACACCCCCGAGGGCGTCGCGCACGCCAAGGCGATCGCGGCGAAGGTCGGCTACCCGATCGTCGTCAAGGCGGTCGGCGGCGGCGGCGGCATCGGCATGCAGGTCGTCGCCGACGAGACCGGCGTCGAGCGCGCGCTCAAGTCCTGCTCCGATCGCGGCAAGGCGAGCTTCGCCGACGCGCGCGTCTACCTCGAGCGCTACGTCGCCCAGCCGCGGCACATCGAGGTGCAGGTGTTCTGCGACGCGCACGGCCAGGCCTTCGCGCTCGGCGAGCGCGAGTGCAGCGTGCAGCGCCGCCACCAGAAGATCGTCGAGGAGTCGCCGTCGCCGGCGTCGTTCTTCGCCGGGCCCGAGGGCGAGAAGCGCCGCGCCGACCTCTACGACGCCGCGCTCCGCGTCGTGAAGAAGGTCGGCTACCTCGGCGCCGGCACCTGCGAGTTCATCGCGGACGATCAGGGCAACCTCTTCTTCCTCGAGGTCAACGCGCGGCTCCAGGTCGAGCATCCGGTCACCGAGATGGTCACCGGCCTCGACCTCGTGGAGCTGCAGCTCCGCGTCGCCGCCGGTGAGCGGCTCCCGGACCTCGCGAGCGTCACCCGCGCCGGCCACGCGATCGAGGCGCGCATCTACGCGGAGGATCCGAGCAAGGGCTTCATCCCGAAGCCGGGCCCGATCGACGAGCTGGTCTGGATCGGCGGGGCGGGCGAGGTACAGACGCGCGCGCTCCGCGTCGAGTCCGGCGTCAAAGCCGGGAGCAAGATCACGCCGTACTACGATCCGATGATCGCGAAGCTCGTCGCCTGGGGCGAGACGCGCGAGGCGGCGATCGACGAGCTCGATCGCGCGCTCGCGGCGACGGTGATCGCGCCCGCCACGACCAACATCGCGTTCCTGCGGAAGCTCTGCGCGAGCGAGGAGTTCCGCGCGGGCGCCTACGACACGAAGTTCGCCGAGGTCCTCGCGAAGCGCCCGAGCTGAGCGTCGGGCGCCCGAGCTCCCGGCGGAGCGCCTCGCCAGGCGGGCCGCCGCGCTCCACGGGAGCCGCCGTGATTGGCGGAAATGCAGGCGGCCTCGAGGGCCTGGGGGCACCTCAGAGGCAGGGGCCGCCGCGGCACTCGCACGCGCCCGTCTGCACCGAGCAGGTGCCCCCGGCGCAGGGGCACCCGCCGTTGAGCCCGCACGACGCGCTGCACGTCACCATCTGTCCGCAGCCGTTGTTGACCGAGCCCGCGCAGCGGCCGCCACACGGGTTGGCCATGGGGGGGCACCCGCAGCCGTTGACGCCTGCGCCTCCACCGCCGCACGAGCTCGGCGCGACGCACGTATCGGGGCACGTCACGACTTGACCGCAGTTGTTCGTATGGGGCCCGCACGCGACGCCCGCGCACGTGGCCGCGAGGGCCTCGGGGATGCAACAGCTCGTCCTGACGCAGACCTGCGTCGCCGGACACTGGGCGGGGCAGCCGACCGCTTGCCCGCAGTTGTTGGTGACCGTGACGCCGTTGCAGCGCCCGGCGCAGGCGGCTCCGTTGTCGGAGCAGCACGAGCCGTCCGGCCTGCAGATCGCTCCGGGGGCCGCGCACGCGCCGTTGTCGCCGCAGGCGACGGTCTGCTCGCAGTTGTTGACCGCGGTCCCGCAGCTCTTGCCGGCGCACGTGGTCGCGACCGGATCCGGGGCGCAGCCGCACTCGTTGTCGGTGCAGTCCGCGCCGTTCTCGCAGACCGAGCAGTCGACGGGGCGCCCGCAGCTGTCTTGCGTCTGACCGCAGCGGTTCTTGCACCACGAGCCTTCGGAGACACACTCGCAGAGGCCCGTCTTCTCGACACACGCCTTGCCGGTGCCGCAGTCGGTCGAGCAGGCGCGCGTGCTCTCGCAGTTGTCCTCGGTGGGACCGCAGCGGCCGGCACACGTGACGGCGTTCGACTCGGGGGTAACAGGCGCTCGCCTCCGGACCGGCCGGGAGCGCGCCGCCGTCGCCGGGGCCGACGTTCACCGGCCGCGCTCCGCCATCGTCGAGCTCATCCGGGTTGGCGAGGCGCGCCTTGTCGAAGTCGACGCCTGCGATCGTCTCGCACCCAGAACGTGGGAGCGCTCGAGCCGGAGGCCGAAGCGGAGGCTCCCGCGCCCGCGATGGCGGTCGCCGTCACGACGCCGTCGACGCCGAACACGGCGCTCCGCACCGCGGGCCTCGTCGTCGGCGGCGTGGGCGCGGCGTCGTCGTGGGGCGCAGGGGCTAGATCGTCGGGCCGACCGGGGTGAGCGGGGGCTGGCCGGAGAGGACGCGGATCACGTTCGCGGCGGCCAGCGCCGCCATGGCCTCGCGCGTCGGGCGGTCGGCGCTCCCGATGTGCGGAGCGAGGACCGCGTTCTCACGCGCGAGCAGGGCGGGGTGGACGGCCGGCTCGTGCTCGAAGACGTCGAGCCCCGCGGCCGCCAGCGGGCCGTGCTCGAGCGCGCGGGCGAGGGCGAGCTCGTCGACGATCGGTCCGCGCGCGGTGTTCACGAGGATCGATCCCGCGCGCATCCGCGCGAGCCGCGCCGCGTCGAAGAGGTGCCGGGTCTCCGGCGTGAGCGGGACGTGGATCGTGATCGCGTCCGAGGTCGCGCAGAGCTCGTCGAGCGACTGCACCCACGTCGCCCCGAGCGCGCGCTCGATCGCTTCGGGCTCGCGCCGCCGCTGCGTGTAGCCGACGTGCATCCCGAAGCCGCGCGCGCGCCGGGCGACCGCCTTGCCGATCCGGCCGAAGCCGACGACGCCGAGCTTCATGCCGTGGACGCGCGTGCCGAGGTGGAACGTCGGCGTCCAGCGCTCCCAGCGGCCGGCGCGGACCAGGCGATCGCCCTCCGAGATGCGGCGCGCCGCGTCGATGAGCAGGCCGAACGCGAGATCCGCCGTCGCTTCGCTGAGCACGTCCGGGGTGTTCGTCACCACGATCCCGCGCCCGGCGCAGGCGTCGAGGTCGACGTTGTCGACGCCGACGGCGACGTTCGCGACGATCGAGAGGCGCGGCGCCCTAGCGAGCAACGCGTCGTCGACGCGATCGGTGATCAGCGCGACGATCCCACGGACGCGGTCGGCCGCGCGCGCGAACGCCTCCGAGGCGACGCCGCCTTCGTCCTCGACGACCTCGAGCGGCGCGCCGCGGAGGGCGTCCATGGCATCTCCGAGCAGGGGGCCGCTGACGAAGACGGTGTCCACGCGCGGCCCCTCAGTCGGCGTCGAACGGGACGATGTCGGTCGAGACGAGGTCGGGGATGCGCTGCTGGACCGCCTCGAGCGTGTCGGCGGCGGTGCCGACGACGATGACGACGACGTCCTTCGCGGAGAGCCGCGTCGAGGTCGCCGCGTTCGCGGCCTCGAGCGTGACCTCGCGCACGTGGTCGACGTAGCGCGTGTGGTAGTCGGCCGGGAGCTCGAGGAGCTCGGTCTCGACGGCCTGGCCGAGGCGCTTCGGCGCGGTGTCGACCTCGAAGGCATAGGAGCGGACGAGGTAGTTCTTGATGAAGCCGAGCTCGCGCTTGGTGACTCCCTTGGCCACGAAGTCCTCGAGCAAGGACAGCTCGAGCTCGACGCAGGGCGCGCAGTCGGCCGCGCCGGGCGCCGCCGACATCGTGAACGCGTGACGCCGGCGCTCGATCGACAGCCGCGCGCTCGTCCCGTACGACCAGCCGCGCTTGCTCCGGATCTCGCGCATCATGCGCGACGTGAAGGTGCCGCCGAGCACGGCCGTGGCGGTGACGAGCGCGACGTGATCGGGATCGTGCGGCCAGGTGCCGAGGCTGCCGATCAGCGTCTGCGTCTGCGTCCGCTCCGGCTTGTCGACGAAGACGAGGCGCCGGCCTTCCTTCTTCTCGGGCTCCGGCGGCGTCACCGCGACGCGGGGCCCTTCGTGGACGGCGGCGGCGAGCACCTCTCCGTGCCGCTTGGCCTCGTCCTCGGTGACGGCGCCGGCGAAGCCGATCACGAGATCGCCCCGGACGAAGTGCTTCTCGTACGCGGCGACGACGTCGTCGCGTTCGATGCCGGCGATCGACGACGGCCGGCCGGCGGCCGACCGCGCGTACGGGTGGCCGGCGAACAGCGCGCGGCGGAAGGCGAGGTTGGCGAGCGCGCGGTCGCTGTCGCGGGACTCGACGAGCTCGGCGGCGGTCTCGCGCCTGAGCCGGGCGATCTCGTCGGGCGCGAAGGCCGGCTTGCCGAGGAGCCGCGCGATCAGCGCGACGAAGGGCTCGACGTTGCGCCGGATCACCTGCCCGTGCAGGCTGACCGTCGACGGCCCGACGTCCAGCGCGAGCTCCGCGCCGAGGCGGTCGATGGTCGCCTCAATCTCCTGCGCGCTCATCCCGTCCGCGCCCCGCCGGAGCATGCGCGCCGCGAAGCGGCAGACGCCGTCTTTGCCTTCGGGATCGGCGATCGCGCCGCTCCGCACGGAGACGACGATCGACACGAGCGGCACCGCCGCGGAGCTCTCGACGAAGCCGACCGCGCCACCGTCGAGCTCGAACCTGGACGTCACGCGCTCGCCTCCGTCGAGACGGGCGGCGCCTCGGTCTCGGGCTCGGGGAGCACTCGGATGATCGTGCGCGCGTCGTCGACGAAGTAGCGACGCGCGGCGGTGCGCACCTCGCCGGCGGTGACGTGCCGGTAGCGTTCGAGCCTCCGGAACGCGGCCGCGGGATCGCCGAGGACCGTGTCGTAGAAGCCGATTTGCTCGGCCTTGCCGCTCGTCGTCTCGAGCGACTGGAGGAGACCGAGCTCGAGGCGCGCCTTCGCGCGGTCGAGCTCCTCGGCGTCGACGAGCTCGCTCCGCACGCGCGCGAGCTGAACGTCGAGCGCGCCGATGATCTCGTCGCCGGAGATCCCGGGGCGCGCGGTGAAATAGAGCTCGTAGAGCCCAGGATCCCGGAAGGTCGACACCCAGCCGCGGACCTCCGTGCACGACTCGCGCGTGGTCACGAGCTCGTGGTAGAGGCGCGACGCGCGGCCGCCGAAGAGGATCTCGTTCAGCACCACGCAGGTGGCGTGGTCGGCGTCTCCGAGGGCGGGGCCGCGGTAGCCGATGAGGAGCTTCTCGCTCGGCGTGGGCTTGTGCAAGGTGACGACGCGGCGCTCGTGCTGCGGCGGCTCGGGCTCGGTGTCCTCCTCCGGGATCCGCGCGGCGGCGATCGCACCGTAGGCGTCGCGGACACGCGTGAGGACGTCCTTCTCGGTGACGTCGCCGACGACGACGACCGTCGCGTTGTTCGGCGCGTAGTACGTGCGGTAGAAGGCGACGCAGTCTTCGGGCGTGAACGCCTCGATGTCGGTCATCCACCCGATCGTCGGCCAGTGGTACGGGTGGCAGGTGAAGGCCGTCTTGTAGAGGACCTCGTTCGCCGTCCCCTCGACGTCGTCGTCGACGCGCATCCGGCGCTCGTTCGCGACGACCTCCTTCTCGCTCGTGACCTGCGGCTCGCGGAGGACCAGGCGCGCCATGCGCTCGCTCTCGAGCTCGACGGCGAGCTTGAAGCGGTCCTTGGGGAGCGACTCGTAGTAGTAGGTCCAGTCGAGCCAGGTCGCCGCGTTCGACTCCGCGCCGTTCTCCTCGAGCTTGCGGTCGAACTCGTTGGCGGCGAGCCCCTCGGTCTCGTTGAACATGAGGTGCTCGAAGAGGTGAGCGAGGCCGGTCTTGCCCGGCTTCTCGTGCCGCGAGCCCACGCGGAACCACGTGAAGTAGCTGAGGACGGGCGCGCTCCGGTCGACGAGCAAGAGGAGGCGGAGCCCGTTGCCGAGTCGGAAGCGGAGGACCCGCGGCGGCTCGGCGCCGAGGCCGCCGTCCCCGGCGCCGAACGGGACGGAGCCTTCGAACTCCCATCGCGCGGCGTCGGAGGGCGCGCTGTCGTTGATGCGCGCGACGAGGGTGGCAACTTTCGCGTCGGACATAACTCCTGTGCCTCGAGAGGCCCGCCGCACGGAAGACGGATTTGCCCTCGATGTCAACCAGATCAGGCGTGCGACCGCCTCTGCGCGTCTGCCGGAGCCGACACGGCGGCCCTGCGCGCGAAGCGCGCTACCACTCGCGGGCGTCGATGACGCGAAAGCCGTTCTTGTGCCAGAGCCATGCGTTCGGCCCGCTGAGGGCGACCACCGCCACCTCGCGCGCCTCGCCGTCGGTGGTCGGCCCCGAGCGACCGCCGACGCGGACGAGCCGTACGGGCTCGCGTCCCTCCGGGACCGCGTGGAAGAGCGGCTCGGGTCCGCCGACGGAGATGACCCCGCCGGTGCTGGCGAGGAGCAGGCCGCCGTCGTGCGCGCGCACGCCGTGGAGCGGGCGTGCGGCGCCGGTCTCGGTGAGGTAGGCTTGGTGGTAGGTCAGGAGCGCGACCGGCCGCGGGGGCCCGTCCTCGATCTTCCAGACGCCGCCGTCGCGATCGAGCACGTGCGCCGTGCCGCGCCAGATGTCGAGGTCGGCGAGGGTCGCGTCGATGACCTGGTTTTCGGTGATCGGCTGCCACTGCACCGAGTCGAAGCGCGCGACGGCGCCGACGCGATCCCCGCAGACGAGCATCCAGAGGCGGAGCCCCTGGGCCTGGAGCGCGACGACGGACTCGGTCTCGTCGAGCATCGCGTCGGGCTCGAACGGGACGAACTCGCGGCCGTCGAACTCGAGGAGCGCCCCCGTTCCCCAGACGAGCACGCGGTCTCCCGCGCCGCCGATGCCGTACCACCACGGCCTGCCTCGCGTGGGGCGTCGGAGGGGGAAGCTCTGGACGCGTTCGCCGGACACGCGGACGGCGTGCGTCGTGGTGAGCCCCCACATCGTGCCGTCTCGCGCGACGTGAAGATCGCTCAGCGGCTCCTCGACCGTGTGCGAGGTCGCGATCTGCCCGTCGACGACGTGCAAGATGACGCTCGGCGCGCCCTCGCTCGCCCGCAACGTCCGCGCGGCGCCGGTCGCCGTCCGCGCCAGCAGGTAGAAGTCGTCGGCGTTCTTCCCGCTGGCGGCGCGGAAGACGAGCTTCTTCGCGGGCGCCGCGGCGACGTGGAGCACGCCGCGCTGGACGAGCGGCGGCTCGCGCGGGGCGCGGCGGAGGTCGCGCACGACGTCCGGATGGCTCGGCGCCGCCACCGCGTCGGAGAAGAAGTTCTCGTCGCGGAAGGTCCGGAGCCAGCGGAAGACATCCTCGGCCTCGAAGACGTAGATCCCCGTGCGCAGCGAGGCCGCGAGCGTGAACTCGTCGACGTTCAGCGTGAGCGAGGCCTTGCCGCTCGAGTCGAAGAGGCGGTCGACGTCGCCGCGCACGGAGCGGGCGAGCTCGGGCCCGATGAGCTCGAGGATCGCCTCGACGTCGCCGGTCTCGAGGCGCCCGACGACCGGGTACTCGAAGCGGAAGCCGAGCTCGTAGAGCAGGCGCTTGAGCCGCTGCGGCATCTTCGCGGCCGTCTCGACGGACTCCTCACGTGTGTCGGCGATCGCGTCGAGCCACTCGCCGAAGTGCGCGGCGACCGGGCTCGCGCTGCCGTCGCGCCACTCGACGATCGGCAGCTCACCCTCGTGCCGGATCGCGCTGACGAGGCGCTTGCCGCCGCCCTTGTCGAAGCAGACGACGTGCTCGATGCCCTTGCAGAACGGCACGTAGCGCTTCGCCTCTTCGCCGCCGAACGTGATGAGTCGCTCGGCCTCGGCCTCCATGTCGTGCGAGAGGAGGAACGTCTCGGGCTCGCCGATCCGGCACGCGACGCGCATCGCGGCGACGTAGCTGGGCGGGAGCTCCGTCCCGAAGAACGCCGCCTGCGCGGCGAGCTCCTTCATGGGGAGCGGATCGCCGAGTCGGTCCTCGTAGCCCGACTTCACGAGCACCGTCTTGATGCGCTCGAGGGCCGCGAGCGCGATGCGCGTCGGGTCGACGTTGCTGCGCGGCCGGAGGCTGCGCGTGACGCGCTTCTTGAGAGGCGTCTTCCGCATCCGAATAGCTCGCCGCCCAGGCTACCGTAAGTCGGGCTGTCGCGTGCGCCCGACACGAGAGATTTTCCTCGCCACGGCCTCCGAGCCGGGTCGGGGCGGCACTTCGCTAAGCCCGGCCGGCGGCGGCGCCGCGGAAAGGCGGCGCGGCAAGACCCTGCCGCGCTGCGTTCGACGACGCGGAGGCGGGCGCGGAAGCGTCCGCCCGGGCGCGAGCGGAGCCTCCCGGGGCGGGGAACGTCCGCCGGGGCTACTGGTCGACCTTGAGGATGGCGAGGAAGGCCTTCTGCGGGATCTCGACGTTCCCGACCTGCTTCATGCGCTTCTTGCCCTCCTTCTGCTTCTCGAGCAGCTTGCGCTTACGCGAGATGTCGCCGCCGTAGCACTTGGCGGTGACGTCCTTGCGGAGGGCGCGCACGGTCTCGCGCGCGATGATCTTGCCGCCGATGGCCGCCTGGATCGCGACCTCGTACTGCTGCTGCGGGACGAACTCCTTCAGCTTCTCGGCGAGGGCGCGACCGCGGTTGTAGGCGCGGTCCTTGTGGACGATGATCGAGAGCGCGTCGAGCGGGTCGCCGTTGACGAGCATGTCGACCTTCACGAGCTGACCGGGGCGGTAGTCGATGAACTCGTAGTCCATCGACGCGTAGCCGCGCGACGCGCTCTTCAGCTTGTCGTGGAAGTCGAAGAGGACCTCGGCGAACGGGACCTCGTAGACGATGATGTAGCGGTCGGCGCTGGGGCAGGACATGTTGACCTGCGTCCCGCGCTTGTCCTGGCAGAGCGTGATGACCGCGCCGACGTGCTCCTGCGGCACGTGGACGGTGAGCTTCACGTAGGGCTCCTCCATCCGCTCGATGTACTGAGGGGAGGGGAGCTTGGTCGGGTTGTCGACCTGCACCATCTCGCCGTCGGTCTTGTAGACGCGGTAGACGACGCTCGGCGCGCTCGTGATGAGATCGAGGTTGAACTCGCGGTCGAGGCGCTCCTGGATGATCTCCATGTGGAGCAGGCCGAGGAAGCCGCAGCGGTAGCCGAAGCCGAGAGCCTCGGACGAGTCGGGCTCGAAGTTGAACGCCGCGTCGTTGAGGTGGAGCTTCTCGAGGGCGTCGCGGAGCGTGTGGTAGTCCGAAGCGTCCGTCGGGAAGACGCCCGCGAAGACCATCGGCTTCACCTCCTTGAACCCGGGGAGCGGATCGTTCGACTCGCGCTTCGACTGCCCGTGAGGGTGCGTGATGGTGTCGCCGACCTTGGTGTCGTGGACGCTCTTGATGTTGGCGGCGAGGAAGCCGACCTCGCCCGCGTGGATCTCGTCGAGCGCGCGCGCGTGCGGCGTGAAGGTGCCGAGCTCTGTCACCTCGTACTGGCCCTTGGTGGCCATGAACTTGATGATGTCGCCCTTCTTGATCGAGCCGTCGACGACGCGGAACATGACCATCGCGCCGCGGTACGTGTCGTACCAGGAGTCGAAGATCAGCGCGCGGAGCGGCGCGTCTTCCTTGCCCTTCGGCGGCGGGATCTTGGCGACGATCTGCTCGAGGATGTCGGGCACGCCCACGCCGGTCTTGCCGCTGCAAGGGACCGCCTCGGACGTGTCGAGCCCGATGATCTGCTCGATCTCCTGCTTGGTCTTGTCGAGATCGCTCGACGGGAGATCGACCTTGTTGAGGACCGGGAGGACCTCGAGGCCCTGGTCGATGGCGAGGTAGACGTTCGCGAGCGTCTGGGCCTCGACGCCCTGGGTCGAGTCGACGACGAGGATCGCGCCTTCGCAGGCCGAGAGGCTCCGCGAGACCTCGTAGTTGAAGTCGACGTGACCGGGCGTGTCGATCAGGTTCAGCTGGTAGGCCTCGCCGTCCTTCGCCGTGTAGCTGAGGCGGACGTTCTGCGCCTTGATCGTGATCCCGCGCTCACGCTCGATGTCCATCTTGTCGAGGAACTGCTCGCGCGCCTCACGCTGGGTGACGGCGCCGGTGACCTCGAGGATGCGATCGGCCAGCGTCGATTTACCGTGGTCGATGTGGGCGATGATGGAGAAGTTGCGGATCTTGGACTGGGGAATCGGCATGGGACGGGGGCGCGGGGACGCGCGAGGCGATCGACGACCGCGCGCCTCGTCATAGACGAAGCGCGCCCGGGCCGCGCGAAGAAAGGCCTACTTCTTCCCGCCCGCGGCGACGGACGGCGGCGGGGGTTCGGCCGCGGCGACCTCGGGCGGTCGCGGCGACTCCGTCTGTTCGACGAGCGCGAGCTGCCCGGGCAAGAGGTGAGCGTAGTGCCGCAATACCAGGTCGATGCCCTCGCGGATGTAGACGGCCACCGGCACCTTCGTGCGCTCGTGCAGGAGCTTCAGCTTGTCGGCTTGCTCCGGCGTCACGTAGATGGTGGTGGAAATCTTCTTCCGCATGGGACTTTCGGTGCGCGCGGTACCGGTGTCGGTTGGCTTGATTCCTCTGGGCTTCTCGAACTTTAGGCGTGCGTTTCGGGAGCGAGAGCGACGGCCGGGCGTCTCTAGCTAACGCACCCGTGCATCCGTCACCAGCTCCTTTGGACGCGCCGGAGGAGATTCGCTCCTCAACGGTCCATGAATATACACTACGTGAACATACGTGACGGTCAAGGGCGACCACGGGGATGTTTGTCGAGACCGCTTGTCCTACCATGTAAGCGCAATGAACTCATGCGTTTGTGACGCGTAGTGAGATGTGGGATGACTGCGGCGCCCGAGCGCCTTGCGGATGGGGTAACGTGCCGTCTATCGTGACCTTCGCAATGCGGCAGCCTTCAGCGGGGGAGCCAAGGTCGACGGAGCCCGGGGCAACGGGCGACGTTCGTGGCGGTGCGCGGACTTCGGCGCGCGTGAGGCGCGCGGTACGCGGGCGGTACGCGGGCGGCGCGCTCGTCGTGGGCGTGACGCTCCTCTCCGGGGCGCTCGGCTGCGGAGGGGACTCTGCGGTCAGGAACGCGAAGCTCCCGGACGGGGTCCGCTCGCAGACGATCGAGCACGAGGCCTGCAGCGAGTCGGGGCACCGGGTCGAGACCGTCGACGTGAACAACGACGGCAAGCCCGACATCCGGCGCGTCTTCGACGGCAACACCGAGATCTGCCGCATCAGCGATTTGAACCGCGACGGCAAGCCGGATCTCTTCGAGTACTTCGACAAGACCGGGCAGCTTCGCCGGCGCGAGGCCGACTACGACGACAACGGCATCGTCAACGCGATCGAGATCTTCGAGAACGGAAAGCTGGTTCGCGCGGAGCTCGACACCACGAACCTCGGGCGCATCGACACCTGGGACACGTTCGACCCGAGCACGGGCAAGCGCGTCAAGCGAGAGCGCGACGCGACGGGCGACGGGCGCGTCGACCAGTGGTGGACCTACAATGGCGACCAGGTGACCATCGCGATGGACAAGAACGGCGACGGCCTGCCGGATCCGGAGGCGGTCATCACGCTCAACGCCGCGGGGGTGAGCGTCGAGCCGACCCCCTCCGAGCCGAGCACCTCCGAGGACGCGGGCGCTCCGCCGGCGCCCGTCGCCACGGCGCCGCCCGCGGAGGCGCCGGAGCCGAGCCCGACCCCCGAGCTGTCTCCGAGCGTGGGTGACGCCGGCGTCGTGACGCCGCCGAAGCGCGGAGGAGCGAAGCGATGACGATGAAGGCGCGCGCGTTCGCGAGCACGGTGGCGCTCCTCGCCCTCGCCGGGGCGCTCGGGGCGAGCGCGTGTGGAGGCGGCTCGAGGGAGGGGGCGGCGAAGACCGCGACCGCGCCGGGCGGCTCGAAGGATCCCTCGCGGTGGCCAGCGGACGATCGCTCGATGTGCGACTGGCGCAACAAGCCGGAGCTGGAGGTCTCGGAGACGATGGGCCCGGGCGCGCTCAAGCCCAACGTCCGGCGCGTCTACAAGACCTTCGGTGAGGGAGAGAGCCGGCATAGGACGCTCGCGTGCCGCGAGATCGACACGAACCTCGACGGCATCAAGGACGTCGTGCGCACGTTCAACCAGAAGGGGGAGGCGCTCCACGAGGAGGCCGACACCGACTACGACGGGAAGATCGACGTCTGGCTCAACTTCGTCGACGGTCGCCTCGCGCAGCAGGACGTCGACACCAACAAGGACGGCAAGCCCGACGTCTGGAAGTTCTACGTGAACGGTCAGCTCCAGCGCATCCGCCGCGATCGCAACGGCGACGGCAAGCCGGACGTCTGGGAGATCTACTCGAAGGGGCGCCTCGAGCGCGTCGGCACCGACGAGAACGGCGACGGCCACGTCGATCGCTGGGACCGCGACGAGCAGCTCAAATACGAGGCCGAGGCCGCGGAGCGGAAGGCGCGCGAGGCCACCGAGGACGCCGGGGCACCGGCGTCGTCCAGCGCCGACGCCGGCGCAGCGCCGAACTGAGACGCGGCGCGCCGCGGACCACGACGGCGGGGCCGACTCTGACGAGGCCGCGCCGGAGGACGCGGCGCGCTCCGGCGGCGCCCTAGGCGGGCCGCCGGCGGCGGAGCGCGACGACGAGCGCCGCGAAGGCGAGCGCGAGCCACGGCGCGCGCGTATGTCCGTCCGCCGCGACGCCGCATCCGTCGTCGTGCGCCGGCGCGTCCTCGGCTTCCGGCCCGGCGGGATCGCGGCGGAGCCAGAGGTGGCTCGTCACCGTCCGCGGGCGCTCGTCGACCAGCGCCTCGGCCCGCCAGCGATCTTCACCCTCGCTCGGCGCGTCGACGCGGGCGTAGTGGACGAACGGATCGCTCGTGACCGCGACGGGCTCCTCGGGCGCTCCGTTCTTCACGAAGCGCACCGTCTGGCCGACGCCGCCGGTGACCCTGGCGCGGAGGACGATCGAGCGGACGCCGAGCGTGTCGCCGGGGAACGCGAGGCCCTCGACGTCGTCGCGGCGCGGGACGGCCTCGAGCTCGACCATGGCGTCGTCCGGTCCATCGAGCTTCACGACCGTCGCGCCGCGCGCGATGCCGTCGAGGATCCCGCGCGTGCTCAGCTCCGTCGCGCGCACGAGCGTGGTCGGGCTCCCGACCTTCGCCGGGAAGATGCCGGTCGAGGTCCCGGCGCGGTGGTCGTCGCTGCCGCCGAGCGCGGCGGCCCTGGCGCCGCGGTCGAGCAGCGCGTCCCAGAACGCGAGCGCTCGCTCGCTGAAGAGCTGGGCGCCGGCGGTGACGCCGAGCGTCCCGATCTCGACGCCGCCGATCTTCGCCGGATCGAGATCGTGCTGCCAGGCGCAGCCGATGCACAGATCGCCGATGTCGAGGACGGGGTGGTTGACGCTGAAGATCGCGCCCTGCGCGCGGATCGCGTCTGCGGCCGCCTCGATCGTCACGCCCGGCTGGCCGATCTTGTGATCGACGAACTTCGTCGCCCCGATCGCGTTCGCGTGCCCGGCGTAGGTCGTGTACTCGATGCCGGGGATGAGGAGGAACTCGGGCTCGGCGTCGTGGACGCCGCCGAAGTAGTCGAGCTGGGTCACGGTGTTGTGATCGCTGATCTCGAGCCACTCGAGGCCGCGCTGCTTCGCGAGCGCGATGTTCTCCTCGAGCGTGGCGGACGCGTCGGTCGACTCGCGTGAGTGCACGTGGAGATCGCCCGCGTAGTAGCGGGTCCCGGTTCGGCGCGCCGGCGGCGGCGCGTAGGGTGTGCGCGGACGCTCGGCCGCGAGGGTCGGCGTCGCCCGCAGCTCGACCTCGATCCGGTAGCGGGCAGGGGAGGCGACGACCTTGGCCTTCCCGACGATGACGCGCCACGTCCCGGGGCGGATCGGCCCGGGGACGTAGGCGCGCGAGGCCGCGGTCTCGTTCACGACGACGGGCTCGGTGCTCCCGCCACCCCAGCCGCGGTAGCCGTCGCCTCCGGCGAGCGCGTCGTCGAGGCCGAAATCGAGGATGTTGACCTCCGAGAGATCGTCGGGGCGGACCTCGATCTCGGCGGTGCCGGCCGGCACCTCGACCTCGACGAAGAAGTGGTCCGGTCCGTCCGCCGGGACGTCGCCCTCGAAGACGAGCGGCGCGGCCGCGGCCGGATTCGCCGTCACGAGCGCCGCGCAAGCGAGAGGCGCGGCCAGAAGCGTGCTACGAGGGCGCGAGCGCGGTCTCACCCCCGTATCGTAGAAGCCACGACCATGGAACGCATCCAGAAGATCCTCGCGCACGGCGGTGTCTCGTCGCGGCGCGCCGCCGAGCAGCTCATCAAGGCCGGACGCGTTCGCGTCAACGGACGCGTCATCACCGAGCTCGGCGTCAAGGCCGATCCCCGGCGCGATCGCGTCGAGGTCGACGGCAAGCGCGTCGTCGCGGAGGACCTCGTGTACGTGGTGCTCCACAAGCCGCGCGGCGTCGTCTCGACGATGAGCGATCCCGAGGGCCGTCCCACGGTTAAGGAGCTGCTCGCGAGCCTCGGCGCGCGCGTCTACCCGGTCGGGCGGCTCGACTTCGCGACCAGCGGCGTCCTGCTCGCCACGAACGACGGCGAGCTCGCCGACGGGCTCCTGCACCCGCGCAAGACCGTGCCGAAGACGTACGTGTTGAAGGTCAAGGGCCTGATGAAGCCCGACGACATCGCGCTCTGGGAGAAGGGCGTCCGCCTCGAGGACGGCATGACGCTGCCGGCGACCGCCAAGCTGCTTCGCCACGAGACGGACAAGACGTGGCTCGAGCTGACGATCCGCGAAGGACGTAACCAGCAGATCCGACGCATGGGCGAAGCGACACGGTTTCCGGTGATGCGCCTCGCGCGCGTCGCGTTCGCCGAGATCTCCGCCGAGGGCCTCGCCCCGGGGCGCTGGCGGCACCTCACGCGCGACGAGCTCATCGCGCTGAAGAAGACGTACGGCGTGCCGCGATCGATCCCGTCGGCGGCGTCGATCCCGAAGAGCCCGTCGAAGGACAAGCAGCGCTCGGCGCCGGCGGCGCGGCGCGGCGCGGCCTCTCGCGCGCAACGCGCCTTTGGCGCAGAGACGCCGCGCGGCGAGGAGGAGAACTGGGGCACCCCGCGCTCGCGTGGCGGTGCACGCACGGCGGGCGCTCCGCGTGGGGCCGACCGGCCGCGCACGGGGGCTCCGCGCGGTGACTCGCGCTCGCGCACGGGCGCTCCGCGTGGCGACGACCGCCCGCGCGCCGGTGGCCGTCGCGGGCGCTGACATCAGGGGGAGTCGGACGTAGCGTCGCGGTCGTCGTCGGGCGGGGGAGGCGGTGCCTTCGCGAGCGGGTCGGCCGTGACCGCGGGGAGCGACCAGTCGCGCTCGAACGCGCCGCCGGCGCGGAGCGTGGCCGCGCCGAGGAGCCGCTGGCCGCGCGCCGGCGCGACGCCGGCGTCCCACACGACGAAGTCGGGCAAGAGCTCCGGCAGCGAGAGCGCGCGCAGCGTCCCGGCCATGTCGGCGCCCGCGACGACGACCACGTAGCGGTCGGGCCGCACCGGGTTCGGATGGATGAACGCGCCGCCGAGCTCGCGGCCGGTGAAGCGCTCCTTGCCGAGCGAGACGGAGCCCGACGCGACGCGGAGCGGGAACGGGGCGCCCGCGTTGGTCGCCGCCGAGTCGAGCGCGAGGAGCACCTTGTTCGTTCGCCCGACCAGGAAGAGCGCGCGATCGTTGGCGAGCGCCTGACCGGTCGCGAGGAACTCGGCGTCGCTCACCACCGGGTACGACGCCGTCACCCCCGGTCGCTCGGCGAAGCCTCGCGCGACGCGCTCGTTCACGCGCGCGTCGTCGCCGGCCCCGTAGACGAAGAGGAGCGGCTCGTGGAAGGCGTCGCGGATCGGCCCGGTCACGCGTCCCCGCTTCGACGGCCGCGCGGGCGGCGTCGCGGCGCCCTTCTCCCACCGGCCGCTCGCGCCCTTGTGCAGCGTGAGCGCCTCGCCCTCGCCGTACGCCAGCGCGACGCCGTCGGCCGTCACCGTGACCGGCGCGCGCGGATCGACGAGCTTGTCGTCGCGCGTGAGCGCGAGCGCCGTCACGCCGCTCGTCGTCAGCGAGATCGCCGTCCTGCTCCGGATGCGCGCGTCGACGTCGCCCCAGCCGTACGGCGACGCGAGCTCCTCGACCCGTACCCACGCGCTCTTGTCGTAGCGCGGGTGGATCGTCCGGAAGCGGACCCGCGCCGGGTGCGGATCGAGGCGCTGCGAGAGGAGCCACCGGAGCCCCTTGAGCTCTCCGTAGGTGACGCCCCAGACGTTGTGTCCGGCGTCGGGGTGGTCGTGCTTGATCGAGTAGCCGAGCTTCTCGTAGCGCGAGATGAGCACGCCGCTGTTCGCCTCGGGCAGATCGCGCGTGCCGTGGACGATCCAGAGCGGGAGGTGCTCGCCGTTGTCGGCCCAGAACACGTTCGAGCGCCGCTCGAGCTCCGCGCGCTCCCACGGACGCTTCGGCTGCGCGGCGACGTCGGGGCGGATGAGGTAGCTGTGGTAACCGCAGAGCGGCGCCGCCGCCGCGTAGAGGTAGGGCGAGCGCAGCGGGATCCCCGCCGAGCCGATCCCGCCCATCGACGGGCCCGTCACGGTGATGCGCGTCTCGTCGATGGGAAACCGTCGGGCGGCCCACCGCGTCAGGTAGAGGACGTCCTCCTCGCCGATCTCGCGGTAGAGGGTGTTGCCGTGCGCGTACGGCGTGAGCACGAACGCGTCGACGGCGGGCAGCGGGACGGGGTGCCGATCCTTCCACGCGGCCGGCTTCTTCTCGTCGTCGAGCCCGAAGAGCGCCCGCATCATCGACATCGGGTAGCTGTTCAGACCGTGGAGCCCCACCACGAGCGGGTACTTCCGCGAGGTCCCGGGTTTGTACGACGGCGGGACGTAGAGCCCGAGCTCGCTGGGCGCGCCGTCGAACGGCGTCACCAGCGCGCGGCGCATCATGCCGGAGCGCCCCTCGTAGGGGTCGACGCCGCGCTCGAGCTTCGCGGCGAGCTCGTCGACCTCGCGGGCCTCGTCGGCCTGCGCTTCGCCGTCGCCGTCGCCGCGCGCGACGAGCCGCGCGAGCCGGTCCGTCAGGTAACGGACCGAGTCGAGCGAGCCGTCGGCGAGCCACGCCTCGTCGCCCTTCACGCGATCGAGGGCGCGGACGGCGCGGACGAGCGCGCGCTCCGAGCGTGGCCGCGCCACGAGCGCCGACGGGACGACGCGGCCGGCGATCGTGCTCTCGAGCGTGGCCGTCCCGCTCCACGGCTCGAGCTCGGGCAACGCGATCACGAGGTCCGAGACGCCGCTCGCGCCGACGTTCACCTCGCCGGCGCGGACGTCGAACGCGGAGGTCGCGGGGACGCCGACGAGCTTCGCGCTCACCTGGATCGGCACGCCGCGCGGCGCGCCCTCCGGGTAGCGGACCGTGAGGAGCGGGCGGTAGCGAGGCGGCGTCGCGCGCGCGTCGAAGACGCGCTCGACGACGACGAAGGACATCCGCGCGGCGAGCGCGAGCGCGTCGTCGGCGGTGGTGCCGGGCAGGCCGAGCCACGCCCCCGGCGGCGGCGCGAAGGTCTCGCCGACGAGCTTCGCGCGGAACGCCCAGGCCCCGCTCCGTTGGTGGAGCTTGAGGACGACGTCGTGATCGCCGGCGGTGAGATCGAGCGGGACGAGGTCGTCGTCGTCGCGGAGCGCGCGCGCGTCGTCGCGCGCGAAGACGACCTTGCCGTTCACGCTGACGCGCACCCCGTCGTCGACGCCCAGCGAGAGGTAGTGCCGGCCGGGACGCTCGACGTGGAGGCGCCCCGCGGCGTACGCCACGAGCTCGCTCCCGCTGGCGTCGTCGAGGCTCGCCTTGAGATCGACGGTGCGGCTGCCGCTCGTGCCCGGATCCTGGCCGGCGCCCTTCTTCGGCGGTCCGCTCGACACGAGCGTCCAGCGCGCGGGCGGCCTCAGCTTGCCGCCGCCGAGATCGCGAACGCCGCCGACCACGGCGGCGAGCGACGGCGCGAGCTTGCCCTCGTCGACGCCCGCGGGAGCGGCGTCGAGCGCCCGGCGCGCCGCCTTGAACGGGCCCGCGACCAGCCACGCGCCGAGGACGCCGTTCGCGGACGGAGCCAGGCGGACCTCGGTCGCCGGCGCGCGGTCGTCGCCGGCGCGCCTCGCCTCGTCGGCCGTCGCCGGCGCGGCGGCCCCGTCGGGCGGAGCGGCGGCCGGCGGCGGATCGGCCCCGACGAGCGGCGCGAGGAGGAGCGCCACGAGGCCGCTCGCCGAGCCCAGCGCGCGGAGCAGCGCGACGGGGATCGGCGCGCGCATCAGGGCTCGACGACGATCTCGCCCGTCATGCCCATCGCGCAGTGGGGCTGGCAGTAGTAGGGGAACGTCCCGGCGGTCTCGAATTTCTTGTCGAAGGTGCCGCCGCCGACGGGAGCGCCGCTCTTGAAGTTGCCGTCCTCGGTGTTGCAGTCGGGACCAGAGACGACGTTGTGCGTGCCGCCGCCCCAGGTCCAGCGCACCGTCTGGCCGACCTTGATCCGCAGCGAAGCCGGCGTGAACTGGTTACTCGTGATGTCGACGTTGACCACGTCTTCGGGGGCGTCGGACGACGACTCGTCGTCGGCGCTGCAGGCGGGCGCCACCGCTGTGGCCAGCACGGCGCAGAGTCCAAGCAACATCTTGTTCATCGAGGCCTCCATCGAGTCGGCAAGCATCGGCGGCCTCGCAGGACGAGACCGCCAAGGCCGAGACGACTAGCGTCCGCCGGGAGGCCTTGGCAAGAAGCGCAACCGCGCCGTCGTCGCCGAGCCCGCCGCAGGGCAGGGGCGCCCCGCGCGGCGGGCGACCGCGCTCGAGTTGCCCAGGCGCGCCGCGGCCTCGCTCGGGCCGCGGCCTCGCTCAGTCCGTCAGGCCCTGCGCGAGCGTCCGCGGCTCGTCCTTGAAGAGGATCTCGACCTTCCTCTGGTCGAGGATCCGCGTCACGACGCCGTCGCCGAACTTCTTGTGCCGGATCAGGTCACCCTCGGAGAAGATCTCGTCGACGCGGTAGTTCTTGAACTCGCTGACGGCCTTGCCGGAGACGGCCTTCTCCCACGACCGCTCGCGGTCGAGCGCGGCCTGCTGGGCCTTGGTCGCCGAGGTGGCCCGCGTCGAGCGCGGGCCGGCGGTCCCGGAGGACGCGCGCGCGGTCGACGGCGCCTTCTCGCCTGGCGCTCGGGCGCGGAAATTGTGATGGGACATGCACGTCGAACACTCGACACGCACGGGGGTTCCACCCACCATCGCGATCACACGGTGATTCAGGACCAGCTTGCACTTGGTGCACCAGCTGTCGACTTCCCCCCCCGCTCGGAGCGGCTTGCTCATGGCGCGCAGCATACTCGAACACGACGATCTCAGGGGTCGCGATCGCGACGTCGTCGACGTTCTCGTTCGTCGCGCCGAACGTGCACGGCGGTCTTCACCTCGGGTTTCGGAAGTGGAGTGAGGCGGCGCTCGCCCGGCTCGCCCGGCTCGTCCTCGCCTCCGCGCGCGGCGTCGCCAGCGTCGTCCTCCTGGCTCTCGCTCTCTTCGTTCTTGCTCTTCGTCGATTTCGGGCGGCCGTCGTTCGGCGTGAAGCGAATGGTCGTGTTCACCTCGAACTGAACGGTCGTGAGGAGCTTCTGCACCTCGCCGGCGAAGTTCGTGTGCTCGAGAAAGTCACGGATCTCCTTCGCGACGACGCGGAAGAGTCCGTTCTTGGTCTCGTCGATCTGCTGCAGGAGGTAGTGAGCGATGTCCTTCGGCAGCTTGAGATCGCCGACGAACGACTTGAGGTTGTCGGGAGCCTCCTGCGCCTTCTCGACGCCGAGCTCGACCGCGCGACGCACGATCTCCGGGATGACCCCCTCGAGGCGACGGCGTCGGCTGTCTCGGCCACGCTCGTGCGGGCTCTCGGGCGGGACGCTGTCCAGCGGAGGCGGAGCTTCCTCGTCGCTCATGGAGAGTCCTTAGCCCCGGCGTAGAGGGACGTCAACGCGACGCGTTACGCGCCGCGGGGGTCACGCCGCGACGGCGGTGAGGATGCGGCTGACGCCGCGCGCGGCGTCGTCGAGGTGCCGCGTGGAGGCCGCGAGCGCCTCGATCGCTTCCACGCGGCGCTTCTGCCGCGTGCAGAGGAGCACTTCCTGGCCCCCGACGGCGACGGCGCGGACGTCGACCTCGTGGCGGAGCGCCTCGACGCGCGACGAGACCTGCGTGCTCATCTGCGCCCAGTCGCCGTCCGCGAGCAGCGGCGCGTAGGCCGCGAGCTCCTCGCAGACCGGCCAGGAGCCGGCGCCGGCGACGACGACGCCCGAGGGATCGGCGACGACGATGGCGTCGAGATCGCCCAGCGCGCGAGCGGAGCTGAGCTGGTAGTGGAGAGCGACGAGCGGATCGGAGCTACGGCGGCGGCGGCGGTCGTCCATGTTCGGTTCCCAGCAGCAAGGGGGCGTGGTCGGGCTTCGACGCGAAGTGTCCCGCGCCGGTCGCGCCTTGGCCAAGAAGCCTGCGGCTCGGGACGGTCATCCCGCCGTCGGGTGCAGCGGAGCCGCACCTCGCGGCTCCGAGAGCGCGCCGCGCCGGGAGCCAGCTCGGCGCGGCCCGACCCCGCCAGACGCGAAGCCCTACTAGTGGAGGAGGGAACGTGCGACACTACCGGGAGCGTGCATCTGGTCGTTCCTCCCGGAGGGTCGTTCCGCGAGACGCGCCGCATCGAGCTGGGAGCACGAGTGCTCACGATCGGGCGCGCGGAAGCGTGTGACGTTCGCGTCGACGTCCCCGGCGTCGACGACGAGCACGCCAAGATCAGCGAGGTCGCGCTGATCGCGGTCGGCCCCGACTGCGCGGTCGGCGACGTGCCGCTCGACGCGGGGCAGCGGCGCCTCGTCATCCCGGGCGACGAGATCCAGGTCGGCAGCGT